>JBLRWK010000044.1:0-34439 GCA_047921295.1 Rhodobacterales bacterium
ATTGCAGATCGAGGCGCCCATGCCATCATCCCACCCCGCAGAAATGCAAAACCATCCCTGCAATTCCGCCTGTTCAGGACAGAATCGGTCTGACGATCATTGTTCTGAAAAGGCGCACAATCGGGTCTGTGCCTTATTTTTGACCCGGTTTCCGCTTGCGGCAAAGATTGTCTACTAAGTGGAAACCGACAAAATCATTCCCCCATCCCACTCTTTATGAATTGTGTAAACTTTGTGTTTTTTCTTTGTTTTAAAGGAAATTTAGCGACTGTCCTGAAGCGCCGGCCAAAGCGGCCGCAGATGCCTCACGACACGCCAGTTCCCCTAAGCGAACCGAGCATGTTGGACCTATGATCCATTCCTTGGCATCGCATTGTAGTCGCCTTGCGTTTTGTTTGGGGCGTCATCTCTGATCGGCGATGCGGGGGCTTTGCGGATCGGGGGTTTTGGGAAACGGCTGCCAAGCCCATAACGAGAGCTTTTAAAAAGCATGTTTAGTACGAGTGTGCGGCCGACGGATGTCGGTCACGAACGCTTTTTGAGCGGCGCTTCCTTTATGCCTCCGTCCAGCCAGACCGGGTTGAGCGCGGGGCATGCGAAGCCCCCAGCGGAATTTGAAATCAAATGCGCCCCGCAGCAGCGGAGCCGAGCAATTTTGAAAGCCGGCCATCGCGCCATTACCAGATCAACACAGTCTGGATCGCATGCGATCACGGCAGAATTCGGGCCGATTGCGGATGTTTCCGTGACGATCACCGATCGCCCGGCCACAGGCCACGCTGATGCCAGCCTTGGCGTGCCGGTGCTTTGCGCCAGTGCCGCAAGGCCGGTCACCACCCCATCCATCAACACAACAGCCGCGCCGCTCACCTCGGACGGGCTTGGTATTTTTAACGAGGGAGATCGCAATGTCTCAGGTATTTAACGGCGGCTCGAACAACGACTCGATCACTGGCACCGATGGAAACGACACGATTTTCGGCGGCGCGGGCAACGACACCCTGAACGGTGGCCAGGGCAATGACCAGATTTTCGGCGGCTCCGGTGATGACACGTTCATCCTGTCGAGCGGCAATGACACGGTGGTCGGCGGCGAAACCGGCGAGACGAACGGCGACACGCTGGACGGCTCTGCCCTGACCGAGGAGCTGAACGTTGTTTTTACCGGCAACGAGCAGGGCCAGGTCACGTGGGGATCAACCGAGACGGTCACCGGACCGAGCACCGAGCCGCAGTCCACTATATCAGGCGCTCATTTTGAGTTTTTCATTCTGGACAAATCGGCCTGGGATGATCCCAACAATATGATCCGCAACAGCACCAACTCCGGCGATGGTCACGTCGGAGATACGATCACCCTGTTGCAATACTCCGGCACGACAGTGGGTGTCGACAACTCCCGTATTAAGGATTCCGGCGTAGCCGATTTGGTGGAAGGTGTGACCATCAACGGCGAGTTCTTCCCGGCTGGGCGGGATGTGGAGCTGGACTATGGTTTCGTGGTTCAGGATTCGAACGGTGTTCAATATTTTGTCGGCAAGATCGATATCCAGTACGGGTCTTCCGGCTGGGACGGTTCTGTCGTTACGGCGGGCTGGGACCCGTCGACCAACAGTTGGGTGGCCCCCCCTGCCCCCGGCACGGAGCTTACCCTGATCAACGCAGGAAAAAGCTCTCCGTGGTACAGTTCGCATAGCAGTGGTACGGGCGTCGCCACCAGCAGCCTTGACCCCTATTCCAACGATGTGCGGCTTGGAGACGGGATCGCGGCCCCGATCGTGACCTCCGGTTCGACTACCACGGTCGTTACGCAAGAAAACACAACCACCTTCTCCGAGATCGAGAGCGTCGAGCTTGGCCAGGCCGATGACACGCTTGATGCCTCCGCGACGACGCAGGGCGTCAATGTGGACGGCGGCGCGGGGAACGATTCGCTGGTCGGCGGTTCGGGCAATGACACGCTTTTGGGCGGTGACGGCAACGACACCATTCTGGGCGGCGGCGGCAATGACATGATCGAAGGCGGCGCAGGCAACGATCTGCTGGCTGGCGGCGACGGCGACGATTCCATCGACGGTGGCAGCGGCGACGATCTGATCTTTGGCGGTGACGGCGATGATACGCTGAACGGCGACGCAGGCAATGACACCATCTTCGGTGGCGCAGGCAATGACGTGATCGACGGCGGTGACGGCGACGATCTGCTGTTCGGCGGCGCGGGCAATGACACGATCCTTGGCGGTGACGGCAACGACACCATCTATGGCGACTCGCTGGACACACTGAGAAGTGCTGCGGATTTCGACCCCGTCTCGCTCAACTTCACCTCGGTGCGTCCGGGCAGCGAGACGGCCTCTGACCCCAACACAGCCGTGGCCGGACCCAGCGTGATCTACGACAATGTCGCCACGCTGGACGATGGCACGGAAGTGTCGGCGCGTCTGGTGCTGGTGTCGAAAAGCAGTGACCATCTGACCGTCGATCTGGCAGCCAGTTCCGACTCTGAGATCCTGCTGAACTCCACCAACAACAACAGTGTGAACGGCGAGACAGCGACCTTCCGGATGGAGTTTTTCAACACCGCGACGGGTGAGCCTGTCGAGTTGAACCCCGGTATCGTCTTTGCTGATATCGACAGCGAGAACGGCGTCGAAATTGTCCGGATCACAGACCCGAACCTGCTTAACGCGGGCGTTCTGGCTGGGTCGAATGTCGATGTCGACTTCTCCGACGGCGTGCTGGTCGCAACTGGCACAGAGCAGAACATCGACCCCAACGCAGAGGCCGGTCAGGTTGCCACCTTGTTCGGGCCAACCACCTCCATCGAGTTCACCCTGACCGCGCGCGGCAACAACTCGGGCTTCAACTTCGGTAACTTCGACATCGAAGCCTTTGATTACATCGCACCTTTCGCCGATCCGGCGGGCAATGACACGATCCTCGGCGGTTTGGGCGATGATCTGGTCTATGGCGGCCAAGGCAACGATTCCCTTTTCGGTAACGAGGGGCAAGACACCATCTTCGGTGATGAAGGTGACGATTTCATTGACGGCGGCGCGGATAATGACCTGCTTTATGGTGGGGATGGCAATGACACTATCCTTGGTGGTGCCGGTAACGACACCGTCTTCGGCGATGCAGGCGACGACTCCATCGACGGCGGCACCGGAGACGATCTTCTTTTCGGCGGCGACGGTAACGACACCATCCTTGGCGGTGAAGGCAACGACACCATCCTCGGCGGTGAAGGTGACGATTCCGTTGACGGCGGCGCGGGCGACGACCTGATCTTCGGTGGCGCGGGCAGCGATACGCTGAACGGCAACGAGGGACAGGACACCATCTTCGGTGGCGCAGGTGACGATTTCATTGACGGCGGCGCGGATGACGACCTGCTTTATGGCGGCGCGGGCAATGACACGATCCTTGGTGGTGACGGAAACGACACCATCTATGGTGACGGGAGCGATCCGGCAGAGTCGGTCGTCGTGGCCTTTGAGGATTTCACCGGCGGCGCCACGGGTTGGACCGTCAATCGCACTGATAGCGACGGCGATTTCAACGAATTCCTTGGCCGTTTCGCAGGCAGCAACGGCGATTCCAGCGGCGGGCCACGGACCGAGAAGACCTTTGATCTGGCTGATGGATACAGCTCGGTCGTCGTTGAATTCGACCTTCTGATCATCGACAGTTGGGATGCCAACGACCCGAACTTCAGAACCGGGCCGGATGGCGATGCCTTCCAGCTTTACATCAACGGCGAGCAGGTCGCGAACGAACTGTTCAGCTATAGCGACAGCACCTTCGATGCGGACCGGACCGGCACGGTCACAATTGACGGGGTCGAATATACCTACAGCTTCGTGCAGACCGCGAAGGGCGATCTTGGTTTCTCGTCCGACTGGGATGACCAGATCTGGCGCGTGCGTCTGGAGGCGGAGAACTACCCGTCCGACCAGATCACTATCGGCTTCGGCTCGACGACCGATCAGAGCGTTAACGATGAATCCTTCGGCATCGACAATCTGAGCATCATCTCGACCAACGATCCCTCGGAGGTTGGCGATACAGCAGCCGGGAATGACATGCTCCACGGCGGCGCTGGCGACGATCTGATCTATGGCGGCGCGGGCGATGACACCATTTCCGGTGACGAAGGCAATGACACCCTCTTCGGCGGTGACGGCAATGACACCATCACTGGCGACGAAGGTGACGATCTTCTCTTCGGCGGCAATGGCGATGACGAATTGTCCGGCGGTGACGGCAACGACACGCTGGCGGGCGGCGTAGGCGACGACCTGCTGACTGGCGGCGCGGGCAATGACACCTTTGTCTATGCCCCCAGTGAAGGGGCGGACACGATCACGGACTTCCTGACACAGGATGGCCCGATTGATGACGGCGACCAGACCAACAACAACTTCGTTGATCTAAGCCCCTTCTACAACGATGCCACGCTGGACGCGGTCAACAACGCCGACAGCGATCCGAGCAACGATTTCTCATCGGCGCTCGACATGATGCGGGCGGATGCGGCTGATGGGGTGCTCGACGGTATCATCGACGGGATCGACTACAGCGCCCAGATCGGTGACATCAACCTGACGCTGCTGGACAACGGCGCGGCGATCAACCCGACCGATCTGACCTTCGACAACACCAATGTCCTGTGCTTTGCATCGGGCACGGGGATCAAGACGATCGACGGCGTTGTAAACATCGAGGACCTGCAAGTGGGGTCGCGGGTGCTGACGATGGACACCGGCTTCCAGCCGATCCGCTGGATCGGGTCGCGGCATCTGACGGCGGCGGATCTGGCGGCCAATCCGAAACTGCGGCCGATCCGGATCGCGGCGGGCGCGCTTGGCCCGAATGCGCCGGAAACCGATCTGGTCGTCTCGCCGCAGCACCGGATTCTGGTCCGCAGCAACGTGGCGGAACGGATGTTCGGCGAGACCGAGGTTCTGGTTCCGGCCAAGTTGCTGCTGGAGTATCCCGGCGTCAGCGTGGACATGGACTGCGAGGGCGTCACCTACTGGCACTTCCTGTTCGACTCGCACCAGATCGTCTTTTCGGACGGGATGCCGACAGAAAGCCTGTTCACAGGACCGGAAGCGATCAAATCCGTCAGCAAGGAAGCACGCGAAGAGATTTTCACCATCTTCCCGTGGCTGACAGAGCTGAACCATGATGCGCTGCCACGCTCGGCCCGCCGCCTTGTCAAAGGTCCGAAGGCAAAGCAGATGGTTTTCCGGCTTGCGAAAAACCACAAGGAAGTTTTCGTCAACTGACGCGGCTTCCCGCAGCCTCGGCTGCACGCTGACCCTGCGGTCTGCCAGAACGGCGGCTGCAGGGTTTTTCTTTTGCGGGTGTTCGCAAGCTGTGTTGGTCAGCGGCGCGGACTTTGATCCATCTAAGCTTGCCACCCCGCCCGGAACAGCCGCGCAGCGGCCCGGGCATCGCAGGGCCGCCCCCCGGCCATGCGATTTGGCTGCTGCAAGTGCCACGGCCAGAGGGTGGATGTTGCTGCAGGATAAACTGCCAGATTGAACCCTTGGATCGCACGACCGCGGCCCTGCGATGCCCTCTGTCGCGTTGATACGCGACGGCGCGGAACAAAGCGCAACGCGCCGCTGCAAAGCCTGTTGACCATCCGCCCACCCCTTGCCGCTCTAGAGAAACCGCGCCAGCACATATCCTGCCAGAACGATATGCACGAGCGTCACCACAACAGACAGGCTGTGCAGCCATTTGAAGCGGCTTTTTGCACCGCTGTCGGTGGCGCGGTTGATCGCGGGCATCAGGATCTGGCGGGTCGGGATGGTCGTCACCGCAACCGCACCCATGATCGCCGCCGCGAGCCTGTCCTGCGGCCAGAGCAGCAGCGCGCCAAATGCGGCCACCGCGATCACGAACAGGTAGAAATGCGGAAAAGCACGGCGGATCGTCGGGCCAGCCACATCAACTGGCAGCGCCGTGAACAGGAACGCAGCAAAGCCGAAGGAATAAACCACCATGCCGCCGAACAGCAGCGCGGTGGTCAGAAGGGCCAGAATCTCCATCATATCGCTTCCGGTTTGCGGGCAATGCCCATGTAGAGGATCGCCGTGAGCGGCAACCGCCCGAAGGTCAGATCACCGCGCCGGTTGATCCCTCTTGGCCCCAACCCGGTGAAGCGTCCGGGCACCATCCCTGCCCCGCGCAGCCCCGCGCGGAGTTCTGCGGGGGTGATGAACATCGCCGGATCATGCGTGCCCTTCGGCAACAGGCGCAACACATCCTCGGCCACCGTGATCGTGGCCAGCCGTGCCAGCGGGTTGCGGTTGATCGTGTCAAACAGGAACAACCCGCCGGGGCGCAGGACACGCGCCACCTCGGCCAGAACCTGCGGCAGATCACTGACGTGCTCAAGCACATCGACACAGACCACCGCGTCAAAATCACCTCCGGCATAGGGCAGCGCCTCGCCCACGCCCACATCATAGCGGATCGCATGGCCCGCCTGATCGGCATGGGTGCTGGCAGCGGCAATCGCCTCGGCGGCGGGGTCTATTCCGGTGACGATGGCACCACGCGCCGCCAGCGCCTCGGCCATGAAACCACCCGCGCAGCCCAGATCCAGCACCCGCTTGCCCTGCCAGTCGATCTGGCGGTCGAACCACGACAACCGCCCCGGCACGAGGTTCTTGAGTGTCCGCACCCAGCGTATCTCGTCCGACCACCACTGATCCGCCACCTTGTCGTAAATCGTCAGGTCATTCCGGCTCATGGCGTTTCATCCTTGGCAAAGCATAGGGGACACGGGCGCGATATGCGTCGAACCGCGCGCCGTAGCGCGCTGCAAACCGCCGTTCCTTCAGGCGCGGGGCCAGCAGGCAATAGGCGGTGTAGCTGAGCGCCAGCGCCAGTTGATCCGGTGTCCAGATAGGCACGGTCCAGAGCGTGAGCGCGAAGGCCACATAGATCGGCTGCCGGATCACCGCGAACAGGCCGCGCGTGGGCATATCGGGAAACAGCGGCCTGATCCGCGCCATCAGGGACATCCAGCCCAGCGCGCCGGATTGCACCTCGGCCCCGGCATCGAAACTGGCCTTGATGAGCAGCAGCCAAGCTGCCGCATAGGCGGTGCAGATCACCCAGAAGGCCGCGCCTTCCGCCCGCCACCAGATCACGCCCGATGGTGTCCAAAGCGCGAAAAGCGCCAGCAGTTGCAGCGAGGCGATGAAAGCATAGGTCGTGGTGACCAGCACCGCCCCGTGCGGGCCGGGGATCAGACGCGCCAGCAATTTGCCGCCTCGCCCCGTCAGCAGCAGCGAATGGGCCAGCGGAAATTGCGCGATCAGCGCGGCATTCGCCAGTGCGGCCCAAGGCCACGGCACCTGCCCCAGACTTTCGCTGAGACCAAAGAACATCGCCACGATCATCGCCAGCACGGCGGCGGCAAAGGTCAGATGGCACAGCGCGCCAAGGCCCAGTGCCAGCGCAATCCGCCCCGCCCCGCGCGGCGGGCGCAAGGCCGCAGCGATCAGGCGTGTAAGGCCGGTGATGCGCGGATCATTCCGCATGGCGCGCCTGTGCGATATCGCGACCGATGGCATCGCCGCTGGCAAAGGCATCCGCAACCCGCGTGCCCAGACACCAGTCCCCCCCGATATGCAGGCTGGCCTTGGCCCGTTGCAGAAACGGCTGGCCAAGCGGCTTTGCGGCGCGGGCATAGCGCCATCGATGCGCCGAGGCATACAGCGCCGCCTCGGGCGCGCAACCCAGCGCATTGCACAGCAGCGGCAGCATCAACGCGGCAATCGCCCCCTTGTCGGCCTCCAGATGCTGCCTGCTGAAATCGGGGCTGGCCTGTGCCACCCATGCGGTCACATGATCTGCCCGGCCCGGCTTTGCGCTGTCCTGCGCGATCCATGCCAGCGCGTTGGTCCCGGAGCGGCTGATGATGAAGGGACGCGGCAGATCAGCGGGAAAGGCCGCCATCAGCGTCAGGCAAGGCTCCATCTGCACGGCGCCCAGATCATTGGCCAGTGCCGCGTCATCCATACCGGACCCTGCCAGCAAGGCGGCGGCTTGCGGCGCGGGGATGGTCAGGACCAGATGGGCCGCGTCAATCTCCCCTTCCGGCGTTGTGATCCGCCATCCGCGATCTGCGCGCTTCACCGCCGTGACCTCGGCATTCTGGCGGATATCCAGCCCTTCGGCCCATGCGCGCGGCAATCCCGACATGCCCGGCAAACCGACCTGCCGCATCATATCAGGCGCGATCTGCCAATCGGCGACAGCTTCGGGCACATCGGCCAGCGCAGCCGCGAAATCCGGCGTCTTCACCGAGAGATATTGCGCCCCGTGATCAAAACGCACCTCGGACCCCGCCAGCGTCACGCGCCGCGTTGCCATCCGGCCCCCGATCCCGCGCCCCTTGTCGAGCACGACCGGCGACAATCCAGCCGCCACAAGGCGGCGCGCACAGGCCAGACCCGCCATGCCGGCCCCCACAATCACGATCTGCTGCGTCACGGCGCGCCCTCTTTCTGCTTTATCTTTGGCCGGATGCACCCGCGTGCTCCGGACGTGACCAAATGGGCCGCAGCAGCGGCATTTCAATCGACAGATCGTCGCTGGTGTTTATTCCCGCAGGATGCGGGCATCGGGCTGGCATCGGACCGCAGTTGCCCCATCTAGCAACAAGACAACCCAAAGCCGAGGCAGCACGATGGCCGATCACAAGGATGATAACGCAGCAGCCGTTCCCGATGGCAGGCTGGGCCGGTTCCTGCGGCTGGGAGGTATGACCTCCGGCCTTGTGGGCGATATGGCCGTGTCCGGCCTGCGGCATCTGGCGCAGGGCAAACGGCCCAGCCTGCAGGATATGGTGATGACCCCCGGTGCCGCGCGGCGTGTCACCCGCGATCTGCGCGTGATGCGCGGGGCGGCGATGAAACTGGGCCAGATGCTCTCGATGGACCCCGGTTTCGTGCTGCCGCCGGAAATGACCGCGATTATGGCCGCGCTGCGTGACGAGGCGCGCCACATGCCGCCCGCCCAGCTGCGCGATGTGCTGAACGCCGAATGGGGGCCGGACTGGCGGCGGCGGTTCACCCGCTTCGATGTGCGCCCCTTCGCGGCGGCCTCGATCGGACAGGTCCACCGCGCGCAGATGGCCGATGGCCGCGATCTGGCGATCAAGGTGCAATATCCCGGTGTGCGGGCCAGCATCGACAGCGATATCGACAACATCGCCTCGATCCTGCGGATGTCCGGCATGTTGCCGCGCGGCATGGATATCGCGCCCTTGCTGTCCGAGGCGCGGCGGCAGTTGCATGAAGAAGCCGATTACACAGCCGAGGCGGCGCATCTGACCGCCTTCCACGCGGTTCTGGGCGATGATCCCGGCTTCAGCCTGCCCGCCATGCATCCCGATCTGAGCACGCCGCGCGTTCTGGCCATGACCTATCTGCAAAGCGATCCTTTGCAGGCGCTGCGCGAGGCTCCGCAAGAGCTGCGCGATGAGGTCGCCACACGTCTGATCACGCTCGTCCTGCGCGAATTGTTCGATTTCAACATGATGCAGACCGATCCCAATTTGGCGAACTACCGCTACGATCCCGCGACGGGCCGGATCGTCCTGCTGGATTTCGGCGCGGTGATGCGGATCGACCCTGCGTTGGCAGGCAGGTTCCGGCAGTTGCTGCGCGCCGCCCTTGATCACGACAAACCGGCTATTGAGTCGCTGATGCGCGAGATCGGCTATTTCGCCACCGCCACCAGCCCGCAGCACAGCGCGCTGATCGTCAAGATGTTCGAGACCGCCATGATCCCGTTGCGCCAACCCGAGCCGTTCGATTTTGGCACATCGGACATTGTCACAAGGCTGCGGGATATGGGCATCGCGCTGGGGCGCGACCGTGATATGGCGCATGTGCCGCCAGCCGATACGCTTTTCCTGCATCGCAAGATCGCAGGTATCTACCTCGTCGCTGCGATGCTGAAAGCGCGTGTGCCGCTGGCGCCGCTGGTCGCGCGATTCCGGTGAATTTGGTGGGCTAGCTGCCTGACAAACTCAACGCGGATAACCGAACCGCGCGATATGTGCCCAGACCTCCTGATTGATCCGCGCCAGATCGTCGATCGCGCGGGCAATATCGGCAATAGCTGCGGCATCCAGATCGACAGTCTGGCCGATGCGGATTTCATCCTTGCGATCGGCAATCCGCATCAGGATGGATTTCGGCGGCCCGCCGTCTGGATCAAACGCATAGATGCAATGGTTGTAGCGGTTGCGCGCGCCGGACAGTTTCATCAACCCCTTGGTCAGCCCCAGCACGGCATCACGCTCCGCAGGGGCCTGATGCGGCATCTTCGCCAGCCGCTCCACCAGATCGACGCGGGCGCGGGTGGTGTTCAGGGTCAGGAAAATGACAACGGCCACATCCTTTGTCGTGCCGGACAGACCCGCGATCAGATGCAGCAACAGGCTCTCGGTATTGGTCCACGTATAGTTGAGCCGCCCGATCAGCAATAATATGCTATCAAATTCAGCGGGTTGAGCAGTGCTTCCCAAAGCAGGATCAGAGGTCATGCCGCTCTCCCATTTGCCGTGAGAGATACCATGTTGCGGCCTCGGTCCGGTTACGCGCGCCGATCTTGGTGATCGCATTATGCAGATGCAGCTTCACCGTATGCTCCGACAACGACATCTGATGCGCGATGGTTTTGTTGCGCCCGCCTTGCGAGACATGGGCCAACACCTCTTTCTCGCGCCGCGTCAGCCCCGGATCGGTCCGCGCTATGGTCATCTGCGCCCGTTCGGTTTTGTTGTTGTCCGGTCTGGCGATGCGCGACTGAGGCGCAAGATGCACCGCAGCAATCCCGGTACTATCCGTTTGATCAGGCTTTTCGGGCAACGGGACAGGGTCATCCGCCGCCCCGTTCCCCTCTGCCGTCCCGATCAGATCGCCCGAGGCAATGAACTGGCCCGACAGGACCAGCCGCAGCATCGAGGACCATGGGCAGATCGACAGGCTCATCGGCAACAGCAGGATATCGGCCAGATGCGCCGTGCATGACCGTTCCCGCAGCAAGCGCCGCGCAACAGCTTTATCGCGGTAGGCCAGTATCCAGTCAGCATCGGGGACGTCCTGCCGCAGCCTATCGAAACTGCGCAAGGTTTCATTGGCAAAATGATCGTCGAAAAAGACTTTGCGGATGCAGAAAGATGAATCGCGGGCCAGCCTCAGCAGGTCCCGCAGGCTTTCGACACGAATAGCATGCACACCGCCGGCCTCTTGCTCGGAAATGCGCAAAATAGAGTTTGGGAAAACAAGTACGCTACCAAGAAACACTAAAATATCTGTAGAACCGCCAAGGTTGTTTGACCCGGCAGCATCGGTGTTATCGCGCTCAAACATGGCAACCCCCCCAGGCTGACAAACGCAGAATGTGTCAAAAAAATGATCTCAATTTCTAACCCATATCACTAATACACCCGAAAAGTTATACTCCATTTTATCAACTTCGTGAACTAACCGAAAGATTAAGGTGAAGTTGTGACACATCGCAGGGCTTTGGCCTGAGACGCGAAGGAACCTGACGGGATTCTGCAACTGTGCCACGCATTGATCGCCAAAAAGCAAGCTGTCCGCGATTTTGCGCGTAAGCTCATGTGACTATACGTAAAGGGAAATTTCAATTTCCGGTCAAAACACGGCGCAGGATCACAAGAAATGCGCGCATCGGCACAATCCTGAGATGTCTACTTTTAGTTGATAACTAACTGTTCCTGATCGCGATACAATAAAAAAATCACTTAATATCAGCACTTTCAACTATCCCTAATCTTTTGTCCAACTTCCGAATCCGGCGTTGGAATGTGACTCTGCAGTTGTCGCCTCGATTTTTTAAGCGACCCTTGAAACCAATTTAAGCGACGGCTGGATGCGCCGAAGCCGAAGATCGACACAGTCGGCCAGCAGCAACCAACGCCCGGATTTCGTTTTCCGGACGATGGGTTTCTGCACCCGGACGAAAGGAGGGCAACAGACACGACCGAGGAATTACCGGGATGATCTGTTGGTATGGCAGTACCGCATGAAAACCCCGTCACACACGTAACTGAAACCCAAAAACCGCTTGGCAGTTGTCGCTTTAGAGATGATTGGTGGCCAGCCAAGCGTACTGGAGGACTAGTACGATGAGCGACTCAAGAACCAACAACTTCAACACGAACTTTATTCTCGACGATATCAACGTTGACACGATCAACGTGCCGATTGATGCGGATATCGACATCGAATCCGCTGAAATCGATGTGGACCTGCAAGCCCAACAGCAGCAGCAGGCGACCGATGTAGATAACACAGTCGAGAATGACCAGTCGCAGGGCCAAGGCCAGGGCCAGGGGCAGGATCAAGGCCAGGGACAGGATCAAGGTCAGGGCCAGGGACAAGGTCAGGATCAGGGCCAGCTGCAGGGTCAGGCTCAGGGCCATGCCGTCGAGAATGCCGGAAACAGCAGCAACGACAACTCCAACAACGTGCATATTGATTTCGGCGAGGGAGAATGGATGCCCCGCGATGACGATTTCATCGATATCGATCTGAGCGGCAATGCCTCCATGGGCGATGTGTTCGGCGTGATGGGGGATATGGACTATGACCCCGGCAACGACCTGAACATGAGCGATGTTCTGAACGGGCTGACCTTCGGTGACGGCAACAGCAATGCCTTCGGCATCGCGCAGGCCAACAATTTGGTCGACAACGATGTTCTGGACAGCCCGACCGTGGCCAACAACGCCGCCTTCAACCAGAACGGCAACGCGTCCGGCGGAATAGCCACCGCGTCCGAGGGGATCAACGCCTCGTCCGACGGTGCCGCAGGCGGCGGTGATGCCAATGTTGCAGGTGGCGATGCCACAGGCGGCACGGCGTTGGGCGGATTTGCCATCGCAAGCACCGATGCCGAAAGCGACGGTGGCGACGGTGACGCCGAAACCGGCGATGGTGGAGGTGCCAACACAACTGGCGGCGCAGTGCTGGGTCTGGCCAGCGGTGTCGCGGCTACGGATAGCGACAGCGATGGTGGCGACGGCGGCGACGCAGGTGCCCTTGCGGTGGCGTTGAATGCCGCCTCCAGCGAACAGGACGGCGAAGCGGACGGCGGCGACAGCGGCGATGCCGGAGCGCTTGGCGTCGGGCTGGGGGTCGGCCTTGCCGGATCGCAGTCAAACGCATCCGATGCCGACGGCGGTGATGCGGGTGCCGATGGTGCCGGACTTGGGCTTGGCCTGTCCGGTGCGGGAGCGCTGGCAGGTGGCGGCACAGGTGGTGACGCCGATGCAGATGCCGACGCGGATGCCGAGGCAGATGCCGAAACCGATGCAAGTGCAAGCGGTGGCGATGGCGGCGACGCCGGAGCCCTCGGTCTGGGCGCGGGCCTTGGTGATGCCGACAGTGACGCAAACAGCGGCGCAAGCGGCGGTGGTGCAGGCTCTGCAGCCGGTGCGCTTGGCCTGCTGGCGGCAGCCCTGTCCATTGCCGAAGGTGGTGACGGCACCAGCGGTGCCACATCCGGCGATGCCACAGGCACCGGCACGGGCACAGGCACCGGCACAGCCGACGCCGGCAACAGCGGTGGAACGGCTGCCGACTCGGGTGATGCCGATGCGGACGCCGATGCCATGGCCGATGCCAGCAGCATGGGTGGCACAGGCACCGGCGGCATGTCTGATGCTGAATCGACCGGAGTTGGCCACGGCTCCGGCACGGGCGGCGAAGCGGCAGGCGGTCAGGCGGTCAACACCGCAGGATCGGGGGCCGAAGCAGGTGGCGCAGGCAACGGTGGCGCGGATGCGGCCAGCGGTGACGGCGGCCTTGCACAGGTCTTTGCCGACAGCGACATCGACGGCAGCGCCGACAGCATGGCCGATGCGATTGCAGGCTATGGCGGCAACGGCTGGTCCGATGACGATGCCAGCAACTCCACAGCCGTGTCGGGATCGGCTGCAACCTCCGGAGGCGTGGGTGGCGGCTCGGGCTATGCCAATGCGGCAGGCGGCGCGGGCGGTGACATCATGGGTGGCGGTGCCATCGGCGGGTCCGGAATGGTCGGCGATGCAACCGGCGGCATGGGTGGTTACGCCACCTCTGGTGCAGGCGGCATGGGCGGCAACGCCGGATCTTGGGGTTCGGGCAATGGCGACGACGGTTACGTGACCGGCGAATCCTATGCCTCGGCTGCTGCTTCCGTCAGCACAACCGCCTTCAACCAGAACATCGTGATGGGTGCCAACGTTCTGGGCAACTCGGTCGATATGACCGTTGTCGGCGGCTCGCTCAACTCCAGCGTCGTGGGTCACGACGACCTGAGCTGACGTCTGGAAAAGTCGAACCGGGGCCGGTTTTCCGGCCCCGGTTGTTCCACAGCATCGGGCAGGCCGGTGCACCGTGGGCAAAATCGCGGGCAAACCGGGGGGATTGCAAAATGGCATTGGACCGTATCAGCGAAGAGATTTCTCACTTCATCGGATTGTTTCACCTCGAAATTGAAGCTGCAAAACTCCGCCTCGACTATCAGGCTTTCAAGGTCGCGCAAGACGGGCCCGCGCTGGACCCGTTGAGCGGCGATCCCTTCTCCGGCCGTTCAGACCTGCCCAAGGGGCACGTCAAAACCGGATTGGACAACCCGAAATTCCCGGCCGACGCGCCTGTTGCCGGACCTCCGGCAGTCGCGGCTTTTCTGCCGCAAAGCCCGCAGGCCTTTCCTGACAAGCTGCAATCCGATCCCGTCGAGATCACATTCCCCGTGCTCGGACTGGGCGGGCTGACAATCACGGGGCCGTCGTTCGAGATCATGCCGAACTCGATTGTCTTGGTGATCCAGCAATCGGCCTATCTGACAGACAACGATCTGCTGCTGTTCGACGGCAGCGCCAACTTTACCGATCCGGCCGTGTTCCTGACCCTGCTGATGGACCTTGGCGAGCTGGCGCAATCGCTCAGCCTGATCGATCCGTGGATCTGGTCGCCAGCGGACGGGCCTGTCTACGATTCCGTCATGAAAATGGTGGAGGCGCTGGAACAGGCAGACTTGCCCCAGCAGGACGGTGTCGCGGCTGTTTTGCTGCGCGGCGAGGAAGCGGAGGGCATTTTCGTCAATGGCGAGAAAGTGGACGAACTGCCCCTGATCAAGGATCTGCTGCCCAAATTCCTGCGCGAGGACGAGACGGAGGAGGATGATCTTCCAGCCCTCGCCGCACGCTCCGACGGGGTGACGGACCATGATCCCGCCCCCTTTGGCGTTGATCCCGGACATCACGTCGTCACCGGCGGCAACCGCGTCATCAACGAGACCGTGCTCAAGTCGGTCTGGGTCGATGCCCCTGTGATCGCTGTGGCGCAGAATGTGCTGCGTCTTGATGTGATCTCGCAGGTCAATATCCGCATGGATGCGTCCGACCTGCCCGATCAGACCGCCCCTGCCCCGTCAACCTCGATGAATGTCGCGATGCTGGAACAGAAAACCGCGATGGCCGAGGGCAGTGACGGGCAATCCGGCAAAACCGCCGCACAGGACGGCTTGCCCAGTTTCTGGAACGTCACCCGCCTTGAGGGTGACCTGATGCTGATGAACTGGGTGCAGCAGCATATTTTCGTGAGCGACTATGACCGCGTCGAGGTGAAATTCACCGGTGCCGCGACCTATATCGGCACCGGCGAAAACATCGTCTTCAACGAGACGCTGATCCTGAATCTGGGCTTCCATTATGACCTGATCATGATCGGCGGCAGCATGATCACGCTCAACCAGATTTCCCAGATCAACGTGATGCTGGATCAGGACCGGATTACCGGCGATGTGCCCGAAGGGGCCACACTGCATGCGGGCGATAACCTGCAACTCAACATGGCGGTGATCTCGACAACCGGCGTGGACAGCCAAGCCGCACAGTCGGACCATTTCGCCAAGGCCCTTGCCGATCTGAAAGCGGGTAGCAACACTCTGTCAGCCGAGGTGGCACATGATGAGTTGTTCGCCGGAAAGGAGATGCTCTCTGTCCTCTATATCGAGGGCGATCTCATCCAGACCAATGTGATCGAACAGATCAACTATCTGGGCGACAGCGACCAAATACATTTCATTCAGGATATGTTCAGCACCGCCGCAGGGGCCGAAGTGACCGTGACCAGCGGCTCCAACGCGCAGATCAACGCGGCCAAGATCGTGTCGGCCGGGCTAGACTCCACCGTCATGGCGGGGGGTGATACCTATAGCGATGCGCTGATCTATCAGGCCGAACTGATTGACGACGGTGCCGCCCCGACCGGCGTGCAGATGGGTGCGCTTGCAAGCGAGGCGGTCGCATTTCTGGCCGACGGGATGATTCCGCCCGCGCCTGACGAGGAATACGGCACGCCGGTCCAGTCTCAGGACAGCGCGGGCTCCGTGGACATCATGCAAACAATGCTTGCCTGAGGCGATCCCGCATTGACCGGAGAACCACCGTGAACAAGATGATCGAAAGACCGCTCGAATTCAGAACGGTCCGGGACCGCGCATCCCCGCCAGAGGACAAGGGGCCGCTGCGCCTGACCCCGGCGCAGCGTGTGCACGACGCGCAGGCAGGCACGCACCAGCCCGCACCGCAGGTGGCACAGAAGGTGGCACCGCAGGTTGAGGCCCCCGCTGCGCGGCCTGCTCCTTTGCCTGCCCATGAACAAGCGCCGCCGCCCCAGGCGGCCCAACACACAGCAGAAGCCAAGCCCGCGAAACCGACGCCCCACGCCCATACTGACGCCCAGACTGACGCAGCACCTGATGCGAAAACCGAGGCCGCACGGCTGAAGGCCTTGCGCGAAGCGGCGGCAGGCTCGCTCGCAGGCGTGACCATCGAGGGCAAAACCGGAGGTCCGGTGATGCCCGGCCCGCGCGCACCCTCAACCGGCAATGGCGGCGGGCGGGGCGGCGGGCGCGATGGCGGCGGCGCGGACGGGGCGAAGTTCCACAAACGGATGGGGCCGGAGAATTTTCACGAAAGCCTGAAACAGGGCATCTCCGTGGTCTGGCGCAACCTGAGCATGGTCATGGTCATGACCTGCGCCACCAATGTGCTGATCCTTGCCATCCCGATCTACCTGTTCCAGATCTCCGACCGCGTTCTGACCAGCCGCTCGCTGGATACGCTTGTGATGCTGACTATCGTCATCGTCGGGGCCGTGGTCTTGCAGGCGGTATTCGACGCGGTGCGCCGGTTCATGCTGATGCGGACAGCCGTCGAGGTGGCCACGCGTCTGGGCGCGCCGGTGCTGAGTGCTGCCGCCGCCGCCTCGCTGCATGGATCGGGGCGCGAATACCAGACGCTGGGGGATTTGCAGCAACTGCGCGGCTTTCTGGTATCGGGCACGCTGATTTCCTTTCTCGACGTGCCGTTTGCACCGCTTTTCATCATGGTGATTTTCCTGATCCACCCGCATCTGGGCATGATCGTGGTGGTGACCGCGCTGATCCTGCTCGTCGTGGCCCTGATCAACCAGCGCGTCACCGCCAAACCCTTTGCCGAGGCGAATTTCGCACAGGCCAAGGCAAACATGCATCTCGATTCCATGTCCCGCAACAGCCAGATCATCAACGCGATGGCGATGATCCCCGAGGCGGTCACGATCTGGGGCCGCGACACGGCGGACTCGCTGATCGCACAGGTGCGCGCGCAGGATCGCAACATCATCAGCGCCTCCATCAGCCGTGCGGTGCGGATGCTGACGCAGGTGGGCATGCTGGGCTGGGGGGCTTACCTCGCCATCGACGGGCAGATCACCGGCGGCATGGTCATCGCCGCCTCCATCATCGCAGGCCGCGCGCTGGCCCCGATCGAAGGCTCGATCGAAGGCTGGAACGCCTTCATCCTATCGCGCGCCGCCTATGGCCGGGTGGCCGCACTGCTGCGCGGATCTCGCCTGCAATTCGAGCGCCTCTGGCTGCCGCGCCCCGAAGGGCGGCTGAACGTGGAGCGGCTGCTCTATGTGCCCGGCGGCACCAAACAGGTGATCCTGAACGGCATCAGCTTTGCACTGGACCCCGGCGATACGCTGGCGGTGATCGGCAATTCCGGCGCGGGCAAGACGACGCTGGGCAAGATGCTGGTCGGCTCGATCCTGCCAACATCCGGCAATGTGCGGCTGGACCTGATGGACCTGCGCAACTGGGACCCGCGCCAGCTTGGCGAGAATATCGGCTATCTGCCACAGGATGTGCAGCTTTTCCCCGGCAGCATCAAAGACAATATCGGACGGATGCGCGCCGATGCGACCGACGAGCAGATCCACCACGCCGCCGTTCTGGCCGACGTGCACGAGATGATCGCCAGCCTGCCGCAGGGCTACGAGACGATGGTGGCTGCCGATGGCTCGCCTTTGTCGGGCGGGCAAAAGCAGCGCATCGCGCTGGCGCGGGCGTTCTTCGGCAATCCGCGCATGGTCGTGCTGGACGAGCCGAACTCGAACCTCGACACGGCAGGCGACAAGGCTCTGGCCCGCGCCATCGCGCATGCCAAAAAGGAAAAGATCACCGTGGTCGTGATTACGCAGAAACCGTCACTGCTCAACGTCGTGGACAAGATCATGCTGCTGGCCAATGGCGGGATCGCGCTGTTCGGGCATCGCGAGCAGGTGATGGCGCAACTGAACCCTGCCGCAGCATCAAAGAGCCAACTGGGCGGCAACGGCGCGACCGGCATCCCACGCCCGCCCCAGAACCTGCCACCGCAACAAGGAAGCGCCCCGAATGTCTGATCTTTCCGTCATCCCGCGCCCCGATGGCTGGTATCAGGAGGTGCCCCGCTCCATCGGCAAACAGAGCGTTTTCGGCCTGTTGCTGTTGTTGGTCACCTTCGGCGGTTTCGGCGCATGGGCGATGCTTGCGCCCTTGGCCGCCGCTGTGATCGCGCAGGGCAGTTTTGTGGCGACAGGCCAGAACAAGATCGTCCAGCATCTTGAGGGCGGCATCATCGCGGATATCCTTGTAAAGGAAGGTTACAAGGTCACCGAGGGGCAGCCCCTGCTGACGCTGGACCGCACCCTCGCCCTTGCCACAACGCGCGAGTTGTCGCTGCGCCGCATCAGGCTTGAGGCTACCCAGGCACGGCTGATGGCCGAGCAACAGCATCTGGACCAGCTTGTCTTTCCGCCGCATCTGGAAGCCGAGCGTGTCGACCCCGAGGCCGAGATGATCCTGAACGGCCAGATGCTGGCCTTTCAGGCCTCCAGCGCCAGCGTGGCCAATGACATCAGCGTCATCACCCGCAATCTCGAAGCGCTTTCGATCAGGATGACCGGATATGGCATCCAGCTTGACTCGACCCGCAAACAGTTGGGCCTGCTGGCCGAGGAACTGGAATCCAAAACAACGCTGGTGGAACGCGGCCTGTCACGGCGCAGCGAAGCGCTCACATTGCGCCGCGCGATGTTCGAGGCCGATGGTCAGGTGGGACGGCTGGAGGCGGAGATCGCCGAACTGACCGAGATGCGCGCCAAATTCGAGGCGCAGATTTCCAAGACACGCGACGATTACAGCCGCAACGCCCTGACCCAGTTGCAGACCATCGAAAGCGAGCTGGAAAGCGTGCGCGAGCAGTTGCGCCGCTCCGAGAATATTCTGGGCCGGACCGATGTGCTGGCCCCCGTCGATGGCACCGTGGTCCGGCTCTATTACAACACGACCGGAGGCGTGGTGGAATCCGGTCGCCCCATCGCCGAGATCCTGCCCGCCGATGCGCCCCTGATCATCGAAGTGCTGGTGCCGCGCGCCAATATCGACAGCGTCAGCGCGGGCCAGTCCGCCACCGTGCGACTGACAGGGATGAACCAGCGCACCACGCCTGTGTTGAACGGTTTGGTTGAATATGTCTCTGCCGATGCAATCTCGGATGGTTCCAGCGGTGCGCGGCGCGAGGTTTATCTCTCACGCGTGACGGTATCACCGGAAGAGTTGCAACGCGTGCAGAACTTCTCGCCGACGCCGGGCATGCCTGCGGAGATCATGATCCAGACAGCCGAACGCACCTTTGCCCAATATCTGGCGAAACCTGTGGTGGACAGCATGACCCGCGCCTTCCGGGAGGAGTAGGCCCGCATCGTTAAGCCATTCCCCCGGCTCGATAATCTTGGGCTGGCAGTCACGCGGCCGTGATTACCTGCCACGCATCCGAAGGTGATCCCAAGTCATCCAGGTACAAACGCGGAGACTGCCAACCTGAAGACGGCCCAAGCAAACAGGCTTTCCCAGAGCGGCGAAACTGCGCGCCGCGATCGCCGCGTCACAACTCCTGAGATATTGCAAACCAGACACACTCTGCCGCCGCGATATCACTTTTTGTTGTTTTTTAAGGGTTTTGCGCGCAGGCTTTCAACCGAGCAAGCCCGTGTGAACAGTTGGCATCCAAGTCCGACGGCCGCGGGACGAAACAGGCAGGGCATACAGATGGCGGGTCTAATCTGGCGCAATTCCGGGCGCAAAAAGGGGCATCATGCGATCATCCTCGCAGCGCTGACACTGGGCGCGGGCTGCACCGATGATCCCTATAGCGCGCCGGTATTTCCCTTCCTGTCCGCTTACAAGGCCCAAGCCGATGCGGTGCCGCGTGTCATGGCGCATGACGACTGGTGGAGGCGTTTCAACGACCCGGTCCTGAACACACTGATCGACAGGGCCTTGCTGGACAGTCTGGATCTCGATCTGGCGCAGGAACGGCTGGTCGAGGCGCGCGCGCTCCGCGACAGCCTCCCGCAAACCGCCAGCCTGACACCCGGCGCACGCATCGCGCGCGAACGCCGCGACGGTGGCGCGGACCTTACCCGCGCCGAGGGCACTCTCGGCTTTGACTGGCTTCTCGACATCTACGGCGCGCGCCGCGCACAGGCCGATGCTGCAGGTGCAAGGGTTGCCGTGGCCGATGCCGAGGTGGATGCCGCGCGCCTGCTGCTGTTGCTCAACATCGCGAATGCCTATGTCGATCTGCGGTTCCAGCAGACAAGCCTGCATCTGCGCCGCAGCGAACTGCGCTCGCGCGGGCAGACGCTGGAACTGGTCGAGGCCCTGCGCGAGGCAGATGCCGCGACACGCATCGATGTGGTGCGCGCAAGGGCACTGGTCTCGGAAACCCGCGTTACCCTGCCGGGGATCGAGGCAGCCATCGCCGGGCTAAAGAATGAAATCGCGGTGCTGTCAGGGCAGATACCCGGCCAGCGCGGGATCAATCTGGACGACCGCAGCGCGCAACCACGCATCTCTCTCTCGCCGCAAGTGGGCATTCCCGCCGATTTGCTGCGCAATCGGCCCGACATCCGCGTGGCCGAACGCAGCTATTATGCCGCGCTGCGAGAGGTCAAAACCGCACAGGCGTCACTTTACCCGCAACTGTCGCTTGGCGGTACGCTCAGCCTCACCGCGCTGTCGGGACAACGCAACACCGATTATGTGTTCGGCCCCGCTCTGCGCCTGCCCATCCTGCCCGCGAGCGCGCAGCGCGCCACGGTAGCCGCGCAGGAATCCCGTGTCAGACAGGCGCATACAAGCTGGAAACGCACAGTGATCGCGGCCATCGGGGATGTGGAAACCGCCCTCAGCGAATATGCCGCCGCGCAAAAATCACGCCGCGCGGCAGAGGAAACGGTAGGCCATTACGCCGAGGCCGCGCGCCTCACCCGCGAAAGCGTGGAGCGCGATGGTGGCACGGTGCGGGATCTGATCGACGCGGAACAAAGCCTCGCCTTCGCCAATGCAAGTCTTGCCAATGCCACCCGCGCGCTCGGCCGCAGCTACATCGCGCTCAACATCAGCCTTGGCGCGGGGCACCGCGTCACAGCGACACCTCTTGCCAAGAAGTGACTGATTCTGTTGCCGGGAACCGAATCGTGGAACACAAACGGAACTCTGGGGGACTCCGGAACTGCGCCTGCTTGTTAATTTTGCATTAACCAAGATTAACAACCCCGTTCGAACCGCTCAGTACGTTCCGGCGCGGATCCCAGCCAGTTACAGGTTGAAATCTCAGCGAAAGACTGGTCAGCTTATTAAGGTGTCGGTGAAGTTCCTGTTTGGTAACGAGAGTGTATTGAGTGACAGATTTTTATGTGACAGGCGCGTCTGGCGTCCTGGGTGCGGAGATCGCATTTCATTTCTCGCGGCAAGAAGGCATGCGGGTCAAAGCGATCTCGCGCAAACCCTGCCCGCTTTTGCCTCTTCATCATCCCGCACAGGTCCAACCGCAGGCCGTGTATGGCGCAACATGGTTTGATCCTGACCATCACGCCGCAACAATCGTGCATTGCGCCGGCATGTCCGATCCGCGCCTTGAATTCCAAAGCTTCTCGACCCTCGCGCAGGAGCAGATCCTGCCGCATGTGGCCATGGTCGAGGCGCTTCTGGAGCGCGGCTGGCGCGGACGGTTGATCTATTTCTCCTCCGGCGGCACGGTTTATGGCAATGCGTTGCATCTGCCGATTTCGGAGACACATCCCACCAGCCCTGTCAGCTTTTACGGTCTGCACAAGCTGTGTATTGAACGCGCGCTGGAACATCTGGCCCGCACGCGGGGGTTCGAATTGATCGTCCTGCGCGTCTCCAACCCCTATGGCGGGACACTGGCCAAGCCTAATCAGGGGGTTATCCCGATACTGGTGGATGCGTTCCTGAAGGATCAACCTTTCAAGATCCTCGGTGACGGATCGGCGCAGCGCGATTATCTGGAAATCACCGACCTTTGTCGCGCGGTCGAATGCTGCCTCCATCACAGGATGGACGATCCGGTGCTGACGCTGAACATCGGCAGCGGTGAGGGCACGACGCTGACAGCTCTGATCAAGCTGCTTGGGGGCCTTTTGAACCGCCCGCTGCGCACGCACCACGTGCCTTCGGTGCATGATGTGCAGTCCAATGTCCTGTGCCCGCGCCGCGCGTGGGAGGTTCTGGGCTGGCGCGCCAAGGTCACCCTGCCTGTGGGAGTCGACCGCTATCTGGCCCGGCTGCGGAGCTTGGTGGATTGATGCCTCAGGCCCGCTCCTTGGGTGTCTGGCATCGCGTCGCGCCGAAGTGCGCCGCGCGGCAGAACGCTTTTTACCACCTTCAGTAGCGATAAACCTCTGCCACATCACGGCTGGAAAAACCGGTGACACGCCCGCCCGTCGCGTTTGGCCGCATAAAGAGCCGTATCCGAATCCGCGATCATCCGGGCCGGATCGAATGTGGCATAACTGCCGGACAGAACCGTCCCGATGCTGCAACCGATCCGGCATGTCGCACCGCGACAGGCGACAGGCGCGGCCAGTCGCGTGATGATCCGCCGCGCGATCCCTTCCAATTGGCCCCTGTCCTGCAACCCTGGCAGCACCAGCAGGAATTCATCCCCCCCGATCCGCGCCACCATGTCGCCGCTGCGCAATTCTTCGATCAGAACCTGCGCGACATGGCGCAGCACATGATCGCCTGCTGCATGGCCAAGTGTGTCATTCACCGCCTTGAACTTGTCGAGATCCAGATGCATCAGCGCAAACCCGCCAGGCGCGCGGCGCAACCCTGCCAACCGCAGATCCAGCGCGCGACGGTTGGCCAGACCCGTCAGCGTATCGGTCAGCGCCTGCTCCTCCGCCGCGACCATCGCTCCGCGCAGGCGCAGGTTCAGCTTGCGGCTTTCCTCCATCGCGGCAGATTTCGCCTCGATCAGATAGAGCATTTCCACCGTCATATCGGTTGCAGCAAAATCCGCGCTGCTCAACGCATAGTCACGCACGGCATCGAGGATGGAAATCCCGAATGACAGATTCACCACCGCCCCGCCCATGCAGGGCACCAGTTGCCCCTTGAACGCGGTGCGCGGTGCCGCTCGGAAATGCAGCCGCAACACAGAGCCTGCGCTGTCGAACACCTGCGCAAGAGAGCCGATGTTGCGCGGGCGCGTGATCTCGAACAGATCGAAAAAACCTTGCCCCACAAGGCTGTGCTGCCCGCGCAACCGCGCCAGCGTCGGGCCAACATGGACAAGGGTGCCGTCCTGCGCGACGACAAGATGCATCGGGCACAACCTGTCCAGAACCGGCACCAGATCGGCAATGCCTTGCTGCGCCGACAAAACGTCCCGCGCGGCGTCGCCCTGCGGCATATCACTGGCACGCACCTCCACCGCTCAACCCGCCCGCTGGCCAAGCTCGAACCGGCGGCCGGCCGCATAGCCCTGTTCCACAAGCGATATCTCCACCACCTCGCGCCCGGCGCTGCCCCTCACATGATCCAGCACGACCAGCGCACCGTAGTCATCGGCCATGCCGCGCAGCACGCCCATCATCACATGGCCGAACCCCTCATATGTCGTGTCAGACCGGTAAGGCTGGCCTGTCAGACATTCGAGGCTGAACCTGTCCGGCGCATGATCGTTCAGTTCCAGAACCGGCAGATCCAGATCCGAGACAGCCAGCCTTGCCCGCTCGTGCAGATCATCCAGCGAATGCAGGAAATCGACATAGCCCTCCCCCCCGAAACGCAACAGACGGCGCAAGGCACCGATCTGCGGATGCGAGACCAGATAGGTGCCGATATCCTCCAGCAGTTCCGAGACGGGCCGCTCAAGCACCTTGCAGACCGCATCAAGCACCCGTCGCGTCAGGGCGGGATCGTGGCTCAGCATCGCCTCGAACCCCGAGGCATCCAGCCTTGCAAGGCTTGCCACCTCCGCCCAGACATCCTTGCCATGGGTATCGGTGACAAAACACTGAACCGCCCGGTTAACCAGCCCATGCATCCGCATTCCTTTCCCTCATTGCGCCCACTATCGGCGCCGAGGCTTAAGAAATACCCAATAGCTTCAATTTGAACGATGTTTTCCGGCCCGCTTCACCCGGCCTTCTTCTTGCCCGCAATATCCTCGGGGGGAGGCGAACAAGGTTCGACGGGGGGCAGACAGCCCCCCTGCGCCGCATGAAGGATCAGAAATCCGTCGGCGCGCCACCTTCCGCTTTGCGGCGGCTAACAAAGGACAGCAACTCATCATGCACGGCTGCATCCATCGGCGGGGCCTCGAAGTCGGCCATGATCTGGCGGTAGACGCCATGCGCGCGCTCATGCGTCCAGACAGCACCCGCGATATCCCATGCCTCGTAATTGCGCCAGTCCGAGACGAAAGGATGATAAAACGCCTTCTCATAGCGGTCCTGCGTGTGCTGGATGCCGAAGAAATGCCCGCCGGGGCCGACTTCGCGGATCGCCTCCAGCGCCAGATCCTCGGGCGTGGTGGCGAAGGTCGCAGGCTCCATGTAGCGTTGGATGTGTTGCAAGACCTCGCAATCCATCACGAATTTCTCGGGGCTGGCGATCAGCCCGCCCTCCAGCCAGCCCGCCGCATGATAGACCATATGCGAGCCCGATTGCACCGCCGCCCAGAGGCTGTTGGAGGTTTCCCACATCGCCTGACCGTCGGGTACATTGGCCGCGCAGACCCCCGAGGAGCGCAGCGGCAGGCCGTAGAACCGCGCCAGTTGTCCGGTCATTTGCGTGGCGCGCATATATTCGGGCGTGCCAAAGGCAGGCGCGCCGGATTTCATATCCACATTCGAGGTGAAGGTGCCGATGGCGCAGGGCGCGCCCGGTCTGATCCATTGCGCCAGCGCGATGGCGCACAAAGCCTCGGCCAGACTTTGCGCCACCGCCCCCGCCATCGTCACAGGGGCCATCGCGCCCGCCAGCGTGAAGGGCGTCACCACCAGCCCCTGGCCCCGCCGTGCCAGCCTGATCCAGCCGTCCAGCATCGGGATGTCGTGTTTCAGCGGAGAGGTGGAATTGATATTGGTGAACATCCGCGGTGTGGTGTCGAACTCTTCGTGGCTCAGCCCGCCTGCGATGCGGACCATCTCCATCACATCCTCGACCCGCTCCTTGCCCAGAGAATAGGCATGCGCGACCTTGTCGGTCAGGGTCAGCGTGTCATACAGCACATCCAGATGCCGGACCGAGGCATGCACATCCACAGGCTCCACCGGATAGCCGCCGATGAAGTGGATACAGTTGAAATACTGGCTCAGCTTCAACAGATCGCGGCACATCTCGCGGGTGCCGGACATCTTGCGCCCCGTCGCCATATCCCAGTAGCTTGGCGGCGAGGAGACATTGCCGAACAGGATATGCTGGCCGCCGATCGTGATCTGGTGCGCGGGATTGCGTGGGGTGATCGTCCAGTGGCGCGGCGCGCGGGCGATCATTTCCATCACGAAATCGCGGCCCATGCGGACATTCTCGCCCGTGATGGTGCACCCCGCCTCGCGCAGGATCTCCAGCGCCTCAGTGTTGAGGAATTCGATCCCGATCTCTTCGAGGATATACATCGCCGCCTCATGGACGATCTGCACGGCCTCTTCGGTCAGCGGCTCTATCGGACGGTCCACATTGACGGGCAGACGCCACGGCATCTGCTCGATAGCCGACGTGCCGCGCCGGGTCGCGTTTCCGGCCCGCCCGCCGCTGCGTCTTTTGCGCTGCACCTCTTCCAGCATCGCCGCCTCCTGTTGCTGAGGCTCAGGAAACGCCCGCGCGCGGCGACATGCCTTTCCGATTGCGACCGATAGCGTCGCTTTTCGGGGATGAAGCTGCCGAATGGCGCACAAACGGCCTGCCGCAAGCCGGATCAGGCGGGGATCGTGGCGTCGATCCAGCCGGGGATATGCCCGATATCGGGCAGGACCGCATCGGCCAGCGGGGCCAGATCGGCACTCAGCGCGGTGCCGGTCAACACGCCGATGGTCTGCATCCCCGCCGCACGTCCGGCCAGCAGATCGTGGCGGCTGTCGCCCACCATCACCACGCGGGCAGGCTCCAGCCCTGTCGCATGGCAGAACGCCAGCAAAGGATCGGGGTCCGGCTTGGCCCCGTGGCCGCTGTCGAATCCGGCGACAAAATCGAAATGCGCCAGCACGCCTGCACTGCCCAGATGGGCCAGCGCGCCTGCCTCGGTGTCATTGGTAATCACGCCCAGCGCCAGCCCGCGCGCTACCAGACCTCCAAGATAAGGCGCCAGCGGCACGGCAGGAGCCAAAGGGGCCACAGCGGCCCGCGCGCTCAGGAAATGCTCGATCGCCTCGATTGACCGTTCCGGCAAAGCCGTCCCGATCGCCTCCGCCGCCTCGCGGTTGGTGCCTGCGATGATCGGGCTGTCGGGCAGAAAGGCCCCTGCCGCCAGATCGAACACCGCCGCATCGGCGATCCGCTGCGCCAAAGCCGCGTCACCTTCCGCCAGTTCGGTAATCACTCCCAGCGCCCAGACATCCCAAGTGGCGCGAAAATCGAACAGCGTGCCGTCCTTGTCGAAGATGATCCCGTCTATCCGCATGGCCTGCCCCTTTTTTTATCAACTGTCACATCGTCGCACTGCGCTAAAGTGCCTCTGCGACAGGGCCGTGACAACCCCGCCCGCGCTTGACTTTCACATTGCGATCCTGTGCCTTAGTCGCATGGACACGACCGGACCTTACCGCCTGCATGCCTCGCTCGGCTATCACCTCTCTGTGGCCGCACGCCAGCAGGAACGGCGTCTGGACGAGCAGTTGAAAACCCTCGGCCTGACGCGCACGACGTGGTGCGTGCTGCTGGCTGTTGGCAACGAGGAACTGACCCAGCCCTCCGAGATTGCCGCTTTTGTCGGGATCGACCGCACCGCCACCAGCCGCGCCTTGCGGCAGATGGAGACGGACGGTCTGCTGGCGCGCTCCAGCGGCACCGAGGATCGCCGCACAAGGCGCGTCGCGCTCACCGACAAGGGATGCGAGGCGATCACGGCGGCCACACCCTTTGCCCGCCAGAACGCGCAGATTATGGCCGACCAGCTTGATCCGGGCGAGCAGGAGGCGCTGATCCGGCTGCTGACAAAGCTGCGCCCGGCGGATGATGCGCCGCTCAACACGCTTTGACCCACGCAATGTGATGTCGGCTGACCCTCAGGTCCAGTGCGTCTGGGCGCCACCCGGCAAGGCCGCGCGCGCCCGCATCGGCGCGTCATAGGGCAGGCCCGCCGCATCGCAAAAGCCGGTGACCCATGCGTCTTCCAGCATCACAAAATCCAGCAGCGCCCCCAGAAAAGCCGGATCTGCCGCAGCGCCGCGCAAATCATCGACGGACACGCCGCTTGCGCCCATGAACTGGCCCAGCACCTCGTCATTGCCAGCGACCCAGCCAAGCGCCTGAATCGCGACCAGTTCGGCTTTTTCCTGCTCCGTTTTCATTCTGCCCTGCCTTGGAAAGGGTTTCTTAACCATTCGCAGTAAAGACTGTGTGCATGCGGGAGGCAAGCACCCCTCCATATCAACCCCTCCCGCCCCCTCGAAAAGGCCCCTTTGGATGCCCGGCAGGATTTTGATCGTGGACGACATTGCCACCAACCGGATCCTGCTCCGGGTCCGGTTGTCGGCAGCTTACTACGATGTGGTGCAGGCCAGCACCGCGACAGAGGCATTGTCGATGCTGGCGCGTCACAGCCCCGATCTGGTTCTGCTCAGCGCCCGCCTTGGCGATTGCGACACGCTGGCCTTGTGCCGCGCGATGAGCGGCAGGGCCGCCGGACCTGACAATAAGCCCGACATACAGCATGACAGCCCTCCTGCCGGAGACGGCCTGCGCCCGCCGGTGCTGATCCTATCCGATCAGATCGACCGCAGCTTGCGACTGGCCGCGCTTAATGCGGGGGCGGAGGATGTGATTGCCTTTCCGGCGGATGATCTGCTGTTGCAGGCGCGGTTGCGCAGCCTGATGCGGGTGGGCGATGCCGCGCAGGAAAGCCAGTTGCGCGACGCTACCAGCCGGACGCTCGGGTTTGCCGAAGACGCGACGGCCTTTGTCACCACGCCGCGCATCTGCATCCTGTCGGACATGCCGTGCACCAGCGCGCCCTGGCAGCAGCAACTGGACACTCGCCGGACAGGCCGGATCAGCGCGCATGACAGCGCAACCTTTCTGCGCGACGTATCGGCCGGCGACAAGCCGGACCTTTGCCTGATCGTTATGCACCATCCCCGTGACCTGCCGGGCTTGCGGCTGCTGTCGGAACTGCGCGCCCATCCCGAAACGCGCCACGCCGCGGTGATCGTCATCCTGCCGGATCACGATCCGCAAATCGCCGCCGATGCGCTGGATCTGGGGGCGGGCGATATCATGACCGGCGATGTCGATCCGGCGGAACTGGTGCTGCGGGTGGGGCTCCAGATCCGGCGTAAACGTCTGGCGGACCAGTTGCGCAGCACGCTGCACAACGGATTGCGCGCGGCAGTGACCGATCAGCTGACCGGACTGTACAACCGCCGCTATGCCCTACCGCATCTTGCGCGGCTGGCCGAGCAGTCAACCCGCAGCGGCAGGCGGTTTGCCGTGATGCTGGCCGATCTGGATCATTTCAAGGCGATCAACGATCGTTACGGCCATGCGGCGGGCGATGCGGTGCTGGTCGAGGTGGCGCAGCGCCTGCGCGCCAATCTGCGCGCTGTCGATCTGGTCGCGCGTATCGGGGGGGAGGAGTTTCTGATCGCCCTGCCCGATACCAACCGGACAGAGGCGCGGATCGCGGCGCGCCGGTTGTGCCGGATCATCGCGCAGGATCCTTTCGTGCTGCCGGGCAAGAATTTGCGGATCCCGCTGACGGTGAGCATCGGGGTCACGATGGGACATCATACCACCTGCGCGGCATTGCCAAGCGGACATGCTGACACCCCGCCGCAGGACGCCGTGCAGCACCTGTTGCAACAGGCCGACGAGGCGCTTTACGGGGCCAAGGCCTGCGGGCGCAATCAGGTCACGCTGAGCAAACCTGCCGCTTGATTTGCGGCATTACGTGCACGGCAACGGTCACTCCGAAGCAGGCTCCGGCTTGGCGGCGCGCTCGCCCGATCTGGCCTCGCGCCAGTTCTCCAGCCGCTCGGCCAGACGGTCGGCAAAGCCCGCGCGCTCTGCGGGGCTCATCGTGTCGATGCGGTCCAGCAGCAGTCGCTGGCCAAGCTCCTGACGCGCCATTCCGGCCTGAAACTGCCGCTCGATGATACTGCGGACCTCGGCCGGATCGTAGGGTTCGGCGCGCAGGGCGGCGACCACGAAGTCAAACTCGGCCTGCACCTCCGCACGGCTGGGCCGCCCATCGCCCTTAAGCGCGCGCATCTCCTGCCAGATCGCGCGGCGGTCCTCGCGGGTCAGCGCCGCCGTATAGGGCCCGCCGATGCTGCTGCCGCGCGTATGCTGCCGCTCGGCCATGCCGTCATGGCGCAGCGCGGCCCCGAGTGCGAGGCCCGCCACCGCAAGGTTGATCGCCAGCGAGGTGAACAGGACCACCTTGATCCAGCCGCGCAGCTTCGCGCGGGCTGGTCCGTTTTCGGGTTCCGGTTCTTGCGGATATGTCATCTCAACCCTCGTACAATTCCATGGCGGTGTCGAAGTCCAGTTCGGGCATCAGATCAACCAGATAGGCATCGCCCGCGCCGCCTTGCGACGACAGCACCGAGGCGAGGCCTGCCAGCCCGTCCTGACCCAACGGCGCGGTAATGCCGATCGCCAGCCCCATGACCCCCGCCGCGGCCAATCCGCCAAACGCGGGCCAACCACCCAGCGCCTCGCGCAACTGCGCCAGCAGACCGGGGCGGGCTGGTTGCGGCCGCATTCGCGCGGGTGTCTTTAGCGGCTCCTCCTGCGCTGCCAGCGCATCCGCCATCACCCGTGCCAGCAAGGAATCGGAGGGCGCGGGCGTGGTGCGTCTGGCCGCAGCGAAGAACGCCTCCAGCGCGTCATCATCATCCTGCGGGCGCTGTCTGTGGTCAGTCATCGTCATACCCCAAATCTGCGCGACGGCCTGCCAAAGCCTGCGTCAACGCGCGTTTGCCCCGTGCGATCAGACTTTCGACCGCCTCGGCGCTGATGTCCATGATCCCGGCAATCTCGGGATTGCCCAGACCCTCGATATGTCGCAGCACGACCGCCTGCCGTTGCCGCTCCGGCAGACCCTCGAGTGCAGCCGAAAGCGCCGCGTTGCGCGCCGCATCCTGCAAACCTTCGGCGGCACTCGGCGCGCTGTCCTCGGGTTCCGGCACCGAATCGAGCGCCACATTGCGCCGCTTGCGAAGCTGGTCGGTCGCCAGATTGGCCGTCACACGGTAAAGCCATGTCGTCACCTTCGCCTCGCCCTCGCGCCAGTCCGGCGCGATCCGCCACAACCGCAACAGGGCTTCCTGCGCCACGTCCTCGGCCTCGGCACGGTTGCCCAACAACCGGAACGCATGGGCAAACACCATCGGTGTCAGCCGCAGGGTCAGAATGCGCGCCGCGACCGCATCACCGGAGGCAAAACGGCGCAGCAGCACATGATCGGCCTCGTCCGAATGGGCATCAAAAGGCATCTGCATTATCCCTTTGGCCTATCCTGTCGCTGTCGCCTGAGCAATTCATCTTAACGGGGCGGCCCTGCCAGACCGCCCCGGACGTGCACCCGGCCTGATCTTCAGTCGGCCTTGGGTGCAGGACGCTCGGTACGCGGGCCGCGCTCGGCCCATGCGGCACGGGCGGCGTCCATTTCCTCGCGCGAGATGGCACCGTCGCCATCGGTATCGAAGCGCTTGAGCATCCGCGCGAAACGGTCGCCGTCGCCGCCTTTGCCACGCGGTCCGGCGCGCATCTCTTCGGGCGAGAGCTTGCCGTCGCCATCCGTGTCCAGCCGCGAGATCATCCGCGCGCTACGCTCTTCCAGCCGCGCGGTGGTGCGGGCCAGCATCTGCGCCTGCAACTCCGCCGCATCCACAAAGCCGTCACCATTGGTATCGGCCGCATTGAAACGCCGGTCTGCATAGGCCTGCATCTCCTCTGCGGTGATCTTGCCGTCGCCATTGGCGTCGATCTCTTCGAATGACAGCATGGCACCGCGCTGGCCCATGCCGGGCTTGCCGCCCGCGCGGTCATCCGAGGCAGCGACGCCGACAACAGCGGTGCCCGCCAGTGCAAGGGCCATCAGGCCCGATATCAGAACGGCACGTTTCATCTTGAGTTCTCCAGTTTCTTCTATGTCCCGAAGCACCGGCCTGCTGACCGTCTTCTGCAACTGATACGCGCGGCGCGGCGGCTTCCGTCGCAGCGGATGCGCTTTTTTCTTCTGATCGCTGTGCAGGCGATATCACCTGTCGGTCGCATGGCTGTTCTCACAGTGGCAGGGTTTCGCGACATGTAGACGCGGAACAGGCATGCCGCCTTTTCCCCCGGAGCATTCTGCCCCATGGTGCCCGCGAATCGAATGCCGAGGCCCCAGATGCAGACTCCCGCCCAGACCACCTATGATGCCATGCCGCAGGATGCCGCAAACATCCTTCCCGACGATTTGTACCTCGACCAGTCCCTGCGCGAGACATGGCCCGCCATGCTCAAGGGCTGGCGCTGCACATGCCCCAATTGCGGCAGTGGCCCGCTGCTGACCGGATATCTGACAGTGCGGAAATCATGCACCGTCTGCCGCGAGGAGTTTTTCCATCACCGCGCCGATGATGGCCCCGCCTATCTGACGATCCTGATCGTCGCCAAGATCATGGGGCCGCTGCTGCTGGTGGTGTTTCAGGCATGGCGCCCCGAGCCATTGGTGCTGTTCAGCATCTTCGCTCTTGGCTCTGTCGCGCTCTCGCTCTACCTTCTCCCCAGACTGAAAGGGGCGATCGTGGGCCTGCAATGGGCGCGACGGATGTATGGGTTCGCCAAGGCCGCCTGACCCTTTCACCGTGAAAGGGACGCCATGACCACCGACAAGACCCCCGCCCACAAGACCGCCATCGACAAATCCGCTATCCGCAACGCCTCCACCGTGATCGTGCTGCGCAACCGCCATGATGATCCGCATGTCCTGATGGGACAGCGCGGCTCCAAGGCGGCGTTCATGCCGGACAAATTCGTGTTTCCCGGCGGGGCCGTGGATGATGCGGACCGCGCTGTGCCGCTGGTCACGCCGCTGCCCGATCTTTGCGCCGGACGGCTCTGCGACGATGCGCCGCCCGATCTGGCCAATGCACTGGCCGCCGCCGCGATCCGAGAGCTGTGGGAGGAGACCGGCCTCGTGCTGGGGGCCAAGGGGCTGTGGACCACACCGCCCCCCGACTGGCAGACCTTTGCCGCCACTGGCCATATGCCCGCCGCCCATCCGCTGCAATTCGTGTTCCGCGCGGTGACGCCGCCGGGCCGCCCGCGCCGCTTCGATGCGCGGTTCTTTCTGGTGGATGCCGATGATCTGGCCAGCGACCCCGATGATTTCGGCGCGGCCTGTGACGAGCTGTCCCATCTGCAATGGATACCCCTGCCGCGCGTGCGCGAGTTTGATCTGCCCTTCATCACCGAGGTCGTTCTGGCCGAGGTCGCGGCGCGCGCGCGAGAGACAGAGCCGCCCGCCACAGTGCCCTTTTTCAAGAACAGCGAAGAGGAAAGCCTCTTCCTGCGCCTTAAAGGAATAGGACCAGTAACAGGACGCTCGCACTGAGCAGAGCAATGCCGATCCCCTCGCGGCGCGTGAATTTCTCGTTGAAAAACAGGATGGAGGCGGCGAGCGAGAAGATCAGCTCCACCTGCCCCACCGCCTTGACGTAGGCCGCGTTCTGCAAGGTGAAGGCCGTGAACCAGCACAGGCTTCCCGCCATCGAGGTGAGGCCGATCCAGACCGCGCGCCGCCAGACGCCGATCACGGTGCCGATCTGGCCCGGCTCGCGCCAGCGCAGCCACAGCGTCATCGCGATCGTCTGCGACGCCGTCACAGCCGCCAGTGTCACCATCGCCCGCAGGAACGGATCGTCACTGGCCAGTTCCAGCGATGCCCCGCGATAGGTCACGCCCGACACCGCGAACAGCGCGCCTGCCAACAAACCCAGCCCCGCCGCGCGCGATACCAGACGCCGCCACCAGTTCCCCGCCAAGCCGGGCGTGCCCGACAGCACCAGCACACCGATCAGCCCCAGCAGGATCGCCGCCAGCCCCGCAGGCGTCACCGCCTCGCCCAACAGCAGCAGCCCGGCAAAGGCGGTCAGCACGACCTCGGTATTCTTGAACGTGATGCCCACCGCAAAATTGCGCTGCCGGAACAGCGCCACAACGCAGATGGTCGCCAGTATCTGCGCCAGCCCGCCGCTCAGCGCATAGGCCCAGAACAGCCCGCTGAAGGCTGGCAGGGCAAGTCCCTGCGCTCCCAGATAAATGGCAACCAGCAGCAGCACGAGCGGCGCGGAATAGACGAACCGCGCGAATGTCGCCCCCGCCGTGGACAATTCCCCCATGCTGATCTGCTTTTGCAGCATGAAGCGCATGGTCTGAAAACCCGCAGCAAGTATGGTGGCGATGACCCATGTTTCCATGGGCGCTGTCATGCCCTCAAATCACGGCCTGCGCCAGAGGGGATGCGGCACCGTATCCTTGGC
>JBLRWK010000045.1:0-34362 GCA_047921295.1 Rhodobacterales bacterium
ATCGCCAGCCCCTCGACCTGATGGAACATCGGGGTGTGGGTCTGGTCGTAATCGGCGCGGTAGACACCGCCGGGGCAGATGATGCGGATGGGCGCGCCCTGCGTCTCCATCGACCGGATCTGCACGGGGCTGGTATGGGTGCGCAGCACATGCGGCGGGCGGTCGTCGCCTTCCGCACGGTGCATATAGAACGTGTCCATTTCCGCGCGTGCCGGATGGTGCGAGGGGATATTCAGCGCGTCGAAATTATACCAGTCAGTATCGATGCGCGGCCCTTCGGCGACCGAGAACCCCATATCGGCGAAAATGGCCGCGACCTCTTCGGAGACCTGCGAAATCGGGTGGATCGTGCCGGCGCGCCGCGTACGCCCCGGAAGCGTCACGTCCAGCCATTCGGCGCGCAGGCGCGCGTCAAGGGCGGCATCGCCAAGGGCGGCCTTTTTGGCGGCAAGCGCGCTGGCGATCTCGTCCTTCAGCGCATTCAGGGCAGGGCCTGCGACTTGACGCTCCTCCGGGCTCATCTGGCCCAGTTCACGCATTTTCAGGCTCAACTCGCCCTTTTTGCCAAGGGCGGCAAGACGCACCTCTTCAATGCCGCTTTCATCGGCGGCATTTGCGATCAGGTCCAGATATTTGCGTTTCAGATCGTCCATCACACGGCGTTCCTTGCTGTTGCGGCCCTGTCCTGCGCTGTGGCAGCGATGGCCCGTTCATGCAAGAAGCCGCAAGACCCTGACAGGTCCGCGGCTTCCTTATTCTGCAACTCCGGTTGGAGTGGCTTACGCGAGCGCGGCCTTCGCCTGTGTGACGATGGCCCCAAACGCTTCGGGCTCATGCACGGCCAGATCGGCCAGAACCTTACGGTCCACCACGATACCGGCAAGCGCCAGACCGTTGATGAAGCGGGAATAGGTCATGGTTTCGTCCAACGCGCGGACACCTGCGTTGATCCGCTGGATCCACAATGCGCGGAAATTCCGCTTGCGGTTCTTACGGTCGCGTGTCGCGTATTGGTTGGCTTTATCCACGGCCTGTGCGGCAACGCGGAACGTGTTTTTCCGGCGACCATAATAACCTTTGGCGGCTTTGATGATCTTCTTGTGACGGGCGTGGGTGACGACACCGCTTTTTACGCGTGACATATTGTGTTCTCCTTAACGATCGTACGGCATCATCGACTTGATGATCTTCTCATCAGGTGCCGACATGACTGTGGTGCCGCGTGCATTGCGGATGAACTTTTTGCTGCGCTTGATCATGCCGTGGCGTTTGCCAGCCTGACCGGTCAGGATGCGTCCTGTCGCCGTCACTTTGAACCGCTTTTTGCAGCTCGATTTGGTCTTCATCTTGGGCATTTCCGTCTCCTTGACTTTGGGTCGGTTCACGCGCGACTCGGCATGCCACATCGGCCGGTCCCGCAGGTAAGAGCGCGCGATATACGCAGGATAAGGCGGGGTGGCAAGCCCAAACCGGCGGGTTCCGGTGCAGCGTTGCCGTCATGCGCGCCCGTTTTGCCGCAGCGGAGCCTTGGGCTCAGAAAATTCGTGCAATCACGCGGATGAAGGCTTTGGGAATTTCGTCCACCGTATAGCCACCGGGTTTCTGCGACAGCGCATAGACGGCAAGGCTGCCGCCGATCACAAGAACGATCATCGCCGTGCGCGGTGCGCGCCCGTCCGATACGGCGCTGACGATGGAGGGGGCAGAGATACCCAGTATCAAAAGGCCCATAACCAGAGCTAGATCCGTATCGATGGCCGTTCCCCCGCCGTCACAAATTACACTGTCGCAAGGTTACTCCGGATCAGTCGCAAAAATCAAATGTTCCGCGCAGGGTGCGACACGCAGGATATTCGTTGTGCCCGCTTTGTTGAAAGGCACGCCCGCGATGACCAGAATCTGGTCCTCCTCGGTGGCATAACCCTCCGCGCGTGCGGCGCGGGCGGCATTGACCACGGCCATCTTGAAGCGGTCCAGCGCCGCCGTCATCACGCAGTTGACGCCCCATGTCAGCGCCAGTCGCCGCGCGGTGCCGCGTAGACTGGTCATGGCGATAATCGGCACGCGGGGCCGCTCGCGGGCCGTCAGCAGGGCTGTAGTGCCCGATTGCGTATAGCAGCAGATCGCCTTGATATCCGTCGTCTCGGCAATCTCGCGCGCGGCGGCCACGATCCCGTCGGCCACGGTTGTGCGTGTTGCCTTGCGGCTCGCCTCGATCACCTCGCGGTAGGTCGGATCGCTCTCTACCTCCACGGCGACGTTGTTCATCGTGCTGACCGCCTCGACCGGATACTGCCCTGCGGCGGATTCCGCGCTGAGCATGATCGCATCCGCCCCCTCGTAGATGGCGGTCGCCACGTCCGAGACTTCAGCACGCGTGGGCATCGGGCTTTCGATCATCGATTCCAGCATCTGCGTGGCCACGATCACCGGCTTTGCCGCCGCACGGCAGCGCCGCACCAGCCGCTTCTGGATCGGGGGCACGTTCTGCACCGGCAGCTCCACGCCTAGATCGCCACGCGCAACCATGATCCCGTCACTAACCGCGAGAATCTCGTCAAAGCAGGCCACAGCGGATGGCTTCTCGATCTTGGACAGGATCGCCGCACGCCCCGCCGCCAGATCGCGCGCCTCTGTCACGTCTTCGGGGCGCTGTACGAAAGACAGCGCCAGCCAGTCGACCCCGAGCGCGCAGGCGAATTCCAGATCCTTGCGGTCCTTGTCGGACAGCGCCGCGAGAGGCAGCACCACATCTGGCACGTTCACGCCCTTGCGGTTCGAGATGGTGCCGCCCACGCTGACCGTGCAATTGGCAAAATCGGGGCCGCATGTGTCGACCGTCAGGCGGATCTTGCCGTCATTGACCAGCAGGTTCGAACCGGGTTCCAAAGCCGCGAAAATCTCGGGATGCGGCAGGCAGACGCGGGTGCCGTCCCCCTCGGCCGGATCAAGGTCCAGCCGGAACGCCGCGCCTTCGGTGAGGTCCTCCTCACCCTTGGCAAAGCTGCCGACGCGCAGTTTCGGCCCCTGAAGGTCAGCCAGAATCGCGATCGGGCTGTCGAGATCCTTTTCGATCTGCCGGATAATCGTATGACGCGCACGGATATCGTCATGCGTGCCGTGGCTCATGTTCAGACGGAACACATCCGCCCCCGCTTCGTGCAGCGCGCGGATCATCGCATAATCGTTGGAGGATGGTCCAAGCGTCGCCACGATCTTTACATTCCGGTGCCGTCTCATTCTGTCATCCCTTGCTCTGAATCGTATGTATCACGTGTTATCGCTAACAATCACTGAATCGCGGTTGTGGTGCAATTCCATTCCGTTGCCAATTGTCCTAGGTCTTCGCCAAAGGAAATGACAGCCCCATGACATCATGACATATCGCCCCTTTGAAATTTCCGGCGCCGACCGGCCCTCACGCTGGCTGGTGACCTGCGATCACGCGGCCAACACCGTGCCTGCCTTTGTCAACGGCGGCGATCTGGGGCTTGCGCCCTGTGATATGGCCCGTCACATCGCCTATGATGTCGGCGCCGCCGGTGTCAGCCGCGCCTTGGCGGAGGCTTTGGGATGTCCGGCCATCCTGACCAACTTCTCGCGCCTTGTGATTGATCCGAACCGTGGCGAGGATGATCCGACCCTGCTGATGAAACTCTACGATGGCACGATCATCCCCACCAACCGCCATGCCGGGGCGGAGGAGCTGGAGGCTCGGTTGAACCGTTGCTACCGGCCCTATCATACCGCGCTGGCCGAACTGGCGGCGCGGCGTGACGACACGGTGATCGTCTCGGTCCACAGCTTCACCCCGCAACTGATGGGCCGCCCGCCGCGTCCGTGGCATGTGGGGGTGCTCTATGCGGCGGACACCCGTTTCGCGCGGCCGCTGCTGGCACGCCTGCGGGCGCAGGAGGATCTTTGCATCGGCGAGAATGAACCCTATGGTGGGCATCTGCCGGGGGACGCCATCGCGCGCCATGCCATCGCGTGGCAACGGCTCAATGCGCTGATCGAACTGCGCAACGATCTGATCGCCACGCCCGCGCAACAGGTGCACTGGGCCGCGCGCCTTGCCCCGATCCTGCAGCAGGCGCTGGCCGATACCGGACAGTAAAGGAGACACGCCCATGGACGACCAGACCCGCCTCGAGCTTGAAGCCGCCGCCTTCCGCGCCCTGCGCGACCATCTGATGGTGCAGCGCCCTGATGTGCAGAATATCGACATGATGAATCTGGCAGGCTTTTGCCGCAACTGTCTGAGCCGTTGGTATCAAGAAGCCGCAAATGCGCATGGCATCGACATGACCAAGGAAGCCGCGCGCGAGATATTCTACGGCATGCCCTATGACGACTGGCGCGCACAACAGGCCGAGGCCAGCCCCGAGAAACAGGCGGCTTTCAAAGAGGCCTTCGCGGAAAACGTCACGAAAAAGGCGCCGAAGTAACCTTCCGCGCCTGCTTCTTCTTGCTCTAAATATCCAGTCCGGCGCTTAGGTCAGGCCGTATCAGACGGCGGCCTTCATGCTTTCGTCCAGATAGATCTCGCGCAGCCGTGTCGCGACATTGCCCGGCGCGCCGGTACCCACCTTGACGCCGTCGATCTCGACCACAGGCATCACAAAGGCCGAAGCCGAGGTGATGAACGCCTCGTCTGCCTCTTGCGCTTCGGCAATCGTAAAGGGGCGTTCCTCCACCTCCATCTGCGCCTCGCGCGCAAAGCGCAGTACGGCGGCGCGGGTGATTCCGTGCAGGATGTCATGGCTGAGCTGGCGGGTGATGATCCGGTTGCCCTTGACGATATAGGCGTTGTTGGATGTGCCCTCGGTCACGGCACCGTCCTCGACCATCCAAGCATCGTCGCATCCGGCCTTTTTCGCCATCATCTTGCCCATCGAGGGATAGAGAAGCTGCACCGTTTTGATATCGCGACGGCCCCAGCGGATATCCTCGATGCTGATGACCTTGATTCCCGTTTTGGCCGCAGGGCTGTTGGCAAGGCCGGGCTTGTTTTGGGTGAACAGAACCAGCGTCGGTTTTGTCGTCTCCTCGTCTGGGAAGGCGAAATCGCGGTCTCCGGCAGAGCCGCGCGTGATCTGCAGGTAGATCATCCCCTCGTCGATCCCGTTGGCGCGCACCAACTCGCGGTGAATCTCCAGCAGATCATCGAATGCAGCGGGTTTCTGCATGCCCAGCTCGTTCAGCGAACGCTCCAGCCGGACGCGGTGGCCATCGAAATCGATCAGCTTGCCGCCCAGCACCGATGTCACCTCGTAGACGCCATCGGCCATCAGAAAACCGCGATCAAAGATCGACACTTTCGCCTCGGTTTCGGGCAGGTAGTCTCCGTTCACATAGACGGTACGCATAGTCTGGTCTCCTGAGTTGCGGGTATCGCGGGTCAGCCCCAAAGGCCCGGTTCGGGCGGGTGCACCCCGGCATCATCAAATGAAAGCGGCTTGTCACGGTCTTCGGCCAGAAGCAGCGGGCCGTCAAGATCCGTCACCATCGCGCCCTGTGCCACCAGTGTCGCAGGGGCCATCGCAAGGGAGCTTCCGACCATGCAACCGACCATGACCTTGAACCCTTGGGCAAGCGCCGCGTCGCGCAGCGCCAGCGCTTCGGTCAGCCCGCCGGTTTTGTCCAGCTTGATGTTCACCACATCGTATTTGCCCACCAGATGCGGCAGGCTTGTGCGGTCGTGGCAGCTTTCATCGGCGCAGACGGGCAGGGGGCGCTCCACGCCGATCAGCGCGTCGTCTTCTGATGCGGGCAGGGGCTGTTCCACCAGCGCCACGCCCAGCCGGATCAGATGCGGGGCAAGATCGGCATAGACGGCAGCAGACCACCCCTCGTTGGCATCCACGATGATCGTGGATTTGGGCGCGCCGCGCCGCACGGCTTCCAGCCTTGGCATATCATCCGGCGTGCCCAGCTTGATCTTCAGCAGCGGACGAAACGCGTTCTTGGCCGCTTGCGCCTCCATATCGGCAGGCTCGCCCAGCGACAGCGTATAGGCGGTGATCTCCGGCCCCGGCGCGGGCAGGCCCGCCAGTTCCCAGACCCGCTTGCCGCTTTGCTTGGCCTCAAGATCCCACAGCGCGCAATCCACCGCATTGCGGGCGGCCCCTGCTGGCAACAGATCATAGAGCGCGGCCCGCGTCAGGCTTGCGGGCAGCGCCTCTATCTGCGCCGTCACCGACTCCAGCGTCTCGTCATAGCGCGCGTAGGGTACGCATTCGCCCCAGCCCGTCACGCCGCCATCGGTGATCCGTACCGTCAGCACTTGCGCCTCGGTCCGGGAACCGCGGCTGATCGTGAAGACCTGCGCCAGCTTGAAAACATCCCGCTCGACCGTGATCTGCATGACCCGCCCCCTCACTTCTTCTTGCAAAAAAATATCCATAACCCCGGCTTGCAGAGCCAACCGGAGCCTTGAGGCTGTCAGATCGCGGCCAGCGCGTCCACCAGCTTGTCGGAACCGTAGCGATAGGGGTCGGTTGCGGGCAGGCCAAGGCGCGTCTCGATATCGGCCAGATAGGCCTGCGCTTCGTCCTCGCCCATATGCTGGGTGTTGATCGCATAGCCGATCACCTGACAGGCGGGATTGGCGACTTTCGCTAGTTCCAGCGCCATGTCGCGCACCTGCTCCAGACTGGGCAGTTTGTAGCCGGGCAGGCCGCGCATGTGTTCACGCGTCGGCTCGTGGCACACGACCAGTGCATCGGGCTGTCCGCCGTGGATCAGCGCCATGGTCACGCCTGAATAGGAGACGTGGAACAGGCTGCCCTGACCCTCGATCATATCCCAGTGATCCGCGTCATTGTCCGGCGTCAGCCATTCGACGGAACCTGCCATGAAATCCGCGATCACGGCATCCAGCGGTACGCCGTCGCCGGTGATCAGGATGCCGGTCTGGCCAGTGGCGCGGAAGCTCGACTTCATCCCGCGCGCTTTCATCTCGCGGTCCATGCAGAGCGCCGTGTACATCTTGCCGACCGAGCAATCGGTGCCCACGGCAAGGCAGCGCTTGCCGCTGCGCTTCACGCCATTGGCGATCGGGTACTGCACAGACGGTACGCGAACATCGTGCAACTGGCGGCCGGTGGCCTTGGCCACGGCGACCAGATCGGGCTCGTCCCGCAGCAGGTTATGCAGACCGGAGGCCAGATCGAAACCTTCCTCCAGCGCCTGTACCAGCACCTTTTTCCATGCAGCGGAAATGATGCCGCCACGGTTGGCCACGCCGATTACCAGCGTTTTGGCACCAGCAGCGCGCGCTTCTTCCAATGTCATATCGGGCAGGCGCATATCGGCCTTGCAGCCTTCCATACGGAACTGGCCCACAGCGTTGTCCGGGCGCCAGTCTTTGATGCCCTGCGCCACTTTGGCGGCCAGACCATCGGGGGCGTCGCCCAGAAACAGAAGATACGGTGTCTCGATCATTGCGGTGGCCCTTTCATATGCTTTGCCGTCCAACCTCGCGGATTCGGCGCGGGATTGCATTGCAAATCCGCCGCATGCAACCCGCGCCACGCAAGATTCTCCTGCGAATGCTGAAATCATGCGCGTATTCTTCGCAGCAGCGGGCGGGCACGCGCTGTAGATGCTGCGTTGCAGAGTGATTCCGCCTAAGAAGACGCTGTCGAATAAAAAACGCCCGGCCCTGCTCTGTGTGAAGCAGGACCGGGCAGAACCGTGTGCTTTCGCTGGATCAATCGTCAGAGGGTGTCAGCCGCAGCAACGGTACACCTTCGCCGTCCGCCAGCACGTAGATGTAGCCGTCATTGGGGCCGACCGCGACATCGCGGATGCGGTGGCCTTCGCCGTCCAACAGACGCTCGGGGTCTGACACGTTCTCGCCGTCAACCGCGAACAGGCCGAGGTATTCGTGATAGAGATTGCCCACCATCATGTGGCCCTGCCAGTCCGGAAAGGCCTCGCCGTCATAAAACGTTATGCCGGATGGCGGGAAGTGGTTGTCGCGCCCTGGGCTCCAATGATAAACGGGCGCGACGAATCCGTCGCCTTCCTGCGGTGTATCGGCAAATTGCTCTCCGGTTTGGTAATCCACGCCGTAAGCGGCCAGTGGCCAGCCGAAGTTTTCGCCGCGTGCCACGATGTTGATCTCGTCACCACCCGCTTCACCATGTTCCGCGACCCAGATTTCGCCGGTCTCGGGATGCACGGTCATGGCCTGAATGTTGCGATGCCCGTACGACCAGATTGCCGGCGCTGCGCCATCGGTATCTACAAACGGGTTATCATCGGGGATGTCGCCGTCCAGCGTCAGGCGGATGACGCTGCCATTCTCGCTCGAAAGGTCCTGCGCGATATGGTCGGGTCCGAAATCCTTGGAGTTGCGGTCGCCGGTGCTCATGTACAGATGCCCGTCGTGGAATACGATCCGCGAGCCGTAATGCGCATCGCTCTCGACGCCGGGAGAGACCTGAAACAGGACCTCGACGTCATTCACGCGGCCCTCGTCCAGATCGAGCGTGCCGCGACCCAGATGCGTTGTGGTGCCACCTTCCACCGCGCCGGACCATGTCATGTATACGGTGTTGCTGTCCTCGAAATCCGGTGCCAATGCGATATCCAGCAAGCCGCCCTGATTTGCTGTGTCGACATCCGGCGCGCCGTCCAGCTCGGTGATCTCGCCGCTGGAGGCCTCATAGAGAAAGAAGGTACCACCCCGGCCCGTCATCAGGATATCATCCCCATTGGGCAGAAAGGTCATCGCCCAAGGCCGGTCCAGACCCTCGGCCAGTGTCTCGACGGTATAGTTTGCAAAGGCGGGCGTTGCGACGGTGATGGCGGTTGCTGCTGCCAGTGATGTGATCCGTTTCATGGTGCTACCTCTCTGAAAAACCGTTTGGAATGTGCGGGGTCAACACAGCGGACCAGATGACGTTCCTTCACAGTTGCGACAGAACGGGTGCCAGTCGCAGGTTGATGCTCCCGCAGCGCAGAGGTCGCGAAGGGGTGTTGTGGGGGATCGGCAGGCTAAGTATATAGCTGTCAAACGTTCCCAAAACGTAATTTTCTTATCCGAGAGGACCGACCAGATGAGTTTCCGTATCCAGCCTGCCGCCCCCGCCCGTCCGAACCGTTGCCAGTTGTTCGGCCCCGGCTCGCGCCCTGCCATCTTCGAGAAGATGGCCGCCAGTGCGGCGGATGTGATCAACATCGACCTCGAGGATTCGGTCGCCCCCTCCGACAAGGAAAGCGCGCGGGCTAATGTCATCAAGGCCATCAACGAGATGGACTGGGGCAGCAAATACCTCTCCGTCCGCATCAACGGGCTGGACACACCGTGGTGGTATCGTGATGTCGTCGACCTGCTGGAGCAGTGTGGCGAGCGGCTGAACCAGATCATGATCCCCAAGGTCGGATGCGCCGAGGATGTCTATGCCGTCGATGCGCTGGTCACCGCCATCGAACGCGCCAAGGGCCGCAAGACGCCGATCACCTTTGAGGTGATCATCGAATCCGCCGCGGGTATCGCGCATGTCGAGGCGATTGCCGCCTCCTCTCCGCGTTTGCAGGCGATGAGCCTTGGCGCGGCCGATTTTGCCGCCTCGATGGGGATGCAGACAACGGGGATCGGTGGCACGCAGGCCAATTACTATATGCTGCAAGAGGGCGCGAAATACTGGTCCGACCCGTGGCACTGGGCGCAAACCGCCATCGTTGCTGCCTGCCGCACGCATGGTATCCTGCCTGTCGACGGCCCGTTCGGCGATTTCAGCGATGACGAGGGCTTCCGCGCGCAGGCGCGCCGTTCAGCCACGCTGGGCATGGTTGGCAAATGGGCAATCCACCCCAAGCAGGTAGCCCTATCCAACGAGGTTTTCACACCATCCGAGGAAGCAGTGGCCGAGGCCCGCGAGATTCTGGCCGCGATGCAAGAGGCCAAGGCGCGCGGCGAGGGGGCGACCGTGTACAAGGGCCGTCTGGTCGATATTGCCTCGATCAAACAGGCCGAAGTTATCGTGCGCCAGTCCGAGATGATTGCGGGGTGATCCCGCACACCCCACCGCCCCGTCGCACAGGCGCGGCGGTGGGTTTTTTGGATATTTGAAGCAAGAAGAAACGAGTGCTGCTTTCAGCCGCGCTCGTCCTTGGGGGAGCCCATCACGACGAAAGACGTGATCGAATTCACCTGCGGTAGCGTGCCCAGAACATCAGTGTGAAACCGCTTATAGGCCGCAAGATCGGCAGCTTCGATCCGCAGCAGGTATTCCACATTGCCGGTGATGTTGTGGCATTCCCGCACTTCGGGGGCGCGGGCGATGGATTTCTCGAACGCTTCCTGCGCCGCTTTTGTGTGCGCGTTCAGGCCAACCGTGATATAGGCCGTAAAGCCCACGCCCATCGCACCCGGATCAAGGACCGCGCGGTAGCCACGGATGACCCCCCGACGCTCAAGGTCCTGAACCCGTCTCAGGCAGGCGGATGGCGACAGGCCGACGCGGTCGGCCAGATCTGTATTGCTAATGCGTCCATTACGGGAGAGCTCCCGCAATATATGTGCATTGATTTTGTCAGTATCCATCATTTGTTGACATCATAGGCAAATTTTTGCAGAAAAAGCAACCAAATTGCGCGTTGCTTCGCATAGTGTTGCGCCATGTCATCCGATGTTTTCCTTGCGCTCGCCGTCTTTGCTTTTGTCTCGTCGATCACGCCGGGGCCGAACAACCTGATGCTGATGGCGTCAGGGGCTAACTTCGGGTTCCGCCGGACGGTTCCGCATATGCTGGGAATCGGGATCGGATTCGGCGTGATGATCGTTTTGGTCGGCCTTGGTCTGGTGCGAATCTTTGATGCCTTTCCGGTCACACATCTGATCCTGAGTACCGTCGGGATCGTCTATCTGCTGTGGCTGGCATGGAAGATCGCGCATGCAAGCGCGCCTGATTCCGCCCGCGCCGGAGCGCGGCCTTTTACCTTTCTGCAAGCGGCCCTGTTCCAGTGGGTGAACCCAAAGGCGTGGCAGATGGCGCTGACCGCGATCACGCTCTATGCGCCTGACAGATCGGCCACGGCGATCCTGTGGGTGGGGCTGGTGTTCGCGCTCGTCAACCTGCCGTCTGTAAGTACATGGACAGTGCTTGGCCAGCAGATGCGGCGGGTTCTGTCCAGTCCGGCGCGGTTGCGCGCGTTCAACTGGAGCATGGCAGCGCTGCTGGTGGCCTCGCTGGTTCCGGTGCTGGTGCCGATGCTGCGCGCGGCTGTCTGAGCCTGCAATCCGCATGATCCCGTTGCATCCGGCGCGAGACAGCGTCATATACCACACGTTGACAGGCGGAGTGCGCGGATGACCAACTATCTCGATTTCGAACGCCCCCTTGCCGAGATTGAAGGCAAGGCCGAGGAACTGCGCGCGATGGCGCGGCAGAATGCCGAGATGGATATCGAGGCAGAGGCGGCGGCGCTGGACAAGAAAGCCGCGGACCTTCTGGTCTCGCTTTACAAGGATCTGTCGCCCTGGCGCAAATGTCAGGTGGCACGTCACCCAGACCGTCCGCATTGCAAGGATTACATCGAGGCGTTGTTCACCGAATATACGCCCTTGGCCGGTGACCGGAACTTTGCCGACGATCATGCGGTGATGGGTGGCCTTGCACGGTTCAACGACATCCCTGTGATGGTGATCGGCCACGAGAAGGGCAATGACACCAAAAGCCGGATCGAGCGTAATTTCGGCATGGCGCGTCCCGAGGGCTACCGCAAGGCCATCCGCCTGATGGATATGGCGCATCGCTTTGGCCTGCCGGTGATCACGCTGGTCGATACGCCCGGTGCCTATCCCGGCAAGGGCGCGGAAGAGCGTGGCCAGTCCGAGGCGATTGCGCGGTCAACCGAGAAATGCCTGCAAATCGGTGTGCCGCTCGTCAGCGTCATCATCGGCGAGGGCGGATCGGGCGGGGCTGTGGCCTTTGCCACGGCGAACCGAGTCGCCATGCTGGAGCATTCGGTCTATTCGGTGATCAGCCCCGAAGGCTGCGCGTCGATCCTGTGGAAGGATTCCGAGAAGATGCGCGAAGCTGCCGAGGCTTTGCGCCTGACCGCGCAGGATCTTAAAAAGCTGGGCGTGGCGGATCGCGTGATCCCCGAGCCTGTGGGTGGCGCGCATCGCGACAAGCACGCAAGCATGAAGGCCGTTGGCGAGGCCGTCACGGCCATGTTGGCAGAGCTGAGCGATCTCAAGGGCAAGAAACTGGTCGAGGACCGGCGGCGCAAATATCTCGAGATGGGGCGTAAGGGGCTGGCGGCCTAACTGGCCAGCATCTTAAGGCCCTGCGTCACGTCCGACCGGACCGCCAGCCGCAATCCCGGCTCGTCCCCCGCCTTCAGCGCGGCGATGATGAGGCGGTGGAAATGCGGCGGGTCTTTCCGTTTCAGACGCACATAGAGCGCGCGCATTGTCGGTCCCATCTGGAGCCAGACAGTCTCGGCCATTGCCAGCATCGCCGGAGCCTGCGCCCGCAGGTAAAGCGTGCGGTGGAATTCCAGATTGGTGCGGATATAGGCCACGGCATCCTGCCGCATGGCCGCATCGCCCACGGCGGCGTTGATCGTCTGCAACCGCTCGATCAGCGCCATATGCGCGCGCGGCAGGGCGCGGCTGGCCAGTTCCACCTCGATCAGCGAGCGCAGGGCGGCCAGCTCCTCGATCCGCTCGTTGCTCAACTCCGGCGTGGAGACGCGACCGGAGGACGACAGCGTCAGTGCTCCCTCTGCCACCAAACGGCGAACGGATTCCCGTGCTGGCGTCATCGACACGCCGTATTCCTTGCCGATGCCGCGCAGGGTCAGCGCCTGACCGGGGGCGATATCGCCGTGCATGATCCGGCTGCGTAGCCCGCGAAACACGCGGTCATGGGCATTGGGAACCGGATCGGGGCGCGGGATTGTCAGCATGGTGCTATGTGATCACAAATGCGTGGCAGGTCAATCGGTGATCAGTCTCCAAAACGGTAGCGGTGCAGATCGCCACCCTTGTCGCGCAACCAGCGGCGCGGGGCGCGGTAGTCGCCGTAAAGCTTGGTGACAACGGACCAGAACGCGTCGGAATGGTTCATCTCAGCCAGATGCGCCACCTCATGCGCGGCCACATAGGCGAGCACCTCGGGCGGGGCCATCACCAGCCGCCATGAATACATCAGCCCGCCATCCGCCGTGCAGGATCCCCAGCGCGACCGCGTGTCGCGCAGGGTCAGCCGTGTATAGGGGCGGCCCAGCAAGGTTGCATAATGGTCCGAAGCTGCGGCCAGCCTGTCCCGCGCCGTCTGTTTCAGAAATCCGGCGATCCGCGCGGCGGCGCGGTCAGGTGCGCCCGGCACCAGCAGAAGGTCGCCGTGCACCTGCACCAGCCGTCCCTCACCTTGCGCGATTCGCAGGGTTGCGCCCGCGAAAGGAATCTCGCCGCCAATGCCGATCCCGGCCTGTTTGGGCTGCTCCATCAGGTGGCGGCGCAGCCAATCGGCTTTCTCGTGCGCAAAGGACAGCGCTTCGCGGTCGCTGGTCCGCAGCGGACAGGTCAGCGTCACACGTCCGTCAAGCCGCGAGATCCGCAACGAAATCCGCCTCGCCTGCGCGGTTTTGCGCAGTGTGATGGCAACAGGGGGGTTGCCCGGTAGAAAATGCTGTCCCATATGCCCTCCAGAGCGAGCGATGCCGAAGCGGTTAAAGCCTTTGACACGCTTGATCCGTTATGGCAGTTGGCGCGGATCGTCGACAAGACACAAGATTTGAAAGGGATATCCATGCCCAAGGAAGAATGGGGTGTGAAACGCATCTGCCCGACCACCGGCAAGCGTTTTTACGACCTGAACAAGACCCCGATCGTGAGCCCCTATACGGGCGAGGTTGTGGAATTCGATATCGGCAAGAACCGCATGATCGCCGCTGATGCGGAAGATGCGGCAACCAAAAAGATGAAGGCCGCCAAGCTGGAGACAGACGAGGATGTGCTGGATGAAGATGAAGTAGATGTAGAGATTGATGATGATCTGCTGGATGACGACGAGGACGATAACGTCTCGCTCGACGATCTTGCGGATGTCCCTGCGGATGACGACGATCTTTGATCCGATATGACGATGTGCGGGCGGAATTTTCCGCTTGATCCCGCCCGCACCATTGCCTAAAGAACCGCGACAGTCCGACAGGGCTGCAACGATGGGGCCTTAGCTCAGCTGGGAGAGCGCTTGCATGGCATGCAAGAGGTCAGGGGTTCGATCCCCCTAGGCTCCACCATCCTTTTGCCTTCAAAATACTGCTGACCGTCATCCAGCCTGGCCTGTGATGATCGCGTGGTCTATGCCTTTTGCAAAGGGTGCGCGCCAGCGTTGCCGATTGGCGCCGCTGGGCCGAAAACAACGCTCGGCTATGACTATTCGCTTAATCCGTTTCCGTGCCACATGCTATGAAACCGCGCATGATGGACGGCCTGCACCAACGCGGGTCGCATCATTTTCAAGAATTGCCCTGTCGATTTACTGCAGGGTTTTGGGAACGGGGACAAAAATGATCAAAGAATTCAGAGAATTTATCGCGCGCGGAAATGTCATGGACATGGCGGTCGGTATAATTATCGGCGCGGCATTTACCGCGATTGTTTCGTCGATGGTGGCGGACCTTATCAATCCGGTTATCAGCCTATTTACAGGCGGGCTCGATTTTTCCGGTATGTATGTTTTGCTGGGCAGCGGTGAATTCGCTTCTATCGCGGCAGCCGAAGACGCGGGTGTCGCGGTATTTGCCTATGGCCGTTTCATCATGGCAGTCATCAACTTTCTGATTGTCGCTTTCGTGGTTTTCCTGCTGGTTAAAGCAGTAAACCGGGCGCGGGATGCGGCAGTCAAAAAGCCTGTACCTGTCGAGGTTGTTCCGGCCGGACCGACAGAAATCGAGATTCTGATGGAAATTCGGGACTCGCTCAAAAAACAGGCGTAAAAACGTCACAGGGCATCAAAAGCGGGTGAAGCGACTGGACTGGATGGCCGATTGCGGCTTTTTCTGGTTCGGTCGCTTTACCATTTTGCTTTTAATGCGCCGGAAAATCGGAAACGTCTCGTTAAAGGTGCACGACACCCGTTATTGTCCCGACATAGCTTAGCGCTACATGCACGGAATGTTTATCAGATAACCTGCACCGGTCGTTACTTTGCGTGTTACCTCTTTTGCGACGCCAGCTTTACGCCCGCCCTAGGAGACCAGATGTCATTGTTCAAACAGCTTTTGTTGTCTCTTGTTGCACTCGGTGGCGCATTGGCGATCTGGATCACCTTCGTGCCTGCCGCGCAGCCCATGCTGGAGCGGGCAGGAATTTATGCATTGCTGGGGATCGAGCCTGCCGCCCCTGCAAACGCGGGCGGCGGCGGTGGCGGTTTCGGGCCCGGCGGGCCTGCCACTGTCGTATTGGACAAAGTGCAGGATGCCGTTTTGCAGCAGCGGGTCACCGCTATTGGCGACGGGCGCGCGGTACGGTCTGTCAGCGTGCGCGCGGATCGTACGGGCAGTGTGCGATCTGTGGATGTGGTATCGGGCCAGTATGTCGAGGAAGGCACGGTCATGGTGCGTCTCGAAGACCGCGCGCAGGTGATTGCACTGGAACGCGCGCGGCTGATGCTGGCGGATGCCGAAGACGAATTGCAACGCCTCGATCAACTCAGCGGGTCCGGCGCGGTGACAACCGTGCGTATCCGCGAGAGCGAGCTTGCCGTGCAGAACGCGCGCCTTGCGATCCGCCAGGCGGAGGTTGATCTGGATGAGACGCTGATCACCGCCCCGATTTCGGGATGGATGGGGCTTGTCGCGGTCGAGGTCGGAGACCGTTTGTCCGCGCAGGATGTGATCGGCGTACTGACCGACCGTTCCCAGATCACCATTGATTTTCGTGTGCCGGAACGCGTGATCGGCGCGCTGCAACCGGATATGCCGGTGCAGGTCCGCTCCATGTCCGGCGCGCCGGTGCCTGCCCCCGGACGGTTGACCGCCGTGGATAACATCGTTGACCGCGCCAGCCGCACCTTGCGGGTGCAGGCGGTGCTCGACAACACCGAGGACAGGCTGCGCGAAGGCATGGCTTTCGAGGTGTCGATGGATTTCGCAGGCCAGAACTTTCCCTCGGTCGATGCCTTGGCGGTGCAATGGTCCAGCACGGGATCGTTCGTCTGGCTGGCGCGGGACGGCAAGGTGCAGCGGGTGCCGGTGATTATCAAACAGCGCAACCCTGACCGTGTTCTGGTCGAGGGGGAACTGGTTGAAGGTGACGAGGTGGTCATCGAGGGCGTGCAGACCCTGCGCCCGGGGGCCGAGATCAAGCCCATGAACGACGCTTCGGCGGCCCGCGAGGCAACGCCTGAAGCGGCGCAACTGTAAGGCGGCGCGGATGAAAAACCCCTCGAACCCAGCACCTACAACGGCCGGAACAGCCCTTTTCGTCCGGCGGCCCATTCTGGCCTTCGTGCTGAGCTCCCTGATCGTCATTGCCGGACTGGCCGCGCTGTTCGGGGTCGAAGTGCGCGAACTGCCCGATGTGGACCGCCCCGTTGTTACGGTGACCACACAGTTCTCCGGCGCCTCGCCGGAGACGGTGGATCAGGAACTGACCGGACGGATTGAGGGCGCTGTCGGGCGGGTATCCGGGGTGCGCACGATCTCGTCCGAGTCCCGCTACGGGCGCAGCCGCGTCACGCTGGAATTCGGCGATGGTGTCAATCTCGATGTGGCCGCCAGCGACACGCGCGATGCCGTGGCCCGTATCGCCAATGATCTGCCGAATGACGCAGATGAGCCGCAAATCGTCAAGGCCGACGCGAATGCCGATGCTGTCATGCGGATTGCCGTCACCTCCGATACCCGCTCTCCGCAGGATCTGACCCAACTGGTGCGCGATCAGGTGGAGGACCGGCTGATCTCTATCCCCGGAGTGGCGGATCTGCAGGTTTACGGCGACAGGGAGGCGATTTTCCGGGTCGATATCAACCAGCTTGAACTGGCAAGCCGTGGTCTGACGCTGGCCGATATGGCGCGCGCTTTGGGCGATGTGGCGTTCGACGTGCCCGCAGGTGATCTTGAGGGCAGCCGCCAGTCGATTAACGTGCGCACGACTGCGACAGTTATCACGCCCGAGGCTTTCGAGGCGCTGGAACTCAGCCCGAATGTGACGATCGGCGATGTGGCCCGCGTGACGCTGGGGCCGGCCCCGAACGAAACCGTGCTGCGCGCCAATGACGAAAGCGGTGTCGGCATGGGGATTATCCGTGCCGCAACAAGCAACACGCTGGATATCTCCACCGGCGTGCATGCGGCCATCGCGGAATTGCAGACCACTCTGCCGGATGATGTGAAGATCTTTGTGACCTCGGATGATGCTGTCTTTATCAACGGCTCGATCACCGAAGTGATCAAGACGCTCGCCCTTGCCATTACCATCGTGGTGATAGTGATCTTCGTGTTCCTGCGCGACTGGCGCGCCACGCTGATCCCGACATTGACCTTGCCTGTCGCATTGGTGGGGACTCTGGCCGCGATCTATATGGTCGGGTTTTCCATCAACATCCTGACCTTGCTGGCGCTGGTTCTCGCAACCGGCATGGTCGTGGATGACGCGATCGTGGTGCTGGAAAATATCGTGCGGCGCAGGTCCGAGGGGATGGGCCCCCGCGCGGCGGCGGTTCTGGGTACGCAGCAGGTGTTCTTTGCCGTCGTGACAACAACCGCCACGCTGGCGGCGGTGTTCATCCCGCTGTCGTTCCTGCCCGGACAGGCAGGCGGGCTGTTCCGCGAGTTCGGGTTCACGCTGGCGATGGCGGTGATGCTCTCCTCTGTTGTGGCGCTGACACTTGCGCCGGTGCTGGCCAGCCGCCTGTTGACGCGGACCGAAACGGCGGAGACACCGCCGCGCGGCCCGATGATCTGGCTTGGGGACAAACTGGGCGGGTTCTACGCCACGACGTTGCGCGCTGCCTTGGGCGCACCAATGGTGGTGGTCACGGTGGCGGCGCTGTTTGCGGTGACAGCCGTCATGGTGGCGGGCAGCATCCGGCAGGAACTGACCCCGCGCGAGGACCGCGCCGTCATCCTGATGTCGGTCACCGCGCCCACCGGCGTGTCGCTGGGCTATACCAGTTCCAAGCTGCTGGAGATTGAAAACGCGATGGCGCCGATGCGTGAAAGCGGCGAGATGACCAATGTCTTCTCTATCACCGGCTTCGGTGCCTCCAATCGCGGCTTTGTCGTGATGACGCTGGCGCATTGGAATGATCGCGCCCGCAGCCAGCAGGATATCGTGGCGGATGTGAACCGCAATCTGGGGCAGGTCGTGGGCGTGCGCGCCTTCGTGATCCAGCCCAATTCCTTGCGGATCAGGGGGGCGGGGCGCGGGCTGAGCTTTGCGATCACCGGCAACAATTACGAGCAACTGTCCAGTGTGGCGGAAGACCTCGTGCAGGTGATGCAACAGAACCCCGCGATGGGGCAGGTGCGGCTGGAATACGAGACAACGCTGCCGCAACTCTTCGTCGAGATCGACCGCGTGCGCGCCTCCGATCTGGGGATCAACATAACCGGGCTTGGCGATGCGTTGCGCGCCGTGCTGGACGGGCGCAGCGTCGGCTCGGTCTTCATCGACGATACGTCCTATGACGTGCAGATGCTGTCCAGCACCGATCCGGTCAACGATCCGACCGATCTGGAGAACATCTTTGTCCAGTCTTCCAACGGACAGATGGTGCCGATGTCGAGCTTTGTCTCGCTTGAGGAGCGTGCCGTCGCCCCCGAACTCAAACGCGAGAACAAGGCGCGTTCGGTCGAGATCACGGCAGGTCTGACGCCTGATCTGTCACTCGGAGATGCGATGGCAGAGGTTCGCAACCTGTCGCAGGGTATCCTTGCGCCGGAGAACGCCATCGTGCCCTTGGCCGAAGCCGCAGCGCTGGACCAGACGGCCTCCGGGCTTTTCCTGACTTTCGGTTTCGCCATTCTGATCGTGCTGTTGGTGCTTGCCGCGCAATTCGAGAGTTTCATTTCCGCCGTGGTCGTGATGGCGACCGTGCCGCTGGGGTTGGCCTGCGCGATGTTTGCGCTGCTGCTCAGCGGGATGAGCCTGAACGTCTACAGTCAGATCGGTTTGGTGATGCTGATAGGGATCATGGCCAAAAACGGGATTCTGATCGTCGAATTCGCCAACCAGTTGCGTGACAAGGGGGCGGATGTGAAATCCGCGATTTTCGACGCGTCCACCATCCGTCTGCGTCCGGTGATGATGACCATGACATCAACGGTGCTGGGGGGCGTGCCGCTGATCATGTCCTCCGGTGCAGGGGCCGAGGCGCGCGAGGCCTTGGGCTGGGTCATCGTGGGCGGGTTGGGGCTGGCGACGCTGTCCACGCTGTATCTGACGCCTGTCGCCTATCTGCTGCTGGCACGGTTCAGCGCGCCCAAAGCCGAGGAAGAGCGCCGTCTGGTGCGCGAACTGGAAGAGGCACAGGAGATCTGAGGCGCGCGCTTGCGTGATCGGCAAAGCTGTAAAGTCAGCGATTGACAAAACTAGTTTTATAGTTTTAATAGGGGCATGACAACCGCCAGCCCCATATCCCGCGCTTTGGCCGCCCTTGGCCATGATGTCCGCCTGTCGATCTACCGGCTTCTGGTGCGGGCGGGTGATGACGGGCTGAGCATAGGGGATGTCATCACACATCTCGATATCGCGCCATCGACCTTGGCGCATCATCTGACAACGCTTGTAGATGCCGGGCTTGTGACGCAGGAGAAACAGGGTCGCACTGTCATCAACCGCGTGGATTACGGTGTCATGCACCGGACAGTGGATTTCCTTACGGCTGAATGTTGTAGCGGTGTGGTTCTGACAAAGACTTGCAAGGTGGCGTGATTTGAAATTTTTCACAATCAAAGAAACCAATAAATTAGGGATTTAGATATGGAAGAGATGACCCTTCCCCAACGCAGCCCCGCGGCCTTCGCAAAACTGGTCTGGCACAAGCATCGGGTCTGGCTGGCCTCGGCGCTGATTATGGCCGTGCTGTTGATCTTCGATCCGGCGCAGGCAGAGGTATCGGCGCTGTTCGCCGGATCGGCTTTGCTCAAGACGGCACCGTTTCTGCTGCTCTCCATCGGGATTGCCGCTTGGGCGGGGGCCACGGGGGCGGACAACCTGATCGCCCGCGCCTTCACCGGCGCGCCTGCGCTGATGATCCTGATGGCTTCATTGGCGGGGGCGATCTCGCCCTTCTGCTCCTGCGGGGTGATCCCTTTGATCGCGGCGCTCTTGGCGATGGGCGTGCCGCTGTCGGCGGTGATGGCCTTCTGGCTGGCCTCTCCTGTCATGGACCCGTCGATGTTCGTGCTGACAACGGGCGTGCTTGGCTTTGAATTCGCGGTGGCCAAGACGCTGGCTGCCATCGGGCTGGGGCTGATGGGTGGCGCGGTGGTGCATTGGGTCACGCGGGCGGGTGGCCTGTCGCTGCCGCTGCGCGAGGGGATCGGCAACGGCGGCTGCGGCGGGGCCAAGATGCGCGCGCCCAAGCCGGTTGTCTGGCGCTTCTGGCAGGAGGCGGAGCGGCGCGAGAAGTTCGGGCGTGAGGCGCTGAACGTCACGCTGTTCCTGACCAAATGGCTCTTGCTGGCCTTCATTCTGGAAAGCCTGATGCTGGCCTTCATTCCGGCAGAGACCGTAACTTCGGTGCTTGGTGGCACAGGCATTGCGCCCATCGCCATCGGCACGCTGGTCGGTGTGCCTGCTTATCTCAACGGGTATGCCGCCTTGCCGCTGGTCGGCGGGCTGGTGTCGCAGGGCATGGCGCCGGGGGCGGGGCTGGCGTTTCTGGTGGCGGGGGGCGTCACATCACTGCCCGCGGCGATTGCAGTCTGGGCCTTGGTCAAGCCGCAGGTCTTCGCGCTTTATATCGCGCTGTCGCTCAGCGGGGCGTTTGCGGTTGGCCTGCTGTTCCATCTCTGGACGCTGGCCTGACCGGAAAGGGTTGCGCGGCAGGGGTCACCCCGCCGCGCAAGTCTTGCACGTTCAAGCCACGAGGGTTTGCGGATCGACGGACGGCATTCCCATCGCCTCGCCCACAGCGGCATAGGTCAGCTTTCCGGCATGGACGTTCAGACCGGCCAGCAGATGCGGATCATCCTCGCAGGCGCGCTTCCATCCCTTGTTGGCCAGCGCGAGCATGAACGGCATCGTCGCATTGCCAAGCGCGAGGGTCGAGGTGCGGGCCACCGCTCCCGGCATATTGGCCACGCAATAATGCATGATCCCGTCCACCTCGTAGATCGGGTCCTGATGGGTGGTGGCCTTCGAGGTCTCGAAACACCCGCCCTGATCAATCGCCACATCCACCAGCACGGCACCGGGTTTCATGTCGGACAGTTGCGCCCGCGTGATCAGTTTTGGCGCAGCAGCGCCGGGGATCAGCACGGCCCCCACGACCATATCGGCCTGCGGCAGCAGTTCCGCCAGCAATCCGGCCGAGGAATAGCCGGTCTTGAACTGGCCGCCGAACACATCGTCCAGATAGCGCAGGCGCGGCAAAGAGCGGTCCAGCACGGTCACATCCGCGCCCATGCCCGCCGCGATCTTGGCCGCATGGGTGCCGACAACACCGCCGCCGATCACCAGCACCCGCGCCGGTCCGACACCTGGCACACCGCCCATCAGCACACCGCGCCCGCCATTGGCTTTCTGCAGCGTCCAAGCGCCCACTTGCGGCGCCAGACGGCCCGCGACTTCGGACATGGGCGCCAGCAACGGCAGGCCGCCGGAACGGTCCGTGACGGTCTCGTAAGCGATGGCGGTGCAGCCTGAGGCGAGCAGGTCATGCGTCTGGTCGGGATCGGGGGCCAGATGCAGATAGGTGAACAGAAGCTGCCCCTCCCGCAGCATCTTGCGCTCACCGGCCTGCGGCTCCTTGACCTTCACGATCATGTCGGCAGTGGCGAAAACCTCGGCAGCGGTGGCGATGATCCGGGCACCTGCCGTGATGTAGTCCTCATCCGTGAAGCCCGCGCCGACGCCTGCGCCCGTCTCGATCAGCACCTCATGGCCATGGGCCACGGCCTCCATCGCGGCATTGGGCGTCACGCCGACACGAAATTCCTGCGGCTTGATCTCTTTCGGACATCCGATTTTCATGATTTCTCTCTCCCTGGTATTTTTATGCGCCTATTTTGCATGAGAACAGGCGCAAAGCGGTTGATTTCAGGGTCGCATTTGCCAATCGTTTTCGGATATCCTTCGACAAAGATCAAAGTTTATCGAAGGAATCGTCGTTTCATGGCGCTTGACCCGACGGATCGCCGCATTCTGACCGTGCTCCAGCGCAAGGGCCGCATCTCCAACGCCGATCTGTCCGAGGCCGTGAACCTCTCCGCCTCGGCCTGCCACCGCCGTGTCCAGCGGCTGGAGGAGGAAGGGTATATCAGCAGCTATGTTGCCCTGCTGGACCGCCGCAAGATCGGCCTGCCCACGCTGGTGTTTGTCGAGATCACCCTGTCCGGTCAGGCGGATGACCTGCTGGATGCGTTTGAGAAAGCCGTCTCGCGCATTCCCGATGTGCTGGAATGCCACCTGATGGCGGGCACGGCGGATTACATCCTCAAGATCGTGGCAGAGGATACTGAGGATTTCGCCCGCATCCACCGCCAGCATCTGTCACGCCTGCCGGGCGTGGCGCAGATGCAAAGCAGCTTTGCCTTGCGGACCGTTTTCAAGACAACGGCCATTCCGGTCTGATCGGGCGCGCAGCCCGTTGCCAAGCGCGCGCCGTTCCAGCAGATTGCCGTCAGGGAGGATCAACATGCAGTGGGATTACATCATCGTCGGTGCGGGAAGCGCCGGATGCGTTGTGGCCAAACGTCTGACCGATGCAGGGCACAGGGTGCTGCTGCTTGAGGCGGGCGGGACCGACAATTATCACTGGATTCACGTCCCGATGGGATACCTTTACTGCATCGGCAACCCGCGGACCGACTGGATGTATCGTACCGCCGAGGAGCCGGGGCTGAACGGGCGCTCGTTGATCTATCCGCGTGGCAAGGTGCTGGGGGGATGCTCCTCGATCAACGGGATGCTCTACCTGCGGGGGCAGGCGGCTGATTATGACGGCTGGCGGCAGACGGGGCTGACGGGCTGGGGCTGGGACGATGTGCTGCCCTATTTCAAGAAATCCGAGGATTTCGTCGAGGGCGAAAGCGAGATGCACGGCGCGGGCGGCGAATGGCGGGTCGAGAACCAGCGCTTGCGTTGGGATGTGCTGGACGACTGGAAAGCCGCCGCCGTTGCGGTGGGCCTGCCGGAAACCACGGATTTCAACACCGGCACCAACGAGGGCGTGGGCTATTTCCGCGTCAACCAGCGCAGCGGCTGGCGGATGAACACGGCCCGCGCCTTTCTGCGGACGCGCACGGGGCAGGGGCTGCGGATCGAGACGCATGCCCAGACCCGCCGCGTGCTGATCGAGGAGGGGCGCGCCGTGGGTGTCGAATATCTGCAAGGCGGCGAGGTCAAGACAGCCCGCGCGCGGGCCGAGGTGATCCTGTCCGCCGGTGCCATCGGCTCGGTGCAGGTGCTACAACTGTCGGGGCTTGGTCCGGCCGAGGTGCTGGCAAGGCATGGGATTGCGGTGATCCGCGATATACCGGGGGTCGGTGCGAATTTGCAGGACCATCTGCAACTGCGCTGCGCGTGGCGTCTGACGGGTGCCAAGACGCTGAACACGATGGCCAGTTCGCTGTTCGGCAAAGCGATGATCGGGCTGGAATATGTGATGCGCCGTTCGGGTCCGATGTCGATGGCACCCAGCCAGTTGGGCGCGTTTTCGCGCTCGCGCGAGGATCTGGCGACGCCGGATCTGGAATATCACGTCCAGCCCCTGACGCTGGAGGCGTTCGGCCAGCCGCTGCATGATTATCCCGCGATGACCGCAAGCGTGTGCAACCTGCGCCCCGAAAGCCGCGGCACGGTCGAGATTACCAGCAGTGACCCGCGTGATGCACCGCGGATTGCGCCCAACTATCTGAGCACAGAGGGTGACCGCCGCGTGGCCGTGGATGCGATCCGGCAGGCGCGGCAGATCATGGCGCAAACCCCGATGGCAAAATATGCCCCTGAAGAGATGAAACCGGGTCTAACGGTCCAAACGGACGACGAGTTGAAACAGGCGGCGGGCGACATTGGCACCACGATCTTCCACCCCGTCGGCACGGTCCGCATGGGAACCGACGAGGCCGCCCCGCTGGACGCGCAACTGCGGCTGCGCGGAATTGCCGGACTGCGTGTGGTGGATGCCAGCATCATGCCACAGATCGTGTCGGGCAATACCAATTCCCCCACCATCATGATCGCGGAAAAGGCGGCTGACATGATCCTTGCGGCGGCGCGCTGATGTCAGGGAATGTCGCCATCCCCTATGCCACCGGGCGCGGGCATACACGGCGTCTGGCCGAAGTGATCGCCGATGCGCTGGGTGAGGGCGGTTGCGACGCGCGCCTGATCGACGTCGAGGCGATGGGCGAGACCGACTGGCAGGCGCTCGATGAAGCCGATGCCATCGTGATGGGCGCGCCCACCTATATGGGCAGTGCAGCGGCGGCGTTCAAAACCTTCATGGATGCGACCGGCGAGATCTGGGCCGATCAGGGCTGGTCCGACAAGCTGGCGGCAGGTTTCACGGTGGCGACCTTTCCCGGTGGCGACAAGCTGAACACGCTGATGCAACTCAGCGTTTTTGCCGCGCAGCATGGTATGATCTGGGTCGGGCAGGACCAGATCGGCGCGCCGGTCAACAAGGATCAACCCGGTATCAATGCAAGCGGTGTCTGGCTTGGGTTGGGGGCCACATCCTCGCGCGACAAGGCGCTGATGGTGGAGGTGGGTGATCTGGAGACTGCCCGTCGTTTTGGCCTGCGGATCGCGCGTTGCGTGCGGCGCTGGCGGGTCTGACCCGCTGGCCGCGTTCCGGCGGCAAGGCTGCATTTGAGTATTTGAAGCAAGATGAAAGTGCGGCGCGCTAAAAAAACAAACCCCCGGGCCGGGGCACGGGGGTCGTCGTCTTCTAGCGTTCAAGCTTTCGGGAATGGAGACCTTTTACTTGATTCAATCTCGAAGCGAAAAAGTCTGTCGACTATTTCTGAAATTGCCTCAAAGGCCGCCTTCGCGCTGGGCTTTCTTGCGTGCCAGTTTACGGGCACGACGGATAGCTTCGGCTTTCTCGCGCGCTTTTTTGACGGAGGGTTTCTCGAAATGCTGCTTGAGCTTCATTTCGCGGAACACGCCTTCACGCTGCAGCTTTTTCTTCAGAGCCCGAAGGGCCTGATCGACATTGTTGTCACGAACACTAACCTGCATGTGGTTTTCACCACCTTTCTAAGTTTGAGTTGCAAGAATTTGCAGGAACTGGCCGTATAGCAAAGCGCGCCCTACATGTCTAGGGTTAGCCCGATACAAGCTGACGGGCCAATCGGACAGGAAGGAACCCCTGATGACCGACATAGATGTGAAAGAACGGCTGCTGGATGCGGCCCTGAGCCATGTGCCGTTTGACGGCTGGTCCGAGGCGACATTTGCCGCCGCCATCCGCGATTCCGGGATGGAGCGCACAGTTGCGCGCGCCGCATGCCCGCGCGGCGCGGTCGATCTGGCGCTGGCCTATCACCAGCGCGCGGATGCACAAATGCTGGCGCGGCTGGCTGAAACCGATCTGGCGTCTCTGCGCTATCGCGACCGTGTGGCGCTGGCAGTGCGCTACAGGCTGGAAGCGGTGGAAGACAAGGAAGTGGTGCGCCGCGGCACCAGCCTGTTCTCGCTGCCGAACTATGCGCCGGACGGTGCGCGCGCGATCTGGAATACCTGCGACAAGATATGGACCGCTTTGGGCGACAGCTCGGACGATATCAACTGGTATACCAAGCGGGCCACGCTGTCAGGCGTCTATGGATCGACGCTTTTGTTCTGGCTGGGCGACGATTCGCTTGACCATCAGGCAAGCTGGGCGTTTCTTGACCGGCGCATTGACGACGTGATGCGGTTCGAGAAACTGAAAGCGGGTGTGCGCGACAACAAAGTGCTCAGCACGGTTCTGGCTGGTCCGATGGCTATACTGGGCAAGGTCCGTGCGCCGGGTCAGTCTGGTCCCGAGGGACGCTGGCCCGGACAGTGGAGCAGCAGCCCCAAAGAATGAAGGAAGACATAATGACCCAAACGATGCGTGCCGTCGAAATCTCGGAGCCGGGCGGCCCCGAAGTGCTGAAACCCTGCACGCGCCCAGTGCCGGAGCCTGCCGCCGGTCAGGTCGTCCTGAAGCTGGCCTATGCCGGGGTCAACCGCCCCGATGCACTGCAACGTGCGGGGATGTATGCGCCACCACCCACGGCCAGCGATCTGCCGGGGCTTGAGGGCGCGGGCGAGGTTGTGGCGCTCGGTGAGGGCGTCAGCGGTATCGCCGTGGGTGATCAGGTCTGCGCCCTGCTGCCCGGTGGCGGCTATGCCGAATATGTGGCAACCCCTGCCGCCCATTGCCTGCCGGTGCCAAAGGGCATGGATATGAAACAGGCGGCCTGCCTGCCCGAGACATTCTTTACCGTCTGGTCCAATGTGTTCCAGCGCGGCGCTCTGAAAGCGGGTGAGCGGGTTTTGATCCATGGCGGCTCCAGCGGGATCGGCACAACGGCGATCCAACTGGCGCGGGAATTCGGGGCACGGGTTTTCGTCACGGTCGGCTCTGCCGCTAAGGCGAAAGCCTGTGCTGATCTGGGTGTGGAACGCGCGATCATCTACAGCGAAGAGGATTTCGTAGAGATCATGCGCGCTGAAGGCGGCGCCGATCTGATCCTCGACATGGTGGGCGGGCTTTATATCCCGCGCAACTTCCGTGCTTTGGCCGATGACGGTCGGCTTGTGCAGATCGCCTTTCTGCAAGGCGCGAAGGTCGAGGTGAATTTCAGCGATCTCATGCGCCGCCGCCTGACCATGACCGGCAGCACATTGCGCCCGCAAAGCGATCTGGCCAAGGCACGTATCGCGGAGGCTCTTCGTTCCGAGGTCTGGCCCTTGCTGGATGCGGGCCGGATCGCGCCTGTGATGGACAGCGAATACCCTCTGGAAGAGGCAGCCGCCGCGCATGCGCGGATGGAAGCCAGCGGGCATATCGGGAAAATCGTGCTCAAGGTGGCGTGACCGTCGAGGCGCGCCGCACATAACAATAAAACAGAGGGAAGAGGAAAAACCATGACTGCCATGGCCAAAACAGTGGTGATCGATGCATTCGGTGGCCCGGAGAACATGAAGCTGGTGGATCGCCCTCTGGGCGAGCCGGGGCCGGGCGAGGTACGGATCAGGCATCATGCCTGCGGGCTGAACTTCATCGACGTCTACCAGCGCACGGGGCTTTACCCGCTGGCCCTGCCTCATGCGCTGGGCATGGAGGCTGCAGGCGTGATCGAAGCGGTGGGTGAGGGGGTGACCCATCTCAAGGAGGGTGACCGCGCGGCCTATACATCGCAGCCGCCGGGCGCCTATTCCGAAGCGCGGGTGATGCCAGCAGCACAGGTCTGCGCCTTGCCGGACGGCCTTTCCTTTGAGCAGGGCGCTGCCATGATGCTGAAGGGCATGACGGTGGAATACCTGTTCCACCGCACCGTTCCATTGACGCGCGGAGATACCGTTCTGTTTCATGCGGCAGCGGGCGGCGTGGGATTGATTGCCTGCCAATGGGCGCGTTCGGAAGGGATCACGCTGATCGGCACCGCCGGTACGGATGAGAAATGCCAGCTTGCACTTGATCATGGTGCTACGCATTGCCTCAATTACCGCGAGGGTGATTTTGCGGCAAAAGTACGTGAATTAACCGACGGAAAAGGCGTTGATGCCGTGATGGATGCTGTCGGCAAAGACACTTTCGAGGGATCGCTGGACAGTTTACGTCCCTTGGGGATGATGATCTCCTTTGGCAATGCATCCGGTAAAGTGCCGCCTTTTGATCTGGGTATTCTGGGGGGCAAAGGCTCGTTGAAACTGACACGTCCCACGATCTTTACGCATATCGGTGACCATTCCACATGCCAGTCAATGGCGGGTCATCTCTTCTCGAAAGTGCAATCGGGTGATGTGACAATTCGTATTGATCAACGTTTCCCGCTGGCCGAGGTTGCCGCAGCGCATCACGCGCTGGAGGCCCGGAAAACCACGGGGAGTACAATTCTCGTCCCTTAAACAAGCTTCGCGAGGTTTGAGGATGAAAGGGAGGCATTGCGCCTCCCTTTTGTTTTTTCGACGCGTTTTCAGAAGCTGTGTGGATGTGATCCCTGATTGTATCTGCTCACATCCACTCAGCTGTCACGATAAAAACTGGGAGCATATCAAAAGATTAACAAATAGAGAATTCGGGTTGTGGCAATTTTTTCTATTCCCATAAATTCAATTTGAGTTTAAAGACCAAATTTGTATTGTCCGTGGCTATTGTGAATTTCTTGCGAGGCCGCTCCGCAGTATGGTTGGGAATTGGTCCCGTTGAAAACAGTGTGATGGATGGAAGTATCTCCTATGACCCAAATTGATCTTGATGATATGTCGCTGAGCGAGCTGAAATCTCTGCAGAAGAAAGTTACGAAGGCAATCGAGAGTTTTGAGGATCGTCAGAAGAATCAGGCCTTGGCCGCTCTTGAAGCGAAAGCAAAGGAAATGGGTTTCAGCCTTTCCGAATTGACCGGAGCGCCGCAAACCAAAGGCAAGCGCAAACCGGCGGCTCCCAAATATCGCCACCCTGAAGATGACAGCGTTACGTGGACGGGAAAAGGGCGTCAGCCTGCATGGTTCAAGCAAGCCGTCACATCGGGTGTCTCGCCGGATGATCTTTTGGTCTGAGATATTCTGATGTCTTAGCAAGCTGCGGATCAGGCAGGGTTTTACCGCGCAACGGCGTTGGTGAAACCCTGTCTCGAACTTAATCTGCTGTCGGTTAGCTATTCAGAATTAAACCGACGGACTTTCAGCGCAACGGCTCGAAAAGCGCATCATTCAACGTACAGTCGCGTATCACATCGCGCCCGCACGGGACGGGCACGAGTTCTTTCGACATGCAGATCCGCGCCTCCTGGATACGCCCGTTGCGGCAGGTCACCGTCAGCATGTCGGGTGATATCTCCGCATTCTCCCTCAAAAACGCCTCTTCGATCAGGCGGGCGGGCAAGCGCACCGGCCTGTCCAGTTGCCGCAGGACTGCGGGCCGCGTGATGCTGTCATAGGCCTGCCGTGACAGGGCGAAATAGGCGCGCGCCGACAATCCGCTGCAGACCCCGTGTTTGCGCCACTGGTGCCACGCCAGCCCCGGTGTTCCCATGATATCGGCCATCTCCGCTGTCATCGCCCGTGTCGGCTGCGGCTGGGGGGGCTGCAATAGCTGGGCCAGCCGCGATGGTACTGTGGCCATAGCCCGTGCAGCACCCAGCCGAACCCGCTGCCGTCGCGGCATTGCGGCGAGCGGCGGGCATCGCCTTCCAAGGCGCACCAACTGGGCGACCAGCTAAGCGCCAGCACATAGTAATCAAACACGCCCGCACGGTTCTCTCCGGCGCTGGCATTTCCGGCCGCCAGCAGCGGGCTGCAAAGGGCCAGCAAGGCGGCCATGATCAAGCGGCGGATCATCACGGTGCCAAGGGCTGACAAAGGCGGCCTGCCTTGCGGCTGGGAGCCGGGGATTCTATTCGGGCTTTTCATGGCGCGGCATCTCCACTATAGAAACGTCAAGTTCCCCGACAACGGTAACCCGCCCCGCAAAGGGCAGCCTTTTCAGGCGGCGGGAAAGATTTGCCGGCAGGGGTCGAATTCGGGTCAAGGAGATGATGACATGACCAAACCGATCATGGCCAGAGCAACCGCCGTCTGGCTGGTGGACAACACCACGTTGACCTTCAAACAGATCGCAGATTTCACGGGCATGCACGAGCTTGAAGTGCAGGGGATCGCCGACGGCGATGTGGCTACCGGTGTCAAAGGGTTTGATCCCGTTGCCAACAATCAGCTCACGCAGGAAGATATCGAGAAGGGTCAGAAAGACCCGATGCACAAGCTGAAGCTCAAGTTCAACCCCGCTGCGGTGGGCGAGGAAACCCGCCGTGGCCCGCGCTACACGCCGCTCAGCAAGCGTCAGGACCGACCCGCCGCGATCTACTGGCTGGTCAAGTTCCACCCCGAACTGACTGATGGGCAGATCGGCAAGCTGGTCGGCACCACCAAGCCGACGATTCAGGCGATTCGCGAGCGGACGCATTGGAACATCGCCAATATCTCGCCGATTGATCCTGTCGCACTGGGCCTGTGCAAACAATCCGAACTGGACACGATCGTGCAAAAGGCTGCCGCCAAGCGCGCCTCCGAAGGTGTGGTGATGAGCGATGACGAGCGGCGCAAGCTGGTCAGCACGGAGCAGTCCCTCGGGATGGAAGATGCGCCCCGCATGCCGACGGCGATCGAAGGGCTGGAAAGCTTCACGCTGCGTCCCGATGACGAGGAAGACAAGCCCGAGACGAAATACGACGCGGACAACTTCTTCAACCTGCCGGACAATGACGATGACGAGGATGAAGAGGATACCGGGCGCCGCTGAGGCCCCTATGTCCTGCAATTCCAGACAGTCCGGATGACGTTCCGGGCTGTCCTTTGCCGCCAGCTTCGGGTGCGGCCAGAACCCTTGACCCAGCACGAATCCCTAGCTTCTTCTTGCCTTAAATATCCGATGCACAGCCGCCAGCGTCAGGCGCGCCGTTGCCTTGCTGCGCTAAACTTTGCGCCTGGCATTCAGCGCGGCGGTGATCGTGCCGTCATCCAGATAATCCAGCTCCCCGCCGATCGGCACGCCCTGCGCCAGCGAGGTCAGGCTCACCCGCCCCTCAAGCTGATCGGCGATGTAATGCGCTGTTGTTTGCCCGTCGACCGTGGCGTTCAGCGCAAGGATCACCTCCGTTACACCTTCGCTATCCACCCTGTCGATCAGCCGCGGGATGCGAAGCTGGTCTGGCCCCACCTGATCCAGCGCTGACAAGGTGCCGCCGAGCACGTGATACCGCCCTTTAAAGACCCCGGAGCGTTCCAGCGCCCAGAGATCGGCCACATCCTCCACCACGCAGATCATACCATTGGCCCGTTTCTCCGACGCGCAGATATCGCAGATATCGGCGGTGCCGATGTTCCCGCAATTCAGGCATTCGCGCGCCGTGGCCGAGACTTTCTGCATCAGATCGCCCAGCGGCGACATCAACAGGCTGCGCTTGCGGATCAGATGCAGCACCGCCCGCCGCGCCGAGCGCGGGCCAAGCCCCGGCAGCTTGGCCATCATATCGATCAGGGCATCAATCTCGCGCGTGGCGCTCATGCTGGGATGTCCGGTCTGCTGACAGGGTGAAGATGAGTATTTGAAGAACGATGAAAGGCCAAGGCCAGCGCGGGGCAGTCCGCTCAGAACGGCAGTTTCATATCCTTGGGCAGGCCCATCCCCTCGGTCAGCTTGGCCATTTCCGCCTGTGCCTTCTCGGAGGCCTTGCCCTGCGCATCCTTGATCGCGGCGAGGATGAGGTCTTCAACCACTTCCTTTTCTTCCGGATTGAAGATCGAGGGGTCGATTTCCAGCCCTTTGAGTTCGCCTTTTACCGTGCAGGTCGCCTTGACCAGACCGGCACCGGATTCGCCCGTGACGGTCATCTGCTGCATTTCTTCCTGCAACTCGGCCATCTTCTGCTGCATATCCTGTGCGGCTTTCATCATCTTGGCCATATCGCCAAGCCCGCCTAAACCCTTGAGCATTTTGTCATTCCTTTGCGCTTGATCGGGTTGCGGACCGTTCAGTCATCCTCGAACGGGTCCCATTCATCTTCAACCTCGGGCAGGGCCTGTGCCTCTGCCTCGGCGGCCAGTTTGTCGGGTGTGCGGATATCGGTGATCCGCGCCTTGGGAAATGCCTGCAAGACAGCCTGCACCATGGGATGCGCTATGGCTTGCGCCTTGAGTTCTGCCTCGCTCGCGTCCCGCGCCTCTGCGATGGTGGGCGCGCCGCCGTCGTTGACGAGGCTGACAGCCCAGCGGTTGCCGGTCCAGAGTTGGAGCCGCTGGCCGAGCCGTTGGGCCAGATCGCTTGCCGCAGTCTCCGAGGGGACAAACTCGATCCTGCCGGGGCGGTAGGCGGCCAGCCGAAGGCCGGTTTCAACCTCGACCAGCAGTTTGACATCGCGGTTAGCGCGGATGAGATCGACGACATGGTCGAAGGTCGGATAGCGCGCCAGAGCCTGATCCACGTCCAGCGCAAGCGCCTGAACGGTGCCGCCACCACCTGATGATCCGCCACCGGACCGCGCCACGGCATGTGGTCCGGCCTGAGCGCCTGCTTGCTGCGCGGAAAGCGCGCCGTTGGTCGGCATGCCACCGCCACCCGAGGGGCCATCTCCGGGTCCGGGCAAGGGCAGGTCCGGCAGCTTGCGGACCAGTTCTTCCGGCGTGGGCAGGTCGGCCACATGTGTCAGGCGGATCACGGCCATTTCGGCGGCCATCATCGCATTGGGGGCCTGCGCCACCTCGTCCAGCGCCTTGAGCAGCATCTGCCACATTCGCGCCAAGGCCCGCAGCGGCAGGCCCGCCGCCATGGTCTGGCCACGGGCGCGTTCGTCGGGGCCGACTGTCGGGTCCTCAGAGGCGTCCGGCGTGATCTTGACCACAGAAATCCAGTGCGTCACTTCGGCCAGATCGCGCAGCACGGCCATCGGATCGGCCCCGTCGGCATATTGCGCACCCAGTTCGGCCAGCGCGCCGCCCGCATCGCCGCGCATGATCATGTCGAACAGGTCCAGCACGCGGCCCCTGTCGGCCAGCCCCAGCATGGAGCGTACCTGATCGGCCGTGGTTTCGCCTGCACCGTGGCTGATCGCCTGATCCAGCAGCGATGTCGCATCACGGGCAGAGCCTTCGGCGGCCCGCGTGATCAGCGCCAGCGCGTCATCGGTGATGGTTGCCCCTTCGGCACCGGCGATCTTTTGCAGCAGCGCGATCATCACCTCGGGTTCGATCCGGCGCAGGTCGAATCGCTGGCAGCGCGAGAGCACGGTCACGGGAACCTTGCGGATTTCCGTGGTGGCGAAGATGAATTTCACATGCTCGGGCGGTTCTTCAAGCGTCTTGAGCAGCGCGTTGAAGGCGCTGGTCGAGAGCATGTGCACCTCGTCGATGATGTAGATCTTGTAGCGGGCCGAGGCGGCGCGGTAATGCACGCTCTCGATGATCTCGCGGATATCGCCCACGCCTGTGCGGGAGGCGGCGTCCATCTCCATCACATCGACATGGCGGCCTTCCATGATCGCGGTGCAATGCTCGCATTGCCCGCAAGGATCGGTAGTCGGGCCGCCCGTGCCATCGGGACCGATGCAGTTCATCCCCTTGGCGATGATCCGCGCCGTTGTCGTTTTGCCGGTGCCACGGATGCCCGTCATGATGAAAGCCTGCGCGATCCGGTCTGCCGCAAAAGCATTCCGTAAGGTACGCACCATCGCGTCCTGTCCGACCAGATCGGCGAAGGTTTCGGGCCGGTATTTGCGGGCCAGAACGCGGTAGCCGGTGGCTGGGGTCTGGGTCATGCTGCCTCGGGATTGCGGATCAGACCCCAACCTAGGCAATCGGCTGCGCGGCGTCCAGTCGTCGGCTGGGCGAATACGGGCTTTTCCATAACCGTCATTGGTGTAATCTGGTCCGGTCAGGCTGGGTTCCGGGGGGAATTGACCATGCATATCAGGGACAGGCGGGCAAACCGCAGCGCAAAGGCACGTGACAGTCTGGCACGGGTGTTATGATATGAGCAGTCTGGTGATCCATGCCCTCCCTGTTGCTGGCGGTATTCTGGCCATCGCTCCGATGCCCGGCGGCAGCGGCAATTATGCCGGGGATATCGAACACATGCGCGAATGGCGTCCTGCGCTTGTGATCTCTCTGACGCCCCGGTCCGAAATGGTAGCGCATGGCTCGGAAGGGCTGGGGCAAGACATGCAGGAACGCGGCGCGCGCTGGGTGCATTTTCCGATCCCCGATTTCGGCGTGCCGGAGGCGGACGTGGACAGGGGCTGGCCTGAGGTGAGCGCCTATGCCCGCAAGGCGCTGGCAGGGGGAGGGCGCGTGCTGATCCATTGTAAAGGCGGCTGCGGCCGTTCGGGCATGGTCGCGCTGCGCCTGATGATCGAGGCGGGGGAGTCGGCGGAGCCTGCCCTGAAACGCCTCAGAGGGTTGCGCCCCTGTGCCATCGAGACCGACGCTCAGATGACATGGAGCTTGCGCCGCCGCAGCCGCGCGCGGTC
>JBLRWK010000046.1:0-34067 GCA_047921295.1 Rhodobacterales bacterium
CATCTTGCCGAGAAAATTCTACTTATCCAGCCCCTTACTTTCGGGGGGGATTACCATGTCTTTAAGGGTGGGGAGGCCAATCTCCTTACCGGCTGCGAGGGCCGCAAAGATCAGGGGGGATCGATAAGACCGCTGGGTCACTTGCAAAGGACCGTCGACTCCGCGAGACTTATCTGCCCCGCTCTCCCTGTAACTCTCTATCGACCGATATGCGCGCTCAATGTCTTTCCAACCCCAACCCAGGTTGCCAGCTTGTTGCCAAGCGTCAAAATCCGACGGCATGCCCCTCATGTACCACATGCCATTTACGGCGCTAGATCCTCCCAGCCCTTTGCCATAGTGCCAGCTTTCTGCAGCATGCTCGCCCAAGGCCTCGGTCGCATACTTCCAGGAGTATTTAAGTTTCCCTGATATCTTGGGAAAACCTCTGGGCATCGATATAAAAGGGTGACGGTTTTGACCCCCTGCTTCAAGAAGTAGAACCTTGATGTCGGGCCGATCGCAAAGCCTACGCGCCAGCACACAGCCCGCCGAACCTGCGCCAACCACAATGTAGTCAAAGGCTTCCAATTTCCGAACCTTTTGCTCTTGCCTATTTAATCCAAAGGCTTGTGTGTAAAACGGATAGCAGTAAATTGAGTGTATGACACAACTGTGATGATCGGCCGAAGTCAAGTCGCCCGCTGGGGTTTTATATTGTGAGAGTGGTTCTGCAAAAGAAACAGGCGGAAAATTGCTAAAATTTGACGTCAGACATACAGCTTCCTATTCGCTGACATCAAATGACAGAACGGCTTAAAGATCGCGCAATAGAGCCTGTCAATAAAGCCTGTAAGGTTAATTTAGCCGCTATCGCCTCAACTTATACTCCAACGCAAGTCCCTAGGTTCGACAACCTACCGCCCCAGCCAAAACTCTCTCGTAACGATATCTTTCGTCCAGATAGCCTTCTTTGCGGCAGGGTTTTGCTGGCTTGTGCCGGTTGCTCTTTCTGGGCGTGGCCTTGCGCACCACTGCTATTGCAGCGGCGTTGCTCCGTCAGTTGCCCATCAACGCGCTTTGAGTGCTCTCGTCCCATCCCAGATAGAATGTGTCACCATCGCGGATCACAGGGCGGGCCATTACTTTGGGTTGCGCCGCGATCTGCGCCTCTGCTTCAGAGTTTTTCAGCCATTCGTTGAGTCCGCGATAGTCGTTGGACGAGCGGTCCACCAACCGGTCACCGAATTCGGCGATCAACACGGCCAGTTCCGCCTCGGTTAGTGGTTCGGCGCGGATGTCGCGGAAGCTGACGTCCCTGCCCTCTGCCTCCAACGCCTTGCGGGCCTTTTGGCAAGTGGCGCAGGTGCTCAAGCCGTAGATGATCATAGCCTCATTCCCTTTGATAAAGTTCCGCACCGTCCTGCATCCGGCCACGGGGCGCAACCGCTTCCGACCGTCTCATAAAACCTGCCGCTCCTCGCTTTGCAAACGCCAGTCATGATAAAGGCCAAAACTGCGTGACACGATTGCCTGCGATCACCTATGCTGCGGGGTATGAAACATGTCCCAAAAGAAACCACCGATGATGCGCTTATTCAGGAATTCCTGAACAAGGGCGGCAAGGTCAGCGTCGGCAAGACCAAACCCCTGCCAAGCGAGTTGAGTCTGAGCAACAACAGCTGGAACAACAAACTGACGAAAGAGGAAAAAGCGGCGCGCGGCAAGAAGTGACTGCGCCCGTTGGGTGAAGCGGTCGGCACCGTCTGCGTGTCAGGCCCGGCACCGTCAGCGCATCCGGGCTGTCGATGCTAGGGCATCTTGTCGATCTGGCGGATCAGGGTGCGGGCATCGGTGACCGTGCGCCGCCGCTGGTTCAGGGTTCCCATAGAATCGATGAGCAGGATGCCGAAGCCGCGTGGCCGGAGAGACTGCCGCAGCGGCCCTTGCGCCGCGGGGTCGGTATCGGTCAGCAGCACAATGTTGCGTCTGGCCAGCGCATCGGCCCGCCCGCGCAGAACATCCAGTTGGGCAAGGAAATCCGGATCATCCGCGTCATCGGCGAAAATGACGATCAGCGTGGCGATGCCTTGGTAATCCGGGATGTTGAACGTCCGGTCGTCGGGTTGCAGCGCTTCAAGACCTTCGATTTTGGGCAGATCGTCCAGTGGAGGCGCAGTTTGATCAGTTGCCTGTGCCGCGAAGGGGACGAGCATGCATATTAGCGCACCCCGCAGGATATATTTAAAGAGCATCAAGTTCCTCCTACCGATGACAAGACCACAGAGGAGCGGGGATTGACAGCGCTTCATGCGGGCACAAAGCGCGTGGCGGATTGCAAAGTCGTTACGCCAAGAGCTGATACGGAAGGCGACCGGAGGCCTCAGCTTTGCTCGATCGCCTCCAACGGCGCATCCAGTGTGAAGATCACACCGGCAGGCCGATATTCGAGCCGCGTGGTGCCGTTGGTCTCAGCCGCCACAGCCTCTTCGATCAGGGTCGAGCCGAAACCCCTGCGGGTGGGGGGCGATACTGTCGGACCGTCCTTTTCCTCCCAAGCGAAGCGCAAAACAGGCTGGCCCTCGTCGCGTTCAATCGTCCAGCGGATGTCGACATGGCCCGTCTCCCCGGACAAGGCACCGTAGCGGGTGGCATTTGTTGCAAGTTCGTGCAACGCGAGTGACAGGGCCAGAGCCGCGCTGGGGGATAGTTTCAGGGCCGGTCCGGTGATGTTGATCCGCTTGCAATCATCGTGGAGTGTCCGGATCGCATTGACCACGACATCGGCAATATCCGCGCCGTCGCCTTTTTGGATCGTCAAAAGTTGCTGGGCCTCGGCCAGCGCCATGATGCGGGCGTTGAGACTGGCTTGTGCGTCTGCCAGCGAAGCGGCGCCGCGCAATGTCCGCGTGACGATGGCGCGCACTGTGGCCAGCGTGTTCTTCACGCGGTGGTCCAGTTCGTTCATGAGTAGTTTCTGCTGACGCTCGCCCAGCACCCGCTCGGTCACATCAGAGCCTTGCACGAAGATATGCGTGACCACATTCGCGTCATCGCGGATGGGCTGGTAGACGAGATCGACATAATGCTGCTCGGGCGGTTGATCCACGCTGTGCTGGAGCAAGATCGGCAAAGCCGTTCCCGTCACCGCCTCCCCCGACTGGAACGCCGTGTCGAGCATGTCGACAAATCCCTGACTGGCCACTTCGGGCAGGGCCTCGGCAACGGTTTTCCCAAGCACATCGCGGTAACCGACAAGGCGCTCGTATCCGGGGTTCACCATTTCGAACACATGGCTCTCGCCTTTCAGCATAGCCATGAAACTGGGAGATTGCTCGAACAGGCGCTGTAGGCGCTCGTGCTCTGCGGCGTTGCGGCGATCTGCCAGCACACGACCCGTCGTCTCGATGACAATAGCCATCACGCCTACCGGGTTTCCCTTCTCGTCCAGAATGGGCGAGTAATCCAGATTCATCCAGACCTGCTGAGCCATGCCATTGCGGTTGAGGGTCAGTTCCTGATCTTTATAGGTGAGTGTCTGACCAGCAAGGCAGACCCTCATGACATTGTCATTGAAATCCGCAACCTCGGGCCAGCCTTCGCGGACATTGGAGCCTAAAAGGGCGGGATGTCTGTCAGCGGCGAATTCGGTATAGCCGTCATTGTAGATCATCACGCCGCTGGGGCCCCACAGCATAACAATCGGGACGGGCGTGTGCAGGATGATCCGGACTGTCGCTTGCAACACCTCCGGCCACGCGCCGATGGGGCCGAGCGGTGTCTTGGACCAGTCAAACTCACGGATTCGCTTGGCCATTTCGTTGTCGTCAGCAAGGAATGGCAGGTTGCACTCTTGGTCGGCAACAACTTCGGTCATGGTCAAAATCCGCAGACTCCGTATTTATCCCGTTCAGGATATGCCACGCAAAGGGAACTCACAATCGCGTCTGAGGATAAAACCGTCGTCCGTCACGGCAGGTTGATAGCTGCCAGCGGGCGATTAGTCCGGCAACGGGGCGTTGAGCTTGTATATAACGCCGGTTGGCTCAAAAACCAGCCGCGCCGTGCCGCGCAGATCTGCCGGCGTAATATTCTCGATGATGGATGTCCCGAAACCGCGCTTTTCCGGCGGTTCGACCGGCGGGCCACCCGTTTCGCTCCAGATGAACCGGAAATGGTCCGGTTGCTCTTCCGGTATGCTCCACGCGACCGTCACAGATCCCGTATCGGCACTCAAAGCGCCGTATTTCAGCGAATTGGTCGCTAGTTCATAGAGCGCCAGTATAAAAGCCGACACGCCTTTCTCCGTCAAAAAAACCGCTGGCCCCTCGATCTGGATGTTGAACGAGTGGAAAGGCTTAAGCGCCTCCTCCACAACTTCGCGCAAATCGGCACTGACCTGCCCCTCGCGGGTCAACAGATCCTGCGCCGACCGCATGGCCTGGATGCGGCCCATCGCCTTGGAGCGGGCTTCATCGAGATTGCTGGCACTCCGCAGCGAATGGTTAAAGACAGCCTGCGCCGTCGCCAGCGAATTCTTGACCCTGTGCGCCAGTTCGCGCGTCAGCAGGCGTCTGTGCTCTTCGGCCTGTTTGCGCTCTGTGATGTTTTGCGACACGCCGACCATGGTGATCTGGGGATCATTCTCGCCGGTAATGAGATGCCCGCGCATCTCGATCCAGCGGATGTCACCCTCCGGCGTCACAACGCGGTATTCGATATAGAGTTCGGTGCGATTGTCGATCGCCGCATCAACCGCGTTGCGGAAGCGGACCAGATCGTCTTCAACCATGATCTGCCCTAACTCCTGAAGGCCGAAACGTTCATGCGCCTTGCGGCCGAAATTGATCAGGCATTGTTTTGACAGCACAAGCTTCTGCTGTGTGGCATCCAGTGTCCAGGTACCCATTCCTGCGGCATTCAGAACGAACCGCAACCGTGCCTCGGTTGTGGCAATGTCCTGCATCCGGCCAGCGATTTCGATTTCGAGATCCGTTTGCGTGCGCACCAGCTCTGTCAGCCGGTTCCGCTCCGGCGAGACATCGAATTGGGAGGCAAAGTAATGCGTCAGCCTTCCGTCTGCGTTGAAGACAGGCGAGACCAGCAAACGGTTCCAGAACGAACTGCCATCCTTGCGATAGTTCAGCAGATCGATCTCGATACTTTCCTGCCGCGCCACGGCGTTACGCACTTTGGCTGTATCTTCGGCATTCGTTCCGGGGCCTTGGAGAAAACGGCAATTCGTTCCCATAACCTCCGCGCGACTATAGCCCGTGAGGGACAGAAAGGCGTCGTTGACATAGATGATCGGATTGTCGGGTTGATGCGGGTCGGTGATCAACATCGGCATCCGCGTTGCTGCGAATGCGGCCACAAACGGGTTGTCAGTCTTGGGCAGTGGTGGGATCGACAAGGCCTTATCTGGGGAAATGATGGTCACCGCAATGGAACTCCGAAGTAGCTTTGGTAAGAAGGTTCACATTTCTGCAAAACAGCGACGAGCAACATAGAGCGGCTTCCGCGCGGTTTAAAGACAAGATCGCGGGGCTATCACGAAAACGCGACCTTGCGCGATCATTTCCCCGCAAAAGCCAAGGCTAGGTATATCGAAGGAATTGGACACAATCTTGGTTGCTGGGAAATAGAGCCGCGACCAGAGAGGAACTATCTGAAAAGCTCGCTTCTGGATGTCTGATTGAGAAGAAAGAATATCATCAACCCGACTGTTCAAGTTACCCGGGCAGTGGAATACGCCCGGGTAACTGATTGACAAGCAGGCGCCCTGATTACGAGCGTGGCTCGCCTGTCAGCGGATCAAGTTTGACAGATACTTTACTTCCATCTGTCAGATAGTATTCAACTTCCCAATACCCGTCGTCATCCCACTCAACCTCGTCGATCCATTGCACATCGGCAGAGGCTTCAATTCCGGAAATAACCTCGGACAGTGGCAACGCATCTGCCGGAGGCGGTGTATCCGCCATCAAGGGCGTGGCAAAGAGAACGGCAATCGCTCCCACCCGAATATCCATATATTTCAAGTAACTTACTCCTGTTCGTATGATCTTTCGTTTGTGTCCTTCGTGTCACTGGATCACCCTGCGCAACATCCGATCGCAGGGCGTCCCGCCGCCGGACAGAAATAGGCAAGCGACCAAGCATTACAACGGACCACCGCGCTTTCAATTATGATTTGTCGTTGGCTGCACCTCCTCGAATCCGGCAAAGCAAACACTCAAAACTTTTGCGGAACCATAGTGTCGGAGCGGTGTTGTGTTGGTGATGAAACACTAGGCGAACAGCAAAGCCGAGACGCATCATGCGTTCAGGCAGAACACTCGGATCTTCTGGAAATGCCGTCAGTTATAAAATGCTGACACGGGTGAAATCCGTTTCACCTGCACGGAAGATTTAGCCTCGTGTTCTTTCACCACGCCGGAATGGCGTCACATTATGCGCAACCATTCGCGCTTTATGAGGAGATCGAAATGACAAATAAGCTTCTTGCATCGACCGTAATCCCTTTCTTTTTCGCCACCGCAGCGGTTGCTCAAACCGGCGCGGCCGAGCCTGTCATGGGCCAGAACTGGAGCCAGGACACAGCTTCCGCCTTTTTTGCCGATGATGGCGCCATGACGCTGCGCAGCGAAGCGGACATTCAGGCCAGCTGGGCCGCATTGTCGGAAGAAGAGCGCGCCGCGGTCCGCAATGACTGCGCGATGATGGATACCGCAGCCGCAGGCGGTGCCACCACCGGCACCACCGAGAGCGGTACTGGCCAGACCAACGCCAGCACCTTCGGCACAGCAACCACCGGTACGGGCACAGCAGATGCGCCTTCCAGTGGCGTTGTTACCGGCACATCCGCCGACACAGGTGCGCCTGCCGAGGCAAGCACATTTGGTGATGCCACGACCGGACAGGACGATGATGCCGGCACAGCCACCGGCACAGTCGAGACCGGCACAGCCCCCGTCGAGGACGGAACAGGCCAGACCGATGCCAGCACGTTCGGCACAGCCACGACAGGCACCGGCGTTGCTCAGGTGAATTCGGAGACATGGGCCGAGGTCTGCACCTTGGTGAACGACCTGTGATAAAACCGATGCCCTCGGTTTGACACAGAAGAGGACGCGGGTTTCCCGCGTCCTTTTTTATTACCGCAAGCTCCGTGCTCACGCGGACAACAGGCGACCGATACCCAAGTCGCAACTCTCGAGTTTGGCGCGGATTCCCGTGTGCTCAAACGCCTTCCAAATGAGCAGCAAGACCCTTTTGCCGATGGGATTTGCCATTAAAGGCTAGACCGTCAAAGGCGTGACCCCTAACATTTGATCAAATTAATGCAGCATTGATTCGCTGCAAGGGACTAAAAGACGAGGAGCTTTCATGCCTGCTCAGGCCGATTTGATCATTACAAACGGGCGCGTTCTGACCATGAACAAAGCCCAGCCCCGCGCGGAAGCTCTGGCGCTTTCACAAGATCGCATTCTGGCTGTCGGAACCGAAGCGGAGATCAGGGAACTGGCAGGGCCGGACTGCAGGATCATCGACGCCGAGGGGGCCACCGTTTTGCCCGGCCTGATCGAGAGCCATCTGCATCTGTTCATGGGTGGCTCCGAACTGTCGCATCTGCAACTGCTCGGCATACGCGGCCCCGAGGCCCTGACCCGCGCGATCCGCGACTATGCGGCAGCCAATCCGGACAGGCCCGTGATCATGGGTCAGGGGTGCGACTATGACATTTATGACCGCGCGCTGACACGGCATGATCTTGACGCGATCCTGCCGGATCGTCCCGTGCTTTTGCTCGCGGCCGATCACCATACAGGCTGGGCGAATACGGCGGCGCTGAAAGCGGCCGGCATTCTTGAGGGCAAGACCCTGACCCCCGGAAATGAAATCGTCATGGGCGAGGATGGTCTGGCCTTGGGCGAGTTGCGTGAATTCGAGGCCAAACTGCCGGTGCTTGCCTTGTCCGGAGAGCATCGCATCACAGCCGGAATCGCCACGGGCGCCGAGCCCGACCCTGCCCCCACGGCGGAGGATCTGGCCGCAGATTGCATCCCGATGGCGCGCGGGCTGGAGCATTGCGCACGCAATGGCCTGACCTCGCTGATCAATATGGATGGCAACCTCTATACGCTGCGGGTGCTGGCGGCATTGCGCGAACAGGGCAAGCTGACCGCACGGGTGCGCGTCCCGTTTCATTATCGCAACTACCGCAAGCCCGCCGATCTGGAGCTTGCCAGCCAGATGACCGCGCAATTCAACGATGACTGGCTCAGCTCGAATTTCGTGAAGTTTTTCATGGACGGTGTCGTCGATAGCGGCACGGCGGTGATGATCAACGATTATCCCGACACGCCGGGCTGGCGCGGTGATCCCTTGCACAGCCCCGAGGATTTCGCCGCCGCCGCAACCGAGGCAGACCGGCGCGGCTTGCAGATCGCGGTGCACGCCATCGGTGACGGGGCCGTGCGGCGCGTGATCGACGGCTATGCAGCGGCGCGCACAGCCAATGGCCCGCGCGATGCCCGCCACCGGATCGAGCATATCGAACTGATCGACCGCAGCGACATCCCCCGCATGGCCGAGCTTGGCATTGTCGCGTCGATCCAGCCGTGCCATGTACCCGGCGCGCTGGATTTTCCGATGCAGCCAACCCTGAACAAGATCGGCAAGGCGCGTTGGGATGATGCCTATCTCTGCCGTTCGCTGAAAGAGGCGGGCGTGCAGCTTGCCTTTGCCTCTGACTGGCCGGTTGCCGATGTGAACCCGTTGCGCGGCATTCAGGCGGCGCTGAACCGCCCCGTGTTCGATGGTGCGCGCGATGAACGCCTTGATCTGCATGACGTGCTTGCCGCCTACACGATCGGCGGGGCCTATGCCGAACATACCGAGGATCGCAAGGGAATGCTGAAGTCCGGCTATCTGGCGGATGTGGTCATTCTGGATGGTGATATCGAGCAGACCCCGCATGACCGGATCGGGGAAATGCAGGTGCGACAAACGATTTGTGGCGGGCAGATCGTCTGGGATGCGGCGGCGGGCCGCGCTTAAGTCTTGCCTAACGCCCTGTTCGGGTGCCACCCTATCCCCATCACTGACGCGGAGACTTTGCATTGTCAGAACCAGATCCGACACAGCCATCCGAGATCGAGATAAAAGGCCTCAGCAAGATTTTCGGGCAGGGCTCGTCCGCCTTCAAGGCATTGTCCGACATCAACCTTTCCATCCGCACAGGCGAGTTTTTCACTTTGTTGGGACCGTCCGGTTGCGGCAAGACAACCTTGCTGCGTGTCATTGCGGGGTTCGAACAGCCCAGCACCGGATCGCTCAAGATCAACGGCAAGGAAGTCGCCGGACAAGGGCCGAACGCGCGGCCTGTGAACACCGTTTTCCAAAGCTATGCGCTGTTCCCGCATATGAGCGTGGCACAGAATATCGGCTTCGGTCTCAAGATGCTGGGGCGTCCGGCGGCGGAGGTCAAGGAGACCACGGCGCGGATGCTGAAGCTCGTGCAGATGGAGGCGATGGCGGATCGCAAACCCTCGGAAATTTCGGGCGGGCAGCAACAGCGTGTGGCGCTGGCCCGTGCGCTGGCCCCGCAACCGCGCGTGTTGTTGCTGGACGAACCGCTGTCTGCCTTGGACCTGAAGCTGCGCAAGGAAATGCAAAGCGAGTTGAAGCGCTTGCAGACGGAAACGGGCATCACCTTTGTTTTTGTGACCCATGATCAGGAAGAGGCGCTGACGATGTCTGACCGCATCGCGGTGATGTCGGGCGGGCGCATCCTGCAGTTGGGCGCACCGAACGACATCTACAACAGCCCCGCCGAACGGTTCGTAGCCGATTTCATCGGGGACACAAACTTCCTGACGGTCAAGGTGGTCGAGGCGAATGATCGTATCGCGCAGGTGCGCCTGCCCGGCGGCATGCTTCAATCCGCGCGCCTGCCTGAGGGTATGCATCCCGCTGCCGGTGACGAGGTCTCTGTGGTGATCCGCCCCGAACAGGCCAATCTGACCGATGGGGGTGCCAGCCCGCTGTCCGCGACGGTCAACCACAGCGTTTTCTTCGGCACCGATACGCATATCCACGTCACGCTGATCGATGGCACCCCTTTCACGCTCCGGCGGCAGAATGCCGGCAACCCGACACCGCCTGCACCGGGCACGGAGGTCGGGCTGACCTTCTCGCACGGCGCGCTGCAGGTCATCCGGGAGTAAAGCCATGGCAAGCGATCCGAACCAACAGACGGAACGGCACGGATGGAAGTGGTTGCTCTCGGCACCTGCGCTGATTGTGCTGGTGTTGGCGGCCTCTGGCCCGCTGATGATCGTGATCGTCTATTCCTTCCTCACGCCCGGCAATATGGGCGGTGTGGCGTGGGAATTCTCGACCGATGCGTGGTTCCGCGTGTTTTTCCGCCGCGATATTTTCGACCCCGAGAATGTCACGGTCAATCAGGCGCATCTCGCCGTGTTGTGGCGCTCTGTCTGGTTGTCGGCGCAGACCACGGTGATCTGCGCGGTGCTCGGCTTTCCGACGGCATGGTTCATCGCAACGCGCCCGCCAAGCCAGCGCACGGTGTGGCTGTTCCTGATCACCATTCCGTTCTGGACCAACCTGCTGATCCGCACCTTCGCCATTCAAGAGATGCTGCGCAACAACGGCACGATCAACACCGCGCTGCTGTGGCTGGGCGTGATCAACGAGCCGATCCCGATGATGTTCACGGATTTCGCGGTGCTTCTGGGCATGGCCTATGTTTTCATGCCGCTGATGGTGCTGCCGCTTTACGCCGCGATGGACAAGATGGATTTCCGTCTGGTCGAGGCGGGATATGACCTTTACGCCAGCCGCATGGCGGTGCTGCGCCATGTGATCCTGCCGCTGGTCAAGCCGGGGTTCGTTGCGGGGTCTATCCTTGTGTTCATCCCGTCAATCGGGGCCTATGTCACGCCGCGCGTTCTGGGGGGCGGGCAGAAGATGATGCTGGGCAACCTGATCGCGCTGCAATTCGGACAGGGGCGCAACTGGCCGCTGGGGGCGGCGCTGGCGATGGTTTTGCTGATCATCACCATCACGGCACTGGTGCTTTATCTGCGCGCGGTCAACCGGCAGGAGGCCAAACGCGATGGCTAGACAATTCTCGATCACCCGCCTGCCCGGCTTTGGCGCGATTGCGGTGCTGACCTTTGTGTTGCTCTATCTGCCGATCATCATTCTGGTGGTGTTCTCGTTCAACGCCAACCAGAGCCAGTCGATCTGGGGCGGTTTCTCGCTGCGCTGGTATGAGGCGGCGTTCAATAACCAACAGGTTCGTGAAGTTTCGATCCGCTCGCTCTGGCTGGCACTGGTGGCCTCGGGCTGCGCAACCGTCCTTGCCACACTGGCGGCTTTGGGCACCACGCGGGTCTCGCGGTTCAAGGGACAGACGGTCATCTATGCGCTGATCAACCAGCCGCTGATGGTGCCCGAAGTGGTCACAGGTATCGCGCTTCTGATCGTGGTGGCCTTCCTCAAGGTGCAGACCGGATATACCGGCATGGGCTATCTGGTGCTGGCCCATACCGCATTCTGTATCCCCTTCGCCTATCTGCCCATCAGGGCAAGGCTTGAAACCATGGACCACACGTTAGAACAGGCAGCGTCGGACCTTTACGCCAGCCATTTTCAGGCGTTCCGCTATATTACCTTGCCCTTGCTGGTGCCGGGCATTCTGGCGGGATTCATGCTGGGGTTCGTCGTATCGCTGGATACGGTCGTGATTACCGAATTTGTAAAATCTGCCGGGCAGGATACACTGCCCACCTATATGCTGGGGCAATTGCGCCGTGCCGTGACCCCGGAAATGAATGCCATCGCCACCTTGTTTCTGGCGCTGTCGCTATGCGTGGTGACCTTGTTCTTCATCGTCACAAGCAAACGCGGGTAACCGCACAACACGGGAGAATATAATATGAGAAAAACACTTGCACTGGGGACCGCCGCGCTTCTGGCGTCAACCTCGCTGGCCAGCGCCGAAGGCGTCGTTAATCTATATAACTGGGGCAACTATACCAGCCCCGAGTTGCTGGAGAAGTTCACCGAAGAAACCGGCATCCGCGTGAATGTCACCGATTTCGACAGCAACGACACGGCGCTCGCGCGTATCCGTCAGGGCGGACACGGCTTTGATATCGTCGTGCCGACCCATTCCTATCTGGAAACCTGGATCAACGAGGGCCTGTTGGTGCCGCTCGACAAATCGGTGGTCACCAACCACGGCAACATCGCCCCGGAATGGATGGATGTGCCCTTTGATCCGGGCCGCGAATATTCGGTGCCGTGGCAATGGGGCACCACGGGCGTGACGGTGGACACGGCTGTTTATGACGGCAATATCAATACCGCATCGCTTGTCTTTGATCCGCCCGAAGAACTCAAAGGCAAGATCAACGTCGTTCCGGAAATGTCCGATGTGATGGCGATCGCGATCTACTATGAGGGCGGGGAATCCTGCACGACGGATATGGACGTGATGCGCAGGGTGCGCGACACGCTGGTCGCTGCCAAGCCGCATTGGAAGGCCATGGATTACAGCACAGTCGAGAACTTTGCCTCCGGCGATTTCTCGGCCGGGATCGGTTGGAACGGCGCATCGATGCGCGCGCGCTTCCAGCGCGAGACGGTGGCCTACGGCTACCCCGAAACCGGTTTTCCGGTCTGGATGGACAGTGCATCCGTGCTGGCCGATGCCCAGAATCCAGAGAATGCAATGACGTTCATCAACTTCATTCTGGAGCCTGAAAACGCGGCCATGATCTCGAACTTCGCACGCTATGCCAATGGCGTGGCAGGGTCGGAAGAGTTCATGGACGAAGAAATGCAGGGCGCGCCCGAGTTGAGCATTCCGGAAGACCTGCTTGAAGCGGGCCGTTTCAGCGAAGCCTGCCCGCAGGAGGTCAACGACCTGCAATCGCAGATCTGGACCGAACTGCTGCAATAACCGCGCGGCATGCCGAATTGACTATCACACGGCGCAGCCTGCTGCGCCGTGTTGCATTTCTGAGGGGTCAGCCTCGGTGCAAACCATCCGCCGAAACGCAAACATGCCCTTGTTGCGCTGCCGGAATAGATGATACCGGAACCATTCACCGTCTGCGCGGTTTCTGTGATCCGGTCCAACACCGCGCAGAACCGCACGGCCTCCCCGACCAGACGCCTTGACCCCTCTCCCCTACTCACCTGATCGGAACCCCATGCGTATCGAAATCAACGTCAACATGCTGTATAACCTCAGTGCGGACCCGATGGTTCTGCTGACGCTTGAGGCCGCCCGCACCTCGGGGCAGGTTGTAGTGAAGGATCGTCTGTCCGTGGAATTCGCCACCCTGAACCGGATTGCCGGAGAGGGCGGCGTGGGCCAAAGGGTCTGGGCCTGCGTGACTACCGAACAGTTGCAACTCAACTACACGGCAACCGTGGATGTGGCTGAGGATGACCGTGCTTTGGAGAGCTACGCCCCAACCACGCTGCATGATCTGCCGGGCGAGGTGATGACCTATCTGCGCCCTTCGCGCTTTTGCCAGTCGGACCAGTTTCTGACCTTCGCGCAGCATGAATTCGGCTCGCTCGAAGGCGGGCAGAAGGTGGCCGCTATCAGGGATTGGGTGGCGCAGGAACTGCGCTACGTGCCGGGCACCTCGCATGCGGAGACAACGGTGGTGGATACGTTCATCACCCGCGAAGGTGTGTGCCGCGACTTTGCCCATATGGTCTGCGCTCTGGCCCGCGCCTCGCAAATTCCGGCGCGCTATGCCTCTGTCTATGGTCCGGGCGTGAACCCGCCGGATTTCCACGCCGTGGCGCAAGTCTGGCTGGAGGGCGCGTGGCATATGGTTGATGCCACGGGTATGAGCGAGGCGGGCGAACTGGTCCTGATCGCCGTGGGCCGCGATGCCCATGACATCGCCTTCATGGAAACACAGACACCGGCCTATCTGGTCAACCAGCAGGTTCAGGTCAGCCGTGTAACGGATTGAACGGCAGGTGCGCGGCGACGCATTGCCACGTTAAGCCTGCAATCGGAACCGGTCGACGAAAGCCTGACCCAAAGCGATATCGCCAGTCACGCCCACGACACCGGCCGCCACCAATTGTGTCAAAGGCTGCGGGCCATAGACGGCGGCAGCCAGCTGGTTGCCATTTCCCGACAGAACCACAGGCGCATCGGAATGGCGCACAGCTTCGGTCAGCACCCGCTGACCTCCAAGCTGCATGGTGAAAGCCTCACTGGTGAAGGCGAACCCGACTGTCGCCTCGGCGGACTGATCCATGTCCCGCCGCAGCATCGCGCCCATCGAGATCATCAAGGCCGACGGGCTGATGAACCGTGTCGGATCATGCCCCGGCACACATAGCGCCCAATGGCACAGAGCCTCAAGCACAGGCAGCGCCGCCTTGCCTGCTGCGGTCAGTTCGTAAAGTCCGAGCCGGTCGTCATGCAGCAGGACACCCGCCTCTGTCATTTGCGAGAGGCGCGATGTCAGAACGCTGGCGGTGATGCCCGGCATTCCGGCGCGGATCAGGCTGAACCGCTTCGGTGTGAACATCAGTTCACGGATCACCAGCAGCGCCCATCTGTCACCGATCAGATTGAGGGCATGGGCCGCAAGACAACCCTCGTCATAACGCAAACGTTGTGAACCTGCATGCATGGTCATTTTTTCATACTATCAGTTGCTTTTTGCTACCACAAGTGAAACACTCTCCGTACGCGACAGAGTCGCCCTGAAACGGGAGAGAATGCAAGATGACCTATTATACCGGATCGATCGCCGCCGTGCCGACGGCACGTAAACAGGATTACATCGCCCATACGCAGGCGGCATGGCCCATGTTCAAGACGCTGGGCGCCACCCGTATGATCGAGACATGGGGCGTGGATGTGCCCACCGGCAAACATACCGATTTTCAGGTTGCGGTTGCGGCGCGCGATGATGAATCCATCGTTTTTGCATGGATCACATGGCCTGACCGCGCCACAGCGGATGCCGCATGGACGGCCATGATGTCTGAACCGGACAAGTTCGAGATGCCGGAAATGCCGTTTGACGGAAGCCGGATGATTTTCGGCAGCTTCACGCCCGTCTTCGCGGAAGGTGAGGTTACGGGGGACGGATATTATCAGGGCTTCACGCTCGCTGTGCCCGAAAGCAACCGGCAACCTTATGTCGAGATGGCCGCGCAAGGCTGGGAGATGTTCCACAAGCTCGGCGCGCTTGGCATGGTCGAGGCATGGGGCACGGATGTGCCACGCGGCAAGAAGACCGACTTTTACCGCGCCGTCAAAGCGGAAGAGGGAGAGGTTGTCGTCTTCAGCTGGTGCCTCTGGCCGGACCGCGCCACATGCGACGCTGCAAAGTCCAGCATGGAAGCGGATATGGGGGATTTCGATTTCTCGACCATGCCCTTTGACGGAAAGCGGATGATCTGGGGCGGATTTGAGCCGATCTTCGACAGTGCCGCCTGCTCCGGCGCAGCCTGATCTTGCGTAGACAGGGCAAGGCGACAGGGGCCTTGCCCGCCCAGTTCCGGCAGGCGCAGATCAAACATTCCATAGTCTGACAGCGTGCAGAATGCCCGATTTAAGGCGGCTTACCCCTGATATGCCCCCTCAGTCATAGCTTCAGACTAAGTGTGATATAAAGTATGGCGGTTTGTCACAAATTTGCGTGGCCATTAGACTTGGTGTAGGCTGGCCTTGAACCCGTTGCGTGAAAGCGTTTTTGCGGAACGGGAATGCGGGGGCCGCTGCACAGATTTCGAGGCCGCAAACCGCCACGCGACAAGTTGTCGACACTGGCTTTGCTGTGCTTGCGAACCCCAGATTAAAGGAGTCGCCTTGCAACATCCTTCGTCGACCATCACTCCTTCGGGCCCCGTCCGCGAGCGCCGCGATCTTGCGGTCGCCTACAGGCTGATCGCGCATTTCCAGCTTGATGACAGCATCTTCACCCATATCTCGGCGCGCGCGCCACAGGATGAAGGTGAGCATGCCTTTCTGATCAATCCCTTCGGCCTGCGTTTTGACGAGGTAACCGCCAGCAATCTGGTGACCGTCGATCTGGACGGCAACATCCTGCGCGACACGTTCGGTGCAGGCATCAATGATGCAGGCTTCACCATCCACAGCGCCGTCCATGCCGCGCGGCCCGAAGTGGGTTGCGTGATCCATACCCACACCGTGGCGGGCGTGGCGATCTCCTCGATGCAGGAGGGTATTCTGCCGCTCAACCAATGGGCGTTACAGTTCCATAACCGCGTGGCCTTTCACGATTACGAAGGTATCGCGCTGGATCTGGGAGAACGCGAACGTCTGGTCGCCGACCTTGGCAGCGCCAAGGTCATGATCCTGCGCAACCATGGCCTGCTGGTCTGCGGCGGCTCCGTGGGCGAAGCCTTCGCGCTGATGTACAACATGGAACGCACCTGCCGCGCGCAACTGGCGATCATGTCGAGCGGCGGCACACCCTATGCCTTGTCGCCGGAGGTGGCCGAGCACACAGCCGCGCAATACGAGATGCTGACACGCGACCGCGGCAATCCCGACAAGCATGACCCTGAGTGGGAGGCCTATGTGCGCCTCGCGCTCAAATACTATCCGGATCTGGCAGCATAAGCTGGAACGGAGGCAGCGCCATCGGGCGCATAGATTGACCAATATGGGAGTTATCGAATGACACAAAAACGAACCTTCTTCACAGCAACAGCCATTGCGCTGGCCATGAGCCTGCCCGCCTTCGCGGATACGCCGCAATCGGGCGGCACGCTGAACCTGATCATCCAGCCTGAACCGCCCAGCCTGATGCTGGGCCTCGTGCAGAACGGCCCGACACAGATGGTCGCGGGCGATATCTACGAAAGCCTTCTGCGCTATGACGAGAATCTGGAGCCGCAGCCTTCGCTCGCGAAGGAGTGGGAGGTGTCCGAGGACGGCCTGACCTACACGTTTACCCTACAAGACAATGTGAAATGGCATGACGGCGAGGATTTCACTTCCGAAGATGTAGTCTTCTCGGTCGATGTCTTCCTGCGCGAGACGCATCCACGCCTGCGCGCCTCGCTGGTGCATGTCGATACGATCGAAGCGCCCGACGAGAATACGGTTGTGTTCACGCTCAAGCAGCCTTTCGGTCCTTTCCTCGGGATTTTCGAGGCGGGCACCATGCCGATGATCCCCAAGCATATCTATGAAGGCACGGATTTCGCCAACAACGAGATGAACAACACGCCCATCGGCACCGGCCCGTTCAAGTTTCAGGAATGGAACCGCGGCAGCTATATCCATCTGGTCAAGAACGAAGACTACTACATGGAGGGCAAGCCCTATCTGGACGAGGTCTATTATCAGGTCGTCCCCGATGGTGCCTCGCGCGCGGTGGCATACGAGACCGGACAGGTCGACGTTCTGCCCGGCGGGTCTGTCGAGAATTTCGACGTGCCGCGCATCACCGCGATGGACAACACCTGCGTGACCGACAAGGGCTGGGAGTTCTTCGGCCCGCATAGCTGGATGTGGATGAACAACCACGACGGCCCGATGACCGATCTGAACACCCGCAAGGCGGTGATGCATTCGCTGGACCGCGAGTTCGCGCTTGAGGCTCTGTGGAACAATCTGGGCAAGCTGGCAACCGGGCCGGTATCCTCCTCCACCCGCTTCCATGACGCCGACACGCCGTCCATCGGCTATGATCCCGAATTGGCGCAACAGTATCTGGCCGATTCGAGCTATGATGGCGAAACCATCCGCCTGCTGCCCCTGCCTTACGGCGAGACATGGCAGCGTTGGGCCGAGGCGACACGCCAGAACCTGATCGAGACCGGCTTTGACGTTGAACTGGTTGCCACCGATGTGGCGGGCTGGAACCAGCGTGTGGGTGAATGGGAGTTCGACCTCGCCTTTACCTATCTCTACCAGTACGGCGATCCGGCCCTCGGGGTTTCGCGGACCTATGTGGAATCCAACATCGCCAAAGGCTCGCCGTGGAACAACGTGGCAGGCTATGTGAACCCCGAGGCCGATGCCCTTTGGGAGCAGGCCGCCGTCAGCGCCAGCGACGAGGAACGTCAGGAACTGTATTCGCAGATCCAGAACATGATCGTCGAGGACGTGCCGGTCGCGTGGCTGCTGGAGCTGGGCTTTCCCACGATCTACCGCTGCAACGTCAAGGATCTGGTGACCACGGGCATCGGCATCAATGACGGCCTGCGCGATGCATGGATCGAGCAGTAATATCTGATTGGGGCGCGCCTGTCTTAGGCGCGCCCCGTCTGTTTGCGCCATTCCCTCTTGCCCCGACAACCGGAGACCCGATCGTTGATCCGATTCATCCTTGCAAGGTTGGTCAAGGCCGCAATCATCCTGCTGGCCATCATGATCTTCAACTTCCTGCTGATCCACGCCGCCCCCGGTGATCCTGCCTCTGTGATGGCCGGCGAGGCCGGTGCGACCGACGAGAAGTTCATCGCAGACCTGCGCGCACGTTTCGGGCTGGACCAGCCCTTTGCCGTGCAGCTTTGGATTTATGTCAAGGCGACGGTCCAGCTTGATCTGGGCTATTCCTATCGGCAGAACATGCCCGTAATCGACCTGATCTGGCAGCGTCTTCCCGCAACGATTTTGCTAACCATGACAGCCTTTGTGATCGCCCTTGTGCTGGGCGTCATTGCAGGCGTTCTGGCTGCGGCCAAGCAGGGCACATGGTGGGATACGGTGATCTCGACGCTGGCGCTGCTGTTTTATGCCACGCCGCTGTTCTGGGTCGCGCTGATGGCGTCCTTGCTGTTCTCGGTCGTGCTGGGCTGGCTGCCCGGCTACGGCTACCAGACCATCGGGGCCAATTATACCGGGATTGACCGCGTTCTGGACATCGGCAGGCATCTGATCCTGCCCGCCACCACGCTGGGGCTGTTCTTCATGGCCGTCTATATGCGGATGACCCGCGCCTCAATGCTGGAGATGTCGCGGCTGGATTTCGTCAAGACCGCGCGGGCCAAGGGGCTGAGCAACAGTGTGATCCAGCGCCGCCATGTGCTGCGCAACGCGCTGCTGCCCGTGATCACGCTGGCCGGGCTTCAGGCCGGACAGATCGTCGGCGGGGCGGTCCTGACCGAGACGGTCTTTGCATGGCCCGGCATCGGGCGGCTGCTGTTCGAGGCGATCAACCAGCGCGACTACAGCGTGTTGCTGGGCGTCTTCTTCGTCTCTGCCGCGATGGTGCTTTTGTTCAACCTGATCACCGACATTCTCTATGTTCTGGTCGATCCTCGGATAAGGCTGGGTTGATGCTGGAGGGTTTCAAACGTTTTGCCGGCAACAAGGGTGCGGCCATCGGCCTTTTCATCCTGCTGATCGTCATTCTGACCGCCGTGCTTGGCCCGCTGATCTATACAGACAGCCCGTGGCGCATGGTGCAGCGTCCGTTCCTGCCGCCCTTCACCGTGGACGGATTGCCGCTTGGCACCGATGCGCTGGGGCGTGACGTGATGGCGGGGCTGGTCTATGGTGCGCGTGTTTCGCTGCTGGTCGGGCTGGTCTCGACTGTTGTGGCGCTGGTGATCGGCGTGCCCATCGGTGCGGCGGCGGGCTATTTCGGCGGGCTGGTCGATGATGCGCTGATGCGGTTTACAGAGTTCTTCCAGACAATCCCCAGCTTCGCGCTGGCCATCGTGTTGCTGGCGATCTTCCAGCCGAGCCTGTTCTATGTGATCCTTGCCATCGCCGTGGTCAGTTGGCCCCCCGTGGCGCGGCTTGTGCGCGGCGAGGTTCTGAGCCTGCGGTCGCGCGAATATGTCGAGGCCGCGACCCTGTCCGGCCAGAGCACATTCCAGATCATCACGCGGCAGATCCTGCCCAATGCGCTGCCCCCGATCATCGTTCTGGCCTCGTTGATGGTGGCCACGGCGATTCTGCTGGAAAGCAGCCTGTCCTTTCTGGGGCTGGGTGATCCGAACGTGATGTCATGGGGTTACATGATCGGCACAGCCCGCACGGTGATCCGCACGGCATGGTGGCTCTCGTTCATCCCCGGTGTAGCGATCCTGCTGACGGTGCTGGCAATGAACCTGATCGGCGAAGGACTGAATGACGCGCTCAACCCGCGCCTGTCGAGGAAAAGCCGATGAGCCTGCTGGAAATTGAAGACCTCGCCATCGCTTTGCCAGCAGGCGCGGACCGCCCCTTTGCGGTCGAGAATGTCACCTTCAGCCTGCACAAGGGCGAAATCCTGTGCATCGTGGGCGAAAGCGGATCGGGCAAGTCGATGTCGGCCAATGCCGTCATGGGATTGCTGCCCGAGGGGGTGACACCCGCCAACGGGCGCATCATGTTCCATGGCCGCGATATCCTGCACCTAACGGACGAGAACCGGCGCGACATTCGCGGAAAATCCATCAGCATGATCTTTCAGGAACCGCTGAGCGCGCTGAACCCGCTGATGCGTGTCGGTGCCCAGATCTGCGAGGTGTTCGAGGCCCATAACCTGCTGACCCCGCAAGAGCGGATGCGCCGCGCGGTGGAGCTTTTGACCGAAGTCGGCCTGCCGGAGCCGGAAAAGGCGGTCCGCGCCTATCCGTTCCAATTGTCAGGCGGGCAACGCCAGCGCGTGATGATCGCAATGGCGCTGGCGCTGGAGCCGGAGATCCTGATCGCGGACGAGCCGACAACCGCGCTGGATGTGACCACGCAGGCGCAAATTCTCAGCCTGATCGAGGATCTGCGCCGCAAGCACGAGATGGCGGTGATCTTCATCACCCACGATTTCGGTGTTGTTGCCGATATCGCGGATCGTGTGATTGTTATGCAGACCGGCGAGATTGTGGAGCAAGGCCCCGCCGAAGACGTGCTGCTGCGCCCCACCCATCCCTATACCCGCTCGCTGATCGCGGCAATTCCGGGGATGAAAGAGAAACCACCCGAAGCGGAGGGCAAGGCGGGATCACAGGAAAGTCCCGTCATCCTGTCGGTCAACGGCTTGAACAAGACCTTCAGCACAGGCGGTGGCCTGTTCAAACAGGCCCGCGTTGTGCATGCGGTCAACGATCTGACCTTCGATCTGCATCTGGGCGAGACCATCGGGATCGTGGGCGAAAGCGGCTCCGGCAAATCGACCGCAGGCCGCTGCATCATCCGGCTGATAGATCCGGACAGCGGCACCGTCCGCCTGTCGGATGTGGAACTGACCAAGCTGGGCGGGCAATCTTTGCGGATGGCGCGCAGCAAGGCGCAGATGATCTTTCAGGACCCGTTCTCCTCGCTCAACCCGCGCGCCCGCATCGGCCGCATCCTGACCGAAGGCCCCATCGCGCATGGTGTGCCACGTGCTCAGGCGATGAAGCGCGCGCGCGAACTGCTGTCACTGGTGGGGCTGGACCCCTCTGCCGTGGACCGTTTCCCGCATGAGTTTTCCGGCGGGCAACGCCAGCGGATCGGGATTGCCCGTGCGTTGGCGCTGGACCCCGATGTGATCATCGCGGACGAGGCTGTCTCGGCGCTGGATGTCTCCATTCAGGCGCAGGTGCTGGACCTTCTGGCCGATCTCAAAGCGCGGCTGAACTTGTCGATGCTGTTCGTCACCCATGACCTGCGCGTGGCGGCGCAGATCTGCGACCGGATCATGGTGATGCGGCGCGGCGAGGTTGTGGAGATGGGGCCGACCGCGCAGGTGCTCGGACAGCCGGAACATGAATACACCCGCAGCCTGCTGGCCGCGATCCCCGGACGCCACCACGAACAGGCGATGCGACTGGCCGTTGCGTCAGACTGAACGGCAACTTCCCGAAAGGCGCATGGATATGACGGCACAGCCACTCGCCGACCCGATTGAAGGTGTCTACCTCTGCGACCACCTCGATCTGCCGCGCCTGTTCGCGCCGACGCTAGACCATGTGCCCGGCTTGCGTGTCTATGCACCCGCCGACGTGCCCGATCCGGCGCGCATCCGCTTCGCGCTGGCATGGCGGCCCGGCCCCCGCGCCTTTGATCCGTTCACCGGATTGTCGCTGGTGCAGTCCATCGCATCGGGCGTCGACGGTATCCTGTCCAGCGCCAGCCTGCCCGACCGGGCACAGGTGGCCCGCGTCCGCGATCCGGGTCAGGCGCATGTCATGGCGGGCTTTGCCGTATGGCATGTGGTTTGGCACCATCGCGGCATGGGTGGCTATGTGCGCAATGCCGCGAACGGGGAATGGAAACGCAAAAGTTTCGGCGCGCTTGTGCCGCCCTCCGATCTGACGGTGGGTATCCTTGGCTACGGGCTCATGGGCCGCACCATTGCCGAGGCCGTAGCAAAGCTGGGATTCAACGTGATCGCCGCCAGCAACACAGACCGCGTCGGCACCGAAGCGGTGCAGGTCGTCTCGGGCGCCGATGCCTGCCAGATCGTGGCGGCAAAGGCGGATTTCCTGATCAACGTCTTGCCGCTCACCGATGCCACGCGCGGCCTGATCAATGCGGATTTCCTGGACCGGATGAAAGCAGGGGCCGTGCTGATCCATCTGGGGCGCGGCGAGCATGTGATCGAGGATGATCTGCTGTCCGCCTTGGAACAGGGCCATATCGGCGGCGCCTCTCTGGATGTGTTCAGCACCGAGCCGCTGCCGCAGGACCATCCGTTCTGGCGTCACCCCAAGGTTCTGGTCACCCCGCATGAGGCGAGTGTTCTGCCTGCCGCCGCTGTCGTCACATCATTACAGCTAGCGCTGCAAGAAACACAGGCGGGCCTGCCGCTGAGCACGGGCGTCGACCGCCGCAAAGGTTATTGAAGAAAGAGAACGCCAATGGATACGATTTTCGACGAGCGACAGCTTGGCCACGCACCTGAGATCTACTTCCGGCGCGGCAAGGCTATGCCGCATCAGGAGCAACCTTTGCGCGCCATCCTGATCCGCGACATGCTGCTGGAGAACGGCTTTACGGTCGATCCGCCCCGCGATTTCGGGCTGGACCCGATCACGGCGGTGCATGATCCCGATTATGTCACCTTTTTCCGTGACGCCTACGCGCGTTTTCGCGCCAATGCCGATCCCGATGCACTGGCGATCCCGACGATGCATCCCGGTGTGCGGCGCGGCAAATGCCCCACGGACATTCACGGTGCCATGGGCTGGTGGATGACCGACACCTCCACCCCGCTGACGCCGCAGACATGGGACGCGATATACTGGTCGGCCCAGACCGCCATTGAGGCTGCAGAGCGGGTGATTGACGGGCAACGCATGGTCTATGCCCTGTCGCGCCCGCCGGGGCATCACGCGATGCAGGCGGCCTCCAACGGGTTTTGCTTTTTCAATAACGCCTGCGTGGCAGCGCATCATCTGACCAAGTGTTGGAAGAAGGTCGCGCTGCTGGATATCGACGTGCATACCGGCAACGGCAGTCTGGATATCCTCTACGAGCGCGGCGACATCTTTTTCTGCTCCCTCCACCCTGATCCGGCGACCTATCCCACCTTCTTTCTGGGCCATGCCGACGAGACAGGTTCCGGCGAGGGTGAAGGCACCTGCATGAACCTGCTGCTCGAACAGGGCGATGGCGAGGAGCGGATTCTGGCGCGGCTTGAGGAGGGGCTGGCGGCGATCCGCGCTTTCGGGGCCGAGGCTCTGGTCGTCTCGCTAGGGTTCGACATGGCGGCTGATGATCCGCTGGCGGCGGTGAAGGTCTACCCCGAAGGCTTTGCGGAAATGGCCCGCCGGATCACTGCGCTCGGCCTGCCCACGGTTCTGGTGCAGGAGGGCGGCTATCTCGGCCCGTCGCTTGCACTGAATGCCCGTTCTTTCCTCACGGCCTGCCGCGAGACGATCTGACCGGCACAACACGCCGGACAGAACACGATTGCCCCTTGACCCCGCTACCCTGCGAGCGGGATGTTAGGGCATGTCTTCAGAACTTGATCTGCACCGTCTTCCGGCCGAGCCTGCATCGCAGGTCCGTGGCAGGCTGTCTAACTGGGGCATGCTGCGGACCTTCCACCACATTGCCGATCAGGGCAGCCTGACGGGTGCCGCGCGGGTGCTGGCAATCAGCCAGCCCTCCGTCAGCGCCGCGCTGCAACGGCTGGAGGATGTGCTGGGCCACCAGTTGATCGAGCGGGGCAAGCGGCGTTTTGCGCTTACCGCGCATGGCCAGATCCTGTTTGCCGAAACGCGGCGCATGTTTCGCGCCGTGCAGCGCGCCGAGGAGCGGTTGCGCGTCGAGGGCAGCAGCCTGACAGGCCAGTTGCGGGTGCAGACCGTCACCGGAAATGGCAGCGACCTGTTCGACGAGGCGCTGCGCCTGATGCACCAGCGCCATCCGACGATTGCCTTTGACATCGACGTCGCCTCCTCCCACCGGATCGTGCGGAACGTGGCCGAACAGATCGTGCCCTTCGGCGTCTGCCTGATGATGCGCCCCGCGCCGGGGCTGACCTGCAAGCTGATCCTGCGCTCGGAATACGGGATCTATTGCGGGCAGGAGCACCCGCTTTTCGGACGCGAGGATATCACCCTGTCGGACCTGCGCGACGAGGGCTATGTCGGCTTTGCCTGCAGTTCCGAAGGGGATGCGCCCGAACCCGTGATCACGCTACGCAACAGCTACGGGCTGGGGCATAACCTGCGCGGCACCAGCCCGAATTTTGCCGAGGTGGTGCGGATGCTGGTGGCGGGGCTGGGTATCAGCATCCTGCCTGTCCATACAGTGCAGACCCGGATCAGGGATGACCAGCTTTGGCGCTTTCCATTGGACGAGATGCAGTTGAGCGCTGACCTCTATCTGGTCAGCAACCCCAAGGCGCACCATTCAGCAGTGGAACTGGCCTTTCTCGAAGTCGTGGACGAGGTGCTGGTCGCGGCGAAGGATACGATTATCACGGTGTGAGCAGTGGCCCACCTGCTCTGGCGCCGAGGCGGGGCCGAGGCTGTCAACGCGCCGCGCAGCGTCGGGCCGCGGTGCGGCGATGCCACCTTTCAGTATGGCAATTTATGCCAGCAAAATCCGCCTGACCTTTAGACCTGTGCTTGCATTTGCCAAGTCGCCGTGCCGGGGGACGGCCCGGCGATGCGCGGCGGCGCTTCGCGCCTTGTTCCGCGCATGTAAAGGTTCCATCCGCATACAGACCTGAAAGGTAAAAAAGTCCTGCAGAACTTCCGGTGCCGCCGCATTCACGGGGCGCGGGAACCTTTCGCCACGTTGCGCCGCTAGCCGCGCTTGACCTCGATCTCCAGAAACTCCACCACCTCGTCCGAGCGGTTCTGCACGTCATGCTCCACGCCGATCTGGCGGGCGTAGGGGATGCCTTCGCGGATTTCGTTCACGCTGATAGTCCCGTCGGGATGCAACAGGGTCAACGCGCCTGCGATGGTGGGCACGACGACGTAATCCTTCTCGTGGCGGTGCCACCCCGTCGAGGTGCCGGGCGGGAACGTCCACCGTGTCACGATGCAGAACTCGTTGTCGATCTCGACTTTTGCGGTTGCGCTGGTCATCCTCACCCTACTCTTTCCGTTCAAATGTTCAGATCATCAACCCGAGCCTAAAAGGTCTTCGCCCCAAGCGAAAGGGCAAGTTGAGGATTGCATCCGCTCAGCGACCCACTCCTCCCTGCCCCGTAAATAAAGGCGAATTGCGGCGATCCGGAACCAAAGCTACCGTCATTGGTTTGTTTCAAGATCACCTCGTTGTGATCTATCTACTGATAAAGAGCGTAATGCTTTATCGTTGCGAAATTTTGTCGCAATTAAAACACAACCGGGAGAATACTATGACTGACCTTACCACCTCCATCGCCAAAGGCATGAGCCGCCGCAGCATGTTCAAGTTTGGCGCAGCCATTGCTGTCGTAGGCACATTTGCAGCCTGCGCTCCGGTCCAGACGCAGCCGGATGTTGTCGAAATTCTGGCAAGCAACGATCAGTTCAGCACGCTTGTCGCAGCCGTTGGCGCGGCCGATCTGGCGGAGACATTGCAGGGCGAAGGCCCGTTCACGATCTTTGCACCCACCAATACCGCCTTCGCCGCCTTGCCTGCTGGCACCGTGGAGACGCTGCTGCTGCCGGAGAACAGAGAGACACTGATCGCGGTTCTGACCTATCATGTCGTACCCGGCATGGTCACGTCGGACCAGCTTGCCGGTCAGCGCCTTAATGTAGAGACCGTTCAGGGTCAAACCGTCCATATCGACGCGATGGCGGGCGTGCGCGTGAACAACGCAAGGGTGACGCAGGCCGACATCATCGGTTCCAACGGTGTGATCCACCGTATCGACACCGTGCTGCTTCCCAACTAAGCGAAACGACCGGTCAACATGACGAAGGGGTAAGCATTGCTTACCCCTTTTTCGTTGCAACTCGCAAAGATCGCGCGGCTCCAGACCTCGCGCCCATGAAAAAGGCGCGGCGTTAATGACGCCGCGCCCTTTTTCTGAATGTGCCGTATCAGTGCGCTCAGGCGCGCTGACGACGGTTACGCTCCCACACGAACGCGATCACGGCCAACACAGCCGCCATGGCCAGCAGGCCTGTCGACGCGTCGATTTCCGGAACGCTTGCGACATTGGGGCCGCTCACAGGAGTTGCTCCACCGGAGCCTACGCCGGAGCCAACGCCCGACGAGCCGCCTGTGGGCAGGTTGTAGGAGCTCTCGGGACGGCCGGAACGTCCGCCCATGGCCGCAGCCATCACGGTGGACATGACAAGTGCCGAGGCGGATGCCATTGCGGTGGTGACGATTTTCAGTCCTGTCACGGTATTTCCTCTATTTTCTAAAATTCTAACAAATGGCGGGTCGCCACAATTTCCATAACAAGAAACTCGATACTCCACTTATCTACAGAATTAGTACCGTATAGATTTTCTATTTGCCACTGGAAAAACATAGTTTAGGCGCATTTATAGTGTCGATTCTGGAAACAATTGTCGTATTTCGCGCAAAATCAGACAATTCTTAGTATAAACTCAAAACTTATCCACAAGAAGTGCCCCATAGTCGCCCTACAGCCGACGACCTGACAGAGCATGCCATCAGCGACTCACGTCGGGGTATTCGGCCTCTGCTGCACCCTCGGCCAAAAAATACCTATAAATCAAAAGCTGAATACGTTTGTGTAGAACGCGCCTGCGGTTGAAGTAATAGCCGGATGTTCAAAAGACCGTAGAAAGGCTCCTGAAGCCGAAGCAGGTTGACGGGCACCGCCGCAAAGTGTTCTTTTCGCGTGTATGCGCGCAACCTGCGCGAAGAACAACCGGGAGAGAGAACATGAAAAAGATGTTATTTGCAGCCGCTATGGCTGCGCTTGTCGTGCCTGCGGCACAAGCTCAGGCACAGGAACTGTCCATCGCGACGGGCGGCACCGGTGGTGTGTATTATCCCTATGGCGGCGGTCTGGCCGAGGTAATCGGCAAATATGTGGACGGCTACTCGGCCAGCGTGGAGGTCACAGGTGCCTCGGTCGAGAATATGGCGTTGATCCAGCGCGGTGACAGCGATCTTGCCCTTGCGCTTGCCGATACGGTTTATCAGGCCTTCACCGGCACAGGCGCGTTCGACGGGCGGGAAATTCCCGAAGCCCGCGCGCTGGCCTCGATCTATCCAAATGCGGTGCAGCTTGTGACGTTGGCCGACAGCGGCATCAACAGCCTTGAGGATCTGCGCGGCAAGCGCGTGTCCGTCGGCGCGCCCGGTTCGGGCACCGAGTTGAGCGCGCAGATCATCCTGAGCGCCAACGGGATCACCTATGACGATTTCGACGCCCAGCGCCTGAACTTCAACGAAACCGCCGATGCGATCCGTGATGGCGATATTGTGGCAGGTTTCTGGAGTGTCGGGCCGCCGACCTCCTCGATCATGAACCTTGCGGCAACCCGCTCCATCTCGGTTGTCGGACTGAGCGAGGACGAGATCGCCGCGGCACGCGAGGCCGAGCCGACCTTTGCCCCCTACACCCTGCGCGAAGGTCTTTATGACGGGATGACGGAAGAGGTCATGACGATCTCGACGCCCAACGTTCTGGTTGTTCATGCGGATATGGACGAGGAACTGGCCTATAACATCACCAAGGCCATGTACGAACATGTCGCGGAGTTGATCGCCATCCATCCGGCGGCCAATGATACGACTGTCGAGTTCTCGGTCGCCTCGACCCCGATCCCGTTCCACCCCGGCGCGCTGCGCTATCTGGAAGAGATCGGTGCCGAGATTCAGGATCATCAGCGTCCGTGATAATTATTGGATGCGGGCGGCCCATCGGGGCCGCCCTTTTTATCTGTCTCGCCGTTGCTGCCGCATCCGCACAATCCGGCCCCACGCTGGTGGTAGAAACATCGCAAGGCGCGGTTCTGGGCAAGCTGGGGTTCAACGAAGGGCAGGAGATTTGCCTCTCATGGGCCCATTCCGTCAGCGGCGGTGCAGTTCAGGATTGTTTTGAGAACAGGCGTGGCGAGATGGTTCTGACGCGGTCTTACCTGCACGACTTCGCGGCCGGTCTTGGCGATATCGCTGGGCGCGGCACGCTCGAACCTGCTGACGGGGGCGGTTACTGGATCACCGGAATAGACGAAGTGATACCGCCGGGCGGGCTGCTCCTGCGGGTGGGCGCGCCGCGGGTGGGCCATGTGCTTCAGGCGGCTGACCAGTCCCTTGACCTCAGTGAGATTGCACCCGGCGCACGGGTGACACTGCGCCTTGCGCCCGATATGCCACAAGCCGCCGACTGAGGCCCGCCAGAGCTTTCAGGTCTACATCACCGACAGGACAACGCCATGACAGACCCCAAAACAGACCTGACAGCACCGGAGACGGGCGCACCGGAATTGCCCCTGACGGCGCAATCGGCAGACCGCGTGCAGCCAAGGCTGATCCTGTGGATCATCTCGGCGGTGGCGATTACCATGTCGCTGTTCCAGATGTATACGGCGGGCATCGAAACGATGGGCCTGTTCTACCAGCGGTCCGCGCATTTGGGTTTCATCCTGTTTCTGGCCTTCCTGATTTTTCCGATCACGGGGCCGACCAAACCGCGCGGCGTGATCGGCTGGATCGCCGATGCGGCATTTCTCACCGCGGCATTTCTGAGCGGCTTCTACATTTTCTACTTTCTCGATGACATCATCAGCCGCGCGGGATGGTGGTCGCAGACCGATATCATCATGGGGATCATCGCAATCATCGCGGTGCTTGAGGCAAGCCGTCGGGTCGTCGGCCTTGGCATGACCATCATCGGGATGTGCGCCATCGCCTATGCGCTGGCGGGACCGCGCGGCGCGTTGCCGTGGCTGGGGGAATGGATGCCCGGCATCCTGTCGCATCGCGGCGCCAGTGTGGAGCGGATGGTGGGCCAGCTTTACCTCGGGCAGGAGGGGATTTTCGGTCTGCCGCTGGGTGTGGCCGCGACCTATGTGTTCATGTTCGTGCTGTTCGGCGCATTTCTGGAAGTGACGGGTGCGGGCAAGTTCTTCATCGATCTGGCCTTCGCCGCCACGGGGCGCAAGCCGGGCGGCCCTGCCAAGGCGGCTGTGATCGCCTCGGCGGGGATGGGCTCTATCTCTGGCTCCGCCATCGCCAACGTGGTCACCACAGGGGCTTTCACGATCCCGCTGATGAAAAAGCTTGGCTATAAACCCAAGGAAGCGGGGGGGATCGAGGCTGCCGCCTCGACCGGGGGGCAGATCACCCCGCCGCTGATGGGGGCCGGGGCTTTCCTGATCTCGGAATATACCAACGTGCCTTATATCGAGATCGTGATGGTCTCGATCTTTCCCGCCATCCTTTATCTGGGCACCGTCTATCTGTTCGTGCATCTGGTGGCGATGAAGGCGGGCATGACGGGGATGAAGGCTGCCGAGCTTCCGGTGGTGCGGCATGTCATGGCCGCAGGCTGGCAATTCATCGTGCCGCTGGTGATCCTGATCTACCTTCTGGTCAACAACATCTCGCCGACACGCGTCGGCTTTTGGGCGATCATTTCTGTCATTGCCGTTACAGCGCTGCGGGCCGGATTCACGCTGGTCTTTCTGGACCCGCGCCATGGCAAACCGCTGACAATGGCCCGCCTGAACGATGCCGTGGTCAGCGGCATACGCCTTGTCGCCAAAGCGCTGGAGCTTGGCGCACGCAATGCCGTCGCCGTCAGCGTTGCCTGCGCGGTGGCGGGTATCATCGTCGGTGTCGTGGGGCTGACGGGGCTGGGGCTCAAGTTCTCGTCCATGATGATCACCCTGTCGGGCGGAAATATGGCGCTTGCACTGATCTTCGTGCTGCTGGCCAGCCTGATCCTTGGCATGGGCTTGCCGGTGACAGCCGCCTATATCGTGCTGATCGTGCTGGTGGGGCCTGCGCTCAATCAGGAGTTCGGCATTCCGCTGCTGATCGCGCATCTGGTGGTGTTCTGGTACAGTCAGGACAGTAACGTGACCCCGCCCATTGCCCTTGCGGGCTTTGCGGGGGCTGCCATCGCCGGATCGAAACCGATGGAGACGAGCGTGCAGGCGTGGAAATTCGCCAAGGGTCTCTATCTGATCCCGGCCTTCATGGTCTACAACCCCGAGATCATTCTGGGCGGCGAGACATGGTATGTCATCTGGACAGGTATCATCGTGATCATCGGGCTGGTCGGCTTTGCCTCGGCAATCGAAGGGTATCTGTTCACATGGATGGACAAGATTTCGCGTGTGCTTGTCGTTCCGGGTGTCATCATGATCTTCAACCCCAACGAGCTGATCGAGGCATCGGGCGCGATGCTGGTTCTGGCCGTGTTGGTGTTGAACTGGTTCAAAAGCCGCAACACGGCCACGGCGGTCAGTTAATTTGACCAAATCCGGCTTGCGGCCCGAAAGGTCCGCAAATCGGCCTTAACCGCGCCTTAATCCGATTCCAAACATATAACCCAACAAACGAGCAGTTGCCCGGAGCGTAAAGCGCGGGCGCAAACGACACAGCACCGTGCTTTTTTCCAGTAACCCGTCTCTTTGAACAGTGCGCACCGGTTGACGTGTTTCTCATACGGGAGCACCTGGATTGGGCAGTCCATTTATACGTAAAGCTTCGGTTTCGACGGCTTTGTGCCTGTTTTTGGCAGGCTGCGGCGGGGGAAGCGGCGGCACCATCACCACGGCTGCGGTTTCCTTTCTGGCAGAGACGATCACGGGCGGAAACTTCAGCGCGAATGCCCTCACGGCGTTCCGTGTCGAAAGTTTCGCCGCTTTCGAGGATGCGGCGCACCATCTGCGCCAGTCTGACAAGTATAAAGTCCAGCAAATCCAATGGCGCGAACGCGGTGGGGCGTCCAGCCCATCCTATGAAAGCTATTCTCTTGCCTCGGCACGGATTGAATATGCCCATGTCCTCGGCTTGACCGGGGCGGGCCAGATCATCTCGATCGTGGATGACGGGTTCAGGACGACGCATGAAAGCTACGCAGGCCGTATCATCGGCGGCAATGCTGGCAGCGGGGCTTCTCACGGCACCTCTGTTGCCTCGGTTGCGGCTGGAAATTCGGACTACATGATCGGCGTGGCCCCCGGTGCGACCATCCAGCCCGGGTTGTTCGACACCGCCCGCACCCGCGCGGAAGCGACAGATCTGGCGCGTACCAGCGGCGCTGTCGTGCAGAACAACTCGTGGGGATTTCCCGACTTCAAAGCCAATGTCACGGATTTCCAACGCCTGTTTGGCCAAGGAGACAACAGCATCTACCTGACTGCCTTGCAGAACTACACCCGCAACGGCGTGGTCGTCTTTGCTGCCGAGAACATCCGCAGCAATACGGTGGCCGGATTGATGGAGGCGCTGCCCGCCTTTGTGCCTGAACTCGAAGCAGGATGGCTGGCTGTGATCAACGGCGTGCCCCGGTTCGACAATGACCGTATCCTGAGCGCACAGCGGCGCTCGGCCCCCTGCCTTGAGGCGGCGCGCTGGTGTATCGCGGCGGATGGGACATGGATGGCGGCAACATCCACCAGCGACACATCCTATGACATACGGATCGGTACATCTTTCGCGGCCCCCATGGTTTCGGGCGCGATTGCTTTGCTGGCGGAGGCGTTTCCAAATCTTACCCCGCATGACCTGCGCGCCCGCCTGATCGCCACGGCAGATAACGGATTTGAGGGTTTTACTGCCTCGGGCACGCTGGAAGTTGTGCCGGGTTCGGGCTTTTACCACGATTACAGCACCGAATGGGGCCACGGCTTTCTGGATGTCCGCGCCGCTTTGCTGCCCATCGGCACGCCCGTCGCGGTGCTGGCGGATGGCACGACCCAAAGTGCTGACCAACCGCTGATCATCGGTGGCGGTGCCACGGGTGATGCGGTCGCGCGGAGCCTTGCGGCCACGCCGATCCTTGTGACGGATCTCTTGGGCGGCGATTTCACCATGCCCGGCGCGGCGCTGTCAGCAACGGCGGCCCCTCCCCCGATCTCCGAGCGGCTCTGGTCCTCGATGTTCGGCGCGGCACCGCGGTCAGGATTGCTGCAAGCCTATGGCGGCGCGGATATGACGATGCGTCAGGGCGGGCTGGAGCTGGCCCTGCTCGCGCCCGATTCCGGCAGCGCCGCAGGCCTCGGCGGCACCGATCCCGCAATGGCGGCTTTCATCGGACAGAATCTGCAAGCAGTCGGCGGCGAGGTTTTTGTCGGGCTGAACGTCACCCGCGACGATGGCACCATCCTGCCGGGCATCGGCGGGTCCACCAGCACATTGGCAGCGCTTGAACTGGCCTACCGACGCGATGTCGGACGCGATGGTTTCTTCGAGGTGGGCGGCACCTTCGGCATGTCCCCGTCTGACAGAGGCCCCGCCTTGTCGGACAGATCGGCCGTGCAGTTCAACGCGTTCAAGGTCGAAGCGGGACAGAACAGCGTCCTGCGGCAAGGCGACAGGATCAGCCTTGGCCTGTCCCTACCCGTCTCGGTCACATCGGGAGGGGCCGAGATCGCCCTGCCCGTCAGCCGCAGCGATGGCCGGGTGGAGCACAGGTCTGTCGGGATCGACTACGCCCCTCAAGACCGCGAGATCAACCTTTCGTTGACTTACGACACGCCTGTTGGACGCAACGCCGCTATCTTCGTCGGCGCGATCCATGCCGCCAACCATGGCAACATTTCGGGCCAACGCGACACCGCCGCGCTGCTGGGATTCCGCATGGCGTTCTGACGGCGTTGGTGCGATCAGCCTGACCTGCCCCGGCCTGGCACGCCCAGCCTGGCACGCCCAGCCCGTTCGGGAGATACCTCTCAGCACATTGTAAGGATTGGTAAAGTCGTGGCCTGACAGGCTGTGCTCCGCTCTGTTGACCGTGGCGGACCCAGTGGGATAGCAGCACAAATTGGTAAGGTTTCTTTACAAAAAGCTTGCATAATTCTGTGGATGCCGTGAAAACTCTATCCACGTGAGGTGTGGTGACTGTACCGCGCCCCCAAAAAACACGGCGATGTGATACAATGGTTGCCGGTAGATAATTCTGGGAGGAATGTCATGAAGACCAAGATGAGAAAGTTTCTGGGCACGACTGCGGCCACCGGCGCGCTTGCGCTGATGATTGCACCGGGCACCGCACAAGCGATGGACACCATCCGCTGGCAGATCCCGATGAGCTTTGCCTCAACCCTTACCGCACTCGGCGACACCATGCCTTGGGTGGCCGATCAGCTGCGCGCCGTCTCCGGCGGTTCCATCGACATGCGCATCGCAGAGCCGGGTGCCGTTGTGCCTGCTCTTGCGATCTTTGAAAGCGTTGCCGACGGCAGCATCGATGCGGGCTATTCGTGGATGGGCTACGAATGGGGCACAGTGCCCGCCGCCGCCCTGTTCGGGGCGACGCCTTTCGGCCTCGAATCGATCGAGTTCATGGCGTGGATGAACTTCCACGGTGGCAAGGAACTGCTGGAAGAGACGTTCCACCCCTACAACGTGCACCCCATCCTGTGCGGCACAATCAGCCCCGAAACCGCAGGCTGGTTCCGCAACGAGATCACCGGACCCGAAGACTTTCAGGGCATGCGCTTTCGCGCGGCGGGTGTCGGCGGCGAGATCATGGCCGAATTCGGCATGTCTGTAACCC
>JBLRWK010000047.1:0-33166 GCA_047921295.1 Rhodobacterales bacterium
CAGCGGCATGAAGTAGTTGCCGAAACCGCCGAACAGGGCGGGAATCACCACGAAGAACATCATCAGAACGCCGTGATAGGTGATCATCACGTTCCACAGATGGCCGTTCGGTGTACATTCACGGGTGGAGTCAGCGATGAAACGCGCGCCTTCCATACACATGTACTGCACACCCGGTTCCATCAGTTCCATCCGCATATAGATGGTGAAGGTCACGGAGATCAGACCGACGATAGCCGATGTGATCAGGTAAAGGATGCCGATATCCTTATGGTTCGTGGACATGAACCAACGGGTAAAGAACCCGCGCGGGTCCTCATGTCCTTGGCTGTGAATGGCTGCGTCGGCCATGCGGTTGCCTCCTGTGGTGGTGTTCTGGCGCGGAAAAGACTCCCCGCGCGGCTTTCCTTGTCTGTTTAGATTGGCTGACTTCCGACGGCAATCCGAGAATTTGATCTGAATCAATGTATATTGTCGCACCCGTCCCCTGTCAGCGCAGGTTGTCAGACAATCATAAAGCAATAATTAGCGCGTTGCGAAAAAAAGAAAAACCCGGCGCAGGGCCGGGCTTTCGTTGGATAAAATTTCGTGTCGGTTCAGACTGGTTGCCGGAGCAAGGCCGATCAGTCCGCCGTCGCTTCGGGACCGACCGATGCCAGATAGGCCACCACATCTTCCGCGCCGCGTGCCAGTTTGAAGCTCATGTTCGAGCGCACAGAACTGTCGCCAGTAAACTCGACCAGAAACGCCCGCGGGTCCTGTACATAGGCGACAAGATTTTCTTCATCCCAGACCAGACCGGCCTCTGCCGCCGCTGTCAGACCCGTGCCGTAGCGGAAGTCCTCCTGCGTGCCAGCAGCGTCGCCGACGATACCGTAGAGGTTCGGGCCGGTGCGGCCGCCTTTGACGATGTCGGTGCCGTCATCGGCCTGGATCATGTGGCATGCCTTGCACTTGTTGAACTCGCGTTCGCCCTTCGCGGCGTCGCCTTCCGCAAAAGCGGGGGCGGAGAGGGCAATCAGGGCAAGGGAGGCTGTGATTGGAAATTTCATAGGTAAGACCTCATGAGGTTGTTGGGTAGCCGGAGTTTCCTGCCCCTAGTGATACTACTGAACATGTGGCGCGCAACAGCTATTTCAACTCTCGCTGTTGCTGCGACTATTCGCCGAACGTCTCGGAGAACCCTTTTTTCAATGCGTTGTCCAATCCGGCCATGTCCGTGGACAAGCCCAGATCACGCAGACTTGTGACACCATGCTCGCGGATGCCGCAGGGTACGATACCGGAAAAGTGCGTGAGGTCAGGGTCTACATTGATCGAGATGCCGTGAAAGCTGATCCATTTGCGCAAGCGGATGCCGATGGCGGCGATCTTGTCCTCACGCGGGGTGCCGTCGATGGCAGCCGGTTTGTCGGGACGCTCGACCCAGACGCCCACGCGGCCCTCGCGGATATGGCCCTGCACGCCAAATTGCGAGAGGGTCGAGATCACCCAACCCTCGAGTTGCTGGACAAAGCGGCGCACATCATGGCCGCGCCGGCCCACATCCAGCATCACATAGACAACCCGTTGTCCGGGGCCGTGATAGGTATATTGACCGCCGCGCTTGGAGGGAAACACCGGAAACCTGTCCGGCTCGACCAGATCCTGCACCCGCGCGCTGGTGCCTGCGGTGTAAAGGGGCGGATGCTCCAGCAGCCAGATCGCCTCGTCCGCTGTGCCTGCGGCGATGGCGGCCGCGCGCCGCTCCATCTCGTGCTCGGCCAGACGATAATCGGTCACTCCGGGTGACGTGATCCATTCTACCATACGATGTGTCTTTCTTCCCGTGTTGGCGCGCCGCCGGTCCAGAGACGCCCTGCAGTGCATAATATCTTGGGGAAAAGCAAATCCTGAGGTAGTCTACACATATTTATTTTTAGCATCATTGGGAGATTTCGAAATGAACGGTCACCGTATCAGGCTCGGTCTTGTTGCTAGTTTATGCTTTACCCTTCCCGCCACACATGCTGCGGCAGATCGTCTTGGCGCGGCCATCGTAGGCGGGATCATCGGCGGCGTCATTTTCAACGAGGTCAACAAGAACCAGCGCACCACAACAACGACCACGCGCAATGTGCAGCCGCGCAGCAAAAGCACGGTGAACACGGCGGCGCGGGAACAGAACCGTCAGGTGCAGACCTCGCTGAACTACTTCGGATTTCCGGCGGGTGGTGCGGACGGCGTGCTGGGCCAGCGCTCCCGCGCTGCGATCGCGCAGTATCAGGCGCATCTCGGGTTTCCGGCCACGGGACAGTTGACGCCCTACGAGCGGGATTTCCTTGTCTCCTCCTACAGCCGCGCACAGATCGGCGGGCCGCAGGTAATCCGCGAGATGAATACCAACCCGCAAGGCGTCAAAGGTCTGCTGGTGGTCTGGCGCGACGAGGCGATGGGCGGTGCCGCGCCATCACGCGCGGCCAGCTATGGCCGGATGCCGCCGGAAGTCTCTGCCGCCGTGGACGAGATCGCCGCCAGTGTCGAGCCGACCGCCGAGCAGTTGATGCAGCGCTCCGGCTTCATCCAGTTGGCCGATCTGAACGGTGACGGCCGCACCGATTATCTGATCGACACCTCTGTGACGGGCAGTTCGTTCTGGTGCGGGGCAAACAGCTGTTCCGTGATGGTCTTTGCCTCGACGCCGCAGGGCTATGTCCGCAACGATTTTCTGGCCTTCAACGCAACCCCTGCGATGTTCACCTGCCAGCAGGGCACCTGCCAGATATCGGGCGCGCAACCCGTCCCGATCATGGCGGCTGCGGCGGCACCCGCTGCGCCCGAGCCCGCAATGCCTGCGCCAGTGGCCAGCACGCAGATGGTGGCGGCTCCGGCAGGCAGTCTGGGCGGTATCCAGCCCTTGCCGATGCTGACAGCGCAAACGCCTGATGCGCCCTCGCTGGCCAGCCATTGCAGCAAGGTCAGCCTGCTCACCAGTTCCAATGGCGGCTTCGTCACGCTGGCCAATCTGTCGGACCCCGATCTGGCCCTGAGCGAGCAGTTCTGCCTCACCCGTACCTATGCCATCGGCAAGGGCGAGGATATGATCGCCAAGGTGCAGGGCATGACGCAGGCGCAGGTGGACCAGCAATGCGACGCCTTCGGCCCCGCACTCGCGCCCTATACAGCGATGCTGGACAATGCCGACAGTGCCACGGTGCGGGGCGAAGTGCAGAAGTTCGTGCTCGGCTCCAACATGACGACCGAACAGTTGGACAACACGGCGGAGATCTGCCTTTTCTCGGGCTATCGCCGTGACCGGATGGATGTGGCGCTCGGATCGGCGCTGCTGCTGGTGGGCACCGGCAAAGCCCCCTATGCCGAGATGGTGGGCCATCACATGGCGCAGGGCTTTGGCGTGTCCCGTTCCGCCGATGCTGCGCAGGATTGGTACGGAATGGCCGTGAACGCGCTGGCCAATGGCGCCACGCCGGTTTTCGCGCCGGGCCAACCAGAGCGGGTCGCCTTGCTGCGCGCCGCGGCGGCACGGCTTGACGCGACAGAGGCGGTGCCCATGCCGCAGCCGGTCGCCTTGCCGTCCTTCAAGCTGGACTGATCGGGCGGTCTGTCAGGGCCGCCCGTGCGGGCGGCCTGAAGCATCTTTCGTGGGGTAGGGGCTGTGTGGGTTCTTTCCTATACAGCCAATTGCCTGCGCCCGAGCCGGAGCGCCGCAACAGGATTGCGCCAGACTGCACTTTGTCTCTTCACAAGGCGGCGGGCTTTGTCTATACGGCCCCTCGTTACCAGATCACGTGCGGTCGTGGCGGAATGGTAGACGCGCAGCGTTGAGGTCGCTGTGGGGTAACTCCCGTGGAAGTTCGAGTCTTCTCGACCGCACCAATTCTCTCCTGAAGATATTCAATTGTCTGGTATCAGGATGAGACGCTCTCAATAGGAGCATTTCTCCTCACAGACTTGTCATCTCCAAATTCGTCGGAAAACCGAGACCTGTGCGTTTAAACCTTACGCGCAGACAGTTCTTTTGCGCGGTCTCACCGAGGAGAACGCAATGAAACTATTCACATCAACGCTTTATGCGGCCGTCTTGAGTCTGTCGCCCTTTGTCGTCAGCCATGCGAGCGCGGCTTCAGTGTCGCCGCTTGCTGTCAGCAGTTTCGGAACACAACTCGCTGCCGCGAATGATCTGGTGGAGGTGCAGTATCGCAATCGCTATTATCAGGACCGGCGCGGCGTGCAGCATCGCAGTCATCGCGGGCGAGGCTATGACAACCGCAATCGCCGCTATCAACCCTATCGTGCTCCGCGACAGAACAACCGCGGGATCGATCTGGGCTCTGCCGTTGTGGGTGCCATCATCGGCGGTGTTATCGTGAACGAGATGCAGCGCCCCAGACAGGCCCAGCCACCTCGTGCACGGTCGGCAGGTTTTCTGAGCCAGAATCACGTCAACTGGTGCCACAACCGCTGGCGCTCCTACCGTGTCACGGACAACAGCTATCAGCCTTACAACGGCCCGCGTCGTGTTTGTGCCTCGCCTTATGGCCCCTGATCGAGCTTGTGATAGTGGCTGAAAACGAAGGTTGCCGCCCCCTCCTGACAGGCGCGCGGCCGTCTCGGGCGGCGGCGAAAGCGATCGCCCGCAGGGGGTAGGGGCGTTGTCTCATGGACCCGGGCTACTGTCGGTCGGGGCCGTACTTGGGAGGTGCTGGCAAGGATATGGCGGAGCATGGGTTCCCTCCGACAGTAACTTTTTGGCTTGTTTTTCTGGATTACCCAATTCCCGTAATCTACGATTCCAGAATTTGAATGAATTAAAGGCGCTATATCTAGTAGCTAAAAACAAATTGAGACGGTGAATGAGATACCTATTGTGTGGCCGATTTAATTTATTCAGACAATTATATATCAACTTACAGTAGCTAAATTGCAACAAGCGCACGTGCTTTCCGACTGCGTAGGCTGATCGTGTTGAAAACAACCGTCTTGGGGCGGATATTGGAATTCCAACGACAAAAAACGCAATGAGGCAGAATCACTATGAAAAGAAACATCTCTCTTGCAATCGCAAGTTTCCTGATCGCCAGCCCCGCATTCGCCGGTAGCCTGGCCCCCGTATACACAGAGCCGACACCGATGGTGCCCGCGCCCATGCCGATGATGACACCCGCCTGGACCGGTGGTTACGTCGGTGCCAACCTGAACTACGGCGAAGCAAATGTCGACGCGACAGGCGAGACCGCTGATGATCTGTCCGCGCTCGGTCTGTCCAACACGCTGTCCAAGCCCGATGGCTGGGGCGGATCGGTCCGCGCCGGTTACGACTGGCAGATGGGTCAGGGCGTGTTTGGTCTCGGTGTCGAATACAACTTCGGTGAACTGACAGGTGATCTGCGCGGTGAGTTCGGCGATGCTGCCGCTGCCGCAGGCTTTGGCGATCTTTCGGTCGCTGTCGACGAAATGGCGACTGTGTTCGCTCGTGCCGGTTACGCTGTAAGCGACCAGTTCCTCGCTTACGGTCTGCTTGGCTACAGCCGCGCGTCCGGAAGCGTGTCTATTGATGGCCTGAGCGAAAGCGAAGATCTCGACGGTTACACTGCCGGTCTGGGCGGTGAATACAAGTTCACCCAGAACTGGTCGACCTATGTCGAATACACCTACACTGATTTCGGCTCTGTGGACGACTCTGACATCGAAGTCGACCTGCATCAGGTCCGTCTCGGCGTGAACTACCGCTTCTAAGCGACTTTCGTCACAACCCTCCTGTGACGGAGATCTGGCCTGTCGGGGAAACCCGACGGGCCATTTCTTTTGTGGGGGCGGTGCCGGCCTGTTATGCTCCCACACAGCGTTGCCCACGCACCCGCCAAGCCAAGGCGCACCGGCCGTCCGCTGCGACGCGACGTCTTTCCCGATAATCCGCACTTTTCATCCTGCCGCCGACGTGCTGTTATCCGGTGGAATTGTTTTTCGCAGGGAGGAAATAGGCATGGATATGAATTTCGGGATGCGCCCCGAGAACCGCAAGCTGCTGGACCGCGTCGCGGCAATGATCCGCGACGAGGTCGTGCCCTTGGAGGAGGCGTATCACGCCGAGATCGACAAGGAAGGCCGCTGGCAGTTCACCGCGCGTCAGACGGAGATTCTTGAAGGTCTGAAGGACAAGGCCAAATCCGAAGGGTTGTGGAACTTCTGGCTGACCGACAGCGACAAGGGCTTTGGCCTGAGCACCGTGGAATACGCCTATTTCGCCGAGGAGATGGGCAAGACCCCGCTGGGCGCGGAAGTGTTCAACTGTGCCGCGCCCGATACCGGCAATATGGAAGTGTTCGAGCGTTACGGCACGCCTGCGATGAAAAAGGAATGGCTGGCCCCGCTGCTGGAAGGCAAGATCCGCTCGGCCTATCTGATGACGGAGCCGGATGTGGCCAGCTCGGACGCGACCAATGTGGCAATGTCCTGCGTCAAAGACGGTGACAGTTACGTGCTGAACGGCGAAAAGTGGTGGGCCTCGGGCGCAGGCGATCCGCGTTGCAAGGTCTATATCGTCATGGTCCGCACCGGCGGTGAGGACGCGCCGAAGCATTCGCGCCATTCGATGGTCGTGGTGCCCGCCGGCACCGAAGGCATCGAGATCCTGCGGCCGATGGAAGTTTACGGCAACGACGATGCGCCGCATGGCCATATGCATATCCGCTTCACGAATGTGCGCGTGCCAGCCGATGCGCTGCTTTTGGGTGAGGGTCGCGGATTTGAGATCAGCCAGGGACGTCTTGGACCCGGCCGTATCCACCATTGCATGCGCGCCATCGGTCAGGCGGAATCGGCGCTGGAACTGATGTGCAAGCGGTCGCTGGAGCGCGAGGCCTTCGGCAAGAAACTGGCGCAGCTTGGCGCGAACTACGACATCATCGCCGAGTGCCGGATGGAGATCGAGATGGCACGGCTGCTGTGTCTGAAAGCGGCATGGTACATGGATCAGGGCGACAAACGCGCCGCTGCCCCGTGGATCAGCCAGATCAAGGTGATCGCGCCCCGCGTGGCGCTAAAGGTCATCGACGAGGCGGTGCAGATGTTCGGCGGCCAAGGCGTTAGCCAAGATACGCCGCTGGCGCATAAATGGACCCATGTGCGGACATTGCGTCTGGCGGACGGCCCCGATGCGGTGCACCGCCGTCAGGTGGCGCGGGCCGAACTGCGGAAGTACACGCAGGAAAAAGTCTGAGCATTGGCGCGGGACAAGGGGGACGGAAGGGGGCCTTGGGGTCCCCTTTTCGTGAGCGTTTGCAGATCGGTGAAGGGCAGGGCCGTAATGTGCCTTTGCGGGTGAGCCTTGCCGAGAAAACGGTGAACCGCCCTGCGCCTCTGGCGTGGGGCGGTTTGCGTTGCGGATCATAAGGTTCTATTGGATGCGCCGGAGTGACCGGGTTTTTGTCGGAGTAGCGCCACAATGGGACTGATCGGTGCCCTGAAACCATGGGCCAGCGCCCGCAAGGCGCGGTTTCGCCAGCTTCGGGCGAAGGCGTTTCCCGATCAACGTGCGCCACTGGCCGTGCTGGCCATCATGAAGAACGAGGCGCTGAATGTGGATGAATGGATTGACCATTACATCTGGCAGGGGGCCGATCATCTTTTTATCATCGACAACGGCAGCACGGACGACACCGTTGCGCGGATCGAGGCATCACAGCACCGGAGCAGGATCACACTGCTGTCGCGCCCTGAACCGCACCGGCAGGGCTATCACTATCGGCGCGTCTTTCTGTCCGAGCGGATAAAACGGCGGTTCCAGTGGCTGATGGTGGCGGATGCGGATGAGTTCTGGTTTGCCAGACAAGCGGAAAAGCTGCCCGATGCTTTGGAGCATTTTCCCAATATTGACGTGATCTATACCCGCTGGTCGCAATTCGGCAGCCCCGATCAGGAGGCGCATCCTGCCAGCCTGCGGTGTGATCTGACGATGCGCCATGCGGCGCTCGGCCCCCATCATGCGACCAAGTGGATCGTGCGAACATCAGCTATCGGGCGCAACGCGCTGTTTATCCACAAAATCCGCGGGGCCTGTTCCTCGCGCACGGTGACGGATACCGATCATTTCCAGTTGAACCACTATATGACCCAGAGCCTGCATTTCTGGCAGAGCGTGAAAATGGCGCGGGGCGATGCCTCCACGCCCTCGGCGGACAATGTCAGGACGATGGAGAGCTACGCGGAGTTCAACCGCCAATCCGTTGTGGAGGACAGCGCATTGGCGGAAAGGCTGGGAAACGGGCTGGCAAACTGAGTGAACGCGCACGTGGGGTGTGACCGCTCACGCCACCTCGATGCCTTTCAGCGTGCCGATCAGCTTCGGGATCTTGTCCTTGAACTTGAAGAACCCCGCCGTCGCATAGGGCCATGCGGCGCTGTCAAAGGCACGGCGAAGGCGGATCAGGCGGATGCCGTCCGGTTCCAGCGCATGGGACAGCACACGCAGAGCGGTGGCGTTGGGGCCGACGGGCGCGTAGGGGGTCACGATCTGGCGCGCACCCGTATCGCGCGCCCATGCGGCGAGGCTGTCTGTATCCGCCATCGGCGCAGAGGTCTCGCCCAGCCGCGCGCCGAAACGGGCGGCGACATCGGCCATCGCACCGCTAGAGAAGGCCCCGACATGCGGGGCCACATGCAGCGGACTGCGGTGCTGTGCGCTCATCACAAAGCCTGTGGCGACAGGGGCGGGGACGGTATCGAATAAAAAGCCGGGGCTCAGATCATCGTCGTGCAACAGGAAGGCGGTTGGCAAAGCGGGGTCTGCCACATCGCTCGGGGGGAGCGGGATGCGCGCCGCTTCCGGCCCCTCCAGCGGCGGCGCGACGGTGGCAAGCCCTTCGGGACGAAAGCGCCCGCCTGTATATGTCTCGATATTGTCGGGCCGCGCCAGATAGGTTTTGCCCTTCGTCTGCAACCCTGCCACCCAGCGCCAGCTCAAAGTGTTGGAGGCCGGATCACCGTCGAGCAGGTGACGCAGGAAGAAATCCGCGCCCAGTTCCCACGGCAGGCGCAGGGTAAAGATCCAGATCGAGGCGAACCACATGCGGGCATGGTTGTGCAGATAGCCAGTTTGCACCAGTTCCCGCGCCCAGTGGTCGAACGCATCGATGCCGGTTTGGCCCGCGCAAGCGTCCTCCCAACTGCGGCGCAGGCCCGATTGGGTCTGCACCATGTTCACCGCATTGTGCAAATCGGCAAGATACATCTCCCAGACGCCTGGGCGCTGCTCCAGCCAGCCTTTCCAGTAGGTCCGCCAGAACACTTCCTGCACGAACTTTTCCGCCGCCTGCGCCGAATGGCGCGCCAGAACGGATTGCAGCACCTCGGCCTCGGTCAGCAGACGGTGCCTGATCCACGGTGACAGGGACGAGACGTGATTGTGCTGCCCCGCCCCCAGATCGTGATTCCGCAAACGGGCATAATCCGCCCCCGCCTGCGGCAAAAACTGCTTGATCCGCGCAAGACCGGCGGTGCGGGTGGGGGTGAATGTGGTGGCCTGCGGGGCTGTCATGGGAAGTGCCTTCACGGTGCATGATGCTGTCAGAATGGGCATTTAGCGCCAATGCAGGCTGCTTCAATCACCGGTCCGGCGATGCGCGCAAACGGGCGCGCCGTGGTCCGCGCCGGCCTGTTAAATCCGATGCGCCCCTTGCAGGCGGGTGGGCGCAAGACTAAGACTCCGGTAACATCTGACGATTATGAATGAGCAACAGCAGCAGGCAGGCGTATATGAGAGATCCGATTGACACCTACATGAATACCCTTGTGCCCATGGTGGTCGAGCAGACCAGCCGCGGGGAACGGGCTTATGACATCTTCTCGCGCCTGCTGAAGGAGCGGATCATCTTTCTGTCCGGTCCCGTGCATGACGGTATGTCGAGCCTGATCGTGGCGCAGTTGCTGCATCTCGAGGCGGAGAATCCGTCGAAAGAGATCAGCATGTATATCAACAGCCCCGGTGGCGTGGTGACCAGCGGTCTGTCGATCTACGACACGATGCAATATATCAAGCCGAAGATTTCCACACTGGTGGTGGGGCAGGCGGCTTCGATGGGCTCGCTTTTGCTGACTGCGGGCGAAAAGGGCATGCGCTTCTCGCTGCCCAACAGCCGCGTCATGGTGCACCAGCCCTCCGGCGGGTATCAGGGACAGGCGACGGATATCATGATCCACGCCGCCGAGACCCAGAAGCTGAAGAACCGGCTCAACGAGATCTATGTCAAACATACCGGCCAGACCCTGAAAAAGGTCGAGGCGGCGCTGGAGCGGGACAACTTCATGTCCGCCGAGGATGCCAAGGAATGGGGCCTGATCGACGAGATCGTGGAAAGCCGCGGCAAGATGGAAGACGCGAAGGCGTAACAGTTTCTTGTTCCACCCGCTGCAGGGTGGGACAATTTTGACATTGTGGACATGCGGGGGCTGCCTTAAGCTTGGACCCCATAGCATTCAGATCGGCTGGATCGGTCGAAACTACTGAAGACTTGGCCTGAAAGGGACGATATGGCGACGAATTCCAGCGGCGACAGCAAGAACACCCTCTACTGCAGCTTTTGCGGTAAAAGCCAGCATGAGGTGCGCAAGCTGATCGCAGGGCCTACCGTGTTCATCTGTGATGAATGTGTCGAACTGTGCATGGATATCATCCGTGAGGAAACCAAGAGCGCCGGGCTAAAAGCTACGGACGGCGTGCCCACACCCAAGGATATCTGCGCAGTTCTGGACGATTACGTGATCGGCCAGCAGAAAGCGAAAAAGGTGCTCTCGGTCGCGGTGCACAACCACTACAAACGCCTCAACCATGCGGCCAAAACCAGCGATATCGAACTGTCGAAGTCGAATATCCTGCTGATCGGCCCGACCGGTTGCGGCAAGACCCTGCTGGCGCAAACGCTGGCGCGGATTCTGGATGTGCCCTTCACCATGGCCGATGCGACCACGCTGACAGAGGCGGGTTATGTCGGCGAGGATGTGGAGAACATCATCCTCAAGCTGCTACAATCGTCCGAATACAACGTCGAGCGCGCGCAGCGCGGCATCGTCTATATCGACGAGGTCGACAAGATCACCCGTAAATCCGAGAATCCCTCGATCACGCGGGATGTGTCGGGCGAAGGTGTGCAGCAGGCACTGCTGAAGTTGATGGAAGGCACGGTAGCCTCCGTGCCGCCGCAGGGCGGACGGAAACATCCGCAGCAGGAATTCCTGCAGGTGGATACGACGAATATCCTGTTCATCTGTGGCGGGGCCTTTGCGGGGCTCGACCGGATCATCGCGCAGCGCGGCAAGGGCAGTGCGATGGGCTTTGGCGCGGATGTGAAAGACCCTGACTCCCGCCGTGTCGGCGAGACTTTCAAGGATTTGGAGCCGGAAGATCTGCTGAAATTCGGTTTGATCCCTGAATTTGTGGGCCGTCTGCCCGTGATCGCCACTTTGGAGGATCTGGACGAGGATGCGCTTGTCACCATCCTCACCCAGCCAAAGAACGCTCTCGTCAAGCAATACCAGCGCCTGTTCGAGCTGGAAGATGTGAAGCTGACCTTTACCGATGATGCGCTGACGGCAATCGCCAAGCGCGCGATCGAGCGCAAAACCGGCGCGCGGGGTCTGCGCTCCATCCTCGAGGATATCCTGCTCAACACGATGTTCGACCTGCCGGGTATGGCCAATGTCGATGAAGTGCTGGTGAACGAGGAAGCGGCGATCTCGGCGGCCCAGCCGTTGATGATCTATGCCGAAGCCAAGAAAGAAGGCGCGACAGCCTGATGCCTTGCCAGCACCGCCTGCACTGTGATGCGCGGGCGGTTTTGGATATTTGAGGCAAGAAGAATTGAGGGGCCGTGCCGGAAGGTGCGGCCCTTTGCACGCGGGGCAGCGCTTGCATCTGGACCTTGGCGTGCAGATGCGGCATAGCAGACAGAACGAAAAGCGGAGGCTTCGATGGGCATTCTGAACACGCTCTTGCGCGCAGTGACCTGGTGGAACGGCCAGACCCTGAATACGCAACTCTATACCTGGCGCCGTGGCGTGAAGGTGGGTGAGGATGCGCAGGGCAACCAGTTCTACACCGACAAGGCCGGCAAGCGCCGCTGGGTGATCTTTGCCGGCGAGGTCGAGGCAAGCCGCGTCAGCCCAGATTGGCATGGCTGGCTGCACCACACCTTCAAGGAGACGCCGAGCGACCGGCCGCTGACGCGTCAGTCATGGGAAAAGCCGCATCAGGAGAACCTGACAGGCACGCCGCTGGCCTATGCGCCCGAAGGCTCGATTCGCCGCAGCGCACCTGTTGCGCGCAAGGATTACGAAGCCTGGACCCCGGAATAACGGGGCGCTGAGGGAAAGCCATGTCCGAGACGAGACCTCATGTGGCGGGCATTGCCGCCGGTCTGGCTGTTGCGGCGGCACTTGCGCTGCCTGCGAGTGCCCAGAGCCAGCAGATCCAGACCGCCACGGCGAACGGGGCCGAACTGCGCGTGCTCGACAAGATCAACGGCGAGGTCGAGGATCTGCGCTTGCCCAATGGCGGGGCGGGTGTGGTCTGGCGGATACAGATCGAACTGGGCGAGTGCCGCTATCCGGTGGGCAACCCCACGGGCGATGCCTATGCCTTTGTCACATTGCGCCAGAACGGGTTGGACGAACCTTTGTTTAGCGGCTGGATGATCGCCTCGGCCCCGGCGCTGAACGCGCTGGACCATCCGCGTTATGATGTCTGGATTATCCGCTGCACCACGTCCTGAGGGCTGGCGGGCAGGGGCGGGCCGGTGAAGTCTCCCGTCGACGCCAATGCCGTTTCCAGCCGGCGGTGATATTCGGCCCGCGTCACCTCGACAGCCCCCAGTGAGGCGAGATGCGGGGTGAGAAACTGCGTATCGAACAGCCGGAAGCCGCCCAGCCGCAAACGGTCCACCAGATAGGCAAGCGCGATCTTTGACGCATCGGTGCGGCGCGAGAACATGCTCTCGCCGAAAAACGCGGCCCCCAGCGTGACGCCGTAGACGCCGCCGACAAGCTCATCCCCCTCCCGGATTTCCAGAGAATGCGCGCGCCCCATATCGTGCAGGCTCAGGTAGAGACGCCGGATTTCATCATTGATCCAGGTCTCGTCGCGGGCGGCGCAGCCCTCCACTACTTGCGCGAAGGCGGTATTGATCGTGATGCGGTGCGGCCAGCGGCGCATCCGGCGGATCAGGCTGCGGGAGATGTGGAACCCGTCCAGCGGAAACACGCCACGGCGGCGCGGATCGACCCAGAAAATCTCGGGGTCGTCGCGCCGCTCGGCCATCGGAAAGATGCCCATCGCATAGGCGTTCAGCAACAGGTCCGGTGTGATAACCGGGTCCGTCATCGACGGGTCCGGTTCTGGTTTGCTCTGTGGCCCCTCAGGCGGGGAGATGCGTTTTCAGCCAATGTTCCAGCCAGTGGATGTTGTAATTGCCGGTTTGCACATCTTCTTCCTGCAGCAAGGCGTGAAACAACGGAACCGTTGTGTCCACACCGTCCACGATCAACTCGCCCAGAGCGCGCGAAAGGCGGGCCAAAGCCTCGGGACGGTCGCGGCCATGCACGATCAGCTTGCCGATCAGGCTGTCGTAATAGGGCGGGATCTTGTAGCCGTCATAAAGCGCGGAATCCATCCGCACGCCCAGACCGCCCGGCGCGTGATACTGTGTGATCCGCCCCGGACAGGGCGCGAAATTCGGCAGTTTCTCGGCATTGATGCGGACTTCAATCGCATGGCCGTTGATGGTCAGCTCGTCTTGCGTGAAGGACATCGGCAGCCCCTCGGCCACACGGATCTGTTCGCGCACAAGGTCGATGCCGAAGATCGCCTCGGTGACGGGATGCTCCACTTGCAGGCGGGTGTTCATTTCGATGAAATAGAACTCGCCGTTCTCGTAGAGAAACTCGATCGTGCCCGCGCCGATATAGTTGATCGCGGCCACGGCATCGGCACAGACCTTGCCGATCCGCGCGCGCTCTTCCGGCGAGATGGCGGGGCCGGGGGCCTCTTCGAGCACTTTCTGGTGGCGGCGCTGGAGCGAGCAGTCCCGTTCGCCCAAATGCACGGCGCGGCCTTTGCCATCGCCGAAGATCTGGATCTCGATATGGCGCGGCGTGGTCAGGTATTTCTCGATATAGACCTCGTCATTGCCGAAAGCCGCCTTGGATTCGGAGCGCGCGGTCATGAAGGCGCTTTCCATATCAGCCGCCGTCAGCGCGACTTTCATGCCGCGCCCGCCACCTCCGGCAGTGGCCTTGACGATGACAGGATAGCCGATCTCGGCCCCGATGCGCTTGGCATCCTCCAAGCTGGGCACGCCGCCGTCCGAACCGGGCACGCATGGCACGCCGAGGGCTTTCATCGTGTCCTTGGCGGTGATCTTGTCGCCCATCATCCGAATATGTTCGGCTGTGGGGCCGATGAAGGTGATCCCGTGATCCTCGACGATCTGCACGAAATTCGCGTTCTCCGACAAAAAGCCGTAGCCGGGATGGATGGCTTGTGCGCCGGTAATCTCGCAGGCCGAGATGATGGCCGGGATCGACAGATAGCTTTCCGCAGAGGAGGGCGGGCCGATGCAGACAGCTTCATCCGCCATGCGGACATGCATCGCATCGGCGTCGGCGGTGGAATGCACCGCGACCGAATGGATGCCCATTTCGCGGGCCGCGCGGATGACGCGCAGGGCGATTTCGCCACGGTTGGCAATCAGAATTTTATCGAACATTTCCTAAGCCTTATTCGATAATCATCAGAGGTGCGCCATATTCGACAGCGGCACCGTCTTCGACGAGAATCCGCTTCACCGTGCCCGATTTGGGGGCGGGAATATGGTTCATCGTTTTCATGGCTTCGATGATCAGCAGCGTGTCACCCTCGGAGACCTGCGCGCCGACGGTGACGAAGGCCGGGGATCCGGGTTCGGCCTGCATATAGACAGTTCCGACCATGGGAGAGGTGACAGCACCGGGCAGGGTGGCGGGATCTTGCGGGGCGGCGGGTGCCGCTGCGGCGGCCGGAGCGGGTGCTGCGGCGTATTGCATCGGCGCCGGTGCGGCATAGGTGACGCTGGGTGCTGCGCGGCTGACGCGCACGTTCAGGCTGTCATCCTCGCCATATTCGCGCATCACTTCCAGCTCGGTCAGGTCATTCTCGCGCAACAGTTCGGCCAGCGCCTGAATGAAGGCAACGTCGCTGTCATGGTTCTTTTTTGTCATACTATCCTCGGCGGTTCGCATGGGCATATCGGGGCGGTTTGCACGACCCTGCTGCCATTGTGTCGCTGCTTATAGGTCATCGTGACGTCAGGGAAAAGCGGCCAATTCACATAGGCTTGGGCTCTAAACGCGATGGCCCTCGGGGGTGCAGGCGACACGGATGGTGATGGAAGCCCAGGCGCATTGAGGCGGGGGATGTAAACTTTTTGGCTTCGTGTTCCTGTGCACATGTGTAAATGTAGCACAAAGACAAAGGTTTGTGCAGTTTACAATTCTTGCGTCTGACAGTTTGCCACAAGGAGCCTGACCGGATGCTCAAGCGCCAGTTGACCGGAGGACGCATCAGGGAGCGCCGGATCGCGCTTGCCATGCGGCAGGTCGATCTGGCGCGGCAGGTCGGGATTTCGGCCTCCTATCTCAATCTGATCGAACATGACCGCCGCCGTATCGGGGGCAAATTGCTGCTGGATCTTTCTGCGGTGCTGGGGGTCGAGCCATCCGCTTTGACCGAAGGGGCCGAGGCCGCGCTGATCGCCACGTTGCGTGAAGCCGCCAGTGCCGCGCCGCAGGCAGGCGCTGAGATCGACGCGATGGAGGATTTTGCCGCGCGCTTTTCCGGATGGGCGCGGCTTCTGGCGGATCGGCATCGCCGTGTGCTTGCGCTGGAGCGCACGGTGGAGCAACTGGCGGACCGTTTGACGCATGACCCCTATATCGCGGCCTCGATGCACGAGGTGCTGTCGAGCGTCACCGCGATCCGCGCCACGGCGGGGATACTGGTGGACCCGCGCGAGATCGAGCCGGAATGGCGCGACCGTTTCCACCGCAACCTGAACGAGGATGCCACCCGTCTGGCACGCAGCGCGCAGGCGCTGGTCTCCTATCTGGATGGTGCAGGGCGGGCCGATGCGGCCTTGAGCGCGCCGCAGGACGAACTGGAGCAGTTTCTGAGCGGCCACGCCTATCATTTCCCCGCCCTTGAGGCTGGTGCGGACATGCCGGACGCGGTGATTGATGCCCTGATCGATGCCGATGAGGCGCTGCAATCCGCATCGGCGCGCGCACAGGCCCGTAGCCATCTGGAGCGCTACCATGCGGATGCAGTGCGGCTGCCGCTGGCGCGGTTACAGGCCGCGCAGGCAGAATTTGCGGGCACCGAGGAGGTTTGTGATCCGCTGGTTCTGGCGCAGCATCTGGGGGTCGATGCGGCCACGGCGATGCGGCGTCTGGCCTGCCTTCCGATGGATGAGGCGGCCGGAGCGCCGCTCGTGACGACACATGTTCCGCCGCATGGCCCAATCGGGCTGGTCAGTTGTGACGCTTCGGGCACATTGCTGCTGCGCCGCCCGATCGAGGGGTTTGCCCTGCCACGGTTCGGGGCGGCCTGCCCGCGCTGGCCGCTCTTTGCCGCCCTCAGCCGCCCCATGACCCCGATCCGGCAGACCCTGCGCCAGAGCGGACCGGACGGGCAAATGTTCCGCGCCTATGCTATCGCGCAACCCGTCGGGCGGGTGGCCTATAATGCGGACCCGATGTTCGAGGCGCATATGATGATCCTGCCTTTGTCGCCACTGCCGCTCCCTTTGCCAGTGGACAGAGCAGGGCCGGACAAGGCCGGTTCCGACAGGTCAGGAGCGGAAAATGGCACCGTGCGCGAGGTCGGGGTGAGTTGCCGGATTTGTCCCGCGCAGGCGTGTGAGGGGCGGCGCGAGCCGTCCATCCTTGCAGATGGGTTTTGACTCATGCTCCCGCAATCGCAATAGTCATGTGAGACGGTGGGCGGTCGCGGGCCTGTATGGCCGGATACGCGCCGTCATCCCGCTACATTCCGGGGGAGGGGAAAGTGGCATGACGAAGCGCGTGCTCATCATTGAGGATGAGCCAAACATCATCGAGGCGATCAGCTTTATCCTGTCGCGGGATGGATGGACTGTGGATACACATTCCAACGGCCATGATGCTGTGGCAGTGGTGCTGATGCGCGCGCCCGATCTGGTGATCCTCGATGTCATGCTGCCGGGGCGCAGCGGTTATGACATCCTGACCGATCTGCGCGCACAGCCCGCAACGCAAGACCTGCCCGTGCTGATCCTGACAGCCCGCGGTCAGGCGCGCGACCGTGAACTGGCCGAAAAGGCGGGGGCCAGCCATTTCATGACCAAGCCGTTTTCCAATGCCGATGTGATCGAGGCGCTGAACACGCTGGTGGCGCAAGGACCGACACAATGAGCGAAAAGGCGAGCCCGCTGTTTCTGGAGCGGCGCAGCTATCGCCAGCGCCGCCTGATGGATGCGGCCCGCCTGTTGCCGGTGCTGGCGGCACTGCTGTGGCTGGTCCCGCTGCTCTGGCCGCAATCCGCCGGACAGGTAGGAACTGGCGGGGCCGCAGCCGTGACAACATCTTCCGCTATCCTCTATATTTTCGGGGTCTGGACGCTTCTGGCCGTGATCGCCTTTGTCCTGTCGCTGACGATAGAGAACAAGCCGGACGCCCCTAGCGACCGGAGTCTGTAGGATCAGGCGATGGCCACGCTCAACATCCTGATAGCTGTTTGTCTGACCTATGTGGCGCTGCTGTTCGTGGTGGCTTTCATGGCAGAGCGGGCGGCCTTGCAAGGGCGCGGCAACTGGCTGCGCTCGCCGTGGATCTACACGCTGTCGCTGTCGGTCTATTGCACGGCGTGGACCTTTTATGGCGCGGTCGGCTATGCGGCGCGGTCCGGACTGGAATATGTGACGATCTATCTGGGGCCGAGCCTTGTGATGGTGGGCTGGTGGTGGGCCTTGCGCAAGATGGTGCGGATCGGCCGTACGCAGCGGATCACCTCGGTGGCCGATCTCATCTCCTCGCGCTACGGCAAATCGGGGCTGCTGGCGGTCTGCGTGACGCTGCTGGCGGTGATTGGAATAACGCCCTATATTTCACTTCAACTTCAGTCTGTTACGCTGTCATTCTCAAGCTTTGCAACAAGTGATCCGGGCAGTATCGGCCTGATGGAATCCTATGACACCGCACTGTGGGTGGCGATCGGGCTGGCGCTGTTCACCATCCTGTTCGGCACCCGCAATCTGGATGCCAACGAGCGGCATCACGGCGTGGTCATGGCTATCGCGGTCGAGGCGGTGGTGAAGCTCTGCGCCCTGATCGCGGTAGGCGTGTTCGTTGTCTGGGGTGTGGCGGGCGGCATCGGTCCGATGATGGAGCGGATCGACGCCTCCGAAATCGGCACATGGCAGATGGACGGCGGGCGCTGGGTGGGGCTGACCTTTCTGTCGGCGGCCGCCTTCCTCACCCTGCCGCGTATGTTTCAGGTGCTGGTGGTCGAAAACGAGGACGAGCGCCACCTGCGCACCGCCGCATGGGCCTTTCCGACCTATCTGATGCTGATGAGCCTGTTTGTGGTGCCCATTGCGGTGGTGGGGCTGGACCTGATGCCAGCAGGCTCCAATCCTGACCAGTTCGTGCTGACCGTGCCGCTGACCCAAGGGCAGGAGGGGCTGGCGATGCTGTCCTTCCTTGGTGGTTTTTCCTCCGCCACGTCGATGGTGATCGTGGCGGCGATTGCGCTGTCCACGATGGTGTCGAACCACATCGTCATGCCGATTTTCCTGCGGCTGACGCAGGGCGGCGCGGGTGGACCCTCAGATGTGCGCCATGTGGTGATCATGGCGCGGCGACTGTCCATCGGCCTCGTGCTGGCGCTTGGCTATCTGTATTACAAGATTTCCGGTGGCGGCACGGCGCTGGCCGCGATCGGGCTGGTTTCCTTTGCAGGGCTGGCGCAGCTTTTGCCTGCAATGATGGGCGGTATCTTCTGGCGCGGTGCCACGCGCAACGGAGCTTTTGCAGGTCTGGTGGTGGGCTTCGTGCTCTGGACCTATTGCCTGCTGTTGCCGCAGTTCGGCAACGGATTGCCCCCTTCGGTTCTGGAGCAAGGGCCGTGGGGCATCGGCTGGCTGCGCCCGCAGGCCCTGTTCGGGATCGAAGGGGTCGACCCCCTGCTGCATGCGGTGATGTGGTCGCTCTCGCTCAATACCGCCTGCTTCGTTCTGGTCTCACTGGTCAGTTTCCCCTCGCCGCTGGAGCGGCTGCAGGGCGCGCAATTCGTGAATATCTTCGAGCGTTCCGGCAATCCGCAAAGCTGGAAGGGCGGGAGCGCGCAGTCCGAGGATCTGATGATCATGGCGCAGCGTATCCTCGGGCCAGCCGAGGTGCAGGCGTTCTTCCAGTCCGAGGCGTCGCGGCAGGGGCTGGCGGGCTTTCTGCCCGAACCGTCCCCTGATTTTCTGGCGCGACTCGAGCGGGAGCTTTCCGGCGCTGTCGGCGGGGCCACGGCCCATGCGATGGTGGCGCAGATCATGGGGGCGGCCAGTGTCTCGGTCGAGGATCTGCTGGCCGTGGCCGACGAGACCGCGCAGATGATGGAATATTCCAGCCAGCTTGAGGCGAAATCGAACGAGTTGACCCGCACCGCCCGGCAATTGCGCGCCGCCAATGACAAGCTGACCCAGCTATCGGTGCAAAAGGATGCGTTTCTCAGCCAGATCAGCCACGAGTTGCGCACGCCGATGACCTCCATCCGCGCCTTTTCCGAGATTTTGCGCGATGTGGACGGGCTCAAGCCCGAGGATCTGACGCGCTATGCCTCGATCATCCATGCCGAGGCGATCCGCCTGACGCGGCTGCTGGATGATCTACTGGATCTGAGCGTGCTGGAAAACGGTCAGGTCAGCCTGAACCTGCGCGACGGGCGGTTGTCGGATGTGATCAGCCACGCGATTGCGGCGGCTGGATCAGACATGCATCCGCTGCGGGTGCGGCGGATCGGTCCGGCAGAGGGGATTTTCCTGACCACCGATCTGGACAGGCTGGCGCAGGTCTTCATCAACCTCATCGCGAATGCACAGAAATACTGCGATGCGCCGCGCCCTGAGCTCACCATCGCCGTGACGCGGCGGGGGGGCCGTATTCTGGTGGATTTTATTGACAATGGCGCAGGCATCCCGCCCGAGGCGCAGGGCATGATCTTCGAAAAGTTCTACCGTGTTTCGGACCGTCAGGCCGGTGGCGCGGGGCTGGGTCTGGCGATCTGCCGCGAGATCATGGACCGGCTGGGTGGCACCTTGGGCTATCTACCCGGGCAGGGCGGTGCCGCGTTTCGTGTCAGCCTGCCGGTGGCGCAGCGCATGGCGGCGCAATAAAGCGGTTTTGCGGCGCTGCGCTTCAGACATTCGTAACCTCTGCGGGGGTAAAACCAATGGATGAACCTGCAGAAGCAGCGGCGGAGGCCATGGTCGGATCAGCAACAAATGCAGGCTTGCGCCGCAAGGCAAGACTGGCGCGGGACGATCACGAGGCGCGGGCCATGTCGGTTGCGCGGGCATTGCGGCTCGCGGCGGAGAAAACCGCGGACGAGGATATGCAGATGGCGCTGTCCGTGCCCGGCGTGCAACGGTCGGAGCGTGATCAGGCCGCGCTTCTGGGCATGATCCTCGAGGACATGCTGCTGCTGTTGCTGGACGGCCCAAAGGGCGCGCGGGGGGCGGTGATGCTGGACGCGGGGATCATGACCGCGCTGATTGAGGTGCAGACCACAGGGCAGGTGCAGGCGCGCGCAGTTGCACCGCGCAAGGCCACCCGGATCGACGCCGCGATGGCGGTGCCTTTGGTGGATGGATTACTGCGCCGCGCCGCCGTGTATCTGGCCGATCATCCCGATGGGGCATGGGCCAGCGGTTTCCGCTTCGGCGCGATGATGGAGGATGTGCGCGGGCTTGGCCTTGCCCTGTCCGCTGCCGATTATCACGTCTTCCGGCTGACGCTCGATATCGGGCCGGGAATGCGGGCGGGCGAGGTGATCCTTGCCTTACCGTGCCCCGTGGCCAAGGCGGAGCCGTCGGATGCGGCAGAAAAGGCGGCGGCTACGCAGCAGTTTCAGGACCGTGTGCTGGCTGCGCCTGTGCGACTGGATGCGGTGCTGTGCCGTCTGACCCTGCCATTGTCGGAACTGAGCCTGATCAAGGCGGGTGATGTCTTGCCGCTCAATATCGACGCGCTGCGCGACATTACGGTCGAGACGGTCGGCCACCGTGCAGTGGCAACGGCGCGGCTGGGCCGTCTGGACGGGCTGCGCGCGCTGCGGATAACGCTGGCGGGGCAGGGGCGTGCCGTGCAGGGTGATGCTGCAGGTGTCCTGTCCCCTTCGGAGGCCACGCGGCGCGAGAGCACAGCCACGGCGCCGCAAACATTGGCAGGCGCAGATATTGGGGAGGCGGCTAGGGAAGCGGCGCAGCAACCGCAGAACCAGACGGTCCTTGCGGGGGAGCAATGAGCGCGTTGACAGGTGTATCGCCTGCCATCACGCCGCGCGTCACGCAGGCGTCAGAGCCCGCCCTGTTCCTGAAGCGTCTCAAGCTGCGGGCGCAACCCAGTCAGATCGTATCCCGCCTGCGCGGTGGCCTTCATGATCTCGTCCACCGGCATATGCCCGGCCTGACCAAGGGACCACACAACCGAACATCGTGTGCCAGAGGCGCAATAGGCCAGAACCGGCCCCGTGGAGTCCGCGATCAGGCGGCGCTGCTCGGCCACGCTCTCGGGCGTCATTGTCTGGTGCGTCAGGGGCAGCACGTGAAAGTCGAGCCCAGCCGCGCGCGCGGCCTCACCGACGCGGTCGGCATGATGCGAGGCGGGCACCTCCTCGTCCGGACGGTTGCAGATGATGGTGGTGAAACCGGACGCAGCGACCACCCCGATATCCTCGGGGTTGATCTGCGGCGAGACGGCATAGCGGGGGGTGATCTGACGAATTTCCATAACTCGCGTTTATTCCGCCGGAACCATTCTGTCCAGCCTGACGCGCAGCATCGGGGCCAGCGCCATCCCTGCCAGCATCGCCGCCGAGAAGATCCAGTGCCAGATGCCACCATAGGATAGCGAGGCGATGGCCGGGCCGGGGCAGAGGCCCGCCAGCCCCCAGCCCGCACCGAACATGGTGGAGCCCAGCACCAGATTGCGGACAAGGCGCGGCTCGGACGGCTCTGGAAATTTGCCGCCGACCAGTGGCTTGCGCCCCTTTGCCACCCGCCACGCGATAGCCATCGGAATGATCGCGCCGCCCATGACAAAGGCCAGCGTCGGGTCCCATGCGCCGAAAACGTCAAGCCATCCCTGCACTTTGGATGTGTCGGTCATGCCCGAGATGAACAGGCCCGCACCGAACAGGCTGCCTGCGATGAAAGCGTAAAGCAGGTGCATCAGATCACTCCCAGCAGATGGCGGAAAAACACAACGGTGATACCGCCGGCGAGGATGTAGAACACAGTTGCGACGATCCCCCGCAAACTGAGCCGCGAGATACCGCAGACCCCGTGACCGGAGGTGCAGCCATTGGCCAGACGCGTTCCGGCCCCCACCAGCAGGCCTGCCGCAATAATCACAGCCGGGTTGGTAGAAACATGCGTGTCCACAGCGCCGTAGAGCGGGTAAAGCAGGACCGGCAGCGCGAAAACGCCTGCCAGAAACACCAGCCGCTCGGTCGCGCTGCGTCGCCCGCTGCCGTCCACCAGCCCGCCAATAATGCCGCTGGCACCCATGATCTTGCCATTCGCGAGCAGATATACCGCGCCACCCGTGCCGATCAGCAACCCGCCGATCAGGCCCCAGATCCAGTCCTGTTCCATCATCATCCTATATATTCTGCCGTCTGTTATGTGTCTGTTTTGTCAGTGTCCGGGGGCTTGCAGCGTGGTGGGCTGCAAGCTGCGGGGTCAAAGCTTGTTGACCGGCACCTTCAGGAACACATTGCCCTGTTCGTCCTCGGGCGGCATCTGCCCAGCCCGCATATTGACCTGCAAGGAGGGGATGATCAGCCGCGGCATCGCCAGCTGCGCGTCACGCGCGTCGCGCATTTTGACAAAACTGTCGCGGTCATTGCCCTCGCCGATATGCACATTGCCCGTCTTTTGCGCGCCAACCGTCGTTTCCCACGCATAGCTGTCGCGGCCCGGTGCCTTGTAATCGTGGCACACGAAAATCCGTGTCTCGTCCGGCAGGGTGAGGATCTTCTGGATCGAATTGTAAAGCACCTCGGAGGAGCCGCCGGGAAAGTCGCACCGCGCCGTGCCGAAATCGGGCATGAACAGCGTATCGCCGACAAAGGCGGCATCACCGATCACATAGGTCAGGCAGGCAGGCGTATGGCCGGGCGTGTGCAGCACATCACCGCGCATCTGGCCGATCATGAAGGTATCGCCCTCGGCGAACAGCCTGTCGAACTGGCTGCCGTCGCGCTGGAACTCCGTGCCCTCGTTGAAAACCTTGCCGAACGTATCCTGCACAACCTGAATCCGGTCGCCGATTCCGATCTTGCCGCCGACAAGTTCCTGCAGATAGGGCGCTGCCGACAGGTGGTCGGCATGGACATGGGTTTCCAGCAGCCATTGAACCTCAAGCCCCTCGGCCTTGACGAAGGCGATGATCTCGTCTGCGGATTTCGTATCGGTCCGGCCCGAGGCGTAATCAAAATCAAGCACGGAATCGATGATCGCGCAGGCGCGGCCCGAGGGGTCTTTGACCACATAGGAAACGGTATTCGTGGCCTCGTCGAAAAAGGCGGTGACATCTGGTTTCATCTTTGGTTCTCCTCTTCTGCAAGTCATATATGATATGCTGCATGTGTTTCAAGCCATCAAGCGGCTGACCTTTGGTAAAGCGTCGCAGCCAGCGATTTGACCTGCATCAAGGCCGATTGGCGCAGTATGGGCCAGAATCACCCTATTGTAGGGAGGGATCTGCATGAAGACCGTTGAAACCCGTCGCGCCGATTTGCTTCGGCGCCTTGCCGAACTGGATGGCCGTCTGCACGCCATTGAGAGTGAACTGGAACAACCCCACTCAAGTGACTGGGACGACATGGCAATCGAGCGTGAAGGCGACGAGGTGCTGGAACGTCTGGGCCAGTCGGGGCAGGAGGAAATCCGCCGGATCATGGCGGCGTTACAGCGTGTGAGGTCGGCAAGCTATGGGACTTGTGTGCAATGTGGTATGAAGATCTCGGAGGAGAGGCTCGATATCCTTCCCGCCACACCCTTCTGCAAGACGTGCGCGGCGCTGCACTAAGCCCCGCGATTCGTCTGCATATATTCACGCCATACGTTACCGGACAAGGAGGAAGATATGCCCCATAAGCTGCCACATGATCTGATCCATCCGCTTGCGGAAATCGAAGCCATGATCAAAGCCACACCTGCCGCCGCGCGGAGCCAGTTGCAGGCGGATTTACAATCCCTGTGCAACAGGCTGGACCGCGAGGGATACGCCTTGCCCGAACGGCTCGTGAACCTGAACCGGATGCTGACGGATGACGAGGTAGAGGCGCAGTTCGACAATCTGCCGGTCTAATCCGCCCGCGCCACGCGTTCCAGTCATAACCCGCCTGTTTGACCCGACGTTGTGAACGGGGGTTGCCATATAGCCCTCTGATTTTGCACAGTTGTGTCAGATCGGCTTTGGCTTTGGGCCAGCGCCGGTCTGACGGACATGTAGCGGACATGTAGCGATAGGCAGGGGGCAGGCGGTGGACGGGATGATCCGACAGGACGCGCGGTCAGGGGTGACGCTTCTTGCTCTGAACCATCCGCCGTCGCATTTCCTCACAACGCAGATGCGCCGCGAACTGGAACAGGCACTCTCTAAAGCGATTGCCGACCCTGCGACAAAGGCTATCGTGCTGACGGGGCTGGGCGCGCCTGCGGCTACTGGCCTGTCTGCTGGCCTGAACCTGCGCGAGGCCGCGCAGTGGGGCGAGCGCCCGCAGGTGGCTGATCTGTGCCAGGTGATCGAGACGAGCGAGACCCCTGTGGTGGCTGTGCTGCACGGGGTGACACTTGGCGCGGGTGTCGAACTGGCCCTTGCGGCGCATGCGCGGGTGGGGACGGGCGATGCGAGTGTCGGCTTTCCGGATGTGATGATGGGCCTGTGTCCCGGTGCGGGGGCGACCCAGCGGCTGCCGCGTCTTCTGGGTGCGCAACACGCGCTCGATCTGTTGCTCTCGCAACATCCTCGCCTGTTACGGGCGCGCCAGTTGCGCCCGCTTGTGGACAGGTTGCTACCGCAAGATGATGCCCCCTTGGACGCGGCGGTTGAACTGGCGCTAGCTCTGGCCGGTGACCTTGAACAGGGCGGCACCCTGCGGCGCAGTTGCGACCTGCGCGAGGGGCTTCAGGATTTCGCGGCAAATGCGGCAGCCATTGCGGCGCGGCGCACGCAGGTGGCGGCAAGCCCGAATTTTGCCGGTGCGCGGATCGTCGATTGTGTGGAGGCTGCCTGCCTGTTGCCCTTCGAGGCGGGGCTGGCCTTTGAAGCGGTGGCGCATCAGGACCTGCTGGACTCGGACCTGTCGAAGGCTCTGCGGCATGCCACCTTTGCCGCTGCACGTGCGGGGCAGATGCCGGAATTGTCGCGCACATCCCCGCGAGCGGTGGCCTGTGTGGCGCTGGTGGGTGGCGGCACGCAGGCCGCGCAGCTTGCCGCTGCCTGTCTGACCGTCGGTTTGCGCGTGGTCCATTTCGAGCGCAGCGAGGCGGCGGTGCAGGCTTTGTCGGAGCGGATCAAGACGGCGCTGGCCGCGCTGGTCAAGGCCGGACGCGCCGATGCAGACGCGATGGAGCGTGATCTGGCGCGCTGGCAGGGAACGACCGCGCTGTCAGAGCTGGCGGCCGCCGGTATCCTGATCGAAGCTGTGGCGGACAGCCTGCCCACCAAATTGCAGGTGATGGCCGCGCTGGACCGTGTGGCGGGGCAGGAGGCTGTGCTGGTCACCACATCGGCGCTGCTGCGCATTGACGAGATTGCAGCGGCCACAGCGCGGCCCGCCGCGGTGCTGGGGCTGCGCCTGCCTGCGCCGGCGCATCTGTCGCGCTTTGCCGAGATCGTTCCGGGGGCGGCGACATCCGATCAGGCGGTCTCCATACTCGTGACGCTGCTGCGCGGCGCGATGGACCGGATCGTGCTGCGCAGCGGGACGGGCGGTGGCGGGCTGGGAGAGCCGATCCTTGCGGCGCTTCAGGCGGCTGCGGCAGGTATGCTGCGTCTGGGCGCGACGGTTGAGCGGATCGACAATGCCTTGCAGGGCTATGGCTTTGCCCACGGGGTATTCCGGCAGATGGATATGCTCGGGCTGGAGACGGTGCTGGCGCGGGGCAGGGTGGCTGCACGGCAGGTAAACTGCGGCACCGCCCATCTGGACGATCTTGACCGGTTGGTCATGGCCGGGCGCACAGGGCTGGGGGCAGGGCGGGGCTATTACCTCTGGCAGGACGGTGAGCCGCAGCCCGACCGCGCCGTCGGCGCGCTATTGGACATTACCGGACAGCAAGCAGGCGCGCAGATGCCGAACCTGTCGGACGAGGCAATTGTGCTGCGCGCCATTGCCGCGATGGCCAATGCCGGTGCCCGCGCCGTGCGGGCGGGGTTGGCGCTCAGACCATCGGACATCGACACGGTGATGATAGAGGCGCATGGCTATCCCCGCTGGCATGGTGGGCCGATGAAATCCGCCGATCTGGTGGGGCTGTTCGATGTGCAGCGCGCCTTGCAGCGCTTTGCTGCCGGTGATCCGGCGCTCTACACCGCCGATCCCGGCTTTGCGGCCCTTGTGCGCGAGGGGCAGAACTTCGACAGTCTCAACGATCAAGGTGCCGTCCAGTGCATCATGCCGGGCTAGTGTTCGAGGGTTAGGCGGGTGCGCCTGCCTTAGCCCAGAAACACGCCGAAAATCACCATCATCAGGCCGATCACCGATAAAAACAGCGCCCCCAGATTGATGGGGACAACCTTCTGCACGGCATCGCGCAGGTCTTCATCCGACATATTGGACCGCTTCGCAGCGGCCACTTTGAAGATACACCAGATCAACCCGGCCAACCCGACCACGGATACAAACGCACCACTCCAGATCAATCCTTGCATGTTGCACGCTCCTGTTTCGCGCCACCGCCTTACAGCATCGTGCACGGCCCCGCAACGCGTCGGATTTTCGCATCATCGGACTTGCGGCGGTTCTGGCCGGACGCTAGGGAGAGGCGTCCAACCGGAGGCCGACCGACCATGAGCGATACCAGCACAGATGCCACCTACCGCGTTGCCGCGGACGAATTGCGCGCCTTTATCGAAAGGTTCGAGCGTCTGGAGGCCGAGAAAAAGGACATCGCGGACCAGCAAAAGGAAGTGATGGCGGAGGCCAAGGGGCGCGGCTATGACACCAAGGTCCTGCGCAAGGTGATTTCGCTGCGCAAGCGCGACAAGGACGACATCGCCGAGGAAGAGGCGGTGCTGGAAATGTACAAGGCCGCGCTGGGCATGGTCTGACGGACTGCACAAAAACGCGGGGCAATCGCCGCTTGGGGACGCGCGCCTTGTCAGGGCGTAATCAGCGTCACGCCCGGGATACCGGCGACCCTGCGTATATCCTCTTCATAGATATCCGTTAGCTGCTGGACGGTCTCCTGCGTCCAGCCGGGAAGGTCGACCTCTTCCTCTATCGCGTCGTCCAGCGCGTATTTATCCAGAAAAGCCGAGATCACGCGCCGTTTCTGAAGCTCAGTCATCACGCGGTGCTTGTTGCAATAGGCGCGAAACCTCTGCATGCCCGCCGGCGACATGATCTCGGACAAAAGATCGAACCCGCCGGTGATTTTTGTTGCGGGGTCAAGCCCTGCCAGTTCGCGGATCAGATGAGCCCAGATCAGCGGCGTATCCTCGTTGCACCAGACCGTGACGGCGATATCGGGCACAGCGGTGGTGATCCGTGTCAGCAGCTCGGACCACAGCAGGCGGCGCGGCTCGTTGCCGTCCAGAAATGTGGCCAGATCGGTGTCGGGCGCCAAGGCATAGGTTGCAGGCAGATAGGTCGCCGGATTGCGCAGCGCAAAACACAGCTCGATCCGGTCTTGTGGAAACAACCGGCGCAGGCGTTGCAGCTTCACCTCCGCACCGGGGTAGAACATACCCCTGCCGACGGCCAGCTTGGGCACGGAAAAGAAATTGTCGTTCGACAGGATCACCCGCTCCGGTGCCTCGCCATCCAGAATGGCCTCTAGCAACACGCTGCGCGCATCGGCGGCCAATTCACCATCCGCCATAGCATGCAGCGTATCACGGATCAGACGCCGGTAGCGCGAGGGGCCGGGCACGGCGACGCCCCTTGCGGCAAGAGCTTCGCTATTCTTCAACAGACATTTGATCAGCCGGTCCTCGTCTGTGGCGTGGACCCCGGCGTGCAGCACTAGATACATCGTGTTTTTCTCTTGCCTCGCTGGACGTTTGCCCGCCGGACTATAAGCTCTTTTCTGGACAGTTGAACCGCAATCGGGCATTGAACGCCCGGTCTATCCGTAACGCAGGGGCGAGACAGCGATATGAGCGATATCACGGGTCATCATGGTGCGGGTGCGGCGGGACATGGCAGGTCACTGCGCCGGAAACTGCGCATGTGGCTCAACCCGTGGTCGCTAGGGGCCTTGCTGATCGCTGCCGTGGTCCTGCTGCCGGTGCTGTCGGTGATCTGGATCGCGCTGACGCCGGGAGACAATATCTGGCCGCATCTGATCTCGACGACCCTGCCGCGCTATTTCCGCAATACCGCGATCCTGATGCTCTGCGTCGGCATTCTGGCGGGGCTGGTGGGAACGGGGGCGGCATGGATGGTCACGCGCTATACCTTCCCGCTGTCGCGCTGGCTGGAATGGCTGCTGCTGCTGCCGCTGGCGATTCCGGCCTATGTCGGGGCCTATGCGCTGGTGGATATATTCGAATATGCCGGACCGATCCAGACATGGTTGCGCCAGATGATGGGCTGGACCTCGTCGCGCGATTACTGGTTCCCGCAGATACGTTCTATCGGCTCTGCCGTGATCGTGCTGACAGCGGCGCTTTACCCTTACGTCTACCTGCTGGCCCGCGCCGCCTTCCGCGAGCAATCTGCCGCCTCCGAGGAAGTGGCCCGTTCGCTCGGGGCAGGGCCATGGGGCCGCTTTGTCCGTGTCGGCCTGCCGCTCGCGCGCCCTGCCATTGCCGCAGGTGTCGCCATCGTGATGATGGAGACGGTCAATGATTTCGGCGCGGTCGATTACTTCGCGGTGCAAACGCTGACAACCGGCATCTTCAGCGTCTGGCTGGAAAGCGGCAATGCGGCGGGAGCGGCACAGATCGCCAGCGTCATTCTGCTGCTGGTGATCCTGCTGGTCGGGCTGGAGCGGTCGAGCCGGCGCAGGATCCGCTTTTTCAACCTGTCGATCCGCCACCGCCCTGTCGAGCGGATCACCCTGCGCGGCGTGCCTGCCTATGTGGCGACGCTGCTTTGCGCCTTTCCCTTCGCGCTGGGCTTCATTCTGCCTGCGGGTGTTATCCTGTCACATGCGCTGACCCGCGCGGATCGCTGGACAGACCCCGCTTTGCTGCGCGCGCTGGGCAACACGCTCACGGTCGGTGGCATCGCGGCGGTGCTGACGGTGCTGGCAGGGGTGTTCATGGTCTACGGTGTGCGTCTGTCGGGGCGCAAACTGCCGCGCCTGCTGCTGCCGCTCACCACCATCGGTTATGCCGCGCCCGGCGCGGTGCTGGGCGTGGGCCTGCTGATTCCGCTCGCCGCGCTGGATCACCGGATCGCCGATACGATCGAGGCGGTGACAGGCACCGATATCGGCCTGCTGCTGACCGGATCGGCCACGGCGCTGGTGCTGGCCTATTGCGTGCGGTTTTTCGCCATCGCCCAAGGGGCGGCGGATGCGGCGATGGGGCGTGTCTCGCCAAGCCTGCCGATGGCCGCGCGCTCGCTGGGGCGCAGCAAGGGGCAGGTGCTGGGGCAGGTCTATTATCCGCTGATCCGCGGCTCCATCGCCTCGGCTTTGCTGCTGGTTTTTGTCGATTGCGTCAAGGAATTGCCCGCAACCCTGCTTCTGCGCCCGTTCAACTACAACACACTGGCGACGCGGGTGCATGATCAGGCAAGTCTGGAAAACCTCGGCGATGCAGCCCCGGCGGCGATCCTTGTCATCCTCGTGGGCCTTGCCGCTGTGGGCCTTCTGGCACGTGCGAACAGATGAGTGCGAAAACCCTCTTGTCAGTCGGATCATGATTGCGTAAATGCTCCCGCAGTGCCCCTATAGCTCAGCTGGTAGAGCAACTGATTTGTAATCAGTAGGTCCGCGGTTCGAGTCCGTGTGGGGGCACCACTTTCAAATCCAAAATCATCCAATGACATCCAGAAAGCCCTGGTTTATAACGGTTTTCGTGATGCTGGTTGTCCGATATTGTTCGGTCCGGTCCGATAGAATGCCCCCGATTTGGGGGCATCTACGGGGGCATCGCGAGTGATGCAGAAAAGTGATGCCCCCAGATGCCATTGACCGATACCCAGATTCGAAGCCTGAAACCCAAGGACAAGCCCTATAAAGTTTCAGATTTCCAAGGGCTCTACGTGACGGTAGCCCCTTCAGGCTCGCGCCTTTGGCATATGAAATACCGGATCGACGGGCGCGAGAAGCGGCTGTCCTTCGGCGCTTACCCTTCGGTCTCTCTTGCGCAGGCAAGAAAGCTGCGAGACGAGGCCCGTGCACGGCTTGCTGCAGGTGAAGATCCAGGTGAAGTGAAGAAGGAGGATAAGCGGCAGAAGTTGCTTGTGCAGGAGACGACCTTCGCGAAGCTTGCGGAAGCTTATAAGGCCAAAGCCGAAAAGGAAGGGCGTGCGGATGCCACCAAGACCAAGACCGAATGGCTGTTGGGAATGGCAATTGATGCTTTTGGCGAAAAGCCAATCGCAGAGGTGACGTCACCTATGGTGCTTGCAAGCCTTCGAAAGGTCGAGGCCAAGGGTAATCACGAAACCGCCAAGCGACTGCGCGCCAAGATTGGAGCGGTCTTCCGCTACGCCATTGCAACCGGTGTTGTCGAGCACGACCCTACCTTTGCATTGCGGGATGCCCTTATTCGACCCAAGGTCAAATCGCGCTCTGCCATCACGGACCCTAAACAACTTGGTGGCTTGTTGCGTTCGGTAGACGGGTTTCAGGGGCAGGTAACGACACGAATCGCGTTGCGGTTACTCGCCATCCTCGCCCAGCGACCAGGAGAGTTGCGGCAGGCGACTTGGGCAGAGTTTGATCTTGAAAAGGCGATCTGGTTGATCCCTGCCGAGAGGATGAAGATGCGCATCCCGCATTCGGTTCCGCTGCCTGCGCAGGCTTTAGCTTTGCTAAAAGAATTGAAACGCATCACTGGCAATGGCGTCTTCCTGTTCCCCTCGCTGAGGTCGGTGTTTCGTCCGATGAGTGAAAATACTCTGAACGGCGCACTTCGTCGCTTGGGCTATGACGGGGATGAAATGACGGCGCATGGGTTCCGCGCAACATTCTCAACTTTGGCCAATGAAAGCGGGCTGTGGAACCCCGACGCTATTGAGCGTGCTTTGGCCCATCTCGATGGCAACAAGATTCGCCGGATTTATGCCCGTGGCGAGTTCTGGGAAGAACGTGTCAGACTGGCCGATTGGTGGGCTGGATATTTGGATGAGGTAGAGGCAGGATCGCCCAACTCACAGTAGAAGGGTGGTCATGTGTCAAACGAACCGTCGCGGGCGTATATCACGACGAAGATCTTGCAACGTCGCTATGGCAGGCTTCTGAAATGGAGAAAACCTGTCATCCACAACATCAGGGGTCCGTACCATCCGGACGTCTTTGACGGCTTTGCTTTTGATTTGGCGCTGTCAATCCAAGTCTGCAAAGAAACCTTGGAGGACATGACGGACGCGGAGTTTTTTTGAGCGCTTTGGCCTGAGAGGAGAGGTCAGCAACCCAGCGCATATGATGTCGGAACGCCTCACGCTTGCCGAGTTAAAGGTGGTTTTCCAACAGGAGCCGGTCTGGTTTGCTGGTGGATTTGGTGTGGAAGGCCGAGAAGCCGACACGCCGCACTGGGCCCGAATGCAAAGATGGTCTCTGGAAGAAGCTGTCGCACTTTCCATTGGATTTGAACCCTGTGGCGACTGGTTGGCGGGAGCGGACGGGATGCCCGTTCAGAATGATGTTCTCGCCTACTACGATAAAAGAAAGGCTCTGATCGAAGACAACTTCGATTGGGGCAGTGTTGCGTTGCCATGCAGGAATAGCGTGCCGGACGTAGTGCGATGGTTTGACAAGGTTGAATTGGACGTGCCGGAACAGCTGTTAGCAGCAGCTGACAAATACCATGTTCTTGGCATTGGAAAGAAAGCAAAGCTGGGCCGTTCTAATGCTGCTGATGAAAAGCCGCTGGACCCAAGGGAACGGTCCACAATGCTGAAGATGATCATCACCATGGCGATGGAAGGGTACCGATACGATCCCAAGGCAGAGCGTAGCACAATACCGTCTGAAATCGAATCAGACATGAATCTTCTCGGCGTCGGGATCAACCTCGAAACGATCAGAAAGCACCTCAGGAGCGGCTCCGCGTTGCTTGATGATGAAGTGCTGGAGGATATCGGTGCCTCTGGGCGGATTAAGAAGGATTAGAACCCGCGTTAAGGCGGAATAAGTCGGACTAGATCTCTAATCGGTCAGCGAAAACTCTAATCGCCCTCAGACGTGGTCGGACTTGGCAGCATCACCTCACACGCTAGCGCAATGAGGTGCCCATATGTCCAATTCACTTTTCCCTCTGACAGGTTTTGTCCGCCTGTCATCCATCCTCGCCCCCGCAGGTCCAATCCCCGTCTCGAAATCGACGTGGTGGCAAGGTGTGAAGGATGGTCGCTTTCCCAAACCTCATAAGCTGGGTCCGCGCACCACTGTCTGGAAGGCAGAGGACATCCGGGCCTTGTTCGAGTCCGAGGATGCTGGGGATGTATAAGTATCCGAAGGCCAAGAAGATCAAAGCCGCG
>JBLRWK010000048.1:0-25304 GCA_047921295.1 Rhodobacterales bacterium
CTATCACACTGGATTCACGAGATGAATCCCCCAACTGCTTTATGCAACAAAGCCGCTCTTTGAGCACACGGTCAAGGATCTCTTCAGGCAAAAAATTGTCGAATCCCCCATAAGCATAGGGTTCTTTTCCCTGATACTCCTGGGCGTATTGCTCGGCCGCTTTTCGTGCTTCGTCGCTGGAAATTAGCAAGGTTTCAGGATTGAGATTCAGAATTGCCATTGGCTTCTCTCATTTGCTATATTTTTATGATAAGGTGGTGTCCATGCCAATGGAACGGATCAGGCTTCTAGATGTCAACTTAGAAATGTTTTCATGCAAGTAAGGGTAGAAATAATTGGGTGGATGGAAACAATTTAGATTGTTTCGATCTTTTTCAGGGCTTTAGAGAAACTATTTCGTTTAAGCATCATCATCTTCCAGCGACGGTATCGGTGCCATAAATCAACCCTTTATAGCACACTCCCCCCCTTTCATTTCCCTCGCGGCAACGCAGGAACATTGCCCATGTCGGCGGTGTTGGAGGCGAAACGGAGGGCAAAATCATGAGCCGGTTCTGGAGCCTGTCTGCGGCGGGATTTGCCGCAACTGCCATCGGCTTTGGGCCGGGGCGGATGGGATTCGGGCTTTTCGTGCCGGAGTTCCGGACCGCTTTTTCAATGTCGACGACGGCTGTCGGTTTGGTGTCCAGCCTCGGGTTTCTTGGTTTTTTCATCGGGTTGATGATCGCGCAGGCGCTGCTTGACCGACGGGGGCCGAGGGTGCCTGTCCTTGCCGGTCTGGCTGCTGCGACTGTCGGAATGGGCACCGTGGCCCTTGCGCCCAGCCTGCCGGTTCTGGCGGGGGGCGTGTTCGTTGCCGCGTCAAGCGCGGGGCTGGCGTGGTCGCCGTTCAACAATGCGATCCATCGCCTGGTCAGGGAGGATGACCGGCCAGCCGCGCTGTCGATGGTCAGTACCGGCACGGGGATCGGTGTGGCCTTGGCAGGGCTCGCCGCGTTTGCCATGGTCATCGAGGGTATATCATGGCGCTATTGCTGGGCTTTTTTTGCCGGTGCGAGTGCGGCCGCCCTCGCTGGCAACTGGTTGGCTTTTCGTGGCGTGGGTGCGGATGGTTCCGGCAGCCAGACGAAAGGGTGGGGCGAGCTTGCACAGGTGGCCACACGCCCTCTTGTCCTCGTCGGGTTCACCTATGGCACTGTGTCGGCGATCTACATCTCCTTTGCCGCAGACCATATGGTGACGGCGGGCGGTGTGTCGGGGCTGGATGTTCAGGCCACGCCGGCTCTGGTTTTCATATGCTACGGGCTTCTCGGCCTGACGGGGCTTTTGGCGGGGCGTCTCAGGAACATGCTCGGCCTGCCGCTGCTGTTGCGCCTTCTCATGCTGGCGGGTGCCCTGTCTCTTGCTCTGGTCGCGATCATGCCGGGCACATGGGGTGGTCTGATCCTTTCGGCCGGGCTGCAGGGCGTGCATGTCATGATGACAAGCGCCGTGCTTGCCTTTTGGTCCGAACGGCTGTTCCCCACGCTCCCGTCGCGCAGCTTCACGGTTGCGCTTCTGGCCGCCGCTCTGGGTAGCGTTCTGGGGCCGGCGGTGGCGGGGATCGTCTCCGACGCCTTCGGTGCAACGGTGATGTTTGGCGGCGCGGCGTTGCTGCCGTTGGTCACGGCGGTGACGCTGCAATCCGCGCATGTGCGGGATGCACCGGCGCAAAAGGAACTCAGGGAATCCGCCTAAAGGCCTCCGGTTCGGGAACATTCCCGTTATGGCGGCGTTGACCCTCAATAACGGCAAAAAATTGCGGTGAGAGGGTGTGACAATGACAATGACAAGACGCGAGCTTTTACAGACGGTTGGCGCGACCGCCGGTGCGGCGGCGATGTATCATGCGATGGCCACGTTGGGCCATGCGCAGGAATCCACATATCAGGGGCCGATCAATCTGGAAGGCGCGCCAAGCGAGGGCAACCGCGTGCTTGTGCTGGGGGCTGGCCTTGCGGGAATGACAGCCGCGTTGGAGCTGCGCGATGCCGGTTACGAGGTGCAGGTTCTGGAATTCCGCGACAAGGCGGGGGGGCGTTGCTGGACCCTGCATAGCGGCGATACATATACCGATATCGGTGGCGTCACGCAGACTGTGGATTTCGAGGAGGGCAATTACCTCAATCCCGGCCCGTGGCGCATTCCCTATAACCACCATGCCGTGCTGGATTATTGCAAACGGCTGGGGGTGCGGCTTGAGCCTTTCATCCAGAAAAACCACAATGCCTATCTGCACCGCAGCGACGCCTTTGATGGAGCGCCGCAGCGTTTCCGCCATATCGCGACGGACTATCGCGGGCATATCGCGGAACTGCTGGCAAAGGCGACCGATCAGGGGATGCTTGATGCCGAGGTGACGGAGGAAGATCGCACGAAACTTCTGGAATCCCTGCGCCGTTACGGCCATCTGAACGATGATGACGCCTATGTCAGCAGCAACACAACCAGCAATTATCGCGGGTACGAGCGCGAGGCTGGCGGGGGCAGGGATGCAGCACCTGTGCCGTCCGAGCCGATGGAGCTGAGCGGGATTCTTCAATCCGATCTGTGGCGCTGGCTGAGTGATGCCGAGAGCGTGAACCACCAGAGCGCGATTTTCCAGCCAGTTGGCGGGATGGACATGATCGCGCGCGCCTTCGAGCGCGAGGTGGGCGATCTCATCACCTTCAATGCCAAGGTCATCTCGATGCTGCAGGACGAGGGCGGCGTGACCGTGCGCTACGAGAGCAGGGAAAACGGCGGCGATCCGGTGGAGGTCACGGCTGACTGGTGCGTTTGCACCATCCCGTTCTCGATCCTTGGCCAGATCGAGCACAACCTGTCCTCCGCCAAATCGCAGGTTATCGACACGATGTATTACGAGGGGGCTGTGAAATTCGGCCTCGAATTCAATCGGCGCTTCTGGGAGGAGGACGAGGATATCTACGGCGGCATTACCTATACCGACCTGCCGATCGCGCTGATCAGTTATCCGTCGACCGACTATCTTTCCGGCGGCAAAGGCGTGCTTCTGGGCGGCTATGTCTGGGGCGCGAACGCCTACCAGTTCAACTCCATGCAGCCCGATGAAAGCCTGCGGTGGGCTGTCGAGTTCGGCGCGCGTATCCATCCGCAGTATTCCGAGGAGTATTCGAGCGGTGTCAGCGTCAGTTGGCACAAGGTGCCGTGGGTTCTGGGGTGCTACGGGATCTGGGATGACAAGGAGCGCGATTACGAGGCAACCGTGGTAATGGAGCCGGAGGACCGGATCGTGCTGGCGGGCGAGCATCTGTCCTATCTGCCCGCATGGATGGAAGGGGCCATCCTGTCGTCCCTTGACGCCATCGCGCAGTTGCACGAGCGCGCCACCGACGGGGCAACAGGAGAATGACGATGAAAATGTTGATGAAAACGGGCCGCTCGCGCCTGATCGCAGGCAGTGCAATCGCTTTACTGGCGATGGGCGCACATGCTCAGGACACGTCTGAAGAGGACACGCAGGAAACCTCGCATATCTCGGAATTCCGTACGTTCGAGCCGGCGGAGGGCGAGTTGCGGACATTCACCCAAGCCGGTGCCATCGCGCATGAGGGCGGTGAGGCGGTCTATAACGCGGTATGCGCGGGCTGCCATATGCCGGAAGGCGAGGGTGCCGAGGGGGCGGGGAACTATCCCGCGCTGGCAGATAACGAGATGCTCGCGGGGGCCGCCTATCCGATCTATCTGATCCTCGAAGGCCAGCGCGCCATGCCGCCGTTGGGGGGCATCCTGGATGACCAGCAGGTTGCGGATGTGGTCAATTATATCCGCTCGCATTTCGGCAACGACTTCATCGAGGAATGGGGCGAGGCGACGGCGGACGAAGTCGCCGAGACACGGCAATAAAGGGAAAAGACATGAAAATCAACGCACAGACAAGCGGCGCACTCGCCATCGCGTTCTCGATGCTCGCGGCCTCCGCATCGGCGCAGGATGTGATCCGGCACGCTATTCCGGATTCCGATTTCCCGATCTCGCGGGCAGTGGAAATTCCGGCCGATGCCACGGTTGTCTATCTGAGCGGGGCGGTGCCTTCGGTGATCGACGATGCCGCCGAGCCGGGCTCTGCCGAGGCATATGGCGATACCGAGGCGCAGACTGTGTCTGTTCTCGAGGCCATTGAGGGCACGCTGGGCGATCTGGATCTGACGATGGGCGACGTTTATAAAATGCAGGTCTATCTTGTGGCACCGGAAGAGGGTGCTGCGATGGATTTCGGCGGCTTTATGGACGGCTATACGCAGTTTTTCGGCACCGACGCGCAGCCCAACCTGCCTGTGCGCTCTGTCTTCGAGGTGGCGGGCCTCGCCAACCCTGCGTGGCTTGTGGAAATAGAGGTGACGGCGGTTCGTCCGCCCGAATGATGCGCCTGCGGCCTGCCCTGATGCGGCGGGCCGTTCCATCGTCCGCCGCAGGTGCGGCACCGAAGTGGCGCGGGGCTACGCCATATCGCGCAGGGTTTTGCCGGAACAAACTCCGGCGCAGTTTGTTGCCTTGCTAACGAAATCTACTTGACGGGCTGACATAAGTGCAGGCGCAGCGACAAAACCTGAGGGCAATCGCCATCGGAACGTCTGCAGGCGGTGTCGATGCACTCAAGCGTCTGGTCGCCACACTCGACGATGATCTTGCGGCACCCGTCCTGATCGTGATGCATGTCGGGGCACGCAGCCTGCTGCCGCAGATCCTGTCAACGGCGGGGCGGCTGCCCGCCTGTCACGCCGAACACGGGCAATCGCTGGAACCCGGGCGGATCTACATCGCGCCGCCGGACAGGCACATGCTCGTGCATGATCACCACATCCTGCTGCGACGCGGTCCGCACGAGAACCTGTGCCGCCCTGCTATCGACCCGCTGTTTCGCACGCTTGCCTGCAGCTACGGGCCAAGTGCCATCGGGGTGGTGCTGACCGGCGCGCTGGATGACGGCACCGCCGGGCTGGACGCGATCGCGCGCTGCGGGGGCACGACGGTGGTGCAGGACCCTGATGACGCGATTGCCGCCGAGATGCCGCGCAGCGCGCTGCGTCACGTGCCCGTTGACCACTGCGTTCCGCTTGACGGGCTGGGGGCGTTGCTGACGCGGCTGGCCACGCAACAGCCCGGCCCGCCGCGGGATATTCCGCTAGACGTCAAGCTCGAAGCGGCTGTGGCGGCGCAGGAGCATGTGCAGGGCGGGGTAGCGCCACCGCATGGGGTTTTGTCACCCTACATCTGCCCACATTGCCAAGGACCGCTGTGGGAGATCGCCGACCATCCTCCCTTGCGCTACCGATGTCATACTGGTCATTCCTTCACGGTCGATGCTATGCTCGAAGCGCAGGCGGAAGAGGCCGAGGGCTTGCTGTGGACATTGATGCGCTCGCACCAACAGCGCGCGACACTGGTTCGCAGCATGGCCGAACGCGCCAAGGGGACCGCGCAGGCAGCGCATCTTTTGCGTCGGGCGGAAGAATATGGAAAGGATGCCGATATGATCCGCAGCATGATCGAGCGGGCAGGCATCGGACACGAGGGGGACCGGCAGGAACCGGTGGAGGATATTGGCTGAGGCGAAGACTACAAGAACCGCAGACGGAGCCGATGTAGAAATCCCGGTTGTCGCCGTAGGAGCCTCGGCAGGCGGTGTCAGCGCGCTTGAGACCTTTTTCGCGAATGTGCCCGAAGATTCAGGTTTCTGCTTCGTTGTGGTGCTGCATATGGCGGATAAATATCCCAGCGCATTGGCCGAAATCCTTGACCGTGCAGGTCCGTTGGGCGCGAAAATCGTGGAGCACGCAGAGACCGTCGCGCCGGGAACGATCCGTGTGATCCCGCCGGGGATGGCTGTCACGCTTCAGGCGAATACGTTGCTTTTGAAAGAGCTGCAGGCCGCTGGCAAACGTCGCCCGCCCGTTGTGATCGACCGTCTTTTCACCTCTGTGGCCGAGGAACGCGGCAGGAATGCCGCCTGTGTCGTGCTGTCGGGGGCGGGGAGCGATGGCGCGCAGGGGCTGCGGGCCGTCAAGGAACACGGTGGGCTGACACTGGCACAGGAAGCGCCCGAACATGCCGGAATGATGCATAGCGCGGTGCAGACCGGCCTTGTGGATATCGTGGCGCCGGTGCAGGAGCTTCCGCAAAAGGTGAGCGATTATTTCGCCAAGCTGCGGGAAAACCCCGATAGCCTGCAGGACGAGATACGCACGCATCTGCGCGACATCTGCAAACTGCTGCAGGCCCAGACCGGCCATGATTTCACGCATTACAAGGAAAGCACGATCCTGCGGCGGATCCAGCGCAGAATGCAGGTCTCGGAGACATGGACCGGCGCGGAATTCATCGCCCATCTGCATCAGAACCCGCGCGAGGTGGATCTGCTGTTTCAGGATCTGCTGATCGGCGTCACCAGCTTTTTCCGCGACAGGCTTGCGTTCGAGGCTTTGGAGAAACGCGTGATCGCGCCGCTTATGGCGCAGCGGACAGGCGAGGACGAGACGATCCGCATCTGGGTGCCGGGATGTGCCAGCGGCGAGGAAGCTTATTCCATCGCGATCCTTCTGGCCGAGCGGATCGACCCGTCGGGCATCGGCCCGAAGATCCAGATTTTTGCCAGTGACATCGACGAGCAGGCACTTTCCGTTGCCCGGATCGGGCGTTTTCCTGCCAGCATCGCCGAGCAAATGTCCGCACAGCGGCTCGAGCGGTTCTTTGTGGCGGAAGAAGGTAGCTATCTTGCAAGGAAAGTCCTGCGCGAGATGATCCTGTTTTCCAGTCATAATGTGCTCCACGATCCGCCTTTTTCCAAACTCGATCTGATCTCGTGCCGCAATCTGCTGATCTATCTCGATGCCGAGGTGCAGGATCGTCTGATTCCGCTGTTCAACTATGCTTTGAACGAGAAAGGCTTTCTGTTTCTGGGCAGTTCCGAAGGTGTGACGCGCCAGCCCAACCTGTTTGCCGTGCTGGACAAGACGCACCGGATCTTTCAGCGGCGTTCGGCATTTACGCGCCTGCCGAGCTTTCCGCTGTCCGAAACCAAACTGACGCGCGCCCCGTCATCAAAGCCGCGAAGGCAGTTGTTGCAGGAACTGGCGCAAAACGAACTGCTGGGCCGATTTTCCCCGCCCGCCGTGCTGGTGACACGGTCCGGTGAGGTGTTGCACGTGTCCGGGCGAACGGGAAAATACCTCGAAATGCCCGTGGGGGCGCCTGACAGCCATCTGCATGCACTGGCGCGCTTCGACCTGCGGTTCGACTTGCGTGCGGTGTTGCAGGATGCCCATGCGACGGGGAAGGCCGCAGAGCGGCATGGTGTGCTGGTCACGCTCGATGCGGGGCAGCAGATGGTCGATCTGATCGCGCAACCGGTGCGGCATCCCGAAAGCGACGAGCCGCTGTATCTTGTGGTGTTCCGCGACATTGGCGGGATCAGGCCCGCCGTCGAGGATGGGCTGCCGCCCGACGCCGTTGCCCGCGACGGTGAAAGCGGTTTGGTCCAGCGGCTCGAAAGAGAATTGCGCGTCACCCAGAGCCGGTTGCAGGCGGCCACCGAGGAATTGGGAACCTCGACCGAGGAGTTGAAGATCGCCAACGAGGAGATGGCTTCTGTCAACGAGGAGTTGCAGTCGTCCAACGAGGAGCTGGAGACCTCGAAAGAGGAGTTGTCGTCGATCAACGAGGAGCTTCAGACGGTGAATGCCGAACTGAACGACCGTGTCGCCGAACTCAGCCGCGCCAACAGCGACATCCAGAACCTGCTTGAAGGCACAAAGATCGCCACGATCTTTCTGGATGACGATTTGCGGATCAAGACGTTCACACCAACGGCGCGCGAATTGTTCTACCTTGTGGAAAGTGACGAGGGCCGCCCCCTTGCACATGTCCATCCGCGCTTTGATGCGGAGAACCTCATCACCACGGCCCGCAAGGTGCTGAACGGCGCGGAGGTTGCGGAAAGGACGATCAAGACACCGGCAAGTGGCGCAGTCTATGCGATGCGGATCTTGCCCTACCAGACGGAGGAAAAGGCTGTTGCCGGTGTGGTAATCACATTCGTCGATATCAGCCGCGTGAACTACGCCGAAGATCGCGTGCGCGCGCTGTCGCGTGATCTGAGCAGCCGGGTCCGCAGCCTCGAGACGCTGCTTGAACTGGTGCCTGTGGGCATTTTCATCGCGCATAGCGAAGAGAACTGGCGCGTCTCGGTCAATCCCTATGCGGCTGCGTTGCTTGGTCAGGAAGGCGCCAAGGCGGGGCTTTCGATGCCGCACGGCACCTGCCATTTGCTGGAGACGGCAAAGCTTCCGCCGGAATACGAGGCGCTGGCTGAGGCCGCGCGCACGGGCAAGCCTGTCTCGGATGCAGAGATTGCCTTGCCGCGCACGGATGGCAGCACAGTCGAGGTGATGATTTCCGCGATGCCACTTACCGACGAGCACGGCACGATCCACGGTGCGGTCGCGGCAGCGATCGACATATCCGAGCGAAAGAAGGCCGAGGCGCATCAACTGATGCTCCTGCATGAATTGCAGCACCGCGTCAAAAACATCCTTGCGACGATCAACGCGCTCACGAAACGGATGCTGCGGATGGCCCCGACCAAAGAGGACTTTGCCAAGGGGTTCCTGCAACGTCTGCAGGGGATGGCGCGCACCCACGAGCTGTTGTCGCAAAACCGCTGGGAAGGCGCGAACATCGACAACGTCCTGCGCGCGGCGCTGATGCCCTTTGTTTCGGCAGACGGGACGGCGCGGTTCACCGGCGCTGAATTGAAGCTGGTGCCGAATGCGGCAGCGACATTGGGCATGGTCTTTCACGAACTGGCCAACAACGCGGCGAAATACGGTGCGCTGTCCGGCGAGGGGGGGCGGCTGGAGATATCTTGGGGCTATGTTGACGGTGCCGCGCCGGAAAGGCTGCGGATTTTGTGGGAAGAGCACCCTTCAAGGCCGACGGAAGGGAACTGGAACAAAGGTTTCGGGATGCAATTCATCGAGCGCAGCATCTCTCACGAGTTCGACGGAGAGGCTGACTTCGAGATCGGCGATCACGGCCTGATCTGCCGGATCGAGTTTCCCGCAGCCGTGCATATCGCAAGGACGGGCACCGAGGACTGACCGCCCGACTTGGGGACCATCCGGGCCTGTCAGCCGAATACCGTCGAGACCACGCTGCCTGCCAGCGCGAAGAATGTCCCCAGCCCTGCGATGGCCACGGCAACACCTGCGAGCGCGAAAAGCCCGTCACAGGTGATGAACGACACGGCCAAAAGACAGACGGCAAGCCCCGCAACCGAGGAGGTGAGCGGCACAAGCTCCATGACGGGCATCGCCAGACCGCACAGAACGCACAGGCTTTGCAACACCACAAGCATCGGCTGGCCCAGCAACCACGTCAGTCGCGCGCGGGTTATCCTATCGATCCAACCCACCGGCTTTTGCAGAAAATCGATCGCGCTGTCGAATTTGCGGGCGTTGATCCGGCGCTCCATCAGCCATGAGGGCAGCCAGAGGTGATCGCGCCCGAGCACCATCTGCACGGCGATCAGCGCGATAATCATGCCGCACGCCGAAGGCAGGGCAGGCACACCGCTTGCAGGCGAGGTCACGAGCATCGCAGGCACCATCAGCATCGCGCCGAACGAGGCTTGTCCCAAGCCGCTGACAATATCGCGCACGCTGGGCGCATCTTCCTCGTTTATCTCGTGAAGGGTTTCCACAATCTCGCCCACTTCGGTCTCGCAGCCCTCTTCGCTCCGGTCGTCGCGCGTGGCTTGCTGGGCCGTATCCGGCTGCCTGCCGTCACCCGCCGGACCGGCGCGGGAAACAGCCCTCGCTCTCGTCATCGCTTCCTCCATTGCCCGTCACGTGATGCGCCGCTGCGGCGTTTTGCCTGCGGTATGAACAGGCCGGTCAGGTGAATGTTCCCCGCCGTGCCCTTCAGCGCGGCGGCATCGGCGGCAGCGTGCTGGAACACATGCCCGACACGAGGGTTGGGGGCCCAAAGGAGAGACCATGCCCTCGCCTGTTCTAACACTGGCCATTTTAATCGCTGGCTTTTCCCTGATGCAGATGAGCAATGGTCTGCAAGGGACACTGCTGGCTGTGCGGGCGGGGATCGAGGGGTTTGGCGCGCTTTCCACTGGTCTCATCATGTCGGGCTTTTTTGCCGGAATGAGCCTTGGATCGCTGATCGCACCGCGCTTGATCGACAGTGTCGGCCATATCAGGACATTTGCCGCGCTTGCCTCGCTGGCCTCTGCTGCGGCGCTGCTGCACCTCACATTCGTCGATCCAATGGTCTGGATCGGGGTGCGCAGCCTGACGGGTTTCGCATTTGCCGGATTGATCATCGTGACTGAAAGCTGGCTCAATGCCTCGGTCAGTTCGGCGCGGCGCGGGCGGCTTCTTTCGATCTATGGCATGGCCGGAATGGCTGCCGGGGCTGCAGGGCAGTTTCTGCTCAATCTGGCTGATCCGGCGACTTTTGCACTGTTTGTGCTGGTGTCGATTCTGATGTCGATGGCGCTGGTTCCGATCTCGCTGGTCCGCATCGAGGCCCCGCGCCCCGAGGAGGCTCAGGAGTTGCCGTCCCTGCGCCGGTTGTGGAGCGTGTCGCCCTACGGGACCGTTGCGGCGGCATTGATCGGTGCCTCTATCGGCACTTTCTACGGTCTGGCCCCGTTGTTTGCCCAGAACCTCGGTCATCCGGAATCGCGCATTGCAGCCTTCATTGCCCTGTTCACGATTGGCGGTCTGCTGCTTCAATTTCCCCTGGGCTGGTTATCGGACCGGATGAGCCGTCGCGGGTTGGGGATCGCGGTCTCCATCGCAGGCGCGTTGCTGATGCTGGCGACCTTGAGCATCACTTCGCCCGTCGCGCCGACGCTGTTGTGGATCAGCTTTGCTGTCGGTGGTCTGGTGCTGCCAGCGCAGGCGATTGCCGTGGCACATGTCCATGATCGTGCTCCGGCATCCGCATTGCTGTCGGTGACGGGCGGTTTGGTTCTGATGCAGGGGATCGGGGCCGCGTTCGGCCCGCTTCTGGCAGGGGCGCTGATGGATCTGATCGGGCCGCGCGGTCTGCCGATCAGTCTGGCGTTGCTGCAGATGGCGATTGCGGGCTGGGGTTTGCTGCGGATCACAAGCCGGAGCGATCCCGAAAGCCGCGAGAGGCGCGCCGCCCGACCGTTGACGCCGCATCCCGTGGAGGGTGATCTGAGCCGCGAGTGACAGGGTGACGGCGGCACGAAGCAGGTGTCACCCTCAGTTATCCTCGTGCCTGCTGTGCCCGCGTTGCCAAGGCCAGCGGCCCTCGATCTCGACCTCCAGCGCGAAGCTCATGAAGGTGCGGATCAGTACGATCAGCGCCAGCGTTCCAAGCCGCTCCACCGTGGGTTCGATGATCACCGTGCCCACGATATCGGCGGCAATCAGGAATTCGACCCCGATGAGGATGCTTTTTGCCAGCCGTGTGCGGAACAGCTCGAAAATCTCCTGACCCTCGCACCGTTGCATCGCGTTGCGCGCAGCCTCGAACAGGGCAAAGGCAGTACCCAGCATGATGGCCAGAACGCCCAAGGCCTCAAAGATCAGCGCGGCAGTTTCAAAGGATTGGTTCAAAAGATCATTCACCATGGATGCGGGGCTTTCTTTGACGGGTATGAAGTACCACTGACTGCCTGCGCGGGCGAGGTTCATGCCGCGCGCACATATCCGGCGCGCCAGCAGGGCAATGCATTGCAAACCCCCGCACGCGGCGCGGAGTTCCCGCATTGATCAGATCAGGCCTGTCCGCGCAGCCTGCTGGCGGGCGGAAGGTCCGCACGGAAAGGGCGGCCAAACTGCGTGCACAAGACGCTATGGCATCAATTTCATTCACAAAAACCGGAACAAATCGCCAAGGTTCGCGGTTCGCGGGCAGGTTCTGTCTGCTCCGGGAGTGCTTTTAATGCCTGATTTTGATGTCTCAGTTCTCGATTATTCCATCGCAGCCGTCTACATCGTCGTTGTCATCGCCATCGGTCTTTGGGTCAGCCGGTCGCACAAGGACTCAAGCAGTTTTCTGAGCGGACGCGGGGCAATCTGGCCGGTGATCGGCATTTCGATGATGTCGGCCAACCTTTCGGGCACATCCTTTGTCGGGCTGTCAGGCGCGGGATACGAGCACGGCATCGCGGTGTGGAACTACGAATGGACCGCGACGCTGGTGCTGATCTTCTTCTCGCTGTTCGTGCTGCCGTTCTATCTGCGCTCCAAGGTCAGCACGATGCCGGAATTTCTGGAAAAGCGTTACGACTGGCGCGCGCGCAAGGTTTTCGCTGCCTTCTCGGTTTTCACAGCCATCGTGATCGACAGTGCGGGTGCGCTGTTTGCCGGATCACTGACGCTGATGTTGCTGTTTCCGGATGTTCCGCAATGGACGCTGATCGCGGTGATCGCCTTTCTGGGCGGGGCTTACGTGATTTTCGGCGGGCTGAAAGCGGTGATGGTGACGGATTCCATTCAGGGCGTGTTGCTGATACTGGTCGGCACGATCATCTTTTTCATGACCTATTCCCAGATCGGCTCGTGGGAGGGGGTGCAGCAGGCCGCGCCTGAAGGCGGCTTTACGATTGCGCCGCCTGCGGATGACGACTTTTTCCCGTGGCCCGGCATTCTGACCGGCGCAATCTGGCTCAGCTTTTATTACTGGACGACCAATCAGGCGGTGGTGCAGAAGGTGCTTGCTGCAAAGGATATCAACCACGGGCGCTGGGGCCTGTTGCTGGCGGCGGCGATGCAGCTTCCGTTCCTGTTCATTTTGGTCATGCCGGGTCTGATGGGGCGGGAGGTGTTTCCCGATCTGCAGGAAAGTGACCAGATCTGGCCCGCGCTTGTATTTGAACTGCTGCCACAAGGCCTGCGCGGGCTGGCGCTTGCGGCGCTGGTGGCGGCGCTGATGTCCACCGTGGATTCTGTTCTCAACGCCAGCGCCTCGCTGGTGGTCAACGACTTCATCAAGCCACGCAAGAAAGAGATGAGCGAGGAGCGGATGCTGCTGATCAGCCGTGTCCTCGTTGGTTTCTTCATGGTGTTCGCCGCCCTCTGGGCGCCGCTGATCGGAACATTCGGCGGGATTGTGGAGTATTTTCAGTCCTTTCTCGGATATGTGACGATGCCGGTTGTCGTGGTCTTTCTGGGCGGGCTGTTCTGGACGCGGCCGCCGCGTCACGCGGCCTTCTGGACCTTGTCCATCGGTATTCCCGTGGGCATTGTCTGCTTTACGGCATTCGAGGTGTTTGAACTGATCGACCTGCAGTTTCTCTATGGCACCGGCCTGATGCTGCTGCTGAACCTCGGGATTTATCTGGCGCTGACCCTGCGCTCCGAAGAGCAGGACAGCGGTGACGCGGAATGGACTTGGAGCCGCGACAGCTGGCGCGAGGATCGTGAGCAACTGGCCGATATGCCGGTTTGGAAATCACATCACATGTGGTCTGCCGTGCTGGTCGTGGTGACGATTGTGATGGTTGTGATGTTTATCTGAAACGGCGCGGGGCGCGGCGATAACGGCTGGCAGCCTTGCGTGAACGCCGCCGCGCGCTCCGGCTACGAGATGAACAGCAGGATAACCAGTGCAACCGTCAGAACGATTGCCAGTGTGATAAGACCGGCGGATTGCTTGGCCGGGCGTGTTGCGGCGGGATCAATGTCGGAGGCCTTCGCCCTGTCCGCGCCGGGGACGCTGATCGCACCCCGTCCACCTGCGGTGCGGGCGGTGTCCGTCTCGGGGTGGTCGACATCCCTGATCTCTGCCGCGCGGGCCATGCGGGCCTGCTCCGGCGTGATCGGTGTGCCTGCCGCCTCGGCATCCGTCTCCATCGGCGCGGCTGCCGGATCGGGATAGGCCACCTTGTCGCGGCCCCGTCCGGCGTCGAGGTCGGCACGCAGGCGGGTTGCCGTGTCGGGCTTGTCTGTGGAGCTTTTGTCGGCAGGTTTCTCTGGTGGTTTGGCCATTTGCTCGGGTTCCTTGTCAAGCTGCCGTTTCCAACAGCGCAGATGCTTGAATGTTCCGGAGGGGGCGGCGCCTGCATGAGGAGACTACTCATGCGACGCCGTCAGCGATGCGGCGATAAGGGAGGAGGGAGTATCACCGGAGAAGCCGCCGAGTTATGTTGGCTTCACCCTACCCAAACGCGCCGCGCGGCCACTCGTTCCCGTGGCGGCATGCCGGATTTGCACGAACCAGCCCTGCATTGGCCCTGTGCCTCACGATCGCGCCGGCTTGCGCGGGAACATTCCCCCTGTTCGATGATTTTGACCTTACACGCCCGAAATCAGGAGACGGATCGTTGAGCGAAGATCACAAAGACCCGAAGCACCCCGCGACTACCCAAGACCCGCATCTGCCGTTCTATGATCATGCGGCGGGTGGCTGGGGGTCGCTGAAGGGGGTCAGCCGCATCTTCAGAGAGGCGGGCGGCTCTGCGACCGCGCTCAAAATCCTCGCCAGTCAGAACAAACCCAAAGGGATGATGTGTTCCTCCTGTGCCTGGGCCAAACCGAAAAACCCGCATACATTCGAATTCTGCGAGAATGGCGCGAAAGCGACCTTCTGGGAAGTTGACGAGCGGCGCGCCGATCCGGATTTCTGGGAAAGCCATACCCTGAGCGAACTGCGCGGTTTGCATGATCACGATCTGGAAAAATCCGGACGCTTGACGCATCCGCTGCGCTATGATTCCGCCAGTGACCGCTATCTGCCGGTATCATGGGAGACGGCCATCGCGGAGATATCCGCCGAGTTGCGCGCGATGCACCCTGAAGAAACGGTGTTCTACGCTTCCGGTCACGCGGGGCTGGAGGCCTCGTTCCTTTACGCCTTGTTCGCCCGCGCGATGGGCCACCAGAACCTGCCGCAATCGTCGAACATGTGCCACGAGACGACGTCGGTCAATTTGCAAAGCTTCATCGGCACGCCGGTGGGCACCTGTACGCTTGAAGATTTCGACCATTGCGACCTGATCATGTTCTTCGGCCAGAACACCGGAACCAGCAGTCCGCGGTTTCTGCATGTCCTCAAATCGGTGGTAGAGCGTGGCGGGCAGATCATTACTTTCAACCCGCTGCGCGAACGCGGGTTGATCGAATTCGCCGATCCGCAAAACCCCCTCCAGATGACGGTTGGCCGTTCCACACAAATCTCCGAGCAGTACTATCAGGTCCGTCCGGGCGGTGATATCGCGGTGCTGTCGGGTCTGATCAAGCATGTACTGGCGGCGGAAGATGCCGCCCCCGGCACAGTGCTGGACCATGCATTCCTGCAAGACGAGACCGCCTGTTTTGACGCGATGGCCGAGGCGGTGCGCCAGACGCCATGGGCCGATATCGAGCGCCATTCCGGCCTGACGCGCGATCTGATTGAAGAAGCGGGGGAGGCCTATCTGAAGGCCAAAAACGTCATCGGCATCTACGGCATGGGCCTGACCCAGCATGTGAACGGCTGGCTCAATCTGGGGATGCTGTGCAACCTGTTGATGACGCGCGGCAATCTCGGCCGCCTTGGGGCGGGCATTTCGCCGGTGCGCGGGCATTCCAATGTGCAGGGACAGCGCACTGTCGGCATCGGGGAGAAATCCGCGCATATGCCCGCCGACAAGCTTCGCTCGCTGTTCGGGATCGACCCGCCGGAGAAGGAAGGGATGAACATCGTACGCACCTGTGAGGGTATTCTGGAGGGGCGTGTCAAAGCGCTGATTACCTTGGGCGGCAATCTCGTGCGCGCCGTGCCGGACCGTGAACGGATGGAACAGGCGTGGCCCTCCATCCGGCTGACCGTCTCGATCGCGACCAAACCGAACCGCTCGCATCTGACACCGGGGCAGATCAGCTATCTGCTGCCCTGCCTTGGCCGGACGGACAAGGATATGCAGGCAAGCGGCTTGCAGGCCGTATCCATCGAGGATTCGCTGTCGCATATCTATGGCTCGCTTGGCCCTGCGGAGCCGCCAAGCGCAGAGGTCCGCTCGGAGGTGGCGATTATCTCCGCGCTGGCCGAGGCGGTGCTGCCGCCCAATCCAAAGCTGACGTGGGCTGACTGGACTGCGAATTACGGTTTGATACGGGAGATGATTTCGCAGACCTTTCCGGATGATTTTGCCCGCTACAACGAGCGGCTTTTCGAGCCGGGAGGCTTTTACCGTGGCAACCCCGCCCGTGAACGTGAGTGGCGCACCGAAAGTGGCAAGGCGGAGTTCACCACGCCAACGACCCTGTCCGCGTTGGGAGAGGAGTTGACCGGCCAAACGACGATGACGCTTGTCACGCTGCGCTCCAACGACCAGTTCAACACCACGATCTACGGCTTTTCCGACCGGCTGCGCGATCTGGAAGGGGACCGCAATGTGCTGCTCATCAATTCTGCTGAAATGCAGCGGCTGGGGCTGGTCAAGGGGCAGCGCATCACCCTTGTATGTGCCGTCGATGACGGGATCGCGCGGCGCGTTTCCGGCTTGGCCGTGACGCCCTACGACCTGCCGGACCGCTGCGTCGCGGGATATTATCCCGAGCTTAACCCGCTCGTCCCGCTGGACAGCCATGACCTGAAATCACAGACCCCGGCCTACAAGGGCACGCCTGTCGAGATCGTCGCCTGAGGGTCGCGCGCGCGTATCACGCTTCGGGGCGGGCTGTCGCAATCGCGTGAACATTCCTTGGCCTCTCCGGCCGGTGGCATAGATCAAACTATTAGCACCTTGGGTGATCCACCCGAGATGAACAACCATCGAAGGAGACCGCCGTGCAAACCCTGATCATCTATGCCGTTCTGATTGTCGTGGCCGTGGCCATTCTCGCCTCGACCATCGTGATCACCCGCCAGCAGAATGTCCGGCTGATCGAGACCTTCGGGCGCTTTTCCAGTATCCGCTCCGCCGGTCTGTCGTTCAAGCTGCCTTGGCCGATCCAGATTGCGGGCCAGAATTTCTCGCTGCAAATTCAGGAAATCGCCGAGGATGTGAACGTGAAATCAAAGGACAATGCCTTTGTCAGCGTTCCGATCCGCGTGCAATACAGGGTCAATGAGGACAGCGCGCAGGATGCGTTCTACAAGCTGTCCAACGCCGCCGACCAGATACGCTCCTATGTCGTCAATCAGGTGCGCTCTACCGCGTCGGGCATGTCTTTCAACGATCTCTTCCAGTCGCGCAACACCTTCGAAAATGATGTCGCGAGCACGCTGACCGAGCGGATGGGAGAGTTCGGCTTCCGGATCGAGAATGTTCTGGTCGATGATCCCCAGCCCTCTGACGAGTTGCGCCGCGCGTTTGATCGGGTGATCTCGGCTGAACGGCTCAAGGAAGCTGCGGTGAACGAGGGTGAGGCCAAACGCACACTACAGGTCGCGGCGGCCAATGCCGAGGGCGAGGCGCTCAAGATCAAGGGCGCCGCCTTTGCAAGCTTTCGCAAGACCGTGGCGGAAGGCAATGCCGAGGCGCTGCAAAGCTTTGCCGGAACCACCGGATTGTCGCCTGCGGACGGTCTGGCGTTCTTCGTGTCGATCAATGAGATGGAGGCGGTTCGGGACGCTGCGCAGGCCGGCGGGCGGATCGTTTTTGTCGCCAGTTCCGCCAAGGATAATCAGCAAGGTGCGGTGATGGGGATGGTCAGCGATGTCGCAGGATACACGCCGGTCGGAACGTCCGATGCCCGGACGCAAGGCAGAAGAGACAGTAGAGACAGAGACGACACGCAGGGTGGCTGACCTGCTGGATGCGCGGGCGGCGTAAAGCAGGCCGAAGATCTTCCATCAGGCGGAACAATCCCGCGCCTCCATTGTTCCGACGTTTATGGAACAGAACATCAACGAACGGCAGATCAACACCTCGCATCAAGCCCTGACACGCAGGCGCGCGTGGGGCGGGTTCCTGATAGGCGTGGCGATCGGTGGCTTTTTTGACGGTATTCTGCTGCATCAGATCCTGCAGTGGCACCATCTACTGTCCGGTGTGGCAGGGTCCGAGACGGTTCTGGATCTGCGGGTCCAGATACTGGCGGACGGGCTTTTCCATCTGGCGCATTACATCTTCGCCCTTGTCGGGGCGTGGTTGTTGTGGTCCGCACGGTCCCGCCCAATGGTTGCGGGCGCGGGGCATCATCTGCTGGGCTGGGCCTTGATCGGGTTCGGAGCATGGCATGTGACGGATGCGGTTCTGGCGCATTGGGTATTGCAGCTTCACCGGATACGCATGGATGTCGATAACCCGCTGCTTTGGGATCTGCTCTGGTTCGTCCCCTTCGGCCTCGGTGCCGGTTTGGCTGGGCTGTGGCTGTTGCGAAAACCGCCCTCTACGGGCGGCGGCGCGCTCGGATCGCGCAGTGTCACTGTCGGGTTGTGCCTGATCGCAGGGATAGCCGGACCACTGGCAGCGCGTCCTCCGGCTGACCTGAACACGGGCGACAGAACGCTTGCCGTCTTCAGGCCCGGCGTCAGTTTCGAGGAGATCGAGGCCGCCGCAGACCGGATCAATGGCCGCTTGGTGTGGACCGATATCCGCCAAGGTGTCTGGCTCATCGCGCATGATCCCGACGTGAACCCGCTGAACCTCTATCGCTACGGGGCGATGGTGGTGACCAACGGAGCCGTGTCGATCGGTTGCGCAAGCTGGTCAGAGGTTTGACTCAGGGTCTTTAGGGCAGGGGCTGGATAGGCCGAGGAGCGCCCAGACCACGAGCGTCCAGACAATGGGCGGGCCGGTTGCGCGGCCCGCCCATCGCGATCAGGAGGGTATATCGCGGACAGGTCGCGGATTGCCGGTGGCGGATTTCTCTGCATCACCCGTCTTCTGCTTGTCCTGCGCCGCACTTTTATCGGACGCGGTCGCGTCATCCGCCAGTTCAGAGGCTCTTTCTCCGACCGAGGCGGCGGCTGTTTCAACCACGGACCCCGCCTTGGTGGCCACGTCGCGTGCCAGATCACCGGCCTCGTCTGCCGCTGTCTCCATGGCAGCACCCAGCTTCTCCGTCTCCTCGGACAGGATACGCTCCGCCTCACGGATCAGCGCATCGCTGGTCTCGCCGAACTGTTCGTCCTCCATGCGTGTATGCGGCAGGGCGGCGGCCAGCGCGGCACCGGCGGCAACAGCAAGCGCACCGACAATCAAGGGATGATCTTCGAATAGATCAACCGCGCGTTCCTTGCTGTCATGCATGCGGTTCATCGCTGCGTCGCGCGCCTCGGATGCTTTCTCGCGGGCGGCGATCACACGGGCGCGCCCCTCCTCGGACAGATGCTCTGTCCCCTCCGACAGCCGCGCACGCCACTGCGCTGTGCGCTCACGCAACGTGTCAGCCGTATCACGCACCGAGTCAGCCGTATCGTGCATCCGGTCGCGCATTGCACCCGATGCGTCTGCCAACTTGTCCTTGGATTGCGCCATGGCATCGCGCGCCTTGCTGGCGACATTGTGCCCGCCACCGCCATGATGGTGATCATCCTTGAGCCACGACGGCAGGTTTTTATCCTGCGATGCGGGATTGTGGCGGCTCCGGTCTGCGGATTGGTGACCGTAATCCTGTTGGCCCAACGGCGGGGAAGAGACCGGTATGCCCGCAGCGGTCGGGCTGGCGCGGGTATGATGCGTCTTTGTTTTGTCGCCAAAGATCAGCCATGCAAGGCCGACACCTGTGACCGCAACGCCAAGCGGGTTTTCCTTCACCGCCCGGCTGACGGACGCGGTGATGTCATCGCTGTGGTCGCGGATCTGGTCCACGGCCTGCCGGACAATCGTCTCCAGAGAGAACTTGCTTTTCAGTTCGTCCAGATCGTTGGCCAGCGCCGCGCGGTCCTTTTCGAGGCGGCGTTCGATTTCTTCGGGTTCAAGGTGATCAGTCATTATAGCTGTCCTTTACGGTCTGGGCGTCGCGCTTGATATTTCCGGCGGTGCGGGTGGGCGCGAGTGAGGTGAGTTTCAGATCTGACTTGCCTTTCTGGAGCAAAACGTAGGCGACAATGGCAAAGCCCAAGCCCACGATCACTGCCGACCATGTTGCGGGGATGCCCGCCTCTGTCAGTGCAGCGACGAGGGCGGCGGACAGCACGTTGAGCGCGGTCAGAGCCAGCACGACGGCCCCGATGATCATGCCGATCGCCACGCCCGCATTATGGACGTTTTCGTTCAGTTCGGCGCGTGCAAGGTCAAACTCGCCCCGGACAAGAGCACTCACGCGTGACAAGGCATCGGTCACAATCGTGCTGGCGGTTTTGTCGGTGGACATAATCAAACTCCCCTGTTGGTGGTGGTGCCAGCCGGTGTGGATGCCGGTGTGGACGGCTGTGTCGCTGACGGTGCGGATGCCTGAGTCGTCGACGGTGCGGATGTCGCTGGCGAAGGCGCGACGCCCTGCGGGGAGGCGGCAGACCGGCTGCTCTGGCTACCGGACGCGGTGCGGCTTCCGGGTGCGGAGGCTGATGCCAGACGGGTGGCGACAAAGCCGAGCAATGCAGCACCGCCAAGGAACATCACCGGGTTGCGACGGGCCAGATCGTTCAGCCCGCCCAGCATTTCGCCCATGTTCTTGTGTTGGATGCCGTCCGAAAAGTCGTCGAGGTTTTTCGCCACGGTGTCGATCATCCGGCGCTGGGGGGAGCCGTCGTCTAGTTCGTTTGCAGCCGTGTGCAGCGCGTCGGCCAGCGTCTTGAACTCGTGCGCGGCTCCGGCTTTGGTCTTTTCGGCCGCGCCTGAAAGCTCTGCTGTCACCTTTTGGGTGGTGTCATTGACCGTATCGCGCAGGGTGTCGGCCACATCGGCTTTTGCCTCCTGCGCCTTTTGCTTGGTCGCGGCGGAATGGGATTCCGGTTGTTTCATTTTTCGGTTCCTTCTGGTTTGGGCCAAGAACGTAAGACCAGCGAAGAGCACATGACCGTCCCGCAGCGGCGGGCGTGGTCTGGTCGACGTCTGAATCGGCCAACCAGCGGCGGGGCCGTATGTTCCGAGAAATCTGTGGCATAGGCGGCGGGGCAGGCCGATGTCCGCTTTCCGGGCGGGCGGAACGGCGCGAGTTCGCCATGCCTGCGCGCTGACGTTCGCTACAGTTTGGTGACACCCAACCAGCGCGCACCGCGTCGCGGGGCGCTGATGTGCAGCTTGCGGAAACGGAAACAGGCGATAACCCGAACAGGGTCAAAATGTTCCAGATTTTTTCGGGTTTATTTAAGAAACAAGGTCGGCGCTCAGCCGTTGTGTCTTCAGCAGAGTGCGGCTCTGCCCGAACAGAAATCAGACGATGGAGGAAGAAATGAAACGTCTTCTCATGACCACCTCACTGGTCGCGTTTGCGGCATTGCCTGTCGCCGCGCAGACGACTGACGCACCCCAGACCGGCACCACTGCACAGACAGGTCAGGTGCAAACAATGGATCAAGCCCAGCAGGGGCAGGGCGAAATGGTTCTCGGCGAGAGCTTTCAGGCTTCCGACCTGATCGGCAAGCGGATATTCATGGAGCAGCAGGGTGGCGGTCAGGCCGGTGCCCAGACACAGACCGATTTCCAGACCGGAGTGGCTCCGGGAGCCGCGCCGGGCGTGGCACCGGGAACCCAGACCCCGCCGCAAACCGGAGCCGCAACCCAGGGTACTGGCGTCGCACAGACCGATCCCACGGTCGGCGGTACGACCGCAACGCAGCCCGGCCAGCCGGGAAGCATGGCGGGCGCGCCGATGCGTGGGCAGGCCCGTGACGGGATGCAAATGGTCGGTGTGATCCGCGATGTCATCCTGAATGCCGACGGGGACGCGGATGGTCTGATCGTCGATGCCGGCGGCTATCTTGGCACTGCCGCCAATGAAATCCGCATCTCCATGGATGAGGTCAGGTTTGTCCCGGATCATCACGCGGGCCAGCGGCAGACAGGCGCGGCACAGACAGGCCAGACTGAAACGGGCCAAACTCAAACGGGCCAGACTCAAACGGGCCAGACTGAAACCGGCCAAACCGGTCAGGCCCAGACGGGCCAGCAGCAGCCAGGCGCGGCACAGACAGGCCAAACTGAAACCGGCCAAACGGGTCAGACCCAGATGGGCCAGCAGCAGACAGGTCAGCCACAAACAGGCCAACAGCCTGTCGGCGATGCGTTCACTGTTATCTATACGGGTGATGCAGAAACCTTCCAACAGGCCCAGCCCTATGACCAGTCCACAGCCACCAATGCGGGCGAGATCCGCGGCTCGACACAATGGGGGCAGGCCGAACAGCGCCAGCAGCGGGAAATCCAGTTTTCCGACCTCACAACAGACGAATTGCTGGGTGCGCCTGTCTACGGTACGCGCAATGAATGGATCGCCGAAGTCAGCGAACTGGCATTGGGCGAGGACGGCGAAATCGAAAGCGTCATCATCGATGTCGGCGGGTTTCTCGGCATAGGGACAAAACCTGTCGCATTGCCGATGGAAGAGGTGCAGTTGCGCGTCGATCATGCCAACCAGACACGCGCTTTCACCAGCGACGAGCTGCGGGCCTATGTGCCCTATACCGAAGAGCAGCTTGAAGCGATGGAGGAGTGGCACAACCCCAGCAACCTCTAAGGGTTGCAGCGATGACCGCAAGTCAAGGGGGCTCCATCCGGAGCCCCCTTATTTTTAGCATCAGGCGGTTGTTTTTGGTCTCAAAATGCGGCCAGCGCGTTCGCGAGATCACCCGGATGCACAGGCTTGTGCAGGCGCGGGATATCGACAAGCTCCGGCGGGAAGGCCTCGGGCAGGTCGTAGCCGGTGAGAAAAGCGAATGGCACACCACGTTCCCGCAAGGCTGCCGCAATGGGAAACGAGTTTTCGGCGCCAAGGTTGACATCCAGAAACGCGCCGTCAAGCTGTTCCTGCTGTGCAATCTGAAGACCTTGCTCCAGCTTTCCTGCCGGTCCGACAACTTGGCATCCCAGATCTTCCAGTTCCGCCGCAAGATCCTCGGCGACAATCCACATATCCTCGACAACAAGCACCCGCAGGCTGGATGGCTGATCGTTCATTCATTTGCTCCCTTCTGCACCAAAAGCGATCGATAAACTTCGCGGCAACCCGGACCACCGGCGACGCTCCCATAAAGGGATTGACCGGTGATCTGACAAATGCTGCCGTGACCCCCTAACTGTAGATGGAGAATTTTGTTCCGTGATCGCGCGGAAATTGTTCGGTCATTCTTGGGGGGCGGATGGCGATGCGGAGCGACTGCCGGTCCTTGCCATCCTGTGCGCGGCATAATGGGTCAAGAGCGACCCCAAAAGGCAGGTGACGAAAATCACGATGATTACCGCATCCGCAGTTGGCGGATCGACAAGGTCCAGTTCCATCCCGATCACCACAACCGCAAGCGTCGCCGCGGCCTGCGGAAACGACAGGCTTGCAATGGCAAGTCCTTCGATCTTTGTGTAGCCGAACAGCCGCGCGGTGGCGGCAGCGCTGAGACCTTTGGTGAGGATGATCACCACGATCAGCACGATGGCCAGCAACCATGTCGAAGGCTCTTGCAGGGCATCGAGCGCAAGGCGCATGCCGGTATCGACAAAGAAGAACGGCAGGAACAGCATCCGGCCCACAAATTCGATATGTTGCTTGAGTTCCTCGCGCCGGTGCAGCGCCCTGTTCAGGCAGATACCGGCCAGAAATGCGCCCAGAATATCCTCGGTGCCGATCAACTCCGCCATCACCGACAGCGCCAGCAGGACCACCATCAGAAACAGCGCCTTTTCCGGCATTGTGTGCAGCTTGCTTGAGAATACAGCGCGCGCAAGACGCGGCACCAGGGACAGCGCCAATACCGCGAGCACGACAAGTGACACCACCGGCACCAGCCACGCCCAGCCACCATCGCCATCGGCTGCGTTGATCACAATGACCAGCACCAGCAACGAGGCTGTATCCGTCAGAAGTGTCCCGCCCGTGGCGGCCACGATGGGGCGGCGCGCCGCAAGCCCGAGTTTGCTGACCATCGGATAGGCCACAAGAGTATGCGACGACAGCGCCGCACCCAGCAGCAGGGCGCCCCACTGGTCCAGCCCGAACAGCAGACCCGTCCCGAAGGCCAGCACGAAGGTGAAGATAAACGCCATCGCCCCGAAAGAGGACGCCTCGCTCTTGCGCTCCCTGACCTGATCAAGGTCGATCTCGACCCCCGCAATGAACATGATGTAGAGCAGCCCGATAGAGCCGAAAAGCTCGACAACCGGTTCTTCCGGCAAAAGGGCGGCACCGCCCGGTCCGATTGCCATGCCCAGAATGATCAAACCGATCAGCCCCGGAACGCGCGTCCGCTCGAAGGCCAGTTGCACGACCAACGCCGCTGCGATGACTGCGGCAAACTGGAAGATAACATCGTCGATGGAAAATTCAGGCAAATCTTTACCCTTTGATGGTTTGGGGTTTGCTTGCGTCCTTGTGTGACCGGACCGGATTGTGCTGATGCCGTGGCTAACGGGACTGCTGCGATCTGCTTTGCACGGCACGAGTTGGACGCACGTATGGACTAGGTTCGCGCGGGCTGCTTGATAAACCCCGTTCAGGCGGCCCGGTTCCCGTGGCGGATGGTGGAACAAACCCCGCAACGGGATGTTCAGCTTGGAATGTCCGCAACCTGCGAAAGCAGTGCGGGCATAATGAGCAAACCACAAATGGGGTAGACCATGGCAACCACTGTTGGAAACGAAAACACATTCGAGGATCTCGTCACGAACCTGATCCTGCTGGAGCATGACGCCATCGCCGCCTACGACAGCACGATCGAGCGCCTGTCGGGGGCAGACCTTGCCGATCAGGTCAGAACTTTCCGCGAGGATCACCTCCAGCATCTTGAGGTGTTGCGCGAGATGGCAAGTGAAATCGGGATCGAGGCGCCAGCCGAAGGCGACATGAAGCAGATGCTGACCACTGGCAAGATCGCGATGGCGAATCTGGCCGGAGACAGCGCCATTCTCAAGGCGATGCGGACGAACGAGGAAGACACCGTCACCGCTTATGAACGCGCGTCGGACCATCCCGATACGATCGAGAAATCCAGAGCGTTCTTTCAAAAGGCCCATGCAGACGAACTGCGGCACCGCGAATGGATGCAGACCACGGCTGAGGCGCTGTAAGCCGGTCCGTATCCGCGCAGGCTGCGGGCTTGAACGGAGAAAGGCCCCGCGTTCCTTTAAAGTTGGGAACACGGGGCCTTTTTTGTCACATCGGACTGGGGACGCGGGTCAGTCAGCGCCCTTGACGATGTTCTTGGGGCCGATCATCCCGCGCTGGATCAGG
>JBLRWK010000048.1:25404-32479 GCA_047921295.1 Rhodobacterales bacterium
TCAGTCAGCGCCCTTGACGATGTTCTTGGGGCCGATCATCCCGCGCTGGATCAGGAACACTATCCCGCCTGCTGCCAGACCGATCGCATCCGACACCCAACCGCCCGAGATCATCGCAATCGCCGCGCCGCCCACGAGTATCCGCAACGGCCAGTTGATCGCACCGAACAACCAGCCCTGCACTGCCGAAGCCAGCAGGTAGATGCCCAGAAGCGCTGTCAGGAACACGTGGATGATGTTGAACCAGTCGCCCTGCATCAGCAGCCCGTCGTTGAAGAAGAACACGAAGGGCACGATGAAGGCCGCCAGACCGATCTTGAAGCTCTCGACAGAGGTCTTCATCGGATCGGATTGTGCAATCGCCGCGCCTGCGTAGGCCGCCAAAGCCACAGGCGGGGTGATGGCCGACATGACCGCATAGTAGAAGATGAAGAAATGCGCCGTCAGCGGCTCGATCCCCATGCGGATCAGGCCGGGTGCGATTACGGCGGCGGCCACGGCATAGGCGGCGGTTGTGGGCATGCCCATGCCAAGGATGATCGACACCAGCATCGCGAAGACGAGCGCCATCAACTGGCTTTGTCCGGCCAGCCCCAGCAGCATCGAGGAGAACCGTGTGCCGACACCTGTCAGCGAGATGACACCGACGATGATCCCCGCCGCCGCACAAACGGCGACAAGCTGCAGGGACATGCGCGCGGCGATCTCGAACGCATAGAGGATCTCGCGGATACCCATGCGATAAGGTGTGAACCAACTGACAACCGCCGCTGCCGCCATCGCAAGTGTGCCCGCGCGGATCACGGAATAGCCCATGAACAGCGCGCCGATCAGGATGATGATCGGGATGAACAGGAAAACACGGCGCAGCAGCGCGTCAAAACGCGGCAGTTCCTCGCGCGGCAGGCCACGCATGCCTTTTTTCAGCGCCTCCTTGTCCACCATGAAATAAACGGAGGTGAAGTAGAGGATCGCCGGAATGATCGCGGCAATCACGATGTCGCGGTAGGGAATGCCGGTGATCTCGGCCATGATGAAGGCACCGGCCCCCATGATCGGCGGCAGGATTTGCCCGCCCGAACTGGCCGCCGCCTCGACCGAGGCTGCTGTTTGCGGTTTGTAGCCCACCTTTTTCATCAGCGGGATCGTGAGCGAGCCGGTCGAGACCACGTTGCCCGCCGAGGTGCCGTTGATCATCCCCATCAGGCCGGAGGCAAAGACCGCCACTTTCGCAGGGCCGCCCCGCGTGCCACCGGCGGCGGCAAATGCGAAGTTCACAAAATACTCGCCCACACGGCTGGCCTGAAGGAAGGCGGCAAAGGTGATGAACAGGATGATATAGGTCGAGGAGATCGCGGTTGTCGGCCCGAGGATACCGTTATCGGTATAGATGAAGGCAAAGAACCGCGCCGGCGCATAGCCGCGGTGGTTCAGAACACCGGGCAGCCACGGTCCGATGAAACCATAGGCCAGAAAGACCGCCACGATCATCACCAGCGCAAGGCCCGCAAGGCGGCGCGTCAGTTCGAGGATCAGGATAATGCCCGCGATCGAGGCCCACATGTCATTGGGATGCGGGAACACCTGCGCGCGGGTCCGCAGCAGATCGGCATGGCCAATGATATAAACGCCCGCGATCAGGGCCGCGATGGCCAGAAGCGTGTCGGGGATCGACAGGCGGCTGCGGCTGCGCGGCGGTTGCAGCCAGCTTGCCATCATCGCCAGCACAGTGCCGATGATCAGGGGATAGCCGAAGGTCATCAGATGTTTGCTGGGGGGCGCTCCGGTCACGATGCGGTCGCCCGTCAGCAGCATCAGAAACAACTGGCCCGCTGCCACGGCAAGCAGACCGCCCGCCACCGCGCCGAGGATTTTTTCCAGCAGCGACAAGGGCGCATCGGTCCCGTCGGGGGCCAGCGCACGCGAGGAGAACAGCAGGAAGCCAAGGGCAAGCCCGCCACCCACATGGATCAGCCGGTAGCGCCATGGCTCGGTCAGATCGATGGGGCGCATCCCCAGAAGATCCGTCAGGCGGTCGTGCAGTCCGTTCATCGCGCCGACATGGAACACTGTGTAAAGGATGCACAGCACGGTCACGAACAGGCCGAAAGCCCCGACAAACACACGCTGGTTGGGCGAGATGATCTCTTTGTCGACGCCTTCCGCGATGGTCGCGGCATCACCCTGCACGGCGGAATCGGATGACTGGGTCTCGGATGACTGGGACATGTGTATCCTCCCCGATACGATATAAGTTGTATGAATGAATATGTCCGGTTCTGCCGGATGCGCCACGCGTCAAGGCGGGCGATTGCGCCGTCTGGGGGCGGGCCTGGTCTCAGGTAGTGGAGGGGCGCACGGGGCAGGGGGCAGATACACCCCGCGCCCCGTGGCTTGTTTTCACGACTGCGATCAGCCTTTCAACTCATCCGCGATGGTGACGCCGATTTCCTCGAAATACCGCACGGCACCGGGGTGGAAGGGCAGGAAGGAGTTGTTGTCCACATTCTCCGCCAGCGTGGCGGCTGCTGCGGCATGGATCTGCAGCATGCGGTCGTTGTTCTCCATCACCAGCTTGGTGATCTCATAGGCCAGATCTTCGGGCATATCGGCATGGGCGATGGCAAAGTTCCACATCGCGACCGAGCTTTGGTCTTCTTCCTGCGAGGTGTATGTATTTGCGGGGATAGTGAACTCGGACACCTCGGGGTGACCTTCCAGAATGGTGGCCAGTTCCTCGTCGGTGAAGCCGAACAGCACGACATCCGATTCCGCGACCAGCTGCGAGAAGGCACCGATTGGCAGACCTGCGGCGAAGACGAAGGCATCGACCAGACCGTCCTTGAGCTGACCGGCGGTATCGGCCGCACCGGCGTTGGAGACGTTCACGTCAAGGCCGAGCGTGTCGAAGAAACGCGGCCAGTAGGTGCCGGGTGTGCCGCCTGCGGGGCCGACGCCCACGCGCTTGCCGCCCAGATCGCTGACCGAGGTGATACCCGACGAGCGCAGCGCGACGCCCTGAAACGGGGTTTCATACATCGGGAACAGCGCGCGGATATCCTTGTGCTCAAGGCCGGGTGCCAGTTCGCTCTCGCCGTTCCACGCCTCGAACGCCGGACCCATGGTTACCAGCCCGATGTCATGATCGCCGGTCTGCACCAGTGTCACGTTCTGCACCGGACCGCCCGTCACCTCACCCGAGGCGTTCACGCCCAGCTCTTCGGCCAGAAAACCGGCCAGACCGTTACCATAGACGAAGTAGACGCCGCCCTGGCTTGCGGTGCCGACGGTCAGATCAGACGGCCAACCGGCGCGGTCTTGGGCGGATGCCGCAGAGACAGACATGATGGCAGCAGCGGCCAGAGCCGCAAATTTTGAAAAACGCATTAGGACCTCCCCATAAAGTGCGTAAGTACACTGGTCCGCAGGATCCCTCACTCAGAACCCGCAGACACTGAGGGCTATGCACGCCCTTGCGCCCCACGATGCAAGCGCGCTGAGACCCGATGCGCGATATTTTTCGGCAAAGAGGGGCAGTATGGGTAGAAATCTACACATAGAGCGGTGGCAACGTGTAGGTTTCTACACAGCTGCGGGGTCAACCTCGTCCGCGTCACCCTGCGCCAACTGGAAATGCGCCTTGTCGATCCCGTAGCGGACAAGCTTGTCATAAAGGGTTTTGCGCGACAGCCCAAGGGATTCGTAAACCGGACGCAGCGCGCCCCTGTGCCGGATAAGGGCCTCCACCAGCAGCTTGCGTTCGTGATCGGCCATCATATCGGCAAGGCTTGTATCGGGGGCCGCCGTGCTGCCCGGTGTGGTGTGATCGGCCAGCGGCACACCCAGAGCAAAGCGTTCGGCCGCATTGCGCAACTCGCGCACATTGCCCGGCCAGTCGCGGCGTGCCAGTTCTGCCAGCAACGCGGGGCTGGCGCTGCGTGCGGGCATCCGGTGGCGCAGGCAGGCCTCTGACAGAAGGCGGGTGAACAGGGCGGGAATATCCTCCACCCGCTCGGACAGGGGCGGGACGCGCAGGCTGACGACGTTCAGACGATAGAGTAGATCGGCGCGGAAGCGTCCGGCATTCACCTCCTCCTCCAAGGGCACGCGGCTGGTGGCGATGAAGCGCGCATCCAGCGGGTGCTGCACATTCGAGCCAAGCGGCGTGGTGACGCGCTCCTCGATCACCCGCAGCAGCTTTCCCTGCACATCCAACGGCATCGCGCCGATGTCATCCAGCAGGATCGTGCCGCCGCGCGCGTGATCGAACTTGCCCATCCGCGCCCGCAACGCCCCCGGAAAGGCGCCCGCCTCATGGCCGAACAGCTCGGATTCGATCAGGGTTTCGGGAAGGGCACTACAGGTCAGCGCGATGAAAGGTCGCTCCGCCCGTGAGGACAGATCATGCAGGGCGCGCGCCACGATCTCCTTGCCGGTGCCGGTTGCCCCCACGATCAGCACATCGGCATCCGACGGCCCGATGGTGCGGATCGACCGGCGCAGCGCGATCATCGGCTCGGAACGTCCGATCAGCCGTGCCTCAAGATCATCGGCCTGTCCTGTCACGGCCCGCAGGCGGCGGTTCTCCAGCACCAATGCACGGAATTCCTGCGCACGGGCCGTGATCGAGGCAAGCTGCACACCGGAAAAGGGCTTTTCGATAAAGTCATGCGCCCCCTCGCGCATGGCCCGCACCGCCAGCGGCACATCCCCGTGCCCCGTGATCAGGATCACCGGAATCTCCGCGTCGATCTCGTGGATCTTGTTCATCAGGGTCAGCCCGTCCATGTCGGGCATGCGGATATCGGTGATCACGACGCCGCCGAACCCTGCGGTGATCCGTTCCAGCACCGGCTCGGCGCGGGCAAACCCTTCAACCTGCAAAGCCGCCAGATCCAGCACCTGCTGGGTGGAGCGGCGCAGATCGTCGTCATCATCGGCCAGCAGGACAATCGGACCGTTCATGCCGCGATGTCTCCGGTATCGGCTGCGGCAGGCTGCAATTCGACGATGAACTCGGCACCGCCGTCGGGATGGTTGCGCACCATCAGCCTGCCGCCGAAATCACGGATGATGTTGAACGAGATCGACAGCCCCAGCCCAAGGCCCTTGCCCACCTCCTTGGTCGAGAAGAACGGATCGAAAATCCGTGGTTGCAGAACCTCCGGCACGCCCGGCCCGTGATCGCGCAGGCGCAGCTCGACGATATCGCCCACGCGCCGCGCCACCAATTCGAGCCGTTTGTCGTCGTGCTCCTCGATGGCATCCATCGCGTTGGACATCAGGTTCACCAGCACCTGTTGCAGCCGGACCGCCCCCGCGTTGATCCGCAAAGGCTCCGGCCCCAGATCGACATCCAGCGTTATGCCTGTCTTCTCCAGCCGCCATCCCATCAGCTCCATCGCATCCGCCACCACATCGCCCAGCACCACCATCCGCAGCTTGTCATGCGGTTTGCGGGCGAAATTGCGCAGATGCTTGCTGATGCGGGTCATCCGGTCGATCATGCCAAGGATATGCCCGACATTGTCGCGCGCCTCACTGGTGCGGTCGCGGTCAAGATAAAGCTGCGCGGTCTCGGCGTAGTTGCGGGCGGCGGCCAGCGGCTGGTTGAACTCGTGGCTCAGCACGGCCGACATCTGGCCCAACGCCGCCAGCTTGCCCGCCTGCACCAGTTCGGATTGGGTCTGGCGCAAGCGGTCCTCGGTGGCGCGCCGCTCGGCCACTTCGTCGCGCAGGGCGGCGTTGGCGGCGGCCAGTTGCGAGGTCCGCTCGATCACCCGCTTTTCCAGCTCGACCTTTGTGGCTTGCTGCACCGACAGGCGTTCGGCCAGTTGGCGGCGTCTTTGCCACAGCACCAGCCCGATCAGCGTCAGCAACCCCAGCCCGAGCACAGCAAGCGCGACATTGCCCGCCGCCTGCAGGCGCACAGGTCGGGTTGGCAACAGAACCTGCACCGTCCAGTCGGCAGCGGGCATACGCGTCGAGACAACGAGGTATTCCCGTGCGGTGCCCTCTTCGCCCTGCACCGTCAGAAGGGCCGGGCCGTCAGTGACCGCAGGCAGCAGGGTGTCGATGGGGTCAATCGGCACACTGGCATAGCGGCGCGTCGCCTCGGTTCGGGCCATCTGTTCGGGTGTCACCGACCCCAGCGAACGAAAGAGCCAGTCCTGCTGACTGGACAGGAAAACGATGTTTTCAGGATCGGTCACGATGATCCGCAATTCCTCGGAGGCCCATGCCCGCTCGATCTCGTCCAGATCGATCTTGATGACCATGACCCCGACCCGCTGCCCCGCGACATCAATCGGCGCGCCAAAGTAATAGCCGCGTTTGTTGGACGTGGTGCCCAAAGCATAGAACCGGCCCTCACCCGTGGCTATGGCGTCGTAGAAATAGGGCCGGAAGGCGAAATTGCCGCCGACGAAGCTGTGCGGCTGGTCGAAATTGCTCGCCGCAAGCGTCTCGCCGTCGCGGTACATCACATAGATATCCGAGGCACCAAGCTTTTCGGCGGTATCCCTGAGGTAGAGATTGGCGGCCTCCACCAGATCGGCATTGCGCGGAGACAGCAGTAGCGTGCGGATGATCCGCTGATCGGCGATCAGTTGTGGCAGGCGCTCAAAGCGGGCAAGCTGGCCGCTGAGGGAGGACTCCGCCAGACCGAGCGTGTTGCGCCCGCGATCCTGCAATTCACCCAAGTAATGCGCTGTGGCACGCTGCCAGCCGGCATGGCCAAGCCCCAGCACAAGGCTCAGGGCGACTAGCGTGCCGAACACGATGGCCAATGGATGCGCGCGTTTCATGCGACCTAGCTTAGCACGCCGGACAACGGCAAGGCAAAGCCAAGCACGCGCCAAACACAAACCTTCTGGGGCAGGGCAGAGGCTAAGTCAGCAGCAGGGGCAGACGCGCTGGCACTCCCCTGTCATCCACCCTAAGGTTTCGACGCAGGCCTATTGACCGCCGTTCCGGCCGACTTGTGCCTTCGCTATGACCAAAAGGAAGCAGACCCATGCACCACTACAAGATTGCCCTGATCCCCGGTGACGGGATCGGTGTCGATGTGACCGAC
>JBLRWK010000049.1:0-32468 GCA_047921295.1 Rhodobacterales bacterium
GCGTGCCGGTCTGGGCGCATATCCCGCTGATCCACGGCCCCGACGGCAAGAAACTCTCCAAACGCCACGGCGCGCTGGGGGTCGAGGAATACCGCGACATGGGCTATCCCGCAGCGGGCATGCGGAATTATTTGACCCGTCTGGGCTGGAGCCACGGGGATGACGAGTTTTTCGATGACGCGCAGGCGCTTGACTGGTTCGACCTTGCGGGAATCGGCAAATCTCCGGCACGGCTGGACTTCAAGAAGCTCGAGAATATCTGCGGTCAGCATATCGCTGCCACGGAGGATGCTGCGCTGCTGCATGAGGTCATGGATTTCATGGCGGCCATCGGCCAAAAGTCCCTGCCGGCGCATAAGAAAGCCATGCTTTACGCCGCGATGCCTCACCTCAAAGAACGCGCGAAGACCTTCTTTGAACTGCTTGATAAGGCTGAATTCATTCTGGCCGAGCGTCCTATCGTGGCGGACGAGAAAGCCGCCGCGCATCTCAATGATGTATCCCGTGGTATACTGAACGAATTGACGCCGCAGCTGCAAAATGCTAGCTGGACGCGGGGCGATCTTGAACACGCTCTGAACAGTTTCGCACAGATGCAGGGGATGACATTCGGCAAGTTGGCAGGGCCAATGCGGGCCGCGCTTGCAGGGCGCAGTGCCACACCGAGTGTGTTCGACATGATGCTGGTGCTTGGGCGCGAGGAAAGCCTCGCGCGCCTGTCAGATGCCGCCGCCTGAAACCGGGTAACACCTTCTTCAGGCGATCAGACTAAAAAGGGCGCACCCGATCTGCGGGGACCGCCAGTGAGGAAGGGATAAAAATGACGACACCCAGCAAGACCGCGACCCTCAATTATGATGGTAAAAGTTTCGACTTGCCCGTCTATACGCCGACCGCCGGGCCGGATGTGATCGACATCCGCAAGCTTTATGCGCAGGCGGGCGTGTTCACCTATGATCCCGGCTATACCTCGACGGCAAGCTGCGACAGCACCATCACCTATATCGATGGCGACGAGGGTATTCTGCTGCATCGCGGCTATCCGATCGATCAGTTGGCCTCCAAATCGCATTTCCTCGAAGTGTGCTACCTGCTGCTTTACGGCGAGCTGCCCTCCTCCTTCCAGCTTGAGGATTTCGAGACGCGGGTGACGCGTCACACGATGATCCACGAGCAGATGCACAACTTCTTCCGTGGCTTCCGCCGTGACGCGCATCCGATGGCTACGATGGTGGGTGTTGTCGGCGCGATGTCGGCCTTCTACCATGACAGCCTTGACGTGACGGACCCGTGGCAGCGCGAGGTTGCCTCGATCCGTCTGATCGCCAAGATGCCGACGATTGCCGCGATGGCTTATAAATATTCCATCGGCCAGCCTTTCGTCTATCCGCGCAACGATCTGGATTATGCAGCGAACTTCCTGCACATGTGCTTCTCGGTTCCGGCCGAGACCTATCACGTGAACCCGATTGTCGCCCGCGCGATGGACCGTATCCTGACGCTGCATGCCGATCACGAGCAGAACGCCTCGACATCGACGGTGCGTCTGGCGTCGTCCTCGGGTGCCAACCCCTTTGCCTGCATCGCCGCCGGTATTGCCTGCCTCTGGGGGCCGGCGCATGGCGGGGCCAATCAGGCCTGTCTGGAAATGCTGCGCGAGATCGGGACGGTTGACCGTATCCCCGAGTTTATCGAGCGCGCCAAGGACAAGAACGATCCGTTCCGCCTGATGGGCTTTGGTCACCGTGTCTACAAGAACACAGACCCGCGCGCCAAGGTGCTCAAGCAATCCGCCGACGAGGTTCTGGAACTGCTGGGCGTACAGGACAACCCGCTGCTGCAGGTTGCCAAGGAACTGGAACATGTTGCGCTGAACGATCCCTATTTCATCGAGAAAAAGCTGTTCCCGAATGTGGATTTCTATTCGGGCATCATTCTTGAGGCGATCGGCTTCCCCACCTCGATGTTCACGCCGGTCTTTGCGCTGTCGCGCACGGTCGGCTGGGTCAGCCAGTGGAAAGAGATGATCGCCGATCCGCAGATGAAGATCGGGCGTCCGCGTCAGCTCTACATGGGCGAGACGCATCGAGACTATATCGATATCGAAAACCGCTGAGCCGGTTCGAGACATGGAAACGGCGCCTGAAAAGGCGCCGTTTTTGTTTAGGCAAAAGCCCGTTGCAAATGCTGATAAAGGACGTGACCAATGGCAAAATGGATGATCTTGATCGGTTGCCTGACCCTTGCAGGCTGCGGGGTGCCGTTCGTGCCGCTGATCTAGAGCGTGTCGCGTTCGACTGGATTCGTGTATTCACTCCGCATAATGAGGCAGCGTTTTTGAAAAACAACGCGGTCATTATGCGGGGTGAATCCAATTCAACGCGATATGCGCTAGAGCTTGCGCCAACCGAAGACGTCCGCAGGACGGATGAGGAGCGTCAGCGCCCCTCAAAACCCGCAGGCCGCTTCTCCAGAAAAGCCAGCACACCTTCCTTGAAGTCACGCGTCTTGCCGCAGGTGCCCTGAAAACGCCCCTCCATCGCAAGCTGCTCCTCAAGGCTGTTGTCCCAGCTTCCGCGGATCGCCTGTTTCACATGGGCATAAGCCACGGTCGGCCCTTTCGCCAGATGCGCCGCGCGGGCGCGCCATGTCGCGTCGAAGGCATCATCGGCGACGGCTTCCCAGATCAGGCCCCAGTCATCGGCTTGTTGCGCGGTGATCTTGTCGGCAAACAGGGCCGCCCCCATCGCCTTGGCCGTGCCCATCTGGCGCGTCATCCAGTAGGTGCCGCCCGCATCTGGGATCAGGCCGATCCGCGTAAAAGCCTGCAGGAAATAGGCGCTCTGGCTTGCGATCACCACATCGGCGGCCAGCGCGAGGTTGGCTCCTGCCCCTGCAGCAGCCCCGTTGACGGCGCTGATCGTGGGGATCGGGCAGTCATAGATCGCCTTAAGCATCGGCAGATATTCGTCGCGCAAGGTGCGCTCCATATCCAGATTGCCCGCATTGGCGCGGTCGCTCAGATCCTGACCCGAGCAGAAAGCGCGGCCCGATCCGGTGATCACGAGCACCCGCGCCGCCTTGCCCGCGCTGCGCGCGGCATCGGCAATCTCGGCCCGCATCTGGGTGTTGAGCGCGTTCATCTTGTCCGCGCGGTCCAGCGTCAGCACCGCGATATCATCGGTGATGTCCAGCGTAATGGTCTGATATTCCATGGTTCGGCCCTTCCTGTTCTCCGCCTCTGGGCGACACCTTACCGCAGCGCGGTTCGGGGGAAAGGAGAAACCAAGCGTCAGTCCTCGAGAATTTTCCGCAAACGCGCCTGCTCCTCGGCGCTCAGCTTTTCCTCGCGCGCGCTGTTGGAGGGATGGCGACCGCGCAGGTAGCTGTAGCCCACACCCAGCGCCACCAGCAGCATCAGCGGCCCTGCGGCCCAGAGAATCCAGTTGGCCCCGCCCGTGGTGGGCTTGAGCAAGGCATATTCGCCGTAACGGTCCACGATGAACGAGATCACCTCGGGGTCGCTGTCGCCTTCCAACAGCCGTTCACGCACCAGAAGTCGCATGTCGCGGGCCAGTTCGGCGTTGGATTCGTCGATGCTCTCGTTGCGGCACACCATGCAGCGCAGGCCGCGCGACAGGTCACGCGCGCGCGCTTCCAGTTCGGGATCGTCAAGTATCTCGTCCGGCTCCACCGCCACGGCTTGCGTGGCGGTGATGGGGGCAAGCGGGCCAAGCACGGCGAGTGCCAGCCACAAGGTCAGGGCAAGTTGTCTCATTCCGCAGGCACCCCGCCGACGGGAGTGCGCCGTGCCGCACCTGCCGCCACGCGGAAACGCCGGTCTGTCAGGCTGATCATCCCGCCGATTGCCATCAGGATGGTGCCGCCCCAGATCCAGTTGGCCAGCGGTTTGATATAGGTCCGGATCGCCCAGCCCCCGTTGGTCTGCGGATCGCCGATCACCACGTAAACATCGCGCCAGAAGCCGATATCGATAGCCGCTTCGGTCGTGGGCATCTGCGCCACCGGATAGAAACGTTTCTCCGGTGTCATTGTGCCGACCGCTTTGCCGTCACGCGACAGGTCCACAAAGCCCATGGTCGAGATGTAATTCGGCCCTTCCACGCGCTGCACATCGGTCAGCGACAGCGTGTAGCGGCCCACCTCGAACGGCGCGTTGAACTGCACGACGCGGATATCTTCCTGCTGCCATGCCAGCATTGCGGAAATCCCCAGCATGGTCACCCCTAGGCCAGCATGGGACACACCCTTGCCCCAGTCGGCCCGCGGCAGCCGTGTCAGACGGCCCAGCCGCCCTTTGACAGCACCACGCCCCGTGCGCGACCAGATATCGACCAAGGCCCCCATGATCAGCCACGAGCCCAAGAACAGGCCGACGGGGCCCAAGGCCGAGCGTCCGGTCTGGATCGCGAAGGCCAGAATGGCAATGGACAGGGCCAAAATGAACGCGGGGATCAGCGGGCGGAAGCTGCGGCCGATCTCGGCGCGCTTCCACGGCATCATCGCGCCAATGGGCAGCGCCAGCCCCAAAAGGACCATGAACGGCGTGAACGCCATATCGAAAAACGGCGGGCCGACAGAGAGGCGGCGGTCGAACAGCATCTCGGCGATCAGCGGCCAGATCGTGCCGATGAAGACCACGAAACAGGAGACCGCCAGCAGGATGTTGTTCAAAACCAGCGCGCTTTCGCGGCTGACAAGGCTGAACACGCCCTTGGCCTCCATCACGCTGGCGCGGGCCGCGAACAGGACCAGCGCGCCGCCCATGAAAAAGCCGAGGATCATCAGAATGAACACACCGCGTTCGGGATCGTTGGCGAAAGCATGGACGGAGGTGATGACGCCCGAGCGCACGATGAACGTGCCGATCAGCGAGAAGCCGAAGGCGAGAATCGCCAGCAGGATCGTCCAGCTTTTCAGGCTCTCGCGTTTTTCCACAACGATGGCGCAATGCAGCAGGGCGGCGGCCAGAAGCCACGGCATCAGGCTGGCATTTTCCACCGGATCCCAGAACCAGAACCCGCCCCAGCCCAGCTCGTAGTAGGCCCACCAGCTGCCAAGGCCGATCCCGATGGTCAGGTTCACCCAAGCGACCAAGGTCCAAGGCCGCACCCAGCGCCCCCATGCGGCATCGACACGCCCTTCGATCAGGGCGGCGACGGCGAAGGAGAAGGCAAGGCTCAGCCCGACATAACCGAGATAGAGAAACGGCGGATGGAAAGCGAGGCCGGGGTCTTGCAGCAGCGGGTTCAGGTCCTGCCCGTCAAACGGAGGCACCGCCATCCGCGCGAAGGGGTTGGAGGTGAACAGGATGAAGGCGAAAAATGCAACGGAGACAGAGGATTGCACCGCCAGCACCCGCGCTTTGAGGGTGGGCGGCAGATTGCCTCCGAACCACGCGGCCATCGCGCCGAACAGCGTCAGGATCAGCACCCACAGCAGCATCGAGCCTTCGTGATTGCCCCAGACACCGCTGATCTTGTAGATCATCGGCTTGAGCGAATGCGAGTTCTGCACCACCAGCGCGACCGAGAAATCCGAGGTCACGAAAGCATAGGTCAGCGCCCCGAAGGAAAAGGCCGTGAGCATGAATTGCGCGTTGGCCGCGGGTTCGGCCATGGCCATCCAGCCGGGCCAGCGTTGATGCGCGCCGACCAATGGAACCACCGCCTGAACGATGGCCACCAGAAAGGCGAGGATGAGGGCGAAATGTCCGAGTTCTACTATCATGCATTCGTTATAGAGCTTGGCGCATGGCGGGCCAAACGGAATCGGCGTGCGGGGCAGACCAGATTGTCGCGGCGCGGTGTGCCGTGCTGATCATCCTGCCTATCTGCCGCCGACGGGGTCCGCGTGTGTCCCAGCCTGCGGCACAGAGCGACGCCATGCCATAAGAGCAGGATTGTCGTCGTCGGGCGCGGCGGTCTCCTGTGGCGTTGAGGCTGCGGGAGTCTCCGCCTGCCCCACTGAGCCACCCTCCTCCAGCGCCTTGAGCGCCGAAAGGTTGCTGACAACCTGCGGGACATGCGCCATTGTCTGCGCCACGCGGATCTGGAACTCCTGCCCCTTGGCCTGATGGCGCGCGCCGAAATAAAACGACACAATCGCGCCCAACAGCCACCAGAGCGGCTCGGGCACCAGCGCGATGCCCTGCATCCGGCTGGCAAACCAGACCGGATCGACCATGGCCGAGGCGAACAAAGCCAGCGTGCCCATTGCCATCAGCGGACGCGGCAAACGGTTGGCGCCGTCCACCAGACGGTTGAACCAGCCCTGCCGCTCCAGCGTGAACTCCGCCCCGAACTGCGACAGCGCGGCCTGTTTCAGCGCCATATCGCGCAGGGCGCGCTCTTCGGCATTCTCGCGGAACACCTCTGCCGTTTCGCGCAACACGTTGCGCCCGCCGCCGAAAACCGTGCCCAGAACAGTGTCGATCAACGCCATTGTGCGACCCTCGCTGCAAATTCCGCCGTTGTCAGGTGATAGCGCGGATGAATGAACTCCTCGGCCCGCACAATCCAGCCGCCCTTGCCGCCGTTGCGGGTGCGCGCGAACTTCCGGCTAGCCGGGCGCAGATCGGCCAGCCGCAGGTAATAATTGCGCCGCGCGATCCCGTAGGCATCGGCCAGATGGTCGGGGGCGGTCGCATGGGCGGCCTGTGCGGCAGCGATGGTCTGCGGCCCGATGATCCCGTCCACCGTGATGTTCTGGCCCATCTGGCGCAGCAGGCGTTGCAGGATTTTCACCGCATTGGCCCCCGCATTGACATACATGTCGAACACGCTCGGCTGTATCCGGTCCGGTAACCTGTCCACCTTTGGGCGGCGGAAATAATGCTCGATGAAAATGGCGGTGGCGCGTTCGCGCGTCACGGCGCGGACATCGTCCACCGTGATCGCCCCGTCGCCTGTCAGGTCCATGCCCAAGCGGCGCAGAGTGCCGAGGGTTACACCATGTTGCGTGGCGCCGCCCGGATCGGCGGGGTCGTTCACGAACCCGCCTTCCCGAGCGACAATCTCTTGTGCGATTTTTTCGACGCTGTGCATGCGTCCTGTCCCTTTTTCCATCGGGAACAGGCTGCGGCATCGGCGTTAACAGCCGGAAAAGCGACCGTGCGCTGCCTCAGCGGTCAGCTATCGCTCGGCTCTTGGTACACGCCTTGGCGCTTGAGCGCATCCACCACTTCGGCGGGCATGTAGGTCTCGTCATGTTTGGCAAGGATTTCAGAGGCTTCAAAGACGCCGTCAATGTAGCGTCCGGTGCCGACCATGCCTTCATTCTCGCTGAACAGATCCGGCAGAACACCCGTATAGACAACCGGAATACTGGCACCGCCATCGGTCACGCTAAAGCGGATCTGCTCGCTTTCGCCGCGCACGATGCTGCCCTCAACCACCAGACCGCCGATGCGGAAGACCTCGGTCGGGCCGGGCGGCTCTGCAATGATATCGCTGGGTGCGCGGAAAAAGTTGATGCCGTCGCGCATGGCATAGCCGATGAGCGCCGTCGAGATGATCAGCGCGACTGTCGTCAGGGCGACGATCTGGATCCGCCGCTTCTTCTTCAATCCACCCATAGCCATGCGCGTCTCCCTCTCCCGCTTTACGGGAAACACGGGGCGAGCATCAGCCCCGTTGTCTCGTCCTCACCTAACATCAGATTGGCGTTTTGCAACGCCTGCCCGCTGCTACCTTTTGTCAGATTATCCAGTGCCGCAACAATAATCGCACGGCCCTCGCGACGGTCTGCAACCACCCCGATATGGCAGAAGTTCGAGCCGCGGATATGGCGCGTGCTGGGATGCTGGCCGAAGGGCAGCACCTGCAGGAACGGTTCCTCGGCATAGGTGGACTTCAGCACCTCGTGAATCCGCGCGGCGTCACCCTTGACGTAGACGGTTGCCAGAATGCCCCGGTTGGCGGGGATCAGATGCGGCGTGAACTGCACCTGCACGGGACGGCCCGCGATGGCCGAGAATTCCTGATCGAACTCGCCCAGATGGCGATGCGTGCCGCCCACGGAATAGGCATGATAGCCTTCCGACAGTTCGGCATGCAGCAGGTTTTCCTTAAGACTGCGACCCGCGCCGGAGACCGCGCATTTCAGATCGAGGATGATCTCGTCCAGATCAATCACCCCTTCGGCTATCAGCGGACGCAAGGCATATTGCCCCGTAGCCGCGTTGCAACCAGTGCCCGCTACCAGCCGCGCGGCGCGGATCTCGGCGCGGTAGAATTCCGTCAGCCCATAGACCGCCTCTGCCTGACACTCCTGTGCGGCATGGTCATTGCCATACCAGCGCTTGTATTCTGCCGGATCGCGCAGACGGAAGTCGGCCGAAAGGTCCACGATCTTCAACGTCTTGGGCAGATCGCGGATGACCTCCTGCGAGGTGGCATGCGGGAGCGCGCAAAAGCACAGATCGACATCAGAGAAATCGATCTGGTCGATGGTCTGCAACATCGGCAGGTCCAGATGGCGCAGATGCGGGAAGACATCGGCCATGCTTTGCCCGGCCTTGGAATTGGCCCCCAGTGCCGTGATCCGCATATTCGGATGCGTGGCGATGAGGCGGACAAGCTCCGCCCCAGTATAGCCCGAAGCCCCGAGAATCGCGATGTGATGCGGCATGTGTTCTGTCCTTCTTCGCGCCGGTCAGGGACCAGACGCAGGTGTCATCTTGGCAAATAAGTGAAGCGGAAACTTTGACCGGGATCAACCGGCGGACTGAAACGTGATCTGTCGTCGCAGAAACTGCGTCGCGCGGTCCGACACGCGGCGTGGATCGCCTGTGGTCAGAAAGCGACTCTCGGTGGCGTCCCCCAGCATGGCAGGGCGGCGCGACAGATAGTCGGCAAGGCTGTCGGCCACCAGATTGGCCTGACTATAGACCTGCACATCCGTGCCAAGCGCCTCCTGAAAGACGTGCTGCATCAAGGGGTAATGCGTGCAGCCCAGTATCGCCGCCTCTGGCCGCGGCATCTTGCGTTTGAGCGCATCGACATGGGAGCGCACCAGCGCCTCGGCGAGGATCATGTCCCCCTCCTCGATGGCATCGACCACGCCGCCGCAGGCCTGCGCCTCGACATCGACACCGATGGCGCGGAACGCCAGTTCACGCTGGAAGGCGCGGCTTGCCACGGTGGCGGGTGTGGCGAACAGCGCCACGTGTTTCACAGCCACCTCGCGCGGCGGGGAATTGTCGCCCCATTGCCGCTCGGTCAGCGCCTCGATCAGCGGCACGAAGACGCCGAGCACACGCTTGCCGGGTGGCACACCCGCTTCCTGCATCCGGCGCAAGGCAGCGGCGCTGGCGGTGTTGCAGGCAAGAATCACCAGATCGCAGCCATGCAGCCAGAGATACTCGACCGCCGATTTGGTGAGCTGATAGACGTCGTCAGCATCGCGCACACCGTATGGGGCATGGGAATTGTCGCCGTAATAGACAAAATGCACGTCCGGCATGCGCTTTGTTACCGCTTCGAGTACGGTGAGGCCGCCAAGGCCACTGTCGAAAATTCCTACGGCCATGCTGCGCCCAGTGCGGGGGCGCATTGGTTCACGCCCGGTGTTTCTCTTCAAACTCGAACCCGTAGTCATAGGATTGGAGCGGTATCGGAGACAGGTCATACGTCGCTTTGCGAGGGAAATCCATCATTGCTTTGAAGAGCACTGCCAGCGCTGTGATCACGGATGCTGACGACATGCGCGGAGCAAAGGCGCAAAGCGCCGCGCGCATCGCCGGGCCGCCCCCCGGCACGGCGATTTTGCAAATGCAGGCGCGGGTTTGCGGTCATACGGATTTGGCTGGCATAAATTACCAAGTCACCAGCGTTGGATCGCCGCGCCGCGGCCCGACGCTGCGCGGTAGCCTACGACATTTACCGCTGGCGCTGCCCCGCAGGCCTGCTCACTCCGCCGCTTGCGCCATCCCCTTGCCGCCATCGCGGAAGGCTGTCAGCAATTCCTCGCGGCGCTTTGCAGCCTTGGCCTCTGCCGCTTCCTTGACCGGACCGAAGCCCTTGATCGACAGCGGCAGTTCCGCCAGCGCCACGGCCACATCCAGCGTCTCGGGCGTCACTTTGGGCAGGACAGCCGCCATATCTGCTTCGTATTGCGCGATCAGGGCGCGCTCCATCCGGCGCTCTGCCGTGCGGCCAAAGATATCAAGCGGTGTGCCACGCACAAACCGCAGGCCTGCCAGTACCCGCATCGGCTTTGCCATCCACGGACCGAAAGTGCGCTTCACGGGACGCCCGTCCGATCCGGTTTTCGAGATGATCGGCGGCGCCAGATGGAAGGTCATGCGGAAATCGCCGTCAAACTGCTCTGCCGCCTTTGCCTGCGAGGTCAGCAGAAGCCGCGCCACCTCGTATTCGTCCTTGTAGGACAGCAGTTTGTGATAGCCCTTGGCGACCGCCTCCTTGAGGCGCGGATCGCTGATGCCATCCACCATCTTGCGGTAGCGTCTGGCCAGCCCCTTGCCCTGATAGGTCACCAGATGATCGGCGCGGAAGGTGATTTTATCTTCCAGCGTCTTGGGAAGCTCGACCACCTTTGGGCGCAGCATCCGCTCCGCCTGATCGGGGTGCAATGCGGCCCAGCGGCCCAGTTCAAAGGCGCGCTGGTTCTTTTCGACAGCCGCGCCGTTGAGCGTGATCGCCTGCATCAGCGCCGCGTGGCTGAGCGGGACAAGGCCGCGCTGCCATGCGGCCCCGAACAGCATCATATTGGAAAAGATCGAATCGCCCAAAGTGACCCGCGCCAGTTCGGAGGCGTCGAACAGCATCACGCGGTCCTGCAACCGCGCCTCCAGCGCCAGCGCCAGACGGTCGGAGGGCAACGAGAATTCGGTGTTGCGGGTGAAATCGCCGGTGATGATCTCGTGGCTGTTGACCACCGCACCCGTGCGCCTTGCCCGCGTCAGACCCAGCGTCTTGGCCCCGGCCGAGACAACCAGATCACCGCCGATCAGCGCATCCGCCTCGCCAGTGGCGACACGGACCGCGCTGATATCGTCGGGCTGGTTGGCGATGCGGCAATGGATATGCACGGCACCGCCTTTTTGCGCGAGGCCCGCCATTTCCATCATGCCAGCGCCCTTGCCGTCGATCTGCGCCGCTTGCGCCAGCACCGCGCCGATGGTCACAACGCCGGTGCCGCCGACGCCTGTGATTACCACGTTGAAGGTGCCGTTGATCGCAGGCAGGTCCGGTGTAGGCATATCGGGCAGCTCAACCGCTGCTGTGGCGGCTTTCTTGGGCAAAGCGCCTTCCAGCGTCACGAATGAGGGGCAGAACCCCTTGAGGCAGCTGAAATCCTTGTTGCAGCTTGACTGGTCGATGGCGCGCTTGCGGCCCAGTTCGGTTTCAACCGGCACGATGGAGACGCAGTTGGACTGCACGCCGCAATCGCCGCAGCCTTCGCAGACGTCCGTGTTGATGAACACCCGCTTGTCAGGATCGGGGAAGGTGCCCCGCTTGCGGCGGCGGCGTTTCTCGGCAGCACAGGTCTGCACATAAACGATGGCCGACACGCCTTTGATCGTGCTGTATTTTTCTTGCACAGCCTGAAAATCCGCACGCTCGTGCTTTTCAACGCCTGCGGGGAAGGTGGACAGGTCCAGCCCTTCCTTCTCATCGTAGACGACAGCGATGTGCGGCACGCCCATTGCCTTCAGTTCGGCCACGATCCGCTGCGAGGTCAGGCCACCCTCGTTGGTCTGCCCGCCCGTCATGGCGACCGCATCGTTGAACAGGATCTTGTAGGTGATGTTCACATCGGCCGCCAAAGCCGCGCGGATCGCCTGCACCCCGGAATGGTTGTAGGTGCCATCGCCAAGGTTCTGGAACACATGGTCGCGGGTGGAGAATTTCGACTCCCCGATCCAGTTTGCGCCCTCGCCGCCCATATGGGTGAAGCCCGTCGTCTCGCGGTCCATCCACTGCACCATGTAGTGACAGCCGATACCCGCATAGGCGCGGCTCCCCTCGGGTACTTTGGTCGATGAATTATGCGGGCAGCCCGAGCAGAAATAGGGCAGACGCGAGGCCAGTTCCTGCGCGTTGTCATTGCGCCGCGCATCGGCCAGCGCCGACAGCCCCGCCTTGATGCCATCGGTGCTGCGGCCTTCGTCGATCAGGATGGCGCCCAGTTTCTCGGCGATCATGATCGGGTCCAGCGCGCCGCGTGTCGGGAACAGTTCCTCGCCATGCATGGACCCTGCGCCGCCGCCCTTGTGCCAGCCCCAGACGCGGCGACCCTTGCGGTCGTTGAAGATTGCCTCCTTGATCTGCACCTCGATCAGCTTGCGCTTTTCCTCGACCACGACGATCAGGTCGAGCCCCTCGGCCCAGTCGTGAAAACCCTTCATATCCAGCGGAAAGGTCTGGCCGATCTTGTAGGTGGTCAGGCCCAGACGCTCCGCCTCGGCCTCGTCTATATTCAGCAGCGCCAGCGCATGGACCAGATCGAGCCAGTTCTTGCCCGCCGCGACAAAGCCGATCTTGGCACCCGGTTTGCCCCAGATGCGTTTGTCCATCTTGTTGATATGCGAAAACGCCTCGGCGGCGAAACGCTTGTGATCGATCATCCGCGCTTCTTGCGCGTGGGGCGTATCGACCAGCCGGATGTTCAGCCCGCCTTCGGGCATCTCGAAGTCCGGCGTGATCAGGCTCACACGATCGGGACGGCCATCCACCACGGCGGTTGCCTCGACCGTGTCCTTCATCGTCTTGAGGCCGACCCAGAGGCCGGAAAAGCGCGACAAAGCATAGCCGTAGACGCCGTAATCAAGGATTTCCTGCACACCAGCGGGGCTCACCACGGGCATATAGGCATCCACCATCGCCCATTCGGACTGGTGCAGCACGGTGGAGGATTCGCCCGTATGGTCATCGCCCATCGCCATCAGCACCCCGCCATGGCGCGACGAGCCAGCCATATTGGCATGGCGCATCACATCGCCGGACCGGTCCACGCCGGGGCCTTTGCCGTACCACAGGCCGAAAACACCGTCGAAACGGCCCTCCCCGCGCAGTTCGGCCTGCTGCGCGCCCCAAAGGGCGGTCGCGGCCAGATCCTCGTTCAGACCTTCCTGAAAGGTGACATCGGCGGCAGCCAGATGCTTGGCGGCGCGGTTCATCTGCATATCCACTGCCCCTAAAGGCGAACCACGATAGCCGGTGACAAACCCTGCCGTGTTCAGACCGGCGGCAAGATCGCGCGCCTTCTGGATCAGCATCAGGCGGACAAGCGCCTGCGTGCCGTTCAACAGAACCGGTGATTTCTCAAGGTCAAACCTGTCGTTGAGACTGATATCCTGCCGCGTCATCGTGCATCTCCCCATCTGAACGATCTTGTTTTAACTATAACGTCATATTAGGTCATAGTATATGACCTACCAAGCTATTTTTTATTTAGGCTTTGCTCTATAGAGCTGCATGTGACCAAAGCGAGGGTGTGTTTGCCGCCTGTTTCACACAGGCGACACAGAGAGACGGAAAGTTGCGACAATGGATTGGGACAAGCTCAGAATATTTCACGCGGTCGCAGATGCCGGCAGCCTCACACATGCGGGAGATACGTTACATCTGTCGCAATCTGCGGTCAGCCGACAGATTCGCGCACTCGAAGACAGCCTGAGCACCACGCTTTTCCATCGTCATGCACGCGGACTGATTCTCACCGAACAGGGGGAGTTGCTGTTCGAGGCGACAAGCTCGATGGTCAAGCGGCTAGAGACAGCGGCAGCGCGTATCCGTGACAGCGAGGAAGAGGTGTTCGGCGAGTTGCGCGTCACCACGACCACCGGCTTTGGCAGCCTGTGGCTGGCCCCGCGCCTGCCCGCGCTTTACGACAAGTACCCCGATCTCAAGATCGACCTGATGCTGGAGGAGCGCGTGCTGGACCTGCCCATGCGCGAGGCCGATGTGGCGATCCGCATGAAAGAGCCAAGCCAGGCCGATCTGATCCGCAAACGGCTGATGCATATCCGCATGCGGCTTTATGCGTCGCCGACCTATCTGGCCAAACACGCGGCACCCTTGCAGGTGGAGGATATCTCCGCCCACCGGCTGATCTGCCAGAACCCGCAATCGGCGCAAGTGGGCGCCGGTGCCAGTCTGGTGCAGTTCCTGATGAGCCACGACATCCAGTCAAGCCTGACGGTGAACAACTATTTCGGCGTTCTGCAAGCGGTGCTGCATGATCTGGGGATCGGCGTTCTGCCCGACTATCTGGTGCATGATTTCCCCGAACTGGTGCGTATCCTGCCAGAAATCGAATCCGTCGAGGTGCCGGTGTTTCTGGCCTATCCGGAAGAGTTGCGGCAGTCCAAGCGGGTTGCCGCCTTCCGCGACTTCGTACAGGACGAGATCATCAGTTACCGCAAACAGATGAAAGAACAGGGCATTATCTGAGTTTCGTAGCAAGCTATGCATTGAGCGCATAGCGGTCATGCTCTTTTGCAAATGGATTAGCCTTGATCGTTCTTAAACGGATGCCTAATTGGGCAGGTGAAGGCGATGCCGATTAGGTTCGCATCATCTTCATACCTCCCTGTTGGACTTTGGCCGAGCTTAATGCTCGGCCTTTTTTTTCGCGGTGGGGTGGCTGCGGTCGGCAACGCCCAAGAATACCTGCGCCGCCAGCACTGACGGAGGGTCGATCGCTCTCGGAAGGGAGGACGGAAACGCCGTCTCAAACGGTCAGTGCCGCCTTCTCCGAGGCCGCATCCGTGGTGTGCAGACTTGCAGAGAGCGCTGTCAGCCACAAACGGTCGATTGCCGCCAGTTCCGCCGCCGTCGCACCGCATCCTTGCGTCCAGTAACGGCCAGAAGGCACCCGCGCGCCAAGGGCCTGTTCGGCTTGCAACGCAGCACGGCAGGCCGCTTCATCGGCGGTGATCGGATGCTGCCCAGCCAGAGAGGTGATCCGCGCCCGTGGGAACAGCAGGCGGCTCGGATCGGTGGACAGATTGACGACCGCACAGCCCTGCCGCGCCGCCAGAAGCTGGATACGCGCCGATTTCGCCTCAAGACTTTGCAGGGTGATATCGGCGCGCAACGGATCGGCGGTGCCCGTGCCGTAGAAATGCGTATTCACGGCCACCGGATAGACCATGTCGCAGCCCATCACCGCCAGCACGCGCGGACGGTGCCGCCACAAGGCCCAATAGGCGGCCGTAAAGGCCATCGTGCCGCCAGCATAGACGACGCCGCCATAGGCGTTGTTGGCGGGGATATAATCTTGCGCCGTGATCACGGCCTGATCGCTCGTAGCAGCAGCGGGCCAGCGGTCTTCGGGGAAGTCCTCGGGATGGATCAGCGCGTCCCAATCGGGGCGCACCCGCCATGCGTTGTTGATCGCCAGCACATGGCCCATCGCCGCCTTGGGCCAATCCTGCGATTGCACCACATTGGGACCGCTGCCCAAAATCGTTACCACTGTCATACCAAGCCTCTGCCCCTGTCCACCGGCAGAGCGCCGGCCTGCGCCTCAGATAGCGCGTCGTTCCTGTCCGGCGACAGGTTTTTGCATGCCAGAGCCTGCGATGTTTGCCGCCCTGCCCCTTTCCCCGCGTGCAGCCTTGTCGTAAAGAGACCCCGCAGACCTGCTGAAGGGACAACAGACATGCAAGACATGGCGCAAGAACCGGCCATCACGCCCGAACTGATCGCGGCGCACGGGCTCAAGCCCGATGAATACCAGCGCATCCTCGACATTATCGGACGCGAGCCGAGTTTCACCGAGTTGGGCATCTTCTCGGCCATGTGGAACGAGCATTGTTCCTACAAGTCTTCCAAGAAATGGCTCCGCACCCTGCCCACCACCGGCCCGCAGGTGATCTGCGGCCCCGGCGAGAATGCGGGCGTGGTCGATATCGGGGACGGTCAGGCCGTGGTCTTCAAGATGGAAAGCCACAACCACCCCTCCTATATCGAACCCTATCAGGGCGCGGCGACCGGCGTGGGCGGCATCCTGCGCGATGTGTTCACGATGGGGGCGCGGCCCATTGCGGCGATGAACTCGCTGTCATTCGGCAGCCCCGATCACCCCAAAACGCGCCAGCTTGTGCATGGCGTGGTTGAGGGGATCGGCGGCTATGGCAACGCCTTCGGCGTGCCGACCGTGGGCGGCGAGGTGCGGTTCCATCCGGCCTATAACGGCAATTGTCTGGTGAATGCCTTTGCAGCCGGACTGGCCGATGCGGACAAGATATTCTACTCCGCCGCCTCCGGTGTGGGCATGCCCGTCGTTTATCTCGGGGCCAAGACCGGCCGCGACGGCGTGGGCGGTGCCACTATGGCCAGCGCCGAGTTTGATGATACCATCGAGGACAAGCGCCCGACGGTGCAGGTGGGTGATCCGTTCACCGAAAAGCGCCTGATGGAGGCCTGCATGGAGCTGATGCAGACCGGCGCTGTCATCTCCATTCAGGATATGGGCGCGGCTGGTCTGACATGTTCAGCCGTGGAAATGGGCGACAAGGGTGATCTGGGTGTACGGCTGGATCTGGAAAAAGTGCCCTGCCGCGAGACGGGGATGACCGCCTATGAGATGATGCTGTCGGAATCTCAGGAGCGCATGCTGATGGTGCTGCGCCCCGAGAAAGAGGCCGAGGCCAAGGCGGTCTTCGACAAATGGGATCTGGATTTCGCGATTGTCGGCGAGACAATCGCCGAGGATCGTTTCCTGATCATGCACAATGATGTCTGCAAGGCCGACCTGCCGCTCAAGGCGCTGTCCGGCACTGCCCCCGAGTATGACCGCCCCTGGGTCGAGACACCCGCCGCAGCGCCCTTGGGCGATGTGCCGGGGATTGATCCGATTGACGGGCTGAAGGCGCTGATCTCCAGCCCCAACTATGCCGCGAAACAGTGGGTTTACGAACAATATGACAGTCAGGTCATGGCCGATACCGTCCGCACGCCGGGCCTTGGCGCGGGCATCATCCGCGTGCATGGCACCGAAAAGCTGCTGGCCTTCACCTCGGATGTGACGCCGCGCTATGTCTTTGCCAATCCGTTCGAGGGCGGCAAACAGGCGGTGGCCGAAACCTTCCGCAACCTCTGCGCCGTGGGGGCCAAGCCGCTCGCCACAACCGACAACCTGAACTTCGGCAATCCCGAGAAGCCCGAGATCATGGGGCAGTTCGTGGGTGCGATCAAAGGGATCGGCGCCGCTGTCGAGGCGCTGGATATGCCCATCGTGTCGGGCAATGTCAGCCTCTATAACGAGACCGACGGGGCGGGCATCCTGCCCACCCCCACGATCTGCGCCGTGGGTCTGATCGCGCATATGGATCAGGCGATCACCGGACAGGCGCGCGACGGGCATCTGGCGATTCTGGTCGGCGAGACGCTGGGACATCTGGGGCAATCCGCCCTGCTGGCCGAGGTCTTCAACCGCGCGGAAGGCGACGCGCCGCCCGTCGATCTGGAGGCAGAGCGCCGCAATGGTGACTTCATCCGCGACAATCACGCATGGATTCGCGCCTGCACCGATCTGTCCGATGGCGGGCTGGCGCTGGCCGCGTTCGAGATGGCCGAGGCCGCAGATGTCGGTGTGCAGATCGACGATGGTGACACCCCTGCCCTGTTCGGCGAGGATCAGGCCCGCTATCTGATCGCGTGCAATTTCGACGCCGCCGAGGCGCTGATGATTGCCGCAGGCAAGGCGGGCGTGACGATCCGCACGGTCGGCAAGTTCGGCGGCGCTGCCGTGCGCTTTGGCCGCTCCGAGGCTCCGCTTGAGGAATTGTCCACGCTCTATCGCGGGGCATTCGCGGCGGCGCTGGACTGAAGTGCTGCTGAGCTGTCTTTACAAGGCGGTGCGGCCCCTTGCGGGGTGGCCGCCAAAAGCCTAAATCTGAGTTAACCGCAAAGGGAGCAAACGCATGGCGATCGAAGCACAGGAAATCGAAGACCTGATCCGTGCCGGCTTTCCGCAAGCCAAGATCACGGTGACGGATCTAGCCGGAGACGGTAACCACTACGCCGCCGAGGTGATCGACGCCTCGTTCAAGGGCATGAACCGCGTGCAGCAACAGCGCGCCGTCTATGCCACGCTCAAGGGCAAGATGGACGGGGCCAACGGGCAGTTGCATGCTCTTGCCCTGACCACCAAGGCTCCGGACTGACAAGGCCCCCGACTCACAAGAGCCCAAGCCATTTACAGAGGTTCAGCCCTCTCCTGACCAAGGATGACCCAGATGACCGATGCGACCACACAGATCAAGGACACCGTGACAGCCAATGACGTGGTGCTGTTCATGAAAGGCACCAAAGACATGCCGCAATGCGGGTTTTCCAGCCGCGTGGCGGGCGTGCTGAACTACATGGGCGTGACCTTCAAGGACGTGAATGTACTGGCCGATGCCGATATCCGTCAGGGGATCAAGGATTACTCCGACTGGCCGACGATCCCGCAGCTTTACGTCAAGGGAGAGTTTGTCGGCGGCTGTGACATCATCACCGAGATGACGCTGTCCGGCGAGTTGGACCAGTTGTTCGAAACGCATGGCGTCACCTATGACAAGGACGCCGCCGAGAAGATCCGCGAAGCCAACGGCTGATCGTTCGGCTATTGTTCGTGCGTGGAAAGGCCCCCGATGCGGGGCCTTTTTCTATGGGCGGCGGATAGGATGGGCGGGTTGAGGTTTCAACGAAGGCTTGCCCCAGACACCCCGCGCGGACTCAAGGCGCGGCACGCGCCGCCGCGCGATCGCCGACACTCCCTCCCCAAATTAAAGAATGCGGCGGCGATTGGCTGATGTTGTGGCAACTACAAAGGGTGGATGATGCGGCAGGGATAAACTGCCTCACACCAACGAAAGACGCCTCCCCGCGTGTCGGCGAGCGCGCGGCTTTGGAGCCCAACCTACCCCGCCTTGTCCTCGACCGCATCGGCCAATGCCTCGGCGCGGGCGGCGAGTTCGGACAGGGTCTCTGTCAGTTCCGGCGGGATCACGGCCACTTCGACCTTTTGCGGCGGCGGTGCGGGGCGCGCGGCCAGACGCGACAGTTCCGCCTCTTTATCGGCAAGCTGGATCTGCATCTCGCGCAGCTTGTCCTCAAGTCCGGCGGTCTTGTCGGCCAGCATCAGACCCGCCATCAACAGCATCCGCGCTTCCGGCAAACGCCCGATCTGTCCGGCGAGTACCGAGGCTTCGATATCCAGCATCTTAGCGGCTGCATGCAGGTAATGCTCCTCGCCGTCCTGGCAGAAGACTTCAAACGCGCGGCCACCGATTTTGATTTCGACTTCGGGCATCAGGATGTCTCCTCATCGCTTGTGTCTTCAATGTCGGTACCGGCTACAAGCAGGGGCACCAGCGCCAGCTTGATCGCCTCGGTCTCGGCGATGTCGACCTGACGGGCGGCGCGCATCGATTCCAGTTCGGCAATCATGGATTTGTTGATCAGATGCGGCTCGCCGACACCTTCTTCATTGGCGGCGCGCAGGGCGGTATTGCTGCTTTGTAACTGGTCGTTCGCCTTGCGCAAGCGCGACAGTTCCATATCCAGCGCGCTCAGCTTGTCGCGGGTCGCGGCCTGTTCCGTCACCAGATTGGCGGCCTGCAGATCCTGCCGCTTCTTGAGAGTGCGGACACGCTCCTCAAGCTGGGCATTGGCCAGACGTTCCTCGGCCAGTTCGGCGCGCAAAGCCTCAAGCTCGGCAGTAAGCTTGGCCGTATCCGTATCAGAACCGGATACAGCAGGAGCCGCGGCCGCATCCGGCGCGCTGCTTTGTGCCCTGTCACGCGCATTGTCGAGCGCCTCGACACCTTTGGAGATACGTTCCATCGCATAGGCGATCCTGCGTTCCAGTTCGGCGATCTCGTTCATTGGCTCACCTTTCAACCGCGTCTTGTCCTTTATGTCGTGCATCTGACACCCGAATCACCGGGGCGGACCGATGCCCTGATCCTACCCAATGGATATTCAAATTGCGCCCCCTTTGCCACCAATGGGTTACAGCCTGCGCTTGAACTTGCGCGACAGGCTGCTATCAAGCCGCCCAAGTCATCCTGTCATATCGCCAGACGAAGGACCTTTCCCTTGGACATCACCGCCCTGCGCACCAACCATCCCGAGCACTGGATGCGCGCTGCCGCCATCCGCACCCTGACACTGGATGCGGTGCAGGCTGCCAATTCCGGTCATTCCGGCATGCCGATGGGCATGGCCGATGTTGCCACCGTGCTGTTTGAAAAGCACCTGAAATTCGACGCCTCCGCCCCCAACTGGCCGGATCGGGACCGTTTCATCCTGTCGGCAGGACATGGCTCGATGCTGCTGTATGCGCTGCTGCACCTGACCGGCTATGCCGATATGACATTGGCGGAAATCCGCAACTTCCGCCAATGGGGCGCAAAAACCGCAGGCCATCCGGAATACGGCCATGCCTCGGGGATCGAGACCACCACCGGCCCGCTGGGTCAGGGCCTTGCCAATGCCGTTGGTTTTGCCATGGCCGAAGAAATCCAGCGCGCACGGTACGGCGCCAAGCTGGTCGATCACTATACATACGTGATCGCGGGCGACGGTTGCCTGATGGAAGGCATCAGCCAGGAGGCGATGGGCATTGCCGGTCGGCATGAACTGTCCAAGCTGGTCGTGTTCTGGGACAACAATGACATCACCATCGACGGCAAGGTCTCGCTTTCGGACCGCACCGATCAGGTGGCCCGCTTCCGCGCCTCCGGCTGGGATGTGCAGGAGATCGACGGGCATGACCCAGAAGCGATCGACGCGGCCATCACGGCGGCCAAGAAAACGGCGCAGCCCTCGATGATCGCCTGCAAGACGCATATCGCGCTGGGATCCTCGGCGCAGGACACGTCCAAGGGGCATGGCGCGCTGACCGATGCGACATTGATCGCCGATACCAAGGCAGCCTATGGCTGGACCGCTGGCCCGTTCGAAGTGCCCGCCGAGGTCAAGCAAAGCTGGGAGGCCATTGGCCGTCGCGGCGCAGAGGTCCGTACCGCGTGGGAGAGCCGTCTGGCCGCGATGAACGCCCGCAAGCGCGAGGATTTCACCCGCGCCTACGACCGCGATGTGCCCACCAAGCTGACGGCGGTGATCCGCGCGCTGAAAAAGCAGATCAGCGAGAACGCGCCCTCGGTCGCCACCCGCAAATCCAGCGAGATGGTACTGGAAGTGGTCAATCCCGTGCTGGGGGAAACCGTGGGCGGCTCGGCCGACCTGACCGGCTCGAACAACACCAAGACAGGCGATCTGGGCGTGTTCGACACCGACAACCGCGCGGGGCGCTATGTCTATTGGGGCATCCGCGAACACGGCATGGCCGCCGCGATGAACGGCATGGCGCTGCATGGCGGCATCCGCCCCTATGGCGGCACCTTCATGTGTTTCACCGATTACGCCCGCCCCGCGATGCGTCTGGCCGCGCTGATGCGGATTCCGACCGTCTTCGTGATGACCCATGACAGCATCGGTCTGGGCGAGGACGGCCCGACCCACCAGCCCGTCGAGCATCTGGCGATCAGCCGCGCCACCCCCAACACGATGGTGTTCCGCCCCTGCGACACGGTGGAGACCGCCGAAGCATGGGAACTGGCGCTGACCGCGAAAGAGACGCCGACTGTCCTGTCGCTGACACGGCAGAACCTGCCCACACTGCGGACCCAGCACCGCGCCAAGAACCTGTCGTCACAGGGCGCCTATGTGCTGGCCGATGCGACCGGCAAGCGTCAGGCGATCCTGATGGCGACCGGCTCGGAAGTGGAAATCGCCATGGCCGCGCGTGATCTGCTGGAGGCCGAGGAGATCGGCACCCGCGTGGTCTCGATGCCCTGTTGGGAATTGTTCGAGGAGCAGGAAGAGACCTATCGCCGCCGCGTTCTGCCCGCAGGTCCAGTGCGTGTGGCTGTCGAGGCCGCAACGCGCTTCGGCTGGGACCGCTGGCTCTACGGTGAGGGCGGCCGTCGCGGTAAAGCCGGTTTTGTCGGCATGGACGGTTTCGGCGCCTCCGCCCCTGCCGAGGTGCTTTACGAGCAGTTCGGCATCACCGCGCAGGCCGTGGCCGACAAGGTCAAGGCGCTGCTGGCCTGACGGGCGCATCCGGTTGCAAGGCCGGATTCGGATATTTGGAGCAAGAAGAAACAGGGGCCGGACCGTGGGAAAGCGGGCCGGCCCCTGTTGCGTCGGGCGTTAGCGCAATCAGGGTGATGCGCGCGAGAGTTTGCGCTAACACATTGATTTTATGCGCGTTTGGCCGCCCATCCGGCGCGAACCTGTCGCTTTTCGGCTTTCGGGATGCGCGGCGCTTGGCTATACCGCCCGCAATCCCCGTAAGACGCAGGAGCGCATCATGACCATCACCCTTGGCATCAACGGATTTGGCCGCATCGGCCGCTGTACCCTCATGCATATCGCAGAGAGCGCGCGGCAGGATGTGCGCGTGGTCAAGCTGAACGCAACCGGCCCGCTGGAAACAGCAGCGCATCTGGTGCGCTACGATTCCGTGCACGGGCGCTTCGGCCATGAGGTCACAACGGGCGAAGGCTGGATGGACCTCGGCGCAGGCAGGATCGAGATGATGTCGACCTACAACATGGACGAGCTGGACTGGTCCGGCGTTGATGTTGTGCTGGAATGCACCGGCAATTTCAACGATGGCACCAAGGCGAAGAAGCACTTTGAGCGCGGCGCGAAGAAGGTGTTGCTCTCGGCGCCCGGCAAGAACGTGGACCGCACGGTGGTGTTCGGCGTCAACCATGACAAGCTGGCGGCGGGCGAGACGATGATCTCGAACGGGTCCTGCACCACCAACTGTCTGGCCCCTTTGGCCAAGGTGCTGAACGATTCCGTGGGGATCGAGAGCGGGATCATGACGACGATCCACGCCTATACCGGCGACCAGCCGACGCTGGACCGTCGCCACAACGATCTGTACCGCGCGCGGGCGGCAGCGATGTCGATGATCCCGACCTCTACGGGAGCGGCAAAAGCGCTGGGAGAGGTGCTGCCGGAACTGAGCGGCAAGCTGGACGGCTCGGCCATCCGCGTGCCGACCCCGAATGTCAGCGCGGTCGATCTGACCTTTGTGGCGGGCAAGGATGTGACCGCCGCCGATATCAACGCGATCGTGGCCGAGGCGGCGGCAGGTCCGATGAAGGGCGTTCTGGGCTATGATCCGGCACCGAAAGTGTCGATCGATTTCAACCACACCGAGGAAAGCTCCATCTTCGCGCCCGACCAGACCAAGGTGATGGGCAAGCGGCTGGTGCGGGTGCTGGCATGGTATGACAATGAATGGGGCTTTTCCTGCCGCATGGCCGATGTGGCCGCGCTGATGGGGCGGCTGGGCTGATCCAGCGGGACGGCTTGCGTAGACTCGTCTTGCACAGCATTGGGGGCTGGGGCATAGCTGTCCCAGCCCCTTCGCATGTGTTGATCGGGGACGGGACAAGTGCATGACCAACCAGATCGCCATCGGCCTTGGCCTGCTTCTGATCGCCGGTATCGGGCTGGATGCGGCGCTTTATGACGGCACAAACCTGTTGTTCCTGCTGCGCAAGCTGGATGATCTTGTCGAATGGCTGGCCTTCTGGCGGTAACAACCAGACGTGGGGCTTGTTCGCTGCGATGCGATCTCTATCGTGGCGCTCAGGTTGTTTTGAAAGGCCCGCCCTATGTTCCAGATCCTGATCGCCTTGCTGCTGATGTTCCTGCTCGCCATTGCCGCGCTGGCGTGGTTCACATGGAACACCAAGCGCGGGGCCGAACTGGCGATCCCGCCGCGCGGCAAGTTTCTTGATCTGCCCGGCGGGCGTGTGCATTACACCGATGAGGGCACCGGCCACGCGATTGTGATGATCCACGGTCTGGGCGGGCAGATGGGCAACTTCACCCTCTCGCTCAGCCCGCTTCTGACAAATACGCACCGCGTTCTCGTGCTGGACCGCCCCGGCATGGGCTATTCCGACCGCGCCCCCGACGCCCCCGCCAACCCGCGCGCGCAGGCCGAGACGGTGGCGCAGTTCATCGATGCGCTCCGGCTGGAACGGCCCCTTGTGGTGGGCCATTCGCTGGGCGGCGCGATTGCGCTGTGTCTGGCGATGGCGCATCCCGACAAGACCCGTGGTCTGGCGCTGCTGGCGCCGCTGACGCAGCCGCCCACCGGTCCGATCAAGGCCTTCAACGGGCTGGATATCAAAAGTCCTGCCCTGCGCTTCGCCTTGTCGTGGACGCTCGCCACGCCGGTCTCGATCCGCACCGCGCCGCAGGTTCTGGAACAGGTGTTCGGCCCCGATCCCATTCCCGATGACTATACGGTCAAAGGCGGCGCGTTGCTGGGCCTACGGCCTTCCGCGTTCCGCAACACCTCGCGCGATTATCTGGGATCGGGCCGTGATCTGCGCTGGATGGCGGAGCAATATGACACGCTGGCCGTGCCGGTGCGTATCCTTTACGGGGCCGAGGACCGGATCCTTGCAGCGGATCTGCATGGCGCGGCCCTTGTGGCCAAGTATCCGCAGATCGGGCTGGAGGTGATCGAGGGCGGCCATATGCTGCCCGTCACCCGCCCGCAGGATTGCGCACGGTTCATCCGGCAGACAGAGGCGGAGATTGCGGCCAGGGGCTGAAGCGCAGACTTCCGCAGGATTTCAGACGGGTTTCGGCGTCTGGCCCAGTTTGGCGCGCAGTTTGACGTTGACCGCAGGCGGCACGAACTTGTGCACATCGCCGCCCAGCCGCGCGATTTCCTTGACGAGCTTGCTGGCGATGGCCTGATGCCGCGCCTCTGCCATCAGAAAGACGGTCTCGATGGAGCTGTCGAGCGCGCGGTTCATGCCGACCATCTGGAATTCATATTCGAAATCCGCGACAGCCCGCAGGCCGCGCACGATCATCTGCGCGCCAACATCGCGGGCGCAATCGATCAGCAGGTTCTCGAACGGATGTGCGACGATCTCGGTGCCGGTTTCCTCGGACAGGGCCACGCATTCGGCCTCGATCATCTCGACCCGCTCTTCCAGCGAAAACATCGGCCCCTTGTCGCGGTTGATCGCAACGCCGATCACCAGCCGGTCAACCAGCGTGGCGGAGCGGCGGATGATATCCACATGCCCGTAAGTGATCGGATCGAAAGTGCCGGGATAAAGTCCGATACGCATGGGCAGGCTCCGTTGTCTTCATCGTGATCTAAATGGTCTAGCGATCTGGGGCGCACGCAATATTATTGCGCCAACTTATGCAACCCAAAAAAAGGGTCGCGGGAGGTTCGCTTGAAACGGGGATTGCGGGGCGCGTTGCCAGCCTGACTGCAAGCGGGGCCGTCAATGGCCCATGATCATGCCTTCGAGGGCGGATTTCTCCATCGACAGCTCGTCCATCCGCGCCTTGACCACATCGCCGATGGTGACGATGCCCACCAGCTTGCCATCCTCGGTCACTGGCATGTGGCGGAAGCGGCCTTCGGTCATCCGCAGCAGGACATCATCCGCGCTGTCGCCGCGCCCGCAGCACGAGGGGTTGGGCGTCATCATCTCGCTCACCTTCTCCGACAGGCATGACGCGCCGCGCCGCGACAAGGCGCGCACGACATCGCGCTCGGACAGAATACCTTCGGCCTTCACACCGTCCGTCGAGACAACCACACCGCCGATGCGCTTCTCCGCCAGAACCTGCAAGACTTCGGATACAAGCATATCGGGATCGACCGTGACGACAGAGTCATCACCTTTGGAATTCAGGATCTGATGGACCAGCATGGGGTTCTCCTCCTCAGGCACAAGCTTCAATTTCCAGCGTCCATCAGCGGCGGGACGCTGTCAAGAAAACCCTGCATTTGCAGTCATGTCTCGGCTTCCAACCGCGCAACCTCACGCTTGAGCCCTTCGGCCAGCGCCAGCGCAACGCGGTTGAGCCTGTCCATGCGGCGGTCATCGGCATGGCGGATCAGATAGAAGCTGCGCGTCAGGCTGACGCGGTCGGGCAGTACCTTGACCAGCCCTTTGGCCGAGGGGATGGCAAAATCATGCACGATCCCGACGCCGCCGCCCTGCCTGATCCAGTTGAACTGCACCGAGACGGAATTGGAGGCGAGCGCCACCCGCTCCACCCCGATGCCGGTCAGATAGTCGAGTTCCTTGTCGAAGATCATATCGGGGATGTAGCCCACCATCCTGTGATGTTGCAGATCCTCCAAGGCCATGATTGGCGGGTTGCGGCGCAGGTAGCGGCGCGAGGCGGCCAGATGCAGTTTGTAATCGGTGATCTTCTGCACGGTCAGGCGGCCCGCTGCGGGCGGGCTGACACCGATGGCCATATCGGCCTCGCGCTTGGACAGGTTGAAGACACGCGGCAGGGCCACGATCTGCACTTCGAGATCGGGGTTGTCGGCCACAATGGCGGCGCAGACCTGCGGCAAGAGGAAATTGGCGCAACCATCCGGCGCGCCGATGCGGATCTGTCCGGTCAGCGTGCCCGCCTGCCCTGCCAGTTCCTCGACAGCCGCGCTCATCGCCGCCTCGGCGCGTTCGGCATGGGACAGCATGCGCTGGCCCGCGTCCGTCATCGCATAGCCCTGCGGGGATTTGGCAAAAAGCGGCGCGCCCAGCCCCTCCTCCAGCCGCGCGATGCGGCGGCCTACGGTGGCGGGATCGATCTTGAGAACGCGCCCTGCCCCGGACAGGCTCTCGGAACGTGCCACGGCCAGAAATATTTTGAGATCGTCCCATTGCAGGTCCATCCGGCACCCTCTTTGCAGAATTGCAAAACCCTTTTGGAAACTTGCCTCTTTCCGGATCAATTTTGCAAGCCTATCCTGCGCGCAGATTCAGGAGGACTTAACCCATGCAGGAACTGACCCATTATATCGGCGGCGCGCACGTCAAAGGCACGTCTGGCCGTTTTTCGGATGTCTACAACCCCGCCACCGGCGAAGTGCAGGCCAAATGCCCGCTCGCCAGCCCCGAGGAACTGGCCCATGCGGTCGAGATTGCCGCCAAGGCACAACCCGCCTGGGCCGCTGTGAACCCGCAGCGCCGCGCGCGGGTGATGATGAAATTCGTCGATCTGCTCAACCGCGACATGGACAAGCTGGCCGAGGCACTGAGCCGCGAGCATGGCAAGACCCTGCCCGATGCAGCAGGTGATGTGCAGCGCGGGCTGGAAGTGGTGGAGTATTGCATCGGTGCGCCGCAACTGCTCAAGGGCGAGTTCACCGACAGCGCGGGCCCCGGTATCGACATGTATTCGATGCGGCAGGCGTTGGGTGTCACCGCAGGCATCACGCCGTTCAACTTCCCCGCCATGATCCCGATGTGGATGTTCGCCCCCGCCATCGCTTGCGGCAACGCTTTCATCCTCAAGCCATCCGAGCGTGATCCGTCTGTGCCGCTGATGCTGGCCGAGTTGATGGAAGAGGCGGGCCTGCCCAAAGGTATCCTGCAGGTCGTCAATGGCGACAAGGAAGCGGTAGACGCGATCATCGACCATCCGGTGATCCAGTCGATCGGCTTTGTCGGCTCGACCCCGATTGCGGAATATATCTACGGACGCGGCTGCTCCAACGGCAAGCGCGTGCAGTGCTTCGGCGGCGCCAAGAACCACATGATCATCATGCCTGACGCCGATATGGATCAGGCCGCCGACGCGCTGATCGGTGCGGGCTACGGCGCTGCGGGCGAACGCTGCATGGCGATTTCCGTGGCGGTGCCTGTAGGTGAGGAGACAGCCGACCGTCTGATTGAAAAGCTGGTACCCCGCATCGAGGCGCTGAAGGTTGGCCCCTATACGGGCGGCAAGGATGTGGATTACGGCCCCGTCGTGACGGCCGCTGCAAAGGAAAATATCCTGCGGCTGATCCAGACAGGGATCGACCAAGGCGCCGATCTGGTTGTCGACGGCCGCAACTTCAACCTGCAGGGCTATGAGGACGGCTTTTTCGTCGGCCCGCATCTGTTCGACCGCGTGACCCGCGATATGGACATCTACCAGAAAGAAATCTTCGGCCCCGTGCTGTCGGTCGTGCGCGCGCAATCCTACGAAGAAGCGCTGGGTCTGGCGATGGACCACGAATACGGCAACGGCACCGCGATCTTCACCCGCGACGGTGACGCGGCGCGCGATTTCGCCAACCGGATCAACGTAGGCATGATCGGGATCAACGTGCCGATCCCCGTGCCGCTGGCCTATCACACCTTTGGCGGCTGGAAGAAATCGGCCTTTGGCGACCTGAACCAGCACGGCCCCGATGCGTTCAAATTCTACACGCGCACCAAGACGATCACCTCGCGCTGGCCTTCGGGCATGAAGGATGGCGCGGCGTTCAACTTCAAGCCGATGGATTGATCTTGCTTGCGGCCTCCGGTGCGATCCACCGGGGGCCGCGTTTTTGGTACAGCGGCGGTTTTTCGGATATTTGAGGCAAGAAGAAGCAGAGGAGGCTTTTTCTTTGCGCCCCGCTTGAAAAACTGCTGCAACAGTTCAGAATTAAACACGCGTTCAATTCAGCGTTTCGGAGGAGACACCCATGGATTTCGCCCTGACCGAGGAACAATCCGCCATTTTCGACATGGCGCGCGATTTCGGACAAGAGCATATCGCGCCCCATGCCCGTACATGGGAGGCGGCGGGCACCATGCCGAAAGAGCTATGGCCGCAGGTGGGTGCGCTGGGCTTTGGCGGGCTGTATGTCTCCGAGGAAGGTGGCGGCGCGGGGCTGAGCCGGCTGGATGCGACGCTGGTGTTCGAGGCGCTGAGCATGGCTTGTCCGTCCGTGGCGGCGTTTTTGTCGATCCATAACATGTGCGCCAAGATGCTCGACAGCTTCGGCTCGGACGAGTTGAAAGCGCGCTATATGGAGCGCGTGCTGAGCATGGAGACGGTGCTGTCCTATTGTTTGACGGAACCCGGATCAGGCTCGGATGCGGCTGCACTCAAGACACGCGCGGCGCGCAGCAACGAGGGCTATGTGCTCAACGGCACCAAGGCGTTCATTTCGGGCGGCGGGTATTCGGATGCCTATATCGTGATGGTCCGCACCGGCGAGGACGGGCCGAAAGGTGTCTCGACCGTGATCGTGGATGATGGTGCAGCCGGGCTCAGTTTCGGCGGGCTGGAAGACAAGATGGGATGGCGCAGCCAGCCCACGCGGCAGGTGCAGTTCGATGATTGCATGGTGCCGTCCGAGAACCTTGTGGGCGAGGAAGGCAAGGGTTTCACCTATGCGATGAAGGGTCTGGACGGCGGGCGGCTCAATATCGCGGCCTGTTCGGTGGGGGCGGCGCAGACGGCGCTCGATCTGACGCTGAACTACATGGGTGAGCGCAAGGCCTTCGGCAAACCGATCGACCAGTTTCAGGCACTGCAATTCCGGCTGGCCGATATGGAGATCGAATTGCAGGCGGCGCGGGTTTTCCTGCAGCAGGCGGCATGGAAGCTGGATCAGGGCGCGCCGGATGCGACCAAATTCTGCGCCATGGCCAAGAAATTCGTGACCGAGGCAGGCAGCCGCATCGTGAACCAGTGCCTGCAACTGCATGGCGGTTACGGCTATCTGGCCGATTACGGGATCGAGAAGCTGGTGCGCGATCTGCGGGTGCACGAGATCCTGGAAGGCACCAACGAGATCATGCGCGTGATCGTGGCCCGCCAGATGCTGGCCGACAGATGAGCGATATCGATATCAGGATCGAAGGGCGCGCGGGGCGGATCACGCTGACGCGGCCGCATGCGCTCAATGCGTTGACCTATGACATGGCGCTGGTGATCGAGGCGGCGGTGGACGGCTGGCGCGATGACGATGCCGTGGCGCTGGTGATACTCGATGCGGCGGGCGACAAGGCCTTCTGCGCGGGCGGCGATATCGCGGCGCTTTATGAAAGCGGCATGGCCGGGGATTTCGACTATGCACGACGCTTCTGGGCGGATGAGTATCGCCTGAACGCCAAGCTGGCGGAATATCCCAAGCCCGTGGTCAGCCTGATGCAGGGGTTTACCATGGGCGGCGGTGTCGGGCTTGGTTGTCACGCCAGCCACCGCATTCTGGGCGAAAGCAGCCGTATCTCGATGCCGGAATGCGGGATCGGACTGGTGCCGGATGTGGGCGGCTCGCTGCTGCTGGCGCGAGCGCCGGGACGGATGGGGGAATATCTCGGCCTGACAGCGGCACGGCTGGAGGCGGATGACGCGATCGCGGCGGGCTTTGCGGATCATTTCGTGCCGCTGGCACAGTGGCCCGGTCTGGTGCAGGAACTGTGCCGGACAGGTGATGTTGCGGCAGTAATGCAAGCCAGCGAGAAGGCCCCGCAGGGACCGCTGAGCGTGCAGGCCAAGCAGATAGATCGACTGTTCTGCGGTGAAAGCGTGCAGGAGATACTGACGGCGTTGGGTGCCGATGACAGCCCGCTCGCGACAGGCGCGCACAAGGCCGTCTCGCGCAACTCACCGCTCGCCATGGCCTGTACGCTGGAGATGCTGGCGCGTCTGCGCGCGTCGGAGGCCACCATCCGCGATGCGCTCGATCAGGAATACCGCGTCACGTGGCGCGCGATCGAGGATGGTGATTTCCTTGAAGGCATCCGTGCCGCGATCATCGACAAGGACCGTAATCCGGTCTGGAAGCACCGGATCGACACCCTGCCCGCGCAGGCTGTGGCCGAGATGCTGGCACCGCTCGGCGACAATGCCCTCACCTTCTGAGCCCTCACCTTCTGAAAGGACCAAGATATGAAGATCGGATTTATCGGACTGGGCAATATGGGCGCGCCGATGGCGGCCAATCTGGTCAAGGCGGGCCATGCGGTGACAGGGTTCGACACGGCTGGCGTGACTGTCGAGGGCGTGGCGCAGGCGGCCTCGGCTGTTGAGGCTGCCGCGGGGGCGGATGTGGTGATCACGATGCTGCCGAATGGCGCGATCCTGCGGGCGGTGGCGTCCGAGGTGATCCCTGCCATGACCAAAGGGGCCGCGCTGGTGGATTGCTCTACCGTCGATGTGGACAGCGCGCGCGCCGTGGCGGAACAGGCCGAGGCGGCAGGGCTACTGGCCGTGGATGCGCCGGTTTCCGGCGGCACCGGCGGGGCGACGGCAGGTACGCTGACCTTCATGGCTGGCGGGTCCGACGCGGCATTCGCAAAGGCAAAGCCGCTGTTCGACATCATGGGCCAGAAGGCCGTGCATTGCGGCGATGCGGGGGCCGGACAGGCCGCGAAAATCTGCAACAACATGATCCTCGGCGTCACCATGATCGCCACCTGCGAGGCCTTTGCCTTGGCGGACAAGCTGGGGCTGGACCGGCAGAAAATGTTCGACGTAGTCTCCACCTCCTCCGGCTATAGCTGGACGATGAATGCCTATTGCCCCGCGCCCGGCGTTGGCCCGCAAAGCCCTGCGGATAATGGCTACAAGCCCGGATTTGCGGCGGAACTGATGCTCAAGGATTTGCGCCTGTCGCAGCAGGCCGCCGAAAGCGCCGATGCCGACACGCCAATGGGAAAGGCGGCCGCCGCCCTTTACGCGCAATTCGTCGAGGGCGAGGATGGCATGGGCATGGATTTCAGCGCCATGCTGCCACGGTTCGAGAAGCGCGGGCGCGCCTGATCCTGCTTATCTGTCGCGGGGCCTGCCCCCGCGGCATCTGGTCAGAGGCGGGCTTCTGGTTTATATTGCGTTATTAGAATATAAATCACAGGGGCTAGAAATCATGACCAAGAATGTCGGCGGCATTGACCGTATCGCGCGCATCGTGCTGGGCCTTGCCCTGCTGCTGGGCTTTTTCCTGAATGACGAAGGGGCCTATCGCTGGCTCTATCTGCTGGGTCTGCCGATCCTGCTGACCGGTGTGTTCCAGACCTGTTTCGCCTACAAGCTGATCGGCGTGAACACCTGCCCCGTCAGCAAGTAACGCGGCAACAGCACCCCGCCACATCGCGCGGGGTGCTTGCTACGCGTCTATTCCGCTGCGACCTTGCGGCCCTGAAGCATCGGCTTGAGGTAATGGCCCGTGTGGCTGCGCACCTCTTCGGCCACCTGTTCAGGCGTCCCCACGGCCACCAGCTCGCCACCGCCGTCGCCCCCTTCGGGGCCGATATCGATGATCCAGTCGGCGGTTTTGACCACATCGAGATTGTGCTCGATCACCACCACCGAATTGCCCTGATCCACCAGTTCGTGCAGCACTTCGAGCAGTTTGCGGACATCCTCGAAATGCAGGCCCGTGGTCGGCTCGTCGAGGATATACAGCGTCCGGCCCGTAGAGCGGCGCGCCAGTTCTTTGGATAGTTTCACCCGCTGCGCTTCGCCGCCTGAAAGGGTCGTGGCCTGCTGGCCGACCTTGATGTAACCCAGCCCGACACGCATCAGCGCGTCCATCTTCTCGCGGATGCTCGGCACCGCCTGAAAGAAGGTTTGCGCATCTTCTACAGTCATATCAAGGACATCGGCGATGCTTTTGCCCTTGAACTT
>JBLRWK010000050.1:0-31626 GCA_047921295.1 Rhodobacterales bacterium
CGCCGTTTCCGCCATGGAGCGGGAGCGCGCAATCTCGATCTCGCGCTGCTGGGTGATCATCGCCTCTTCTTCTTCGCGGCTGATGGTCAGGCGGCGCTTGGTCGCGTCCAACTGGCTTTGACGCACAGCGACCTCGGCATCCGCTTCAATCACGGCGCGTTCCTTTTTGTTGACCGCGATGATCTCGGCCAGACGCCGCATACCAAGCGCGTTGAAGGCGTTGTTCTCGTCAAGCGCATGGAATGGCGTCTGGTCAATCCGCGTCAGCGACACCGATTCCAGCAGCAAGCCGTTCTGCGCCAGATTATCCGACAGCACATCGGATATTTCGCGCGCATATCCGGCGCGGTTATCCTGCAACTCGTCCATTGTGTAGCGCGCGGCCACCGAGAGCATCGCATCGACCAGCTTGCCCTCGAGCGTCTCGGCCAGATCGGCAGAGCGGAAGGATTTGCCCGCCAAAGCCTGCGCCGCCGTTGCCACACCTTCGGCCGTGGCGCGTACGCGAACGTAGAACTCGGCGCCGATATCGACGCGCAGACGATCCTTGGTGATGATCGACTTCGGCCCCAGCCGCTCGATCTCCAGCTTGGAGGTCCGCATGTTCACTTCCGAGACCTTGTGCAGGAACGGCAGGGCGATACAGCCCCCGTCCAGCACAACCCGCTGACCGCCTGCACCTGTCCGCACAAGGCTCACCTCGCGCGTGGCCTTGCGATAGTAACGGTTGAGAAAAAGGATCACCAATACGGCGACGACAAGCAGGATGATCAGACTGACAAACCACGCCATATTATTTGCTCCCAATGCACCAGCGCGGCCAGATTACACGAATCGGTCGCCATCGTTTTTCTTGGCCCAACAAGGCACTATCGGTCGTTTTTATTGGATTGTTGACCGAGCGTAAGCGTTGCCGCAAAAAGCTGTCAATGGCCTTGACACATCACTTTAAGGCCAGATTGCTGCAAAGAATGAGGCCAGTTGGAAAGGCATTTTTTCAATGCCTTAAAACCATGCATCAAATTGAATGTCTGGGCGATTGTAGGCACATCTCGTCCGGCAGCTTTGCCTTACGCTTGCGCAGTGGCCCACGCCACCTCAAGGCCGATCCGCAAGGCTTCAATCATATCATGCAGATTCATCGAGGCCATATCCGCCCGCTGGTGCATCTCAACCTCACTTTCGGCGGCAACCTGATCCATCATCGCAGCCACTTGTGACGGCAGGTAAGGCAAGTGGATGAAACCGACCAGCGTGCGCGGATGGTTCTGCGCGCAATGATGCAGTGTCACATAGGATGTGGCATTGCACAGATATGTCCCTGCGCTGCCGGATTGACGGCATGGCAGCCCCGCCGCGCGAATCGAGGCTTGCATCGCATCTGCCGGCAATGTGGACAGGTATCCGTCAGGGCCATTGTCGATCACGTGTCCTTGCTGGCGATGTCCGGTATTGTCGGGAAGCTCGAAGAAAGACCAGTTCGCGGCGACGCGTTCGATCCGTACCATCGGTTCCCCCGGCCAAAGGCCAAGTGACACGATCAGGCGCGGCTTTTGGCTGTCGATCAGATCGGGCATTAACTTGCAGATGGCACGGAAATCGACCGGCAGCACATGGCCGGTCACCTGCGCCTCGCCGATTCTGGCACCGTCCAGCGCCCGCGCTACGCTTTCGGAAGGGTTGGCGCTGCGCCCGCCATAGCCCTCGAACCCGGTCACAAGGATCATATCGGTCCTGCTCTAAACGATCTTTACCAACCAACATTGCCCAAATCCGGTGGCGCGTCCATAAATCAAAGAAGCTGCGGTTTTCGTTCGGAGAACGAATGGCACGCACAAAGACTGTCTGCTGGTCGGATGTCGCGGCGGGTTTCGTCTTACTGTGCCGAAGCGGCAGGTGCTTTTATGCACAGATCCGCAGGCACACGCAGGCCGCTTGCCGCTCGCCACCCGACGAAAGGCTCCCACGGGGTACCTTGTGTCAGGTGTTCAACGCTAGAGTGTTTTGCGGGACCGCCCCTGAAGGGCTTGGGGCGACCGGGCTTTGGATATTTGGGGCAAGAAGAAGCGGGCGGCCTCCGTTTCCGACCGGATCAGTCGCGGTAGATCGCTGTGACTCCCGGTTTGCCGGAGGTGACGTAGGCGCGATACATACCTTCGCTGTTAAACGGCAGGCTCAGATTGCCTTGCGCGTCCACCGCGATCAGACCGCCGGAGCCGTCATTGCTGGCAAGGTCTTCCATCACGACATGCTGCGCGGCCCGGTCCAGCGTCTCGCCCAGGTGACGCATGCGCGCCGAGATTTCCGCCGCCGCCGTCCAGCGTATGAAAATCTCGCCGTGGCCGGTTCCCGACACGGCGCAAGATGCGTTATCGGCAAAGGTGCCCGCACCGATCAGCGGCGTGTCGCCCACCCGCCCCGGAGCCTTTGCGGTCATGCCACCTGTCGAGGTAGCGGCGGCGATGTTGCCGTGCCAATCACAGGCGACGGCCCCCACTGTGCCGTGACGGCGGGCGGGATCGTCATTGACCTGCCCTTTAGCGCGCATCTCCAAGGTTTCCTGCAACGCGTCCCACCGCGCCTGTGTGAAGAAGTACGCCGCTTCATCAAACGTTAGCCCCGCGTCGCGGGCCACCTGTGCCGCCCCCTCTCCGATCAGGCAAACATGGTCTGTCCGCTCCATCACGGCGCGAGCGGCCAGCACCGGATTGCGCGGGCCGAACAGCCCCGCCACGGCACCGGCGCGGCGGTCGCTCCCGTCCATCACGGCGGCGTCCATCTCCTGCTGACCGGCGGAGGTGAACACCGCCCCGCGCCCCGCGTTGAACAACGGCTCGTCCTCCAAGGCGCAGACGGTCGCGCAGACCGCGTCCATTGCCGCACCGCCACCGCGCAACACGGCCTCGCCCGCTTCCAATGCGCGGGCCAGCGCGGCGTGATATGCGGCCTCCTGCACGTCGGTGATCCGCGCTTTCAGAATCGTTCCGGCACCGCCGTGCAGGGCAAGGGCATAGGTCATGATCTCTCTCTCAATCCGGCCTGCGCCGCGCAGTAGCGCGCGATATCGGCATGGGTGGCGATCCAGCAATCGCCTGTTGCGGTGATATGCGACAGCAGTTCTTCGAGGATGAAGATGCGCGAGCGGTAGCCGATGATATGAGGGTGCATGGTCAGCAGGAACAGCCCGCCCTCGGCATGAGCACCGTCGAATTCGCGGCGGAAGATATCCAGCACATCTGCGGGCGGCGTATAGGGCCGCTGCGCGCCGAAACGGTTCATCATGAAATAGGCCGCATCGTCCCTGATCCATTCGACCGGCAACTCGACAATGCCGGTGGGCGTGCCGTTCTCGACGATCTCGTAGGGATCGTCATCGGCAAAGAGCGAACTGTCGTAGATCAGCCCCATCTCGCGCGCGATGCCGAGGGTTGCGGGGCTGTAATCCCATGACGGTGTCCGCATTCCCACGGGGCGTGTGCCCGCAATCTGCTCAAGCGTATCGGCGGCGCGCAGCATCAGATCGCGCTCGGCTGCGGCGGGTACTTCGGTGTTGCGCTCGTGAATCCAGCCGTGCAGCCCGATCTCGTGCCCGTCGCCGGCCAGCACGCGCTGTTCCTCGGGATGCAGCAGGGCCGAGACGGCAGGCACAAAAAAGCTGGCCTTCGCACCGTGCCGGTCCAGCGCGCGGCGGATACGCGGGATGCCGCGCCGCGTACCGTATTCGCCCCATCCCAGTCGCGCGATGGAGGTGCCGCCGTCGCGCAGTTCGTTGGTCTCGTGGTCGCTGTCAAAGCTGAGCGCGACCGCGCAACGCGCGCCGCCGGGCCAGACATCGGGCAACAGGCTGCGCCCCGCCCGCACTTGGTTGACCAGACCGCGCCATGTCGGCTCGTCCCACTGCCACGGCTCGCTCATGTGTGGCCCCCGTCAACCGACAGGACCTGCCCGCTGATCCATTCCGCATGGCTGGACGCCAGAAAGGCCACTGCCTTGGCAATGTCGTCGGCCCGTCCGAGACGGCGCATATGGATGCCGCCCAGAATGGCCTTTTGCCGTTCGGGGCCGAAGGCCTGCCATTGCTTCTCCGTGCTGGGATTCGACAGAACAAACCCCGGTGCTACGGAATTGACGGTGATGCCGGATGGCCCCAGTTCCAGCGCCAGTTGACGGGTCAACCCGACAAGCGCGTGTTTTGCGGCGGCATAGGCCTGAATGCCGGTCAGCGAGGGGCGCAGCCCTGCGCCCGAGGAAATCGTGATGATCCGCCCGCCGCCCTGTTGCTTCATGCTGGGGGCGGCGGCCTGCGCGCACCACATTGCGGCATCCACATTGGCCTGAAATATCACGCGCCAGTCATCCTCGGATATCTCCTCCAGCGGCCGTCCGGCCTGCCCGCGCACCCCTCCTGCCGAGGTGACCAGCCCGTTGATCCGGCCATGCGCTGCCAGCACATCTTCGATAGCCGCATGCGCGCCGGTGCGGGTGCCTAGATCGGCGCGGTGCAGGGTGATACCCGCGCGTTGCAACGGCTCCATGCCGGCGGCGTCGATGTCGATCGCTGCCACGGTTGCACCTGCCGCGCGCAACGTCTGCACAATCGCCGCCCCGATCCCCTGCGCCGCACCTGTGACGGCGAAGACCTGATCCTGAAGTGCTACTCTCATGATGCGATCAACAGGCTGACATTGTCGGGTGACTGCGGGCGGCGGCCCTCCTCGATGTCGTGGATCAGATCGACCATCCCCGCCAGATGCGGCACCGCGATACCAAGCTCAGCGCCCAGCGTGACCATGACGCCGATCTGCGCGTCCACCTCGGTCTTGCGCTTGCGGATTGCCAGATCGCGCCAGATGCCGGAGTGGGTTTTCGCCGTCTTGCGGTTATGGGCGATCATGCGTTCCATCGCGGTCTCCATCGCGGCCTCGTCACGGGCCAGAAAGGCGGCGGGATCGAACCCGTTGAACCCCAAAGGCTGCACGCCCTGCGCCTGCGCCAAGGCCATCACCTCGTGCCCCAAGGCCTTGTAGGCGGCGCGATGTTCGGGCCGTGCCATCGCATCGGACATGGAATCCGGTGTCAGCGCGGTGCCGAACAACAGCGCGCCGTAGCCCATCTTGCCCCAGAGATAGCCCCAGATGTTGTCGGTCAGCACCGCATCCGGCTCCACCAGCGACAGCAGCGCGTGGATGTCGCGCACACGGGCGGTGATCTGTCCGTCCAGCTCTCCCACGGCCACGGCGGCGCGGTTGCCATAAAGGATGCGTCCGGGCTCCAGCCAGTCGGCCCCGAAATTCACGAAACAGCCCACCGTGTTCTCGGCGCCGATTCTGGCGGCAATCACGCGCTCGTTCAGCCCGTTCTGGGCCGAGACGACATAGCCGCCGGGCGCCAGATGCGGCAGCAGCATGTCCAGTGCGGCTTCGGTGTGATGCGCCTTCACGGCAAGGATGATGCGGTCATATTGCCCCGTCAGGGTTTCGGGCGTGTCGGCGGGCAGCACTTGGGTGAATTCTTCAACCGGCCCCTCGATCCGCAGGCCGGGGCCACGCATCGCCTGCACGTGATCCTCCACGATATCGACCATATGCACCGCATGGCCCGCGCGGGCGAGATAGGCGCCGATGACGCCGCCGATGGCGCCAGCGCCCCAGATCAGAACGGGTGCGGTCATGCCCAGTCACCTTCCATCTGCGCGCGGGTCTCCCGCACAGCCACGTCCCACAGACGCGCGCTTTCCTCTTCGGATTTCTGGTAGATGCCGCCGTAATTGCCATCCCCGATCAACGCGCGAACGCCTTGTGCGTTACGGTCGCGCAGCTTCTCAAAGGGCACGAAGGGTTTTTGCTCCTGCGGCATTGCCCGTCCGGGAAGGCGCGTCCATGGGAAATTCTCCATCCAGCTTGCATGGCTGGCGACGGGGTCGATCTCCTGCACGCAGGCCCATGTTTCAGGGGCTTTCCACCAATCGTGGAAGCGGCAGCGCGCGCCGGGATTGTCCTGCATCCATTCCATCGTGACGGGTTGCACGGGCGAGTTGCCGCCATGGCCGTTCACGATGAGGATGCGGCGGAAGCCGGTGAGATAGAGGCTGTCGAGCACATCACGCAGCAGGGCCGCATAGGTGGACAGGCGCAAAGATACCGTGCCCGGAAAGGCCATGAAATAGGGTGTCAGGCCATAGGCGATAGCGGGAAAGACGGGAATGCCCAGAGGCTCCGCCGCATCAGCGGCCACTTTCTCCGACAGAATGGAATCGACCGACAGGCTGAGATAGGCATGTTGCTCGGTGCTGCCCAAAGGCAGGACACAGCGGTCATCGGTTTTGAGGTAATTCTCGATCTCGAACCAATTGCTTTCAGAAATCTTCACGTCGTTTCTTCCTTTGTCTGTTCGGCGGTCAGCGCAGTCCGGCGCGCCTCGATGGCGGGCAGAAGTTCCGTCCGCACGGCTTGCATTTCGGGGGTGTGGCGATATTCGAAAGCCTGTTGCGACGAGGTGAGCCTGTCGCGCAGATAATCGGCCCCTGTGGCGTAAATCAGCACTTCGGCCTGTGCGATGGCTGCCTCTGCATCCGGTTCGTCCCGCACGACCATGGACAGATCGCCCACATGCGGGGCAAAGCGCAGGATGCCGCTTTTCATGATCGCCACGAAGCCGGGGAAGTAGGAATAGCCCACCACTTTCGCATCCGAGGCGATAGAGGCCAGCGCCACGCGGGTGGCCTCGTTCGGGATCAGTGTCAGGCCGATCACCGGCTTGCCAGGGCGCATGTCGCGCAATGTCGGCAGCAATGTCTTGGGGGCCACAAGCAGATCGACCTGCTCAAGTGTCTGTGCCGTCAGCGATTCAAGCGTCGCGGCCTCGATTGTGTCGCCATCGCGCAGATGGTTGCGGATCTCGGCGGCGTAAAAGGCTGTCGCATCGTGGAAATTGCCAACCATCAGCAGCCGCATGTGCCGCCGCGCCCGCGCCGGGGTCATCGACACCCTGAGCGCCAGTTCGGCCCGCGACAGGCCGCAGGAGCGGCCCATCTCGATCAGGTCGGCGATGCGGTTCTCCAGCGCCTGCAGATTGGCCGCACTGGCCCGCGTTGCGCTACCGGAGACGAATGTGCCCTGCCCGATCCGACCCTCGATATGTCCGGCCTTCTGCAAGGCGGCGTAGACATTGCTGACCGTGACGGGCGACAGGCCCAGCCGTTCCGCCAGCGCGCGCACCGAGGGAAGGCGCAGCCCTTCCGGCAAATCGCCCGAAGCGATTCCGAATTCCAGCGCGCCGCGCAGTTGCACCGATACCGACACGGTTGACCCGCGGTCGATAGCGCCTGCGATCTGTTCGACCGCGTGTTCAAAACGTGCCCGTTTTCCAGTCATAGTGTTATAGTGCACCAAAACAAATATACTGCCAAGTATGCAATTTCAGTAGTTTGCGGCGCAATACAAGAAAAATCTTTTCAGAAATTTCTTGACGCTCCAAATTTTTCCGCCTTAGTGTTACTGCATAATGTAACACAGGGAGCCTGAAGTCATGTCCACCAAGACCCTTAAATCAGCGGTCGCCACGATGGCGCTGCTTGCATTTGCCCCTTCCGCAATGGCGCAAGAGCTGACCCTTGGCTTGCGGGCCGGCCCGGATTCGATCGATCCGCATTGGTCCACGCTTGGCAGTCAGGCCGAGGCATTGCGCCATGTGTTTGATACGCTTGTGGATGTTGATGACAATCTCCAGCTTCAGCCCGGCCTCGCCGTGAGCTGGGAAGCCGTCGATGACACCACATGGGAGTTCAAGCTGCGCGAAGGCGTGAAATTCCACGACGGCAGTGATTTCACCGCCGAAGATGCGAAATTCTCCATCGACCGTATCCCCGAAGTGACCGGCCCGATGCCGATGACGCTTTACACGAAATATGTGGAATCGGTCGAAGTGGTCGACGACTACACCCTGCGTGTGCACACCAAAGGCATCGCACCCGCCCTGCCGAACGACTTTACGCGGATGTTCGTGGTGCCTTCCGAGACCGGAATGGAAGCGGGCAACGAGGAGTTCAATTCGGGCGAGAAGGCCATCGGCACCGGACCCTACCGTTTTGTGTCATGGGAACCCAAAGGCGACATGGTGCTTGACCGCAACGATGATTACTGGGGCGGCGCCCCCGCATGGGAGCGTGTGGTCCGCAAGGAAATCCCCGATGATGCCGCGCGTGTTGCGGCCTTGCGGTCGGGACAGGTGGATATGATCAACTATGTGCCTGCGTCGGATTACGCCGCGATCCAGAACAATGCCGATCTGGAAACCTTCATCTCGGATTCGGTCTATATCCTGAACGTCGCCCCTTCTGTGAAGGACGAAGAGCCGCAGCCGATCCGTGTCAACGGCGTCGAGGTCGAGGGCAATCCGCTACAGGATCTCCGCGTCCGCAAGGCGCTTGATCTGGCGATCAACCGCGATGTTCTGGTGAATATCGTCCTCGAAGGGCTGGCTACGCCGGCAACCCAGCTGATGCCATCGGGCTTTTTCGGCTATAGCGACGAACTGGGAGAGCGTCCTTATGATATCGAGCAGGCCAAGGAGCTGCTGGTCGAGGCAGGCTATCCCGACGGGTTCGAGATCGACTTCACCTGCACCAACAACCGTGTGCCGGGTGATGCCGTTGTCTGCGAGGCACTGGGCCAGATGTGGTCACGCCTTGGTCTGACGGTGAACGCACAGGCGCTTAACGGCACTGTCTTCTTCCCCGCCGCCGCGCGTGAGGAATACACCATGACGATGTCGGCATGGGGCACGCTGACAGGCGAGGCCGCCTATACCTACGGCGCGCTGGTCCATACCAAGGATGCCGACAAGGGCTTTGGCAACTTCAACCGCACCGGCTATTCCAATCCCGAGTTCGATCGTGTGTTCGGCGAAGGCACCCAGACGCTGGACGAGGATGCGCGCCGCACGCTTTACGAGGAAGCCTCGGTCATCGCGATGGAAGACCGCGCGCTGATACCGACTGTGATCCTGCAATCGGTCTGGGCCTCCAAGGCCGGTATGCTGGAATTCACCCCGCGCACCGATCAGGAAACCCGCGCCTACGCGATCACGCCTGTCGAGTGACCCTTTCGACGGTGATACGTCACCGCCAGAACCAACGGCCCGCCCCTCATAGGGCGGGCCGTTTCCCGCACACCTTCTGACCGCGCGAGGCTGCCCCCATGTTCGGCTATCTCATCACCCGCTTTGCACAGGCCATTGTCGTGGTCTTTGCCATGTCGGTGATAGTCTTTGTCGGGGTCTATGCGATCGGCAACCCGATCGACGTAATGATCGACCCCGGTGCCACGCAGGAAATCCGCGAGCGGCTTATCATCCAGTACGGGTTCGACCAGCCGCTGTGGCGGCAGTATTTCACCTTCGTCTCGAACGTCGCCGCCGGTGATCTGGGCACCTCGATGGTTTACAACATTCCCGTCACCAATCTGGTGTTTTCCCGCCTGCCCGCGACGCTGGAGCTTGTTCTGGTCTCCATAACCATCGCCGCCGTCATCGGTATTCCCGCGGGTATCTGGGCGGGTTACCGGCCTGACAGTCTGGGAGCAAAGGCGATCATGGCGCTGTCGGTGCTGGGCTTTTCGGTGCCGACCTTCTGGATCGGGATGCTGCTGATCATGGGATTTGCGGTGCATCTGGGCTGGTTGCCGTCTGGCGGACGCGGACAGGTGGGCAGCTTTTTGGGGATCAACACATCGCTGGCCACCTCCAGCGGGTGGAGCCATATCATCCTGCCCGCGCTCAACCTGTCGCTGTTCAAGATGGGCCTGATGATCCGTCTGACCCGTGCGGGCATGGTCGAGGCGATGCAGACCGACTACGTCAAATTCGCCCGCGCACAAGGCCTGCCCGACCGGCAGATCGTGTTCAGCCATATCCTGCGCAACATCTCGATCCCGATTGTGACGGTGTTCGGGCTTGAACTCGGCTCGACGCTTGCCTTCGCGGTGGTGACGGAAAGTGTGTTCAACTGGCCGGGCGTGGGCAAGTTGATCATCGACTCAATCCTGACGCTCGACCGTCCGGTGATGGTTTCCTACTTGATCATGGTGGTGATCCTGTTCGTGATGATCAACCTTGCGGTCGATCTGATCTATGCGCGTCTCGATCCGCGTGTCCGCCTCAAAGGAGGTGCGTGATGCCCAGTACCACGACCAACCAAGACACAACGCCCCAAGTCACTGCGCCTATGATCCCGACTGCCGCGCCGGTTGAGACCCGCATGCAGCGTCTGGGCAATTTCTGGTCGGATTACCGCCGCTCGCCTGTAGCAGTGATCTCGCTGATCGTGATCCTGATCCTGCTGTTCGTGTCCTTCGGCGCGGCTCTTGTCTCGCCACAAGACCCTTACAACATGGCCGAACTGGACTGGCTGGATGCGTTTCTGCGCCCCGGCACAGAAGGATCGGGCGGCTATGTCCACATCCTTGGCACCGACAATGTGGGCCGCGACATGCTCTCGGCCATCTTCTACGGGCTGCGGACCAGTTTCATCATCGGGCTGACCGCAGGTGCGCTGGCGCTGACACTAGGTGTTACTGTAGGGCTGAGTGCGGCCTATTTCGGGGGGCGTCTAGAGGCGCTGCTGATGCGGATCGTCGATCTGCAACTGTCGATGCCCGCCATCCTGCTGGCGCTTGTGCTGGTCGCGGTGCTGGGTCAGGGCGTACCGCAGATCATCGCCGCACTGGTCGTGGCGCAATACGCCTATTTCGCGCGCACCACCCACGGCGCGGCCACGGTGGAACGCGGCAAGGATTATATCGAGGCCGCCCGCTCGACCCCGCTGCCCGCCACCCGCTTGTTGTTCCGCCATCTTCTGCCCAATGTGATGCCGCCGCTGATCGTTGTGGCAACGGTGCAGGTGGCCAGCGCCATCGCGCTGGAGGCAACGCTGTCCTTTCTCGGCGTCGGCCTGCCGTTGACCGAACCCTCGCTTGGCTCGCTCATCTCGAACGGGTTCAAATACATCCATTCCGACCGCTACTGGCTGTCGATCTATCCCGGACTTTTCCTGATGGTGACCGTTGTTGCAATCAACCTTGTGGGCGATCAGGTCCGTACGGTTCTTGACCCGAGGCACAGCCGATGACCGCGCCTGTTCTGGATGTGCGGGGGCTGACCACCCGTTTCGAGACCCGCAAGGGCCATGTCACCGCCGTGCGCGATGTGAGCTTTTCTGTCTCGCCAGGCCGCATCATGGGGCTGGTGGGGGAGAGCGGATCGGGCAAGTCCGTGACAGGCTTTTCCATCCTTGGCCTGATCGAGGAGCCGGGCCGCGTGACGGCAGGCGAGGTTCTGCTGGACGGCACCGATCTGCGCGGCCTGTCTGACGAACGGCTGCGCAAAATGCGCGGGCGCAAGGTGTCGATGGTGTTTCAGGACCCGATGATGACGCTGAACCCCGTGCTGCGCGTGGGCGACCAGATGGCGATGGCCGTGCGGGTGCATGAGCCGATGTCCAAGCGGGCAGCACTTGAGCGTGCACGCGAAGCGCTGACCATCGTGGGCATTCCAGCGCCTGCAGAGAGGTTGAACGCCTATCCGCACCAGTTGTCCGGCGGGATGCGCCAGCGTGTGGCGATTGCAACCGCACTCTTGCACCGCCCGCCCGTCATCATCGCCGACGAGCCGACCACGGCGCTCGACGTGTCCATTCAGGGCCAGATCCTCGCCGAAGTGCGCCGTCTGGCCGACGAAACGGGCACTGCCATCGTCTGGATCAGCCATGACCTTGCCGTGGTCTCGTCGCTGGCCGATGATATCTGTGTGATGTATGCGGGCCGCATCGTAGAAAGCGGTCCGGCGCAGACGGTGATCAGCGCCCCGCGCCACCCCTATACGCACGGGCTGATCCAGTCGGTGCCCAGCCTGCATGAACCGGGCCGCAAACTGCCGCAGATCCCCGGATCGACCCCGCAACTGGGCAACCTGCCCGAGGGCTGCCCTTTCCATCCGCGTTGCCCGCGTGCCACCGATATCTGCCGCACCGAACCGCCCGCGCATCGCACCGACGACCGTTTCGTTCTGTGCCATCACCCGTTGGAGGCAACATGAGCGACCCCCTGCTGAGAATCGAGAACGTCTCGAAGCGCTTCTCGCAGACCTCCGGTCTGATCATCCGCGCGCTGGACCGCATGGCCGGTCGCACCACGCGCCAGACGGTGCATGCCGTCACCGAGGTCAACCTGTCTGTGATGCGCGGCGAGGTGCTGGGCATCGTGGGAGAATCCGGCTGCGGCAAATCCACCTTGGGCCGCGTCGTCTCGGGGATATACGGCCCTTCGGAGGGGCGCGTGCTGCTGAACGGCAAACCCGTAGCCAGCGGTGGCGACGGGCGGGTTCAAAAGCTGACGACACAGGTGCAGATGATCCATCAAGACCCGTTCGCCAGCCTCAATCCCCGCATGAAGGTCAGCGAGACGATCATTGAGGGCCCGCGCCAGCACGGTCTGGTCCAAGGGCAGGCCCTGCGGGACAAAATGGCAGAGCTTTTGCGGAAAGTGGGGCTGGAAGAATCCTATGGTGACAGGTTTCCGCACCAGTTCTCCGGCGGCCAGCGGCAGCGCATTGCCATTGCCCGCGCCTTGGCGATGGAACCCGATCTGCTGGTGCTGGACGAGGCGGTGGCCTCGCTCGACGTATCCATTCAGGCGCAGGTCTTGAACCTTTTCATGGATTTGCGCCACGAACTGGGGCTGACGGCCCTGTTCATCAGCCATGACCTGTCCGTGGTGCGCCATGTCTGCGACCGTGTGGCGATCATGTATCTGGGGCGTGTGGTCGAACTGGCCTCTGCCGCCGATCTCTACGCCAGACCGATGCATCCCTATGCCGTTGCCCTACTGGCCTCGGTGCCCACCATCGGAACGGGCCGCGCGTCGTTCCATCCGATCGAGGGGGAGATCCCTTCGCCGTTCAACCCGCCAGCCGGCTGTCCGTTCCACCCGCGTTGCCCCCATGCAGGGCCGCGCTGCCGGATCGAACCGCCGCGCCTGAAAGACCCCGAAGCAGGACATTCCGTTGCCTGTCATTTGTTTGATGGCGGCACCGAGCAGACTACTGGAAAGACCGCAGCATGACCCACCATACGGACTTTGCCGACCGGATCGGTCGGCTGAACGATGTGCTTTGTGCGGCCAACGCGCTGCAGTGGGATGCACGGGTGATGATGCCGCCGGAGGGTGCGACCACGCGCGGCCACCAGTTGGCCACGCTGAAAGGCATTGCGCGCGAGATGATCCTTGATCCCGCGCTGGCCGGATCGGCGGAGGCGCTGCTGGACGATCCTTGCGAGACGACACAGCGCGCGGCGCGGGCCGTTCTGTCGGCGAAAGAGCATCATGCCCGTATCCCCGCATCCCTGCTGCGACGGCAGGCCGAACAATCCGCACTGGCCGGGGCAGCTTGGGCCGAAGCGCGCGCCAAGAGCGATTTTTCGGTATTCAAGCCTTGGCTGGAGGAGGTCGTGCGCCTTGCCCGCGAAACCGCCGAGGCAACGGGCTATGACGCACATCCTTATGATGCGATGGTCAAGGTCTTCGAACCTGGTGAAACCGCAGCGTCGATCGCTACCGTCTTCGACACGTTGAAATCCGGGATAAAGCCGATCCTTGATGTGGCCCGCGCTCGCCCTGCCCCGCGCACGGATTTCCTCTACCGCCATTATCCGCCCGAGGCGCAGCAGCGGTTTGGTGCGGCCATGGCCGAGAATTTGGGCTATGACCGTGCACGCGGGCGGCTGGACACGGCCGTGCATCCATTCGAGATCAGCTTCACCCGCCAAGACGTCCGTATCACCTCACGCTGGGAGCCGAACTATCTGCCGATGTCAATCTTCGGGACGATCCACGAAACGGGCCATGCGCTGTATGAAATGGGCGTGGATCCTGCCCTCACGCGCAGCGCACATGCCACGGACATGATCGGGCTTTATGCTGTAGGCGGTACCAGTTTCGGTATGCATGAAAGCCAGTCTCGCCTCTTGGAGAACCATGTCGGCCGCACCCCAGCCTTTTGGAAACGGCATTTTGGAACCCTGCGGGACTGTTTCCCGGAACAGTTGTCCGATGTGACGCTTGAGGAATGGATCGCTGCTGTGAACCGGGTGGAGCCGGGCCCGATACGTGTGCAGGCGGATGAACTGACCTATGACCTGCACATCATGTTGCGGGTGCGGATCGAGATGGCGCTGATGGATGGCAGCCTTGCGGTGGCCGATATTCCCGGCATCTGGAACGAGGCGATGCGCGAGGATCTGTCCGTGGATGTGCCGCACGACGCATTGGGTTGTTTACAGGACGTCCATTGGTCCAGCGGCTACATCGGCTCCTTTCCGACCTACACGATCGGGAATGTCACAGCGGCGCAGATCATGGCGCATTTTGACCGGACGCGTCCTGACGTCCGTGTCGATCTGGACCGAGGTGAGACCGCAGCACTCCGAGAGGAGTTGGAAAAAAACGTGTGGCGCTACGGACGATCCCGGACTCGACGGGAGATATTGGAAGCGTTTGACGTAGATGCTTCGGACTCAAACGCCTATTTGACCTACCTTTCTGCGAGGTTCGGAAACTGAAGTGAAAGCTATGGCAAGTTTTGTCTGTCGGTGATCGATTTAAATCGAGAGCCGCGGTATTCCGGAGGTGCTGGGCGCAGTCTTGCATGCTGACAAAACGTCACAAGCCAAAAATCAACTGCACCAGCAATGAAGCCAGGAACGGCGGCAATGCCAAAGAGGCGCCGACCCAAAGGATCGCACGCCTCCGAAACAACCGCCACTTTTCGTTTTCAGCACCATTTTTGCTCATAAAAGTTAAATAGAGCGCCGGATGCCCAAACAACTGAGCCATTCCGCCGCAATCGGAGGGTTGGATCGGTCACAAACCGGAGGTGCGCCTCAAGTTTACGATTTTTCCCGTACTGACAGGTCGAAAACTGGCTATTCGGCGCGCCGAGCTCCGACTGGCCATCAAGTGGAACTTTGGTTACTTTGACAGGCCCGACAAAGACCCCGAAAACGGTGGTAAAAAGGGTGAGCAGGCAAACCTGCTTTGGGCCGGTAACGACCAGCTGCATCTCGCTGTGCATGCGAAGAGGCTGTAAAGCGCCGCCGTCAGTTTAGGCTCAGAGCAATCACAGAGTGTCTTGTATCAGGCAACATGCAATAGCGTGTCGCGCTTGATAGGATTCCGGTGATTTCAATGGAGCGCGACTTGCGCTGGATCTCAGCGATCAAGCACCCGGTCGCCATGGGCTGCGGCGCGGCAGAAGGCGATCATCACGAAAAGCGAGACGATCAGATATATGGTAAATATGAAAGCAACCGCGCTCATGGTTTCCCCTTCCCGATCCCCGCGCATCGTCTGCCTTTCGGCAGCAAATCCTCGGAGAAATTCAGCATCTTGGCGAACCTGCTTTGACGGACCGCTTCGATCTTCTTTCAACCAAATTAAGCAAAATTGAGGCACGCTTTGGAAATGGTGAATTTTTGTCACGGATGCTGCAAGCCGGCGTCAGGAGAGGCTGAGCCTTTCGCGTTTTCAGGCTTTTGCCGGCGGTATTAATGATTTCTTCATCATCATATGCACACCCTTTTCGCGGTTGACCGTCTGCGTGATCCGCAGATCGCCCGCCAGAGAGCAGAGCATATAGGCCTCGGCGCGGGATATTCCGGCACGGGCCGCGACAAGCGCGATCATCCGGCGCAAAGCGATCTCGACGCAGGTATCAAGATCGGGATGCATGCCCATCGTGATGAAGTGGGTGGGCGTTTCAGCTTCAGGATAGGTGATATCCAGATCGCGCCGGATGGTCAGACGGAAGTGCCCTTGCAGTGCTGTCTCGATAGCTGTGACGCAGACTTCACCGTCACCCTGTGCGCCATGCCCGTCACCGCAGGAAAAAAGCGCCCCCTCCGCCAGCACCGGCAGATAAAGCGTGGTGCCCGCAACAAGCTCCTTATTGTCGAGATTGCCACCATGCGCGCGCGGCTCGATTGTCGAAATACGGCCCCAACCGCGCGGCGGGGCCACCGCCATCACACCGAAGAACGGCGACAATGGCAATTTTAGCCCCCACGGCAGGGTCGCCTCGGCCCTCTCCGCATCAAGCGCGATTGTCATTTGCGCGGCCTCAGGAAAATCCAGCGGCAAGGTGCCGGACAAGGGTCGGATGAACGTATATCCCCAATCCTGCCGTAGCTTCACGTCAAGAATGTCGATCTGCAGTACATCGCCGGGCATGGCCCCGTCCACCGCAACCGGACCCGTCAGAATATGGCCCGGCGTGGCCGGTACACCGTTCGCATGGATGTCCAGCAGTTCCGGCGGGATGTGGAATCCGGCTTTCGGCAGCACGTTCGGCCCGCCCGAGACGGTGTTGACCGTCACCTCGTCACCGCTTGCAATGGTCGCTACCGGAGGCAGAGCGGCATCGAAAAAGCCCCAATGGCAAGTCTTTGGTCCGGCTTCCACGATCATGGCGTTTTCCTTTGGTGCTGCGTTGTCATTCTTTGTTGGCCATGAACGAGGCTGTCGGCCGCCCCGCCGCGATCCGCTCGGCTTCAAGCCTTGCGATGGTCTCGTCAATCGCCCGCCTGTCCACCATCCCGTGCGGGTTTTCGCGTGTCGGCATGGTTTCGGCCACATGCAAAAACCGTTCCTGCGCCACGGCATAGAGGCGGCGCAATTCGTGCAGCGGGTCGGCATGATCATCGGCGCGGATATCCAGCCACGGATACTCCTGATCGCGGACAATGACCAGACAGGCCGATTGCTTGCCGCGTTTGTCGCCCCCCGCATCCTCGCCCGCCTGCATTGCAATCAGCAACCGCTCGGCCAAGGGTTTGTCCATCGCCGCCTGATAGCTCTTGAGCGTTTGCGCGATCACTTCCGGTCCTTCCAGCATATTGCCCGCGACAGACACGCCATCGGCCACCAGATGCCCGCACCAGTCTACACAGTTCGCGCCTGTAAAGGCGGCATTGCGGCCCTGCGCGTCGATCATATGCATCTGGCGGTTCGGTTGCCCGTCATCACGCGCCGTCAGGATCGGGATGATCGCATCCGGCGGCGCGCCCGCCGCCATCAGGCGTAGCCCGTCAGGCCCATAGGTCGGATTGACAAAAGCCTGCGTGGCGACCGCCCCGACCCTGCCCCGAAGAAACGGCACCGCACATCCCACCGCAAAGAAACGGCTGGCCACGGCGATGCCCAGATGTCCGGTCGCAGGATCACGCGCGACGATGGAATAGGTCATCTCAGCGCCCTACCGCATAGGCTTGCATCAAACGCGGCGTTGCCGCCGCGCGCAGCAACCCGTCAGGATCGCGCCGTGCGGCGGTCATCCGGCCCACGGTCCACGGTTCCGCCTCGGTCACCAGATGGCCGCGCGCGCGCAGATCATCCAGCACATCCGCGCCAAAGCTTTTCTCGGCCATCACCATGCCCGGCTCGCGCGAGCGCGGGAAAAAACTGGAGGGGAAATGCGAGGAATGGAAAAGCGGCGCGTCAATCGCTTCTTGCAGGTTCATCTTATGATGCACGTAGCGCAGGAAGAACACCAACTGCCACTGGTCCTGCTGGTCCCCCCCCGGTGTCCCGAAGGACAGTTGCGGCACGCCGTCTTTCAGCGCAAGCGACGGCGTCAGCGTGGTGCGCGGCCGCTTGCCAGGCTCCAGCGAGGTCGGCAGGCCCGGCTCCAGCCAGAACATCTGCGCGCGGCTGTTGAGATTGAAGCCCAGCCCCGGAATGGTGGGAGAGGATTGCAGCCACCCGCCCGATGGCGTGACGGAGACCATATTGCCCTCGTTGTCGATCACGTCGATATGGACGGTATCGCCCTTCTTTTCAGACAGATGCGCCATTGTCGGCTCGTAGACAGCCTCGTCCGTGCGGCTCAGCGCGTCGAGCAGCGCCATCGTGCGGTCGACCTGATCCTCATATCCCGGCACTGTTCCGGGACGCAGCTCCATGCTCGCGCGCTCCCCGATCAGCTTGGCGCGCGCGGCATTGTAGCTGTCCGACAGCAGCACCTCGAGCGGCACCGTGGCGAAATCGGGATCACCGTAATAAACCTCGCGGTCGGCATAGGCGAGCTTCATCGCCTCGACCGTATGATGGATGAAATCCGCGCCCATCGGGTCCATCGCGCCAAGATCGAAGGCTTTGAGCAAGGCCAACCCTTGCAAAAGCACCGGCCCTTGCGTCCACGGTCCGCATTTGGCGACCGTCCAGCCGTGGTAGTCATAGGTCAGCGGCTCCTCAACATGGGCGGAATATCCGGCCAGATCATCCGCGCTTAGCACAGCCTTGTGCTTGGAGCCGGAGGCGTCCATCACCTCGGCGGTGTCCAGATAGCTGGCGATCTGCTCCGCCACGAACCCGCGATAGAACGCATCCCGCGCGGCATCTATCTGCGCCTCGCGACCTTGCTTGGCTTCCGCCTCGGCCAGAATGCGGGTCCATGTATCGGCCAGCGCGGGGTTGGTCACGTTGCCCCAAGGCGCGGGAGCAACACCTCCGGGCAACCACGTCTCGTAGGATGTCGGCCATTCCTTGCGGAAAAAATCGCCCAGACCCGCGATTGTTGCGGCAACACGCGGCAAGACGGGATGACCTTGCGCGGCATAGAAGATAGCTGGCTCCAGCACGTCGCGCAGGCTCAGCCGCCCGTAGTTCCGCAGCATCAGCATCCAGCCGTCCCATGCGCCGGGAATGACCGTGGCCAGCAGGCCGTCTCCGGGAATGACGCTCATCCCCTCGGCCTTGTAATGCGCGATGGTCGCGCCCGCTGGCGTCGGGCCTTGGGCGCAGATCACCTCGACCTTGCCTTTGGCTGCGGAGTAGATGATCGCGGGCATATCGCCGCCCGGTCCGTTCAGATGCGGCTCGACGACCTGCAACACCAGCCCCGTCGCCACCGCCGCGTCAAAGGCATTGCCGCCCTGTTCAAGCATCTTCATGCCCACCGCAGAGGCGATCCAATGGGTCGAGGTCACAACCCCGAAGCGGCCCAGAATCTCGGGGCGCGTGGTAAAGGCAGTCATATTTTTCCTCCGGTCAGATCAGTGTTCGCGCGGGTCCAGCGCATCGCGCAGCCCGTCGCCCATCAGGTTGAATCCCATCACCACCAGAAAGATGCCAGCCCCCGGCCAGATCGCCATCCATGGCGCCTGAGACAGGAAATTCTTGGCGGTGTTCAGCATCGAGCCCCAGCTTGGCGCAGGCGGTTGCTGCCCCAGCCCGAGGAACGACAAAGCTGCCTCGGCAATAATAGCAGTCGCAATTGTCAGCGTGGCCTGCACCAGAATGGGCGGAAACACATTCGGCAGGATGTAGCGCGTCATGATCGGGATGTGCCCAAGGCCAATGGCGCGCGCACCCTCGACATAATCCTCGGTCTTCACGGCCAGCACCTGCCCGCGCGTGAGGCGGATGAAGATCGGCACGGCAGACAGGCCGATAGCAATCATCGCATTGGTCAGTGACGGCCCCAGAAAAGCTGCCAGCGCAATCGCCATGATCAGAAACGGCATCGCCAGCAAAGCCTCGGTCACGCGGCTGATGATGCTGTCGGTCCAGCCCCCGAAATAGCCCGCAATCAGGCCAAAGGGCACGCCGATCATCACCGCGATCAACACCGATACCACCCCCGCCAGAAGCGAGGCGCGCGCGCCCCAGATCATCCGCGACATCACATCGCGGCCGATCTCGTCCGTGCCCATCCACGCGGCAGCGGATGGTGCCTGACGGATCGCGCCCCAATCGGTGGCGCGCGGGTCAGCGATGGGCAATACAGGGGCCAGCACCGCCAGCCCCACGAACAGGACAACCACGCAAGCCCCGACAAGCGCGCTCTTGTTGCTCCGCAGCTTGCGCCATGTGCGGTTGGTGGCTTTCACCGAAGGATCAGCGATGGCCGTCATTGCGCGGTCCTCAATCTGGGGTTCAGGATCACATAGAGAACATCCGCGATCAGGTTCATCAGGATGAACCCCACCGCCGTGCACAGCACGACGCCCTGCACCACGGCATAGTCGCGGTTGAACACCGCATCCACGATCAGCTTCCCGAAACCGGGGATGGTGAAAATCTGCTCGGTCAGCACGGCCCCCGCCAGCAGTTCGCCGAACAGCAGCGCTGTCAGCGTCACGACAGGCAGCACCGCATTGCGGAACGCATGTTTCAGGATCACCACACGGCCCCGCAGCCCCTTGGCCCGCGCCGTGCGGACATAATCGGCCTGCAACACCCCCAGCATGGCCGAACGGGTATGCCGCATCAGGGTCGCCGCCAGCGCCGTGCCCAGCACGAAGGCGGGCATGATCATCGTGGTCAGCGACTTCCACGGATCGACAAAGGGACTCTCATAGCCGGAGGCGGGCAACCAGCCGAGGTTGACCGAGACAAGCAGGATCAGCATGATCCCCAGCCAGAAATTCGGCACCGAAAGGCCCGACAGCGCGATCAGGTTGGCCAGCCAGTCCACCCATGTCCCTTTACGCACCGCCGAAAGGATGCCCGCCGGAATGCCGATCAGAATGGCGAAAAGCATGGACATCACGGCAAGCTGGATGGTGACCGGCAGTTTCGAGGCAATCAGGCTCAGCACCGGCTCGTTCGTGCGCAAAGACACGCCCAGATCACCGCGCAGCACATCGGCGGCCCAATAAAAATATTGCATCACCAGCGGCTCGTTCATGCGGTACCTCTCGCGCAGCAGCGCGATGACCTCGGGGTCACGATCCTCGCCCGCCATCACAAGGATCGGATCACCCGGCAGCAGCTTTTGCAGGGCGAACACGAACATCGACACAAGGATCAGCGTCGGGATCGCGATAAGGATGCGGCGGAGGATGAACAACAGCATGGGCCAGCCCGTTGGAATAAGAGGGGTCCGGGGCCGTTTGGCCCCGGACAGTCGGTTAATGCCGCACCGGGAAAAGGTGTGACGACAAAGCCCGCAGGCTTATTCCATCGTCACGCCGGACAGGCGGATCATGCCGTCCGGATAGGCGGTAAAGCCCTGCACCCGGTCCGTCATCGCCCAAAGCCATGTCTGGTGATAGAGATAGATGATCGGCAGCTCTTCCCGCAGGATCGCATTGGCCGCATCATAGCTGGCTTTGCGGTCTGCGGCATCGGTGGACAGGCGCGCCTCGTTCAGCAGGTTATCGACCTCTTCCGAGCAATATTTGCTGTCGTTCAGACCACCTTCGCAGGTCATGAAAGCGTGGATATTGCCATCGGGATCGGTGCGGCCCGACCAGCCGACCTGACTGCCCTCATAGTTGCCGGCCGTCTGTTCGGACAGCATCGTGGCGAATTCCGTGGCCTTGATGGAAATCTCGATTCCGGCTTCGGACGCCATTGCCTGAATGACCTGCATCAGTTGCAACTGCACCGGATTGTTCGGCGCCTGAATTTCGATGCTGATCCCGTCCAGTCCGGCCTCTTCCAGCAAGGCACGGGCGGCATCGACATCGCGCGCCTCGACAGGGTTGGTCTGGTCATACCACGGGGATGTCGGCGGGAAAGGCTGGTTGCCTGCCGCGTAAGTGCCCTCGAACACGACCTGATTGATCACCTCACGGTCAATCGCCAGCGACAATGCACGGCGCACGCGCGCATCCTGACCAAACGGCGTCTCGGCCCGCGCGCCGTTGTTCACGTTGACGGTAATACCCTGATACCCAAGGCTGGTGGCTGCCTCGAAGTTGAGGCTGTCATCCGCTTCCACAGCGGCCACATCGGAAGGCGCCAGACGCTCCAGCATGTCGAGATCGCCCGAGCGCAGGTTGGCCAGACGCACGGTCGTATCGGGGATGGGCAGGAAAATCAGCCGCTCGAAGCTATAGCTGTCCGCGTCGTAGTGATCGGCGAACTTCTCGAGCACGATCCGGTCCTGTTGAACGCGCTGCACGAATTTGTACGGTCCGGAGCAGACCGGATCATTGGCCAGTTCCAGCCCCTTCTCCTCTGCCGCTGTCGGCGAGAGCATCATGCCCGCACGGTCAGACAGTTGCGCGATCAGCGTAGCATCGGGCGAGGCCAGCGTGAAGGCAACCTCGTAGGTTCCTGTCGCCTCCACGCTCTCGACAGAGGCGAGTTCGGATTTGCGGCGGCTCTCGTCAAGATTCTTGGAGCGCTCGATATTGGCAACAACGGCGGCCGCGTCGAAGGCGGTGCCGTCATGGAACACCACATCCTCGCGCAACTGCATCGTCAGGGTCAGGGCGTCATCCGACCATTCCCACGATGTCGCCAGTTCCGGTACGAAATCCAGTTCGGGCGTGATGTTCACCAGCTTGTCGCAAAGCGATTCAAACACGATCCGGCCCACGAAGGTCCGTGCCTGATCGGTGTCCAGCGCGTCAGGGTCTTCCTGCAATCCGATCCGCAGGTCGGCAGCAAAAGCGCCCGAGGTCATCGCGACCGACGCCAGAAGCGCGGTCGTCAGCTTTCTGAATGTCATGGTGTTGTCTCCTTGTTGGTGGTTTTTGTTGCAGTTTTTGTTTCGGTGGCCGCACGGTAGAGCGCGAAACGCGCCTCGGCGGCAGGGCTGCGGGTGCCGGTTCTGGCCATCGGCAGTTCCGGACGTGGCAGGGTATCGTGGTAATGGCAGGCAACCTGATGCGCCTCCCCTTCCAGAACGGGATTTGTCGTGCGGCACAAATCGGTCGCATGCGGGCAGCGGGTGTTGAACTTGCACCCCGCAGGCGGATTGGCGGGAGACGGGATATCGCCGCCCAGCACGGTACGGGCACGCGCAACACCCGGAACCGGCACCGGAATTGCCGCCAAAAGGGCCTGCGTGTAGGGATGGCGCGGCGCGGTGAACAGGGTTTCGGTATCGGCAAGCTCGACCACCTCGCCCAGATACATCACGGCGATCCGGTCACTCATATGGCGGATCACGGCCAGATCATGCGCGATGACCACCAGCGTCAGCCCGAATTCCTGCTTAAGATCCTCCAAAAGGTTCACGATCTGCGCCTGCACGGACACATCCAGCGCCGAGACAGGCTCGTCCCCGATCAGCAGCTTCGGCCCGCTTGCCAAGGCGCGCGCGATACAGATGCGCTGCCGCTGCCCGCCGGAAAACTCGTGCGGATAACGGTCCGCCATATCAGGGCGTAACCCGACCCGCGCCATCAGTTCCGCCACCTTGGCGCGCCGCGCTGGGGCTGCAAGCGTCGTATGCAGGCGCAGAGGTTCGGCGATGATCGCCTCCACGCTCATGCGCGGGTTCAGCGAGGAGAACGGGTCTTGGAAAATAAACTGCAGATCAGATCGCAGCGCGCGCATCCGGCTGCCACTCAACGCCGTCAGATCCTGCCCGTCATAGATCACCCGCCCCTCGCTGGGATCGATCAGCCGCAGCAGCAACCGCGCCAAAGTTGACTTGCCGCAGCCGGATTCCCCTACAATCGCAAATGTCTCACCGCGCCGCACCTGAAGAGACACGCCATTGACCGCATGGATCGTTGTCGTTTTGGCAAACAGCCCGCCGCCTTGGACAAAGCGTTTGTGCAGATCACGGGCTTCGAGGATGACATCGCTCATTCGGCAGCCACCATCGTCTGGAGCGGCGCCCGAAGGCAGGCCACAGCCTGCCCGCTCTCGTCCGCCACCAGTTCGGGCCGCGTGGCAGAACAGGCGGGGATGACGAAGGGACAGCGCGTTGCAAACCGGCACCCCGCCGGCATCGCATCGGGCGACGGCACCGACCCCGGTATCGTCAGAAGCCGCCCCTGCCGTCCCGCAATCGCGGGCATCGACCCCATAAGGCCCAGCGTATAGGGATGCTGCGGCTCGTCGAAAATGCGCGCCACGGGGCCGCTTTCCACGATCCGGCCCGCATACATCACCGCTACCTCGTCGGCGATTTCGGCCACAACACCCAGATCATGGGTGATCATCAGCAGCGCTGCCCCGGTATCCTCCTGCAACTCGCGCATCAGATCCATGATCTGCGCCTGAATGGTCACATCGAGCGCGGTCGTCGGCTCATCCGCGATCAGCAGCGCCGGATCATTCGCCAGCGCCATCGCGATCATCACACGCTGGCGCATCCCGCCGGACATCTGGTGCGGATAGTCATCCAGCCGCGTCTCCGCCGCGGGCATCCGCACCTTGCGGAACATCTCCAGCGCACGGTCGCGCGCCTCGGCCTCGGAGCATCCTTTGTGACGGCGCACCGCCTCGGCCACCTGATGGCCCACCGTAAAAGCGGGGTTGAGGCTCGTCATCGGCTCCTGAAAGATCATCGCCATCCGGTTGCCGCGCAGGTTCTCGATCTCGGATTCCGGCAACCCCAGCAGGTCACGCCCGTTGAACCTGACTGCCCCTTGCGTCACCGTCGCCGCACGTTTGGGCAGCAGCCCCATGATCGCCAGCGAAGTCACCGATTTCCCGCAGCCGGATTCTCCAACCAGACACAGCGTCTTGCCGCGCGGGATGGTGAAGCTGACGCCGTCGATCAGATCGACAGGCTGTCCGCGAAACCTGATCGACAGATCGGCAACGTCGAGAACCGGATCAGGAGACATCTGCAAGCGCCTCCAGCGATGTCAGTTGCAGAATGCGGTCGTGGATTGTCATCAGATGGCTGCGCATCGCCTCACCCGCGCGCACAGGATCATGGGCAGCAATAGCCGCAACGATCTCGCGGTGTTGCAGGATTGTCTGCGCCAAATTGGCCCGGCTGCGCGCGCGTTCTCGCAAGGCGCGCCATGTATCGTCGTGGCGCGCACGGTCCATGGAATCGAATATCATCAGGAAAAAGCGGTTGCCCGCCGCCCGCGCGATCTCGCGGTGAAAGGCGGAATCCCAAAGCTCGCGCCCATCGGCATCCTCGGTCGCTTCGAGCCTGCCAAGGGCGTCATGCATACGGGCAATCTCCGAGGCCGAGGCCCGCAATGCCGCCAGTTGCGCCAGTTGCGGTTCAAGCCGCAGACGCACTTCCATCACTTCGGTAAAGTTGGCATCCAACACTTCCTGCTCTGCCAGCACAGGGCGCGGACCGGCAAAGGTGCCAGCCCCCTGCCGCCGCCAGACCAAGCCCTCCGCCTCGAGCACTTCAAGCGCGCGCCGCACCGAGCGGCGGCTGATCCCGAGCGTTTCCGCCAACTGGCGTTCCGTCGGTATCCGGCTGTCCCCCGTCGCCGGAATGTCGCGCAACAACATGCGCAACCGTTCCAGTGCGAGCGAGGAGTTATCCCGTTCAGGAGTGACCATGACGAACCTTTTGAACCAATCAGCTTAAAGGTTCAGTGAGAAGCGATTCCTGCTTTCGCGCAAGGGAAAAGTTGGTTTTCTGTCTTCTGATATGATGGGAGCAGTTATTTTCCTGAGCTTCCGTGCATAAATTAAGCACTGTCGACAAGGTGGTTACGCACAGAAAGACGGGCTACACTTTGATGCGTAACGCTGGGGACAATGCTCCGCCGGTGGTCCACCAAGCAGCAGATCAATGCTATTGGTCCCAATGATGGCGATGCGCCAAGCCGAATCCACAACCCGTTGTGCGCCGTTTCGGCGCAGCCGCAACATCTCTGCTTTGTCCAGCGCGCGTTAGTGGTCGCCACCGAGCACAAGACACCCTATGACGGCTTGAAGCCCTGAGTGGACTGTCAACGAGCCGCGCAGCGTCGGGTCGCGGTGCGGCAACGCGCGGCGGCGCTTCGCGCCTTCGCTTATCAACGCGACAGAGGGCATTGCAGGGCCGCTGTCGTGCGATCCAACGCATCAATCTGGCAGTTTATCGTGCAGCAACATCCCCCCTCTGGCCGTGGCACTAGCGGCAGCCAAATCGCATGGCCGGGGGGCGGCCCTGCGATGCCCGGGCCGCTGCGCGGCTGTTCTGGGCGGGGTGGCATGCTTTACCGCCGCAGCGCGCTGACGAGTCTCTCCAGAAACGCGGGCAGATCAGCAGGGTTGAGCCAGCGCATCACCGCAACGATCCCGTCATCGGGGCTGATCCACAGATAGTTGCCGCCCGCGCCCTGCGCGCTGAAAGCACTGGCGGACAGGTTCGGATTTGCCGCGGGGCCACGGTTGAGCCACCACAGGAAGCCGTAGTTCTCCAGCGTCGGTGTTGGCACGAGAGAGCGTTGCATCCAGTCGGCGGGCAAAATCTGCTCACCATCCCATCCCCCGTTCTGACTGATGAACTGCCCAAATTTCGCGTGATCGCGCGCGCTGATCACCATGCCGCCGCCCCAATGGCCACCACCCGGCACCGATTGCATACGCACACCGTCCAGCGTGATCCACGAGGTGGAATACCCCTCCCATCTCCAGTTTTCCGAGGCCCCGATCGGGCGCATGATCCGCTCGCGCAGCACATCGGGGAGCGGTCGGCGAAAACGGCACATCAGCGCATAGGCAAGTGCATTCACCCGCACATCGTTATATTCGTAATGGCTACCCGGCGCCCCAACGGCGCGCAACTGGCCCTTGCGGCTGTTGTCGGCTCCGGTGCCGATCTGGCGAAAGTGATCCACCTGATCATCCTTGTCGAAAATCTCGCCGCGCCACTCGCTGTTCATCTGGAGCATGTGCCGCCACGTAATGGCGCTGTTGTGTGAGCTGCTGAAATGCGGCCCCGCCACGCTATCGCCTATCGGCGCGTCCAGATCGGTTATCAGCCCGTCCGCCACGGCAAGCCCCGCCAGCACCGAGATATAGCTCTTGGCGATGGAGAATGTCATGTCGGGACGATCCGCATCGCCCCATTCCGCAACCTGCGCGCCATGGTGCAGGATCACACCCGCCGGCCCGCCGCGCGCCGCCACGGGGCCAAGGATCTCCGTCCAGGGTCCGCTCTCGTTCCATTCCACATTCCCGACATAGCTGCCGTCAGGGTAATACATGCTGCGTGGCCAGCCGGTCTCATGCGCGCAGGCAAAATCGACCGCGTCCTGAAGGGCGGGTGTGGCGGAACAAGAGGTCACAGACGTTCCTTTCGGATTTGGACGGCGCGTTGCATCTGCGGACCAGAGTGCGATCACGCGACCTATTCGATGGTATATTCCTGACCGTCTATCCGGCAGATATCCACCTCGAATTCCTCAAATACATCACCATCGGAGAAGACATATTTCAGATCCCAGACGCAGCCGTAGCCAGCCGTGTCGAGGGTGACAACCAAGGTCTCGTTATGCAGGATCTGGCCTGACAGAACATTCGGTCCCCAGGAGCTTTCATTCGAGGGACCTGCGTAAACTTCGGTGATCGTATAGCCGGACTTGTTGACCATCTCGAAAGAACCTTCGGCAAAGGTCGGGGCCGCCAGCGCAAGGCTAACGGCAGTGCAAAGCAGCACCAGTGTTCTGTTCATTCTGTTTACCTAACATGAAAGCTAAAAAAGCCCTGCATTCGGCTCAGGGCGGGACAGCGGCTTGATCTTCCCTTTCGCAAACATTCCACGTCAGCCCCAAGCTGTCCAAAGAAATTGAAGGCGTGCCGCCAGAATTCTCGTGGAGAACATCCGGGCCGTGCGGGCGCGCCGCCACTTTGCGCCTGTCAGGGAACTTTCCGTGGTTTCAATCGTTTGTCCCTGACTCGCAAGACGCGGTTCGTCAGGGAAAGGATACTCCCTGCCGACCTGCGCAATCTTGGGAGAGCAACAAAGTCGGATCGCCAGACCGGTGACACCGCTGATCATGCAGGAGATTTTACGTGGACGAGACAAAAATTCAAAATACCCCTGCAAACACCCATACGACAATCCACAAGACAGAGCCGGCCCGCAGCGGCAGCACAGTCTGGTTCATTCTCGGGGGCGTCATAGTGGTGCTGGCCTTCGTGATCTATTTCATGTTTGGCGCCGGCGGCACAACCTCGACATCGTCCACCCCCGCAACCACGGATGGCGGCAACGTGTCGGTGAATGTTGACACGAACGGCGCCGCACCGGCTGACAGCGCGCCTGCTCCCTCTGCTGATCCGGCCCCGACACAAGAGACGGCTCCCGCACCCGGGGCGCCTGCGCAGGACGCACCGGTGGAAACAGCCCCGCCGGCTGACTAACCTAAGGCTTCGCTTACACCGGTGTAGCTGGGGTGGCGCACAGCCTAAGGGGGCAGTCCCGCGTAGGTCTGATGCTATGGGCGGCGCGCGCGTTCGTGAGTTAACGCACCCTCAGCGCAATGTTGGGGGTGCGGCGACAAAAGACCCGCCCCCCATACAGAGCAATCGCGCCGCAACAATGCGGTCAGCGAACAGAGCAACTATGACACCAACCGAAAAGCCGCCTTGTGGCGATAATCCCGTTTCGCTACAGGTTCAGCCCTGCAGTCGCGGGTTTCATCAGCATTTTGTTACGGAGCGCGCGCTGCACCCCTCGACACCTTCCTGCCTCTTGAGGAGTCCGACGGTCATGGCTAAGGCTCCAACCTCCCGCATTGACAGGCTTCTGTCGTCCATGGGCTACGGTTCTCGCACCGAAATTCCGCATATGGCCAGGGCTGGCCGCATCGCTCTGGACGGGGTCAAAATACGCGACGTGACCAAACGCATCCCGCTCACCGCGGATTTGCCACATCACATGAAGATCGACGGCGAGGCGCTCGACCCCCTCAGCCCCATGGTCATCCTGATGAACAAGCCTTTGGGAATGACCTGTTCACACAAGGAAGACGGTGAACTGGTTTACGACCTTCTGCCCGAACGCTGGCAGCGGCGTGTTCCGGCAATCTCGACCATCGGCCGTTTGGATAAACAGACCACCGGGCTTTTGTTGCTCACCGATGACGGCGCGCTGCTGCACCGTGTTATCAGCCCCAAGCGCCTTGTGGAAAAGACCTATCGCGCCACGCTGGCCCGCCCGCTGGATGGCACGGAGGTCGAACTGTTTGCCTCGGGCGCATTGATGCTGGCAGGCGAGGACAAACCCTTGGCCCCCGCCCTGCTGGAAGTTGTCTCGGACACCGAGGCCCTGCTCACCGTGACCGAAGGCCGTTACCATCAGGTGCGCCGGATGTTTGCCGCCGCCGGAAACCACGTCACGGAACTGCACCGCGAACGCTTGGGCGGCCTGTCTCTCTCCGACGACATGGCTCCCGGAGAGTGGAAGCTGCTGGGCGAGGACGAGATCGGCCTGATCTTTCAGTGATCCGTTTGGCGCGAAACGCAATGAAAGGCTCCCGCAACGCGAAAAAAAAATATCCTGCGAACAGTAACTTTGCCAACCTGCGGCAAAATTTCAGCAGGTCGACAGAGTGCCAGTTTTCCGGACCCTTGTTCTCGTTCTTGTCGGGGTTGTGGTGGGCATCGTGTTGCTGCGGCTGCTGTTTCCCTTGCCTGAGCGGCAAGACATCGGAAACTCGGCCGCGATTCCTGCAACTGCCACGACCAGCATCGGATCGTCCGGCTGAACCGGTGGATGCACAACAGATCCTTTACAGCAGACGGGGCAGCGAGCGTCGTGGGCGGGCGCAACGTGGGCGACATCTATTTCGCCTTCGGCCCGGACGAGCATTACATCGACACTGATGTGCTGGCCCTTGGCCCTGCGGCGGCGGATGTATCAGCAGCATTCGACACCTACTGGAACAGCGCCTCCGCCTATCCGGCGGACCTGACGGGCAGGAGCGGTTGCAAATGGCGGCACCGACAGCGCGGTCCTCAGATCTGGCTGCCCCCTATCTGACGGCGATCAGACAGTCGCCCTTAATTCAGACGCTGATGGCGCGAGCGGATGCGGTTGAATGGGCCCGCGTAACTTTGGTGGTCGATGACCCCGGCAAGGGGCTGGGCCAAGCGGGCAAGGGCGGGCTGCTGATTGAAAGGCTGGCCGCAATCCTGACGGATGAAGAGACCGGCCCGACGGTGTCTGTCGATCTGATCTCGGCCTATTTTGTGCCGGGGACGCGTGGCACGGACCTTCTGACAGGACTTGCGGCGCAAGGTGTCACGGTGCGGGTGCTGACCACCGCGCAAGAGGCGACGGATGTCCTCACCGTTCACGGCTCTTACGCCGGATACCGCCCCGCCTTGCTGGCAGGCGGGGTTGTTCTTGGCGAACTGAAGGCCGATCCGCTGACCCCGCAACAGGACCAGTCGCTGGCTGCATTGCTTGCTGGCTCTGCCGCCTCTCTGCATTCCAAGGTCTTTGCCCTTGATGGCGAACGGGTCTTTATCCGGTCTTTCAACTTCGATCCCCGCTCGGCGAAATTGAACACCGAAATGGGGCTGCTGATCGAAAGCCCTGCTCTCGCGTCGGCTGTTACACAGGCGGTGGGCAGGGTAATGGGTCGTGGCGCCTATACCTTGCGTCTGTCTTCGACGGATACGCTGCAATGGGTCACGCAGGATGAACGCGGCGCGCAGATCGTCTATGCGACCGAACCCAACACGACATGGCTTGACCGGTTTGTCGTCAGGGTCATCGGTGTCTTGCCTGTGGAGTGGATGATGTGAGCGGAAGCGAGACACAGATCAAGGCGGCAGATGCCAGCCCCGCAGCCCCGACAGTCATGCCGTGGCGCTATGCCCTGTCGATCTGCGCCGCCGCCCTTGTCCTCGGCATCGCGGGCTTTGCCCTGACCGGCAGCGCGGGCAGCATGGCGGCGACCGCAGGCTTTGCAGTGGGCCTGTTCGCGGCCTTGTCCGGTGGGCTCAAACAGGCGCTGGTCGCGTGGCTCGGGTTCATCGCTGCGGCGGCCTTGATCCTGACTTTTCCCGTTCTGCCGGTGCTGCTCGCCCTCTGCATCAGTCTTTCGGCTCTGGCGGCGGTTGAGGTGGCGCGGTCAGGCACCCGCGTGGCGGTTATGGCGCTGATGGGTATTATCCTGTTCGCCATCGCGACCGAGCGCGGGGGCGATGCGAGCATGCTTGCACTGGCCGCCCTCGGCTTCTGGACGGGTTATCTGGTGGTCGGGCATCTGGACCTGTCGGCTATTCTGCGCGCGCCCCGCGCCAGCCTTGCCGAAGCGGTCAGGCTGGGGCTGTTCCTTGCGGTCGGCGTGGCACTGTCCATCGGGCTGGCGATGACGCTCGACCTTCCGCATGCCTATTGGATCGTGATCATGTTCGTCTCCCGCAGCCTGATGCCAGCGCAAGACAAGCCCGGCGCGCTGCTCAAATATGGGCGCGGCGCGGCCCTTGGCATTCTGGCCGCCATTCTGATCGAACTGGCCGGAACGCCCGACGCAGGGTTGATGCTGCTGGCCTTGGCGGCTTTTGTTGTGGGCCTGCGCTTCATGCCGCACCCGCTGCCGATCTCCTCGGCGGCGATGACCGCGGGCGTCTTGCTCGCCTCAGCCCCGACGCCCGACGATGCCACGTTCAGGGCCGAAGCGGTTGTGCTATTCGTTGCCCTGATCGCGTTGCTATCCCTGATCATTGATTTCATTCTGAAGCGCCGGGGTTAGCGGGATAATCTAGAGCGGAATGATGCCCGCTGACATCATCCTCGCCGGATTGAGCACCTCCAAATCATCGCGGATGCTCCATGCGTCATCCATCCGTGCTGGCTGACGCCTCCAGATCGGCGATGATCGCCGCTGTAATCTCAAATGTCGTATTATGGCCCGGGCGCACCCCGATCCCCTGTGCGGTGGCAGCTTCAATCGCATCCAGTATG
>JBLRWK010000051.1:0-29088 GCA_047921295.1 Rhodobacterales bacterium
GCCGCCTCGCTGTCGAACATGGGGCCGGACCATTGGCAGTGGCACATGTATGACACCGTCAAAGGCTCTGACTGGTTGGGCGATACGGATGCGATGGAATATCTCGCCCGTGAGGCGCCCAAGGCGGTGTACGAGCTGGAGCATTACGGTGTGCCGTTCTCGCGCACAGAGGATGGCAAGATTTACCAGCGCCCCTTTGGTGGCCACACAACCGAATTCGGCGAAGGCCCTCCCGTGCAGCGCACCTGTGCCGCGGCTGACCGGACGGGTCATGCGATCCTGCACACGCTTTACGGCCAGAGCCTGAAGCAAAAGGCCGAGTTCTACATCGAATATTTCGCCATCGACCTGATCATGTCCGAGGATGGCGTCTGTCAGGGCGTTGTCTGCTGGAAGCTGGACGATGGCACGATGCATGTCTTCAAGGCCAAGATGGTCGTGCTGGCGACGGGCGGCTATGGCCGCGCCTATTTCAGCGCCACATCGGCGCATACCTGCACCGGCGACGGCAACGGCATGGTCGCGCGGCAGGGTCTGCCCCTGCAGGATATGGAATTCGTGCAGTTCCACCCCACCGGTATCTATGGCGCAGGATGTCTGATCACCGAGGGCGCACGCGGCGAGGGTGGTTATCTGACCAACTCGGAAGGGGAGCGTTTTATGGAACGCTACGCCCCGACGTATAAGGATCTGGCCAGCCGCGACGTTGTCAGCCGGTGCATGACGATGGAAATCCGCGAAGGGCGCGGCGTCGGGGCCGAGGGGGATCACATCCACCTCCACCTGAACCACCTGCCGCCTGAGGCACTGCATCTGCGCTTGCCCGGTATCTCGGAAAGCGCGCGCATCTTCGCCGGTGTGGACGTGACCAAAGAGCCGATTCCGGTGCTGCCGACCGTGCATTACAACATGGGCGGTATCCCGACCAACTATTGGGGCGAGGTTCTGCACCCGACCGCCGAAGACCCTGACCGGATCGTGCCGGGCCTGATGGCTGTGGGCGAGGCGGGCTGTGCCTCTGTGCACGGGGCGAACCGCCTTGGCTCGAACTCGCTGATCGACCTTGTGGTCTTTGGCCGCGCTGCCGCGATCAAGGCGGGCAAGGTTGTCACGCCGGGTGCCACCAATGCGACGCCGAATGCGGCCTCGATCCAGTTCGCTTTCGACCGTTTTGACGGATTGCGCCATGCCAAGGGCAATATCGGCACCGCCGAATTGCGGCTGGAGATGCAGAAGGCCATGCAGGCCGATGCAGCCGTGTTCCGCACCGACAAGACGCTTGCCGAAGGTGTCGCCAAGATGCAGGCTGTTGCGGGCAAGATGGATGACATCAGTGTCAGCGACCGCAGCCTGATCTGGAACAGCGACCTGATGGAAACGCTGGAACTGACCAACCTGATGCCCAACGCGCTGGCGACGATCGTGAGCGCCGAGGCCCGCAAGGAATCGCGCGGGGCACATGCCCATGAGGATTATCCAGACCGCGATGATACCAAATGGCGCGTGCATACGATCTCCAAGGTGGACGGGGTCAAGGTTGACCTCAGCTATCGCCGTGTCGTGACCGATCCGCTGACCAAGGAAGATGCGGGCGGGATCGATATGAAGAAGATCGCCCCCAAGGCGCGGGTCTATTGAGCCGCCACCGCGGCATAAATGCCCTGCGGGGGTTCGGGGTGGCGGTGCTCTGTACCGCCACACTGGCCGCCTGTACGCCTGCGGATCAGGACCAGTTGAGCCGCGACGCCGCGCGCGCCGCGATCACGCCGGTGCTGGTCCAACGCTTCCCCGGAGTGCCGGTGGCGCCTGCGGTGGATTGTATCGTCGACAATGCCAACAGCCGCGAGCTTCTGTCGCTTGCGGCAGACAGCGTTATTGGTCCCACGGCCAATACTGCGGAACTTGTGACAAATATCGTGTCCCGGCCGGACACGCTGAATTGCCTGCTGGCCAATGGCCTGCCAGCCCTTCTGTGACGGGAGAGATATCATGGTGCAACTGACACTGCCGAAGAACAGCCGGATGCGGACCGGCAAAACATGGCCCAAACCCGAGGGTGCCAAGAACCTGCGGACGTTCAAGATATACCGCTGGAACCCCGATGACGGCGAGAACCCGCGTCTGGACACATATCATGTTGATATGGACACTTGCGGGCCGATGATTCTGGACGCGCTGATCAAGATCAAATCCGAGATCGACCCGACGCTGACTTTCCGCCGCTCCTGCCGCGAAGGCATCTGCGGCTCCTGCGCGATGAATATCGACGGGATCAACACGCTTGCCTGCCTGCATGGCATGGATGACGTGAAGGGCGACGTGAAAATCTATCCGCTGCCGCATATGCCGGTGATCAAGGATCTCATCCCCGATCTGACGCATTTCTACGCGCAGCATGCCAGCATCATGCCGTGGCTGGAGACCAAGACCAACCGCCCCGCCAAGGAATGGCGCCAGTCGGTGGACGACCGCGAAAAGTTGGACGGGCTGTATGAATGCGTGATGTGCGCCTGCTGCTCGACATCCTGCCCCTCCTACTGGTGGAACGGGGATCGTTACCTTGGGCCAGCCGCGCTGTTGCATGCGTATCGCTGGATTATCGACAGCCGTGACGAGGCAACGGGCGAGCGTCTGGACGAGTTGGAAGACCCGTTCAAGCTCTATCGCTGCCACACGATCATGAACTGCGCCAAGACCTGCCCCAAGGGGCTGAACCCGGCGTTGGCGATTGCCGAGATCAAGAAGATGATGGTCGAGCGGACCGTCTGACGCGGGTCTTTTCAATCGGGCCGGGCTTGAGTATTTGAAGCAAGATGAAGGGGCGGGCGCGTTTGCCTGCCCTTTTTTTTTGGGAAAGGGGCTGACCATGCTGGTGATCGTCGGTCTGTTCGTGGCCTTCGTGTTGGTGGCGATTTTCGCCAAACGGGGCACGCGCGGTTGCCGCTGGCGCATGGACAAGACACGCGACCGCGACGGAAAGCGTTATTTCCGGTGCGCGGCCTGCGGTGCGGAAGAACTTGTCCCCATCGGCAAATCACCGCAGGATTGCCGCGCACCCCGCAAACCCAGCAAGCCATGAGGGCGATGATGAATATTCCCGATGATGCCGCCGCGCGCCGCGCTGTCAAACCCGTGATCTGCTATCCGGTGGAGACATTGCCGCAACCCGATCTGGCCGCCTATGCAGGGTTTCGCGCCCATGCTGTCAAGACCGGGGAGGTGCTGGCCCATCCGCGCGAGGCGGCAACGTTTCGCGTGCCTGCGGGCGGTTTCTTTCGCATCACGTCCGTGGAGGGGCCGCAGGTCGGCGATCTGAACGTGTGGCACGCCGATGATCTGTCCGAGCGGTTCTATTCGGGCAAGACCCGCGCGCTGCATGGTACGCATGTGACGACAGGGCAGCGGTTGTGGTCGTCCTTTCCTACCCTGCGCCCGATGGCGACGATCACCACGGATACGCTCGGCTGGTACGGCAAGGACGATTTCGGCGGCTCGGTCCATGATGTGATCGGCACACGCTGCGATCCCTATACGCATAACCTGCTGTCAGGCGGGCAGTATCACCATTGCTGCCATTCCAACCTGACACGCGCGCTGGCCGATGCGACGGGCCTGCCGCTGCACGACGCAGAGGCGCATGTGCATGATGTGCTCAACGTGTTCATGTGCACGGGATTCACCCGCGACACGGGGCAGTATTTCATGAAGGCCAGCCCCGTGCGGCCCGGTGACTACCTTGAGTTTTTTGCGGAAATCCCGCTGCTGGGCGCGCTGTCCGCCTGTCCGGGCGGGGATTGCTCGACGGTGCATTCCTCGGATCACGCGGCGTGTTATCCGCTGTTGGTCGAGGTGTTCGAGACGCCCGCAGACATGCTGGGTGACTGGCAAGGCCCCGCGCGCAACGGATATGACCGCAGTCACGGACGTTAAGCTCAGGCGTCCGGAAAGGCTGCCCCCAGCGCAATTTCCACCATGTCGCCAAAGCTGGTCTGCCGTTGATCGGAGGGCAGGGCCTCTCCCGTCAGCAGATGGTCCGAGACCGTCAGCACCGCCAGCGCGCGCACCTTGTGGCGCAGGGCGAGGTTGTAAAGCTCTGCCGCTTCCATCTCGACGCCCAGAATGCCGTGGCGGGTCATGATCTCGTTGAGGTCGGGGCGCTCGTCATAAAAGACATCCGAGGAATAGATGCCGCCCACATGCAGGCCAACGCCCCGCGCCTCGGCGGCGCTGACGGCGGCGCGCAGGAGCGACCAGTCGGCATGCGGCGCAAAGTTCAGCTCGCGGAAGACACCGGAGGAGGGGGTGGAGAGCGTTGTGGCTGTCATCGCGAGGATCACATCACGGATGCCCACATGCGCCTGCATCGCCCCGCAGGAGCCGATGCGGATCAGCGTCTTAGCGCCATAATCGCGGATCAACTCATTAGCATAGATCGAGAGCGAGGCCATGCCCATGCCGGAGCCGTGGATGGAGACGCGGTTGCCGCGCCACAGGCCCGTATAGCCCAGCATGCCGCGCACATCATTAACCAGACGCGCCTCGGACAGAAACGTCTCGGCGGCCCATTTCGCGCGCAATGGATCGCCGGGCATCAGGACGGTCTCGGCGATTTCGCCAGCTTCGGCACCGATATGGATGGTCATGCAGGGTTCCTTCGGTTCCGGTCAGCGGTTGTATTTGATGAACGGGGTCAGGTTGGCGATGCGGTCGTAAAGCTGCCGCGCCGTGGTGTTGAACTCCTGTGTCATCCAGTAGACCGAGGGGGTGCCGCGACGGTCGGCCTCGGCATAGACGGCCTCGATCAGGGCGTGGCCGATACCTTTGCCGCGCACATCGGGGTCGGCGTAGAGGTCTTGCAGATAGCAGACATCCTCGATCCGCCAGTTATGCCCGTGCCAGATCGCGTGAACCAATCCCACGGCGCGGCGATCCAGATCAGCGATGAAACAGCAGCGCTCGGGATGGGCAGGGTCCAGCAGGCGTGCGAAAGTGGTCTGGTAGACCTCTTCGGGGACGGAGCTTTCGTAGAATTCGAGATAGGCCGTCCAGAGGCGGCGCCACTCGGCTTCATCGGCGGCAGTGAGAGGGCGGATCGTCAATGGCATAACGGTGCTCCTTTTGATCATATCCGGCATGATGGGGGCAGGCGCGGAGGCGGTGCAAGGGTGAATGCGCGTTAAACCGCGAGTTTATTCGGGCGTATCGGCATGTTCTTGCTGCCCCGTTTGCAGTCCGGTGTCAGGCTCGCCAAGTTGAGGATGCAAGGCGGGGGTGATCTCCGCCAGACGCGAAATAAAAAACTCTGGAGGCATCCATGACACTTAAGACAAACCGCAGCCTGAAAGCCTTTTTCCTGAGCGCATCCGTCGCCGCGCTGAGCTTGGGCACCGTTGCACCACTGGCCGCGCAGACCGCAGCCCCCGCGCCGCAGGCGAGCGAGGTCGAGATGAGCGACGCCAAGCTGGAGGCCTTTGTGACAGCCCTTCTGGGCGTTGAGGAAGTGCGCGTTGACTACACGCCGCAGATCGAAGCCGCCGGAACCGAAGAAGAGCAGGCAGAGCTGGTCAATCAGGCCAATGCCGAGATCATCGAGAAAATCGACGCCGTTCCGGACCTGACCGTGGATGAGTATGTGACCATCGCACAGGTGGCACAGCAGGATCAGGAACTGGGCGCACGGATCGCAATGATGGTCGAAGCGCAGACCAACTGATCGTCTGACGTGGAAGATCACAAAAAAAAGGGGGCCAAGCGGCCCCCTTTTCATGTTCAATCGATCAGACGCTATTCGGCGGCAACCGCCTTGGGGTCAGCCAGCGTGACGATATCCATCATGATCGTGTTCAGCTCGAAATCCTTGGGCGTGTAGACGCGGGCGACGCCCATTTCCAGCAGGCGTCTCTCGTCATCCTCGGGGATGATCCCGCCGACCACTACCGGAATATGCGTCAGCCCTGCCGCACGCAGGCGGTCCATCAGGTCCTGCATCAGCGGCATATGCGAGCCTGACAGGATCGACAGCCCGACGACATGCGCCTCACCTTCGGAGGCGGCTTTCACTATTTCCTCGGGCGTCAGGCGGATGCCCTCGTAGTCGATCTCCATACCGCAATCGCGGGCGCGGAAGGCGATCTGCTCGGCCCCGTTGGAATGTCCGTCCAGTCCGGGTTTGCCCACCAGAAAACGCAGGCGGCGGCCCAGCTTGTCGGAGACGGCGTTGACGGCCTCGCGAATCTCGTCCAGCCCTTCGGTCTTGTTGCTGACCGAGCGCGACACACCTGTGGGGCCGCGATACTCGCCAAAGACGCTGCGCATCTGTTCGGCCCATTCGCCGGTGGTGACACCTGCTTTGGCCGCCCTGATCGAGGGCTCCATGATGTTGCGCCCCTCGGCAGCGGCGGCGCGCAGATCGGCCAGTGCTTCATCCACAGCGGCTGCATCGCGCGTGCTGCGCCATTCGTTCAACCGGCCGATCTGTTCCGCCTCGACCGCCGGATCAACCGTCATGATGCCGCCATCGCCGGTCATCAGCGGCGAGGGTTCGCCCTGCTGCCATTTGTTGACGCCGACCACGATCGTCTCGTTCCGCTCGATCCGGTTCAGACGCTCGGCATTGCTGTCCACAAGCCGCGATTTCATATATTCGATGGAACTGATCGCGCCGCCCATGCTGTCAAGATTGGCAAGCTCGGCCCGCGCACCTTCTTTCAGCGCTTCGACCTTGCGGTCTACGGCGGGGTTGCCGTCAAACAGATCGTCATATTCCAGCAGGTCCGTCTCATAGGCCATGATCTGCTGCATCCGCAGCGACCATTGCTGATCCCACGGGCGCGGCAGGCCCAGAGCCTCGTTCCACGCGGGAAGCTGCACAGCGCGGGCGCGGGCGCGTTTGGACAGGGTGACGGCCAGCATCTCGATCAGGATGCGGTAGACGTTGTTCTCGGGCTGCTGCTCGGTCAGGCCGAGGCTGTTGACCTGCACACCGTAGCGGAAGCGGCGGAACTTCGGATCGGTCACGCCGTAGCGGGTCTCGCAAATCTCGTCCCACAGATCGACGAAGGCGCGCATCTTGCACATCTCGGTGATAAAACGGATGCCCGCATTCACGAAGAACGAGATCCGGCCCACCAGTTGCGGGAAATCCGCCTCGGGCACCTTGTTCTTCAGATCGTCCAGAACGGCGGTGGCGGTGGCCAGCGCGAAGGCCAGTTCCTGCTCCGGTGTCGCACCCGCCTCTTGCAGGTGGTAGGAACACACGTTCATCGGGTTCCATTTCGGCACATTGGTATAGCAATAGGCCGCGACATCGGTGATCAGGTGCAAGGACGGTTTCGGCGGCAGGATATAGGTGCCACGGCTGAGGTATTCCTTGATGATATCGTTCTGCACCGTGCCTTGCAGCTTCGCGATATCGGCACCTTGTTCCTCGGCCACCGCGATATAAAGCGCCAGAAGCCACGGTGCGGTCGCGTTGATTGTCATTGACGTGTTCATCTGTTCCAGCGGGATCGCATCGAACAGGGTCCGCATATCGCCCAGATGGCTGACCGGCACACCAACCTTGCCGACCTCGCCCTTTGCCAGAATATGGTCGCTGTCATATCCGGTCTGGGTCGGCAGATCGAAGGCGACAGACAGGCCCGTCTGCCCTCTGGACAGATTCGACCGGTAAAGCGCGTTCGAGGCTTTGGCCGTGGAGTGGCCGGCATAGGTGCGGAAAAGCCAAGGCTGGTCTTTTTGCGTCTGTGTCATAGGGCCTCACGATAGCTGGCGGTGAACCGGCAGGCGATGAATCGCGACCGGCAATTTTATTGCGTCTTCGATTAGATACTTGGAATTTTATGGCGCTGTCAATTCGCTGCAATGCGGCGAGAGTTACGTTCGCATTTGATTTACCTCTTTTCGTTTTCACGCCATTGTCGCCGCATGAGTGCAACGGTTGAAATGCCATTCTGGCTGCTGATCCTTATCCTGCTTTTTGCGGGGGTGACCTTTGCGTCACACTTTCTCTTCCCGTCGGTCCGGTGGTTTTTCCGCAAACGGGCCGAGCGGGTCATCGCGCAGTTGAACACACGGCTGGAACGCCCGATCCAGCCGTTCAAGCTGGCCACCCGCTACGATATGATCCAGCGGTTGATCTATGATCCGACGGTGCTGCGCGCCATCGCGGCCCATGCCACAAGCGAGGGCGTGCCGGAAAACGTGGCCTTCGAGCAGGCCCGTCGCTACGCGCGCGAGATTGTGCCCTCCTTCAGCGCGAGCGCCTATTTCGGTGTAGCGACGCGGTTGGCCAAGCTTATCAGCACCTCCATCTACCGCGTCAGGCTGGGCCAGTATGCGGGCGATGCGCTGGCGCAGGTGGACCGTGAGGCGACGGTGGTTTTCGTGATCAACCATCGCAGCAATATGGATTACGTTCTGGTGACCTATCTGGCGGCAGAGCGGTCGGCCCTGTCCTATGCGGTCGGTGAATGGGGCCGGATCTGGCCGTTGAGCGCGCTGATCCGCGCGATGGGGGCCTATTTCATCCGGCGCAAGCGGTTTGGTCCGCTCTACAAGGCGGTGCTGTCGCGTTACGTACAACTGGCCACCGAGGCGGGTGTGACGCAGGCGGTTTTTCCCGAAGGCGGGTTGAGCCTGTCGGGCGGGATCATGCCGCCCAAGCGCGGTATCCTGAAATATATCGTGGACGGGTATGATCCCGATGGCCGCGATGTTGTCTTCGTGCCGGTCGCGGTGAATTACGACCGCGTGCTGGAAGACCGTGTGCTGCTGGCGGCGCAGACTGCGGGCGGACGGCGTTTTGTGGCGCGGTTCCGCACCGTCGTGGGCTTTGTGACCAAGCTTTTTGTCCTGCGACTCAAAGGCAAGTTCCATCGTTTCGGCTATGCCGCTGTCAGCTTTGGTGAGCCGTTGTCTTTGAACGGCTTCCAAGGCGATGTGCCGGCGCTGGCCAGCGAATTGATGCGCCGGGTCGCTGCGGAGGTGCCGGTTTTGCCGGTGCCGCTGGTCGCGGCGGCGATTCTCAAGGCGGATGCGCCGCTAAACCGGGCCGAGCTGGAGGCGGCCGCGCAAAATCTGGTCGGCGATCTGCCACAGGCGCATCTGCACATGCCGCGTCAGGATACCGGCTATCTGGTCGAGGCAGGTCTGCGCCTGCTGCTCCAACGTCATCTGGTGCAAGAGCGGGACGGGATGTTGCGGCTTGTTCCGGCGCAGCGTAGCGTGGTGGAGTACTATGCCGCGTCCATCGCGCATCTCTTTCGCACTCGCAGCGAATAGCGCTCGGTTATGCTGCAACTGCTGGGTTATAAAATTTCAAAATACCTGCTAAATGCTGTTGCAATGTTGCGCGGCCAACTTTATCTCCAAGAGCAGCGCCGCGATTCTGCATTGCGGCATAATGGAAACGCAGTCACACATTGACCAGCACGGAGGTTGACATGGCTTTGGATACGCACACCGGGATCGCGCCTTACGACGCGCCCGAAAAGGACCTCTACGAGATCGGCGAGATGCCGCCCTTGGGTTATGTGCCCAAGAAGATGTATGCTTGGGCGATCCGGCGTGACCGGCATGGCGAGCCGGAAAAAAGCTTCGAGGTCGAGGTCGTCGATACCTGGCAGGTGGACAGCCACGAGGTGCTGGTTCTCGTCATGGCGGCCGGCGTCAACTATAACGGCGTCTGGGCCGGTCTTGGCGTGCCGATCAGCCCCTTTGACGTGCACAAGGCCGATTACCACATCGCGGGTTCCGATGCCTCCGGTATCGTCTGGGCGGTGGGTGACAAGGTCAAAAGCTGGAAAGTCGGCGACGAGGTCGTGATCCATTGCAATCAGGACGATGGCGACGACGAGGAATGCAACGGCGGCGACCCGATGTTCAGCCCGACGCAGCGCATCTGGGGCTATGAGACGCATGACGGCTCGTTCGCGCAGTTTACCCGTGTGCAGGCGCAGCAGCTTATGCCGCGCCCCAAGCATCTGACATGGGAGGAAAGCGCCTGCTACACGCTGACGCTGGCCACCGCCTACCGGATGCTGTTCGGCCACCAGCCGCATGACCTCAAGCCCGGCCAGAACGTGCTGGTCTGGGGGGCTTCGGGCGGTCTTGGCTCCTACGCGATCCAGTTGATCAACACGGCGGGCGCCAATGCGATTGCCGTGATCTCGGAAGAGGACAAGCGCGAGTTTGTCATGAGCCTTGGTGCCAAGGGTGCGATCAACCGCAAGGATTTCAACTGCTGGGGCCAGATGCCCACGGTCAACACGCCCGAATATAACGAGTGGCTGAAAGAGGCGCGCAAGTTCGGCAAGGCGATCTGGGAGATCACCGGCAAGGGCGTCAGCGTAGATATGGTGTTCGAGCATCCCGGCGAGGCGACATTCCCGGTCTCCGCACTGGTGTGCAAGAAGGGCGGCATGGTCGTGATCTGCGCGGGCACCACAGGCTTCAACTGCACCTTTGACGTTCGCTATATGTGGATGCACCAGAAGCGGTTGCAGGGCAGCCATTTCGCGCATCTCAAGCAGGCGGCTTCGGCCAACAAGCTGATGGTCGAGCGCCGTCTTGACCCCTGCATGTCCGAGGTCTTCCCGTGGGATGAAATTCCGCAGGCGCATACCAAGATGATGAACAACCAGCACAAGCCGGGCAACATGGCCGTTCTTGTGCAGGCTCCGCGCACCGGCTTGCGCACGGTCGAGGATGTTCTGGAAGCCGGACGCGGCTGATCTGCTACCGTCCGACCTGCAAGATATGAAGCCCGCGAATCGGTTATCCGGTCGCGGGTTTTTCCATGCGACAAGGGTGTGGTAATGTAATCAATGGCTTAGGATGTGTGGCCCCCGCCATTTCTGCGGGGCATGAATTCGTGGATAGGTGGTTCGCCCAGGTCGTGCCACAGTGGGGAAAGCTGCATGAATTCAGAGCGCACTCTTCGGTAATCTTGCTCGCGTTAACGTTTAATTAACCAGTAGAGGGGGAACATTGTCATGCAGAATGAATGGCTTTTGGATGTGTTGTCAGATCTCAAAAGCTTCGCTGCGGCGAATGGGCTCCCCAAGCTGACGGTTCAGCTTGAACGGGCCCGTGCCGTCGCCGTGACCGAAATGTCATCCTGCCAGATTGTGGCAAATGGGGTGATGCGGACGGATGAAAAGCGGGCTGACCCGGATTCTCGAACAGGTTCTTCGCGCCTCCGCGCTTGAGGATATGCAATGCGCGATCGAGGCGCTGCGCGATGCATTCAAGGTCAATCACGCGGTGTATCACTGGGTCAGTGCCGCTGGCGACCAATACGGCTGCGGCACCTATGCCCCTCCGTGGGTGGCGCGTTATATCGCGCGTGACTATCACCGTATTGACCCCGTCGTTTTGGGGTGTCTGCAAAACTTCCATCCCGTCGACTGGAAATGCCTTGACTGGTCCTCCAAAGCGGCGCGGGAGTTTCGGGCGGATGCCTTTGCACATGGCGTCGGGCGGCAGGGGTTCTCGGTGCCGATCCGTGGCCCGAACGGGCAGTTTGCGATCTTTACCGTCAATCACGATACCGAGGATACAAGCTGGCACGCATTTACCGAGCGTAACAGCCGCGACCTGATCCTGATCGCGCAGAGTTTCAACCGAAGGGCGCTGGAATTCGAGCCGGGCCGCACCCCACCTCCGGCGCAATCCCTGTCGCCCCGCGAGGTGGATTCCCTGACCTTGCTCGCCATGGGCCATAGCCGGGCGCAGGTTGCGAACGCCCTGTCGATCTCGGAGCATACGTTGCGCGCCTACATCGAAAGTGCTCGCCTCAAGCTTGGCGCGCAAAACACCACCCATGCGGTGGCGCGCGCGATCAGCCGTGGCCTGATCGTGGTCTGATCCCTCCGGTTTTGGGCCCACACTGCTATGAGCCCGGCTGCACCGCCCTGTCCGGCAACACACCCTTCATCCTTTGCTGCTAGGCCTGCGTTCTTTCATCGCAACGAAGGAACAAGGATGCTCCGCTATCTGACTGCCGACGCGCTGGCGCGTTTCCCGAAACTGCACGATACGATGTTCCGTGACCGCGCCGCGCAATTCTCCCAGCGGTTGGGCTGGGCCGTATCGGTCAATGCCTTGGGCCATGAGCGTGACCAGTATGACGATCTGAATCCGCTCTACGTGATCTGGCAGCAGCCTGACGGCAGCCACGGCGGCTCCATGCGATTTTTGTCCACAACGGGCCGCTGCATGGTGAACGAGCATTTCCGCCATCTGAACGCGGGCAGGCCGCTGCAAGACCCTGCGATCTGGGAATGCACCCGCTTTTGCCTCTCGCCCGGAGCCGCCCCACAGGTCGCGGCCGCCCTGATGCTGGCGGGCGGGGAGCTGCTGTCGCGCAATGGTCTCGTGCATTTTGTGGGCGTGTTCGACGCCAATATGGAGCGTATCTACCACCGGATCGGATCGTGCCCGCAAGTGCTGGGCAGCGCAGGCGACGGCCGCGCGCGTGTCAGTCTGGGCCTGTGGTCCCTGTGCCCACAGGCGCGGACGCACGTGGCCCGCCGCGCGAGGATATCGGAGGCGCTGTCGGACCTGTGGTACCGGCGCGCCTTCGGGGAGGGCACTTTGAACGCGGCTGCGTGATCGTGGCCTCTGGCCCTTGTCGCGGGCGGGTTGTAGGGTCGCGCCATGACCCTTCCCACTGTCACCTTCTCTCCCGATCAGGCCGAGGCCTATGACCGTATCGCAGCGGCTTTGCGCGGCGTTGGCGTGGATCTTGAGGATGGCAGCCTGTCCCCCGCCACCGAGGGCGCCTCGCGCGTGCTGGCGGTGATCGGCAAGGCTGGTTCGGGCAAAACGCTGCTGTTGGCCGAACTGACCCGCGCGCTGGAGGCGGCGGGCGTCGAATTGGTGTCGGGCGATTACGAGGGCCGCAAACGCAAGGACCGCCGGACGCTGGCCATCCTCGCGCCGACCAACAAGGCCGCCTCGGTCCTACGCAACCGCGGCGTGCCTGCCACGACGATCCACCGGATCATCTACACGCCCGTCTATGATCCGGAATACGAACGGGTCGCCGAATGGCTGGCAGGCACCGGCGAGCGGCCCGAGATCGAAGGGCTGTCGGACGTCGCGCTGGACAGGGCGCTGGCCTTCTACCAGATCCACAAGTCGATCCCCGGCGCGCTGGCGGCAGCGGGGCTGCGCGGATCGGATTTCATTACCGGCTGGAAACGGCGCGAGGAGCCGCTTGATATCGGCTTTGTCGATGAATCCTCGATGCTGGATGAAAAGCAGTTCACCGACCTCAAGGATATTTTTCCCACCCTGCTACTTTTCGGTGATCCGGCGCAGTTGGCCCCGATCAACCAGTCCGGCGGCATGGTCTTCGACAGCCTGCCCGCACCCGCTCGGCTGGAACTCAGCCGCATCCACCGGCAGGAGGCGGATAATCCGATCCTCGATCTGGCCCATGCTTTGGCCGATCCCGCCCTGACATTCGAGGATTTTGAGCGGATGGTCGAACAAGCCGCCGCGCGCGATGACCGCGTTGTCTGGGCGCAAAGGGTCGAGGTCGATCTGATGGCGCGCAGCCCCGTGCTGGTCTGGCGCAATGCCACACGCATCCGGCTGATCCACGCCTTCCGCGCCGTGCATGGCGCGCCGGAGGATGCGCTGCTGGAAGGCGAGCCGCTGATCTGCGACGGGCTGGAACTGCCGCTCAAGCACCGCAAGAAACGGCTGGACCTTGAGGCGCGAGGCCTGATCAAGGGCGCGCAAGTGGTCTATCTGGGGGCAGGGCGCAAGCCGGGGTTCTCGCGGCTGCATGTGATCGGGGCCGAAGATCCGCAGGTCAACGCCGCCTCGATCGTCAAGATCGAAAAGCCGGACGAGGAGGAGCCGTTCATCCCCTATGCCGCCAAGATGGGCGCAACCTTTCTGCACGGTGCGGCAGTCACGATCCACAAGGCGCAGGGCAGCCAGTGGGAAAACGTGCAGGTCTTCGCCCCCGATCTTTACGCCGCCGCCCGCATGGGTCGGTCCGAGGCGGGGCAGCCCCTGTGGAAACGTCTGGCCTATGTCGCCATCACCCGCGCGCAGGAGCGGCTGTTCTGGATCGTACGCAACCGGCTGTCAAAGCCCTCCGGCCCGCTGCGGGTGGATGATCTCAAGGCGCTGGCCGTCCCCGCCCTGAGCCTGGAGATGCAGGAGGAGGGCGAGGTATGAGATCCGTCATTGTCACTGGTGCCAGTGCCGGAATCGGCGCCGCCTGCGCGCGCGCCTTTCTTGACGCGGGCTGGCAGGTCGGTCTCATTGCCCGCCGCCGCGATGCGCTGGAAGCTGTGGCGCAGGGGCATGAGGCAGCCGCTGTGTTGCCCTGCGACGTGACCGATCCGGATGCGGTCGATGCCGCGTTTGACGCTTTTGCCCAGCAGGCGGGACGTTTGGATGTGCTGTTCAACAATGCCGGCAGCTTCGGTCGCGCGGCGTTGATCGACGATCTTGCCGTCGATGAGTGGCGGCAGGTCGTGGATGTGAACCTGCACGGGATGTTCCTGTGCGCCCGCGCTGCCTTTCGCCATATGCGCGCGCAAACCCCGCAAGGTGGCCGGATCATCAACAACGGCTCGATCAGCGCCCATGCGCCGCGCCCGATGTCCGTCGCCTATACTACGACGAAACATGCGATCACAGGATTGACCAAAAGCCTCAGCCTCGACGGGCGCCCCTTTGATATCGCCTGCGGCCAGATCGACATCGGCAATGCGCGGACCAAATTGCTCGACGGGATCATCGCCGCCAACCCGCAGGATGCGCCACCCACCATGGACGTGCAGGATGTGGCACGTGCCGTGCTGCAGATGGCGAGTCTCGGACCGGAAGCAAATGTCCAGTTCATGACGATCATGGCCACCAAGATGCCGTTCATCGGGCGCGGCTGAACTGCCGACCCTGCTTCTTCTTGCTGCAAATATCCATATAACGACCGCAGCCGCCAAATACGCGGTGCCGGATCATCCCTGCCGCAGAACGATGCGGAAAAAGGCAGATGCACCCCAACCGCCGAGCACCGCCAACGCCAGTGACAGCAGCCCGTACAGCACCGGCTGCCCATGCGCGAGATTGTAGAGAAAGCGCTCCAGCCCGACCTTGCGGACATCGATCGTGGTGACATATTGCGCCACCACCTGCTTGTCGCGCAGCAGGAAAATGCGCGTGCTGTAATCGCCTTCTGTCAGGTTCGCGGGCAACCGGATCGAAGTGCGGAACAAGGTCTCCTCCTGCACCTCCACACCGTCTTCCAGCGCACTGTAGAAGGCATCCTCCGTCCGGATACGGATCAGCGCATCCGAGAAACTCTGTGCGTCTCCGATGGTTTCCGGCGCACCGACAGCGCGGATCGCCAGCGGGACCGAGATGCGGTGCCGCAGATCCTCGGTCTGGGACAGGATTTCGGCCAGCGGACCCGATGCGGCAACGGCATAGAAGGAGGGCGCGCGGTCAACCGGCACGCCTTCGGTGTTGATCCAGATGCCCATGCGTCGTTCTTTGCGCCAGACCGTCAGCGGCCGTGACGGTCCTGCAACGGTCACGATCACATCAAGCTCACCCTCCGGGATAGAGGCCTCCCGCTTGATGGCACCGAAAATCAGGATGTCCGAGCCTTCGAAATTCGTGGTGATAGCGATGCTGCTCTGGCTCAGTCCCATCACGATCTCCTCGGCTGCGGCGGGGCGCGCAGCCGGAATCAGCAGGGTGACCAGAAGGCTGGCAAGCAGGGTGAGGCGGGTGATCAGGCCTGTCATCAATTGGCCCCCGCAGCGCTGATGGAGTAAAGCTCCGACGGCATTAGCAACAGGTCGAGTGCCAGCTTGAAACAGACCGACAGCACCAGAACGGCCAGCAGGATGCGCAACTGCTCGGCCTTCAGCTTGACCCCGATCCGCGCGCCGAACTGTGCCCCGATCACGCCGCCCAGCAACAACAGAACCGCCAGCACCACATCCACCGTCTGGTTGGTGACGGCATGCAGCATCGTGGTGAAGGCGGTGACGAAAATGATCTGGAACAGCGAGGTGCCGATCACAACCTTGGTGGGCATGCCCAGCAGATAGATCATCGCAGGCACCATGATAAAGCCGCCGCCCACGCCCATGATGGCGGTCAGAATGCCCACGCTCACGCCGATCAGCACAGGCGGCACGACCGAGATATAAAGCCCCGATGTGCGGAAGCGCATCTTGAAGGGCAGCACATGGACCCAGTTGCGCTGCCGTCGTTTGGTGGCAATGCCGGTGCCGCCCGCACGCCGCGCTTTGCGCGCGCGCCGGATCGCGGTCAGGCTTTCCACGAACATCAGCGAGCCGATAATGCCCAGAAACACCACGTAGAACAGGGTCACAAGCAGATCGACCTGCCCCAGCGATTTCAGGTAGTTGAACACGACAATCCCGATGCCGGCCCCGACCATGCCACCTGCCAGCAGCACCACCCCCATCTTGAGGTCCACCGTCTTGCGCCGCAGATGCGCGAGAACGCCCGAAAACGAGGAGGCGACGATCTGGTTCGTTCCCGTCGCCACAGCGACCGCAGGCGGAATGCCGATGAAGAACAGCAAGGGCGTCATCAGAAAGCCGCCGCCAACCCCGAACATGCCCGACAGCACACCCACGATCCCCCCCAGCCCGAGCAGCAGGTAGGCGTTGACCGACACTTCGGCTATGGGAAGGTAGATCTGCATGACTATCCCTAGCGCCTTGCCGCTTGAAAAGGCAAGCAGCGTGGTGCGGATTCCCCCGCAGGTCTGATGCAGCGGCGGAAACTGGACCTATGGCCCTGTCTCAGCGCTCTTTGACATAGGGTTGTCCGCCGGCGCGTGGCGGCACGGCCTTGCCGATGAACCCCGCCAGAATCACCACGGTCAGAATATAGGGCAGCGCGTCCATGAACTGCGCGGGCAGCGTGATGACCCCCAGATCCAGCCGCTGGTTCCGCAAGGCGACCGCCTGCAGGAAGCCGAACAGCAGCGTCGCGTAAAGCGCGTACCATGGCCGCCATTTGGCAAAGATCAGCGCGGCCAGCGCGATATAGCCGCGTCCGGCCGTCATATCCTGCACAAAGCCCGCTTGCAGCGCCGTGGCCAGATGCGCGCCTGCCAGCCCGCAGAGCACACCGCAGATGATGACAGCGGCAAAGCGCAGGCGCAGCACCGAGATGCCTGCGGTATCCACTGCCTCGGGGTTTTCGCCCACAGCCCGCAGCCGCAGGCCAAAGCGGGTGCGATAGAGAATCCACCATGTCAGCGGCACGCAGGTAAAGGCGATATAAACAAGGATCGAATGGCCGGAGATCAACTCGTAATAGATCGGCCCCAGCACCGGCACATCGCGCACGGCTTCCGCGCCCGGCAGGGTCAGGGGGCTGAACCGTCCGCCGCTGAGCAGCGCAGGGGTGCGCCCGCCTTGCTGGAACCATGTTTGCGCGATCAGCACGGTCATGCCTGCCGCCAGAAAGTTGATCGCCACACCGGAGATCAACTGGTTGCCGCGAAAGGTGATCGAGGCCAGCCCGTGCAGCAACGACAGCGCGACGGAGGCCGCAATGCCCGCCGCCAGCCCGATCCAGACCGAGCCTGTTACGGCAGCGATGGCCGCCGAGAAAAACGCGGCGGCCAGCATCTTGCCCTCGAGCCCGATATCCAGAATGCCCGCGCGCTCGCTGAACAGACCCGCCAGACAGGCCAGTAGCAGCGGCGTTGCCAGCCGCACGGAAGAGTCGAGCACTTGCAGAACGGTCATCAGATCCATCACGCACGCCTCCGCCGGATGGCCATGAATATCCGCTCCAGCGGAATGCGGACCATGTTGTCCAGCGCGCCGGTGAACAGGATGACCAGCGCCTGAATGACGATGATCAACTCGCGCGGGATCGAGGTCCACAGCGCCAGTTCCGCGCCGCCCTGATACAGAAAGCCGAACAGGATCGCCGCCAGAAACACGCCGAACGGATGGCTGCGCCCCATCAGCGCCACCGCGATGCCGATAAAGCCCGCGCCCTCGGTCGCATTGAGCACCAGCCGCTCCGCCTCGCCCATCACATTGTTGATCGCCATCATTCCGGCCAGAGCGCCGGAGATCATCATCGCGATGACCGTGATCTTGGTGGGGCTGATCCCCGCATAAAGGGCGGCGGGCTCGGAATGGCCGAAAGCGCGGATTTCATAGCCAAGCCGCGTCCGCCAGATCAGCACCCAGACCAGCACGCAGGCCAGTACCGCGACAAGAAACGACACATTCGCGGGCGCTGCACGGGAAAAGTTGATCCCCAGCGGTAACAGGATGTCGTGCAGGCTGGGCAGGTTCGTCTCTGCCGGAAAGCGTGCGGTCGTCGGGTCCATCGCGCCGCGCGGCTTCAACGCGCCGACCAGCAGGTAATTCAGGAAGGCGGCGGCGATGAAGTTGAACATGATCGTGGTGATCACGATATGGCTGCCGCGTTTGGCCTGCAGGATCGCGGGCAGAAAGGCCCAAGCCGCGCCGAACAGGGCCGCGCCGAGCGTGGCACCGACCAGCGCAAGTGACCAGTGCGGCCATGGCAGGTAGAGGCACACTAGCGCCACGCCAAGCCCGCCCAGCATCGCCTGGCCCTCGCCGCCGATATTGAACAGCCGCGCATGGAAGGCCACGGCCACGGCCAGCCCTGTGAACATGAAGTTCGTCGCGTAATACAGCGTATAGCCCCAGCCATAGCTTGACCCCAGCGCGCCCGTGACCATCAGGTTGAGCGCGTTGAACGGGTCTTCCCCGATCGCGACGATCACAAGGCCGGAGATGATCGCGGCCAGCAACAGCGAGATCAGCGGGATCAGGATCACATCGGCCCAGCGTGGCATCCGCTCCATCAGGCTGCCTTTCCGGAGGTGATGCCCGCCATCATCAGGCCAAGCTCCTGCGCTGTTGCCGTCTCTGCGGGGCATTCGCCCATGATGCGGCCATCGAAGATCACCGCGATCCGGTCCGACAGGGCCATGATCTCGTCAAGCTCTACGCTGACCAGAAGGATCGCCTTGCCCGCATCGCGCAGGGCGATGATCTGCTGGTGGATGAATTCGATCGCGCCGATATCGACACCGCGTGTCGGCTGGCCGATCAGCAACAGATCGGGGCCGCGCTCGATCTCGCGGGCCAGCACGACCTTTTGCTGGTTGCCGCCCGAGAAATTCTTGGCGGCAAGGCGCGGGTTGGGCGGGCGCACGTCAAAGCGCTGCATCTGTGCCTCGGCGTGATCCAGAATGGAGGCGTTCCGCATCAGGGGGCCGCGGCTGATGGCAGGGTCGCGGTGATAGCCGAAAACGCTGTTCTCCCACGCGGCATAATCCATGATCAGCCCCTTGCGCTGCCGGTCTTCGGGCACATGGGCGATCCCTGCGGCGCGGCGGCTCTGCCCGTCGGCATGGGGGCCGGACAGATCAATCGGCTGGCCCTTGACCCGCACAATGCCACGCGCGGGCATCATGCCGCCCAGCACTTCGAGCAGTTCCGACTGCCCGTTACCTGCAACGCCCGCCAGCCCCAGCACCTCACCCGCGCGGATGGTGAACGAGATGTCGCGCAGTCGCTCGACGCCGGTGATGTCGGTCACGCCGAGGTTCTCCACCTCCAACACCGGTGCGCCCGGTTTGGCCGGGGTTTTCTGCACGCGCAGCAAGACCTTGCGGCCCACCATCAGTTCGGCCAGTTGCTCGGGGTTGGTCTCGGCAGTCTTGACCGTTGCGGTCATCTCACCGCGCCGCATCACGCTGACGGTATCGGTGATCTCCATGATCTCGCGCAGCTTGTGGGTGATCAGGATGATCGTTTTGCCCTCGGCCCGCAGGTTACGCAGGATGCGGAACAGGTGATCGGCCTCGGGCGGAGTCAGCACACCGGTCGGCTCGTCCAGAATCAGGATATCGGCCTGCCGGTAGAGCGCCTTGAGGATTTCGACACGCTGCTGCATGCCGACGCCGATATCCTCGATCACCGCGTCGGGATCGACGTTCAGTTCATATTCCTCGGCCAGCGATTTCAGCGCGCGGCGTGCCTTGGCCAGGCTGGGGCGCAAGAGCCTGCCGTCTTCGGCCCCGAGGATCACGTTTTCCAGCACGGTGAAATTCTCGACCAGTTTGAAATGCTGGAACACCATCCCGATGCCTGCGGCAATCGCGGCCTGACTGTCGGGGATCGGGGTAGGGCGCCCGCTGATCAGCACCTCGCCCGCATCGGCCTTGTAGAAACCGTAGAGGATCGACATCAGCGTCGATTTGCCCGCGCCGTTCTCGCCGATGATGCCGTGGATCGTGCCGGGCATCACGCGCATTGTGATGTCCTTGTTGGCCTGCACGGGACCAAACGCCTTGGAGATGCCGCGCAATTCGATGGCGGGCATCTGTGCCTGTGTTTGTGCTGCGGGCGCGGCAGTCTCCTGCCGCGCCGCGTCTGTCTTGTCGGCGACCATCCTTAGAAGGTCAGAACAGGGCAGCTGTCATCCGAGGAATAGTCATGCACGGTGATCTCGCCCGCGATGATCTGTTCGCGCGCCGCATCCACCGCCTCTTTCATCTCGGCAGAGACCAGCGCCTCGTTATGCTCGTCCAGCGCATAGCCCACGCCGTCTTCCGACAGATCGAGCACTTCGACGCCCGGCTCCAGATCGGCTCCGGCCATCATCACGTTGTACACGGCCACATCGACACGCTTGAGCATCGAGGTCAGCACTTGCCCCGGATGCAGGTGGTTCTGGTTGCTGTCCACACCGATGGAGAGAATCCCCTCGTCCGCAGCGGTTTGCAGCACGCCCACGCCGGTGCCGCCAGCCGCGGCATAGATCACATCCGCGCCCTGACTGATCTGGGATAGCGTCAGCTCAGAACCTCGGACAGGGTCGTTCCACGCAGAAGGGGTGGTGCCGGTCATATTGGCGATGATGTTGATATCCTCGCTCACCGCCTTGACGCCCTGCGCGTAGCCGCAGGCGAATTTGCGTATCAGCGGCACATCCATCCCGCCGATGAAACCCACAGTGCCGGATTCCGAGGCCATCGCCGCCATCATGCCCACCAGATAGGAACCCTCATGCTCGGTAAATCCGATCACCTTGACGTTGGGCGCATCGACATAGCCGTCGATGGTCACGAATTTGGTGTCGGGATAATCCGGTGCCACCTGTGCGATGGGATCGCTCATGGCGAAACCGGTTGTCACGATCGGGTTCGCGCCCGCTTCGGCAAAGCGGCGCAGTGCCTGTTCGCGCTGGGCTTCCGATTGCATCACCGTTTCCAGATAGGTGCCGCCGGTTTCCTCGGCCCAACGCTGCGCGCCGGCAAAGGCCGCCTCGTTGAAGCTTTTGTCGAATTTGCCTCCCAGATCGAAGATCAGGGCAGGCTGGGCCAAAGCGGCACCCGCGCTGAGGGCGGTTGCGGCGGCAGCGCCAAGGAATTTCTGCATGAGGGTCATAATGGTCTCCCAGTTAAAGGCAGCGGGGGGCTGGTTGATGTCGCGCCCCGTCCGTCGGTCGGATCGGTATGATCTGACGCAGTTTAGGCCGCAGGCTCCGGCACGGGTCAACACTAAACTGCGGCTTGACGCTGCGGTCTGCCCGGATTCGCGCTTGCTTGGCGGGCTGACGTCAGGTCAGCGCGATTTGCAGGATCAATGCATCCGCAGCAGGCCCCGCAGCGCGCGGATAATAGGCGCGGCGCTGGCCGGTCTGCCTGTATCCGGCAGCCTCGTACAGCGCGCGGGCTGCATGATTGTCTGCCGCAACCTCAAGAAATGCACGTGTTGCGCCGCGTGTCTGTGCCGCTGCATGGAACTGGTCCAGCATGGCGCGCGCCAGCCCTTGGCGGCGATGCGCGGGATCGGTGGCGATGGTCAAGATCTCGGCCTCATCCGCGATCACCCGCGCCAGAATGAAGGCGCGCCCGTCACCAAGCGCCAGCACATGCGGGCTTTCGAGCAGGTCTGCAAATTCGCGCCGGCTCCACGGACGATCCATCCGATAGGCGGCGGCATGGACCTGCGCCATGGTGGCCGCGTCGGGGGAGGGGCTTTTATCCGGCGTCATCGGTCAGGATGAGCGGGGCCGTGTCGCGTGCGGGCGCGGCATCGGCGGGCCGGATATAGAGCGGGGCAGGGGCGTGGAACGGCCCGCCGTCGCGCAGGAGGGTCAGCGCAACCTGTGCCATCGCCACGGCCAGTTCGGACGGGGCGGGTGGAAAGGCCAACGGCAGGCCGTTCTCCTGCGCCTCGGACAGGCTGACCAATGCGGGTGTCAGCCCTACGGGCGCGATATAGACATTGCCCTGCGGTGCGGGCACGGCGGCCAGATGCGGGGTCTCGACGCCTTGGGAAATCGCCGCGAAAGTGCTCACCCCGATGGCGGGAATGTCCAGCGCAAGCGCCAGCCCGCGTGCGGCCGATACCGAAATCCGGATGCCGGTGAAATTGCCCGGACCGACGCCGACGGCCAGCGCGTCAAGATCCCGCCAGCCCAGTCCAGCGTCCTGCAGCAGCGTGTCCAGTAGCGGGATCAGACGCTCCGCCTGACCGCGCCCCATCTCCTCTGATATCGTGGCGAGCAGAGCCGTGCCACGCAGCAAAGCGGCCGCGCAATGCGCGGCCGATGTATCGAAGGCCAGAATGACCGGATCGCCAGACTTCTCTGTCACGATGAACTACCTGCGATTGACCGGATCAGACCGCGACGGGCCGCACCTCGGTCACTTCGGGGATATAATGGCGCAGCAGGTTCTCGATCCCCATTTTCAGCGTCAGGGTAGACGAGGGGCAACCGGCACAGGCGCCCTGCATATGCAGGTAGACAACACCACGGTCAAAGCCGTGGAACGTGATGTCGCCGCCATCTTGCGCCACGGCGGGGCGCACGCGGGTGTCGAGCAATTCCTTGATCTGGCCCACGACAGCCGAATCCGGTCCGTCATGGTCTGCATGACCCGAAGACGCCTGCGCGCCGGCACCCATCACGGGCTGTCCGGACTGGAAATGCTCCATGATCGCGCCCAGAAGTGCGGGTTTGATATGGTCCCATTCGACATCCGCATCCTTGGTCACGGTGACGAAGTCGGTGCCGAAGAAAACGCCTGTCACACCCTCGACCGCAAACAGGCGGGTTGCCAGCGGCGACGAGCCTGCGCCGTCGGCATTGGGGAAATCGGCGGTTCCCATTTCCAGCACGGTCTGACCCGGCAGGAACTTCAACGTGGCCGGGTTCGGCGTGGATTCGGTTTGAATGAACATGGCGGATCTACCTTTCATGGCTTGACCCATGATATGCGCCTGCACTGGCCTGCTGTCAAGGTTTGGAACTATTCTAAACTGTATCCTTGGGGTCCGTTTCAGCCAAAGCGGCATCATCCGTCTCTGACAGTTGCTTCGGTGCGGCGGTCTTTGATCTCTTGCGCTTTTGCGGGGTGGTCACCTTGAGATCGGGAGAGGCCTGCTCGCCCGCATCCGTCACCTGCACGGTTTCCGGATGCGGGGCAGGCTCCGCATCCGTCTGCGTCACCGGATCATCGCGTTTTTCGGGTTCCGAGCCATCAGGCAAGGGCTGTTTCGCAAGGGCGTCAGCAGTATCCGTGATCTCCGGCAAGGACGTGGCTCCCTTTGCGTCTGTCTCGACCTTGACACCAGCGTTGCCCAGAATTTGCACAGGGTCCAGCCCGCGCCGTTTGGCGCTGTCGATCACCGCCTGTTGCAACAGCTTGCTGCGTTTGAGCAGTCGCCGGAACCGCGCCTCGTCCAGCATCAGCAGGCTGGAGGCCGCGATGGCCGTCACCTCTGTGCGGCGTGGTTTCTGCATCAGGATCGCCATTTGCCCGAACATCTCGCCCCGTCCCAGACGCCATGTCTGGTTGGCGGTCTGCAACTCGACCGCGCCGGAGGCGATGAAATGGACATTCCGCGCGGGCGTGTCGCGGCGGATGATCTTTTCGCCCGCGTTGACATAGCGGGTGACCAGCACCCGGCTCAGCCGCTTGAGCGTGGCATCGTCCAACCCGGAAAACAGCGGGAACTGGCGCACCAGATCGGATTTCTGCACCGCCAGGTCGAGCGTCGGGCGGTCATCGGCGCGCTTGCGCCGTTCCGCGACATTCTGGATCAGGGCGACATGCAGTTCGCTCCCCACCAGCCCGTCGTCGCGCATGGCGTCGTATTCCCGCTCCTCCAGCCGCAGCGCTGTGCGACGGATGAAGCGCCGCTCCAGCTCTTCGGCATAGCCGGGATATTGCAGCCGCAACCCGTCCAGCCCCTGTTCGACAAGCTCCAGCCGCCGGTCAAGCAACTCGTGCAGCAGGTCCGCGATACGGCGGCCATGGATGCGGCGGATGCGTGTGTCGATGAACGCGTGCAGATCGCGCAGGATCAGGCGCTGGGACAGGAGGATCTCGAAACGGTCGGCCGTGCGGCGCGCCAGAGGGCCGGACAGGCGCAGGCGGTTGTGCAGGGCGATTGCGATGCGAAACCCGCGCCCGTTGCCAAGGCTGCGCCTTGCCTCGCGCTGATAGCCGGTGCGCCCCGCGCTGCGGGCGGCTTCGATCAGGCGGTCGGCGTTGCTCAGGATACGGTCTGACAGACGTGAGGAAATAGCCCTTTCGCGAAAGCGCATCAGGATCATCTCGCGCTCCGCCCCGGCCAGCGCCACAAGGCCCAGCGTGATGCGGTTCCTGTCCGAGATCTCCTCGCCCTCTTCGGCGGCCTTGACCGCATCGTCCAGACGCGCGGCAAAGCGTTTCGCCTCCGAGCGGACCGTCTCGCGGGTCAGTTCGTAGCTTTCGGTGGTGGTCGCCACCTCCTCACGCACCTTTTGCAGGGCGACGGCGACAACCTGTTTCGACAGCGCCAGATCCAGCGGTGTCAGCTTGTCCAGCCCCAGCTTGCTGATCACCAGACGCAGGGTCGTCCCCTGCACCAGCAGCGTGAAAAGGGTAAAGCCCGTGGCAAGGATACCCACGACACGCTTGACCTCCACGGGGACGCGAAAGCTTTCGGTGACGGCCAAGGCCAGCGCCAGTGTCACAGCACCGCGCAAGCCACCCCAGAGGATCGCCACACGGTAGGGCCGCTCGATGGCGGGCGAAAGCCGGATCAGCGACAGGAACGGCATCAGCAGGAACAGGATGATGATGCGCGCGACGAAGGCCGCGACGATCACGACGGCCACCAGCGCCAGGTCGGACAGACGCACCTCGTCCAGCATCCGCGGGATCAGAAGTGCGGCCAGAATAAAGATGAGCGCCCCGGCCCAGTGCGCCAGCAGCCCCCAGACCTCGCGCAGGTTCGACCATGCGACGGGCGGCAGACGGCCCGGCCCCAGCAGGTTCAGGGTCAGACCGGCACTGACGGCGGCGATCACACCGGAGGCCCCGACCAGTTGTTCCGCCGCGACATAGGACAGATAGGGCAGTGCCACCGAGATCGACACGACCGCCAGATCATGCTGCGACACCATCGACATCAGCGCCAGAGCGGCCCGCGAGATCGCCCAGCCGACCAGTACCCCGCCAAGGATCAGCAGCGGAAACTGCGCCAGCGCGCTCTGGAAGGTAGGGGCGGGCACCCCGGCCATCACAAAGCTCATGAACAGACCGAACAGCGCGATGGCGGCGGCGTCATTCAGCAGGCTTTCGCCCTCGATGATCCGCGCAAGGCGTTTGGGGGCCGAGATGGAGCGGAAGATGCTGACAACGGCGGATGGATCGGTGGTCGAGACGATGGCCCCGATCAGCAGGCAGGCGGCCAGCGGCAGGGTGCTGGTCCATGACAGGGCATAACCGATCACCATCGTTGCGACGATCACCGCGACCACGGCCAGCACCAGAATGGGCACCCAGTCGTCGATCATCCGGCGCAGGTCCATCACCAGTGTCACCTGAAACAGCAGCGTCGGCAGGAAGACGTACAAAAACACGTTCGAGCGGATCGGCAGGCCGAGAATCGCCTCTGCCACCGGATTGAGCGCATCGGTGATGTCTGTGCGCAGAAAAAACGCGGCCCCTGCCGCCACCATGATCCCCAGCAAAGCCAGAATCACGCTGTAGGGCAGCCGCAGCCGCGCCGCCACGGGCTCCGCGATGCCTATCAGCAGAAACAGCGAGGCAATAATGGTGGTGACAAGAATGATGTCCATAGAGGTGGATTAGCCTCAAGAGCTTAAGAAATCTTACAGTCATTTGTCGTGAATAAACGCACTCTGACAGTATGACTGATCCTGCGAAGGACGGCAAACCGATCAGACGGCGTTTGTTGCCGATTGCGCAACCGTGTGTTGAGGCAACAGATCGCATCAAAGTAAAAGATGTGTCTGGCGGCTATGTTGCGGGATCGCGTAAACCTGACATGGAACAAGCCCCCTATATGAAGGTCTTACGATGCTCCGCTACATGCTCGCCGCTTTTCTTGCGATGACATTGACCGCGCAGGAAAGCGCAGCACAAACGCGTGAGCGGATCGGCTACGGACGGTTGATCACCAACGACTATCTCGCAGACGGCAGCGACCGCTGGCGCAGCGGGTCTTTCGCATCGAGCCGGATCTGGGGGCGCGGCTGGTCCGGTGTGCTGCCGCAACAGCCCGGGGAAATCCTCGAACTGCGTCTCGGGGCCGAGATCATCGCGCCGGAAAACCTTGTGAACCGCGCCCCGGATGACCGGCCATATGCCGGAGCCCTGACGGCAGGTCTGCATACGCATTTCGACCGCTTCGGGTCGGAATTCGCGCTTGGCGTCGATCTCGTTATGGTCGGCCCGCAAACCCGACTGGACGTGCTGCAAGGGGCATTTCACGATCTTGTCGGGGTCAACAAGGCCTCGGCCCAGACCCGCGCGGATCAGGTCGGCAATGCGATCTATCCGACCTTTGTCGGTGAGGCCGGGCGCGAAGTGACCTTCGGCAATGGTGCCACACGGGTCCGCCCGTTTCTCGAGGCGCGGGCCGGAGTGGAAACGCTGGCACGCGCGGGGGTGGATGTGACTTTCGGCGATCTGGGGCAGGGCGAGTTGATGATCCGTGATACGGTCACAGGGCAACGCTACCGGACCATGCCGGAAGATTTCGGCAGTTTCGCCTTTGTTCTGGGCGCCGATATCGCCTCTGTCGCGTCGAGCGAGTTTCTGCCCGCCTCGTCCGGTGTCGAGGCACGCGGATCGCGCACGCGGGTGCGCGGCGGCGTGCATTGGCAAGGAGGTCCGGCGGCTGTGTTCTATGGCCTCACATGGCTTGGCAAGGAGTTCAAGGGACAGGACGAGGGCCAGTTCGTCGGCTCGATCCGGATCGACCTGAACTTCTAGTCTTCGTCATCTGACACGGGCGCAAGCTGCGCAGCGTCGGGCCGCTATGCGGCTGTTCCGGGCGGGGTGACACGCTTAAACGTCCGCTCCAACTCGCAGAACTGCCTGTCGCTACCGCATGGCCTGAGGCGCGGGAGACTTTCGTCAGGAGGCGAATACGACGGGCGCGCCGTTCCTGCGCGCGCGCATGCTCCGCCGATGGTGGTCGAACAGGGGGCGTGGCCCGTTTGCCACCCTGCTGTGATCAAAGAACGATCACATGCGATTAGGATTTGCACCCTGAGACCCCTCTGCTAGCCTAAAGCCATAAAAAGACGTTAAAAAAACAACTTGAGGCAGATAGAGCAGGTATGGAAACGGGCTTTGGTGGCACGTTCGTTATCTCCTGGTCACAGACGGAAGTAGACGGCCTTGAAGCCGCGCCCGTGCAATCGCTGAATGTCGGGGCCTCGTGGGCCTGGCGCGGGGATGCCGTTCGGGTTGACGGTGCAGGGCATGTGCTGCGTCTGGAGCAGGCGGAAGGCGAGGCGGAACTCAGAAAACGTGCGGCGCGTATGGTGCGCCGCCTGATCGGCGCTGCGGTGACGCATACGCAGGACATCGACGCGGTGAAGGTCCGCATGCCGCTTGAGGAAAGCGGCTTTGTGGTCACCGACGGCGCACAAAGTTTCGCGGTGACGGTGATCGAGGTGGGCCACGGCGCACCGCCGCTGCTGATGTTTCTGGATCGGATGCCGCCGCGCGGCACCGATTTGTGGGTCGTGCATCACGCGCTGGACGTCATACAACTGACATCGCCGGGACGGGCCGGAGCAGGTGTGATCTGCTTTACGCCCGGCACCCGAATCTCCACGCCGGACGGCCCGCGCCTCGTCGAGGAACTGTGCGAGGGTGACAGGGTCCAGACCAAGGATAACGGCGCGCAGGAAGTGCAGTGGATCGGCGCAAGACGGATGAGCGGCGCACGGCTGTTCGCCTATCCCAAGCTGCGCCCAGTCCGTTTTCGTCCCGGTGCGCTGGGTGTCGAGCGGCCCGATCAGGAACTAATCGTCTCACCCGATCACAGGATGCTGCTGCGCGGCGATGCCGCACGGGCCTTGTTCAACACCGACGAGGTTCTGGTGGCCGCGCGGGATCTGGTCAACGGGTCGACAATAGCCGTGGATATGGCGCTGAAAGAGGTGACCTATGTCCATCTTTTGCTGCCCAGCCATCAGGTGATCTGGGCCAACGGCATCGAGACGGAAAGTTTCCACCCCGCACAGGCGGATCTGACCAGCCTGTCCGAGGGCGACAGGGCGCGCCTGCTCCAGATGTTCCCGGCGCTGGACTATGATCCGCATGCTTACGGCAGTTCCGCGCGGCGTGCGCTGAGCGGATCGGAAGCGGCGATCCTGATGCACGAGGCGGCCTGATCCGGCCCGAGCCGGGCTGGGGCGGGCAAAGGCCTGTTGACTCCGGTCGCGGCGCGCGTATAAGCGCGGCTTCATTGGTGTTGGTGGCCCTCGCAAGGGGTGCCCTGTCAGGCGCAAGCCAAAGGACAACGCCCTTCATACTCTAACGAAGGAGATCAGCCGTGACCAAACGCACGTCTGCCAAGTACAAAATTGACCGCCGCATGGGCGAGAACATCTGGGGCCGTCCGAAATCCCCGGTGAACCGCCGCGAATACGGCCCCGGCCAGCACGGCCAGCGCCGCAAGGGCAAACTGTCCGATTTCGGCACCCAGCTGCGCGCCAAGCAAAAGCTGAAGGGCTATTACGGCGATC
>JBLRWK010000052.1:0-28823 GCA_047921295.1 Rhodobacterales bacterium
CGACGCGGTCCTTGCGCTCTTTCACTTCGGTTTCGGTCATGCCGCCGACACGGATCACGGCAACACCGCCTGCCAGTTTGGCAACGCGCTCTTGCAGCTTCTCACGGTCGTAATCGCTGGTGGTCTCTTCGATCTGCTGGCGGATCTGGGACACGCGCGCCTCAATCTCGGCTTTCTGGCCGTGACCGTCGACGATTGTGGTCTCGTCCTTGTTGATCGTGATTTTCTTGGCCGAACCCAGCATATCCATCGTGACGGATTCCAGTTTCATGCCCAGATCTTCGCTGATCACCTGACCGCCGGTCAGAATGGCGATGTCCTGCAGCATCGCCTTGCGACGATCGCCAAAGCCGGGGGCCTTGACAGCAGCGATTTTCAGACCGCCGCGCAGTTTGTTGACGACCAGCGTGGCCAGAGCCTCGCCTTCCACGTCCTCGGCAATGATCAGCAGCGGCTTTTGCGACTGGATCACGGACTCGAGCAGCGGAACCATCGGCTGCAGCGACGAGAGTTTCTTCTCGTGCAGCAGAATGAGGCAATCTTCCAGCTCCGCAACCATCTTGTCGGGGTTGGTCACGAAATAGGGGCTCAGGTAGCCACGGTCGAACTGCATGCCTTCGACAACAGTTGTCTCGGTCTCGAGGCCCTTGTTCTCTTCGACGGTGATGACACCCTCGTTGCCGACCTTCTGCATCGCATCAGCGATCTGACGACCGATTTCTGCTTCGCCATTGGCCGAGATTGTGCCGACCTGCGCCACTTCGGCGCTGTCGCTCACGTCACGGGCAGCCGCTTTGATCGCTTCCACGACCTTGGTGGTGGCCAGATCAATGCCGCGCTTGAGGTCCATCGGGTTCATGCCAGCCGCAACAGCTTTCATACCCTCTTTGATGATGGCTTGCGCCAGAACGGTCGCGGTGGTGGTGCCGTCGCCGGCCTCATCATTGGTGCGGGAAGCGACTTCCTTCACCATTTGCGCGCCCATATTCTCGAACTTGTCTTCCAGTTCGATTTCCTTGGCAACCGACACACCGTCTTTGGTGATGCGCGGCGAGCCGAAGGATTTGTCCAGAACCACGTTGCGGCCTTTGGGGCCGAGCGTGACTTTGACCGCGTCTGCCAGAATGTTCACGCCTCTCAGCATGCGATTGCGGGCATCGGTCGAAAACTTGACGTCTTTAGCAGCCATGATGCTTGCTCCTAGATATCAGAATGTCAGGGATGACGATCAGGCAATAATGCCCATGATGTCGGATTCTTTCATGATCAGCAGCTCTTCACCATCAAGGGTGACTTCGGTGCCGGACCATTTGCCAAACAGGACTTTGTCGCCTGCTTTGACATCCATTGCGATGCGTGCGCCATCATCGTCCTTGGCGCCAGCGCCGACGGAGACAATGATGCCTTCCGCTGGCTTTTCTTTTGCGCTTTCGGGGATGATCAGACCACCCTTGGTCTTTTCGTCGCTTTCCACGCGGCGGACCAGCACGCGGTCATGAAGCGGTGTAAATGCCATCTCTGAGGCTCCTTGGCTCAAAGTTTCTCCTCTACCCCGTTCGGGGTATTAGCACTCATACCTTGCGAGTGCTAACGGCGCATAGCTAGGCAAGCCATCGCCACCTGTCAACAGCCAACTTGGCAAAAAATTGCAGCAACCGGGCCGTATCAGCACAACGCCGCATGGCCTGCATCGGTGAGCGTATAGACGCCTGTGGAGACGCGTGCGAACCAGCCATAATGGTTATCCGCCATGATCCGCGTCGCCACCTTGACGCCCGCAATCGCGGCCACATCGCGGCCCCGGCTTGGCCCCGCCACCGCCAGCATCTCGGCACAGCGCAGCGCATCCTGCCGGTATCCCGTCATCAGCCCCTGCCGGACCGAGCCGCCGCGATTCGGATCGCCCTGAAGCCGCTGGAACTCCCGCAGCAGTGCCGCCTTGCGCCGGGGCTGCTTGCGCGGGCTGAAGCTGCCCGGATCGGCATATGCCACCACCAGACCATCCGCCGCACGCACGGTCAGCACCCCCAGCCCCAGCCTGCGGCAAAGCCCGACATTTGACGCAAGCGCTCGCGCCGCCACCTTGCCTGTCCGGTGCGGCACCGCGACATAGACCAGATCGGTCACTGCCTGCCGCGCCACGGCCTGATGCAGAAGCGTCAGGGAAAATCCGGTTTTCAGCTCGACAATAAGGGGGGGCTCGTCGCCACGGCAGGCCAGCAAATCAACCGCGCCAACCTCGCCTTTCACAGCATAGCCCTGCGCTTCCAGAAACGCTTTCACCGGCCCGTAAAGGTCACTTTCCTGCACTGCATACCCGTCATTGTTGACCGCGCGGCGACTATTCCAAAAGCCTCGGCGATTGTCCACGCCACGCCGGAAACCGGCATGCTGCCATGCAGCATAGACAGGTGACAATCACGCGCATGGTGCCTATAAGGCGCCAAATTCACCCGTTACAGGACCATTGCAATGACCATTCAGGTTTTCGGCCACAAATCCCCCGACACTGATTCCACCGGCTCCGCTCTCATCTGGGCGTGGTACCTCACCGAGGTCAAAGGCACCCCGGCTGAGGCAAAGCTGCTGGGCGAGCCGAACACCGAGGCCGCCTTCATGCTCACGCGCTGGGATCTGCCCAAGCCGCAGATCATCAAGGATGTGGAGGCCGGTGCGCCCGTGGTGATCGTGGACACCAACAACCCCGCCGAACTGCCCGCAGGCATCAATGACGCCGATATCATCGGGATCATCGACCATCACAAGCTGGTCGGCGGGCTGGAAACCAAAGGGCCAATCGACATCCGGATTGAGCCTCTGGCCTGCACCGCCACAATCATGTGTAAGATGATCGGCAAGGATATGGCCCGCGCGCCGAAATCCATCAAAGGCGCGATGCTCTCCTGCATCCTGTCCGACACGCTGGAATTCCGCAGCCCTACCACCACGCAGGAAGATAAGGCCATCGCCTATGATCTGGCCAAGGAACTGGGCATCGAGATTCCCGGTTATGCCGCCGAGATGTTCGCGGCCAAATCCGATGTCTCGGCCTTCTCCGATGCCGAACTGCTGCGGATGGATAGCAAGGAATACAGCGTCGCGGGCAAGGAATTGCGCGTCTCGGTGCTGGAAACCACCTCGCCCAAGATGATCCTTGATCGCAAGGACAGCCTGATGGCCGCAATGGAAGGCGTCGCGAAAGAGGACGGTGCCGATCAGGTATTGCTCTTCGTCGTCGATATCCTGAACGAGGAAGCCACTCTGCTGGTGCCGAATGATCTGGTCAAGGCGATGGCCGAGGCCTCCTTTGGCGTGTCGGTCAGCGGTGATACCGTTATCCTGCCCGGCGTGATGAGCCGCAAAAAGCAGATCATCCCCGTTCTGAAGATGTAACCCTCCGGACAGGCGGCTGCAAAAACCGCCGCCTGTTTCTTCTTGCCTGAAATATCCCGGGGGAACGGCGAACGCAGTTCGACGTTGGGGGCAGCGCCCCCACCGCCCGCCCCTTCCTAACCGAAAGGCCCGACATGACCCGCATCATCACCGCCCTGTCCGAGATTTCGCAAGATTACACCGCGCTCTTCGTCGATCTCTGGGGCTGCGTGCATGATGGTGTACGCGCTCTGCCCGAAGCTGTGGCAGCGCTGCAAGCTTACCGCGCAACGGGCGGGATCGTGGTGTTGCTGACCAACTCCCCGCGTCCGCGCAAGGGCGTGGAGGAACAACTCGACCATTTCGGCGTGCCCCGCGACGCATGGGATACCATCGCCACATCGGGTGATTCCGCACGCGCCGCAATGTTCTCCGGCGTTGTCGGCGACCAGCTTTTCTTCATCGGCGAAGACCGCGACTCGCCGTTTTTCGAGCCGATCAAGCTGATCGACGATCCGGTCGACATCACCCTGACCGATCTGGACAAGGCCACCGGCATCGTCTGCACCGGCCCTTTCGATCCGCAGGCCGATCCCGCCGATCTGCGCCCGCAATTGCTTTATGCCAAGCAGAAAAGCCTCAAACTGCTTTGCGCCAATCCCGATATCGTAGTGGACCGTGGTGATCGCCGCGAATGGTGCGCGGGCGCCGTGGCGCAGCTTTATACCGAGATGGGCGGCGAGAGCCTCTATTTCGGCAAGCCGCATCCGCCGATCTATGATCTGGCCCGCCGTCGTCTGATCAAGCTGGGCCATGACATATCCGAGCGCGCGATTCTCGCCATCGGGGATGGAATCCACACCGACATTCGCGGCGCGATGGGCGAGGATATTGATTCTCTGTTCATTTCCGGCGGCCTTGCGCGCATAGAAACAAAAACCGAAGGGCAACCCGACGCTGAGGCGTTAACCGCCTATATTGGCAAGGAAAAGGCTGCGCCGACCTTCACGATAGGTCACCTTCGCTGACATACATAAAGCTTGCTTTTCTGCGGTTGCGAAGTAATAAAGTTCCAACTTGGGGCAACTTCTTGTCCGAATATTACGTTGTGGATTTACACTGACGCACCGTCTGGAGGGTCGAATGTTGGACAATATGCCTCGCGGCACGATCTGTATCGAAGACATCGAAATGGGCATGACCCGTCACCTGCGGAAGGTTGTGACAGACCGCGATATCGAACTTTTCGCCGAAGTGTCGACGGACCGGAACCCCGTGCATCTGGACGATGACTATGCCCGCGATACAATCTTCGAAGGCCGCATCGCCCACGGCATGCTGACCGCTGGCCTCATCTCTGCTGTCATTGGCGAGCAACTGCCCGGACATGGCACCGTCTACATGGGGCAAAGCCTGAAATTCCTCGGCCCCGTGCGCCCCGGCGACATGGTCCATGCCGAGGTTGAGGTGATCGGTATTGACCACGCCAAACGCCGCGTGCAACTCGATTGCCGCTGCATGGTCAACGGCAAGAAGGTGTTGATCGGCGAAGCTACGGTCCTGGCGCCAAGCCGCAAATTCGACTGACCCACCGTTCCGCCGCAAACGGGCTTGCACCGCCCCCATACGGGCGCTAACCCTGCGCCATGCGGATCATCCGGGATTACACATATGTGGCAGAGGCAGATCGCGGCGCATCCGCTGCGATCGGCAATTTCGACGGCGTGCATCTGGGCCACCGCTCTGTCATTGATCTGGCGCGCACAGCGGGCGAAAGGATCGGCGCGCCCTTGGGCGTGATGACTTTCGAGCCGCATCCGCGTGAATATTTCGCCCCCGATGCCCCGCCCTTCCGCCTGATGGGCCGCGATGCCCGCGCGCACCGGCTGGAGAAACTGGGCGTCGACCAGCTCTACGAGCTGAGCTTCAACGCCGCCATGTCCTCCCTCACCCCGCGCGACTTCGCGCAAAGGGTCATCGCGGATGGTCTGGGCCTCAAGCATATCGTCATAGGGGCCGACTTCTGCTTTGGCAAAGGGCGCGCAGGTCATGCCCAGCACCTTGTCGATTTCGGCAAGGAAATGGGGTTCGGCGTCACGATTGCGCGGCTTCTGGAGGGTGACAGCGGTGCCGTATCCTCCACCGCGATCCGCAACGCGCTGAGCGAGGGCAAACCACGCGACGCCGCCGCCATGCTGGGCCACTGGCACCGCATCGAGGGGCGCGTGATCACAGGCCACCAGCGCGGGCGCGAACTGGGTTATCCCACGGCCAACATGTCCATCGACGGGCTGCACCCGCCACGTTTCGGCGTTTATGCCGTGCTGGTCGATGTGCTGGAAGGCCCCCATAAAGGCAGCTATCAAGGTGTGGCCTCGATGGGCGTGCGCCCGATGTTCGGGGTGAACACGCCCAATCTGGAGAGCTTCCTGTTCGACTTCACAGGCGATCTTTACGGCGTGCCCCTCTCGGTCGCTCTGGTCGAATTCCTGCGGCCCGAAGAAAAATTCGACAGTCTGGAGGCCTTGATCACCCAGATGGACGCCGACAGCGCCCGCGCCCGCGCCATTTTGGCCGCACTATGAGCGATACGATCCCCCGCGACGGGTTACGCCCGCGTTTCTGGGAAAAATACCCGATGGACCGCCTGTCACAGGCGGAATGGGAGGCGTTGTGCGACGGTTGCGGCAAATGCTGCCTCAACAAGCTGGAAGACGAGGAAACGGGCGAGGTCGCGCTGACCCGCATCGCCTGCCGCCTGCTGGATGACAGCTCCTGCCTCTGCGGCCAATACGCCACGCGCCACCAGTTCGTTCCCGAATGTATCGTGCTGACCCCCAAAAACATGGACAAGAACGCCTATTGGATGCCCGACACCTGCGCCTATAAGCTGCTCTGGCAGGGCAAGCGCCTCTACGACTGGCACCCGCTGATTTCGGGCGATCCGCAGTCCGTGCATGATGCGGGCGTGTCGGTGCAGGGCATCACGATCCCCGAATTCGAGGTCCACGAAGAGGACTGGGAAGACTATATCATAGAGGAGCCGACCTGATGTTCTTTGCCTCCGACAATGCAGGCCCCGCCCATCCACAAGTGATGCAGGCGCTCGTCGATGCCAATCAGGGCTATGCCATGCCCTATGGCAATGATCCGATCATGGAGAAGGTGCGCGCCCGCCTGCGCGATGTGTTCGAGGCACCAGAGGCCGCGATCTATCTGGTCGCCACTGGAACAGCGGCCAATTCGCTGGCGCTGGCCACGCTCAGCCAGCCGTGGCAGACCGTGTTCTGCTCGCCCGTCGCGCATATCCACGAGGACGAATGCAACGCACCGGAGTTCTATTCCGGCGGTGCCAAGCTGACGCTGGTGGGCGACAGCGACAAGATCACGCCGGAAGCTCTGCGCGCGGCCATCCTGGCCGAGGAATCGCGCGGCGTACACGGGCCGCAGCGTGGGCCGGTCTCCATCACCAATGTGACCGAGCGTGGCCGCGTCTATACCTGCGCGGAGATTGCCGCCCTGTGCGCTGTCGCCAAGGACTACAGCTTGCCGGTCCATCTGGACGGCGCGCGCTTTGCGAATGCGCTGGTGGCGCTGGGATGCACCGCCGCCGAGATGACATGGAAAGCCGGCGTCGACGCGGTCAGCTTTGGCGGCACAAAGAACGGCCTTCCGGGGGTCGAGGCGGTGATTTTCTTTGATCCCGCAAAGGCATGGGAATTCGAGTTGCGCCGCAAGCGCGGCGCGCATCTGTTCTCCAAACACCGCTACCTGTCCGCACAGATGCTGGCCTTCCTGACCGACGATCTGTGGCTGAACTCCGCCAAACGTGCCAATGCCAATGCCGCGCGACTGGTGGACGGATTGAAGGCGATACCGGGGGCCGGCTTCCTGCACGAGCCGCAGGCCAATATGGTCTTCGCCACCCTGCCCCGCGCCACGCATCAGCGCCTGCACGAGGCGGGCGCGGTCTATTACATCTGGTCCGGCAGCCTTGAAGGCGACGATCCGTCCGAGCCTTTGGCCGCGCGGCTGGTCTGCGACTGGTCCATCAGCCACGACCAGATCGACCAGTTCCTGAAGCTTGCATCAGGCTGACGCGTCCGCGTTTCTTCTTGCCTGAAATATCCTTGCCAAAAGCACCCGCCCCTCGGGCGGGTTGCTCTACCCGACGCTGTCAGGCGGGTTGATCCACCGGCACACGGTCCAGAAACGCGCGGACAGCAGCACCGACTTCGGCAGGATGCGTGATCGGTGCCATATGCCCGGCCCCGTCCACCGCGCATTGCACCGCCCCCGGAATGCGCCGCGCCAGACCGTCGTTGATCACGCTGATGGTCTCGGGGCTTTGCGCGCCCTTGACCAGCAGGGTCGGCACGGCGATCCGCGCCAGCGCGCCGCTCGACAATATGCCCGAGGCGTCGTCATAGATCGCGGCAGCGCCTGCGTCGATCAGGTGGATACGGGCAGCCAGCGATTCCTTCTGCGTCTCCGGAAGGCGCTCCCATGCCCGTCCGTCCCCCCAGACTGAGGTGAAAGCCTGTGCTGCCGCCGCGCGGTCCCCGGCCTGCAGCGCATCGCGGTAGCGTGTCATATGGGCGCTGTCGCGGGCGGGCAGATCGGGCCTGTCGGCCAGAACCACGGCAAAGAACACCGGCTCGATCAACACAAGCGAGCGCACCAGATCTGGCCGCTCCACCGCCAGCCGCAGCGCCACCGTGCCGCCGAAAGAATGGCCGATCACGTCAACGGGACGCCCTTGGCACTCGTCCTCCAGCAGGTCTATCGCCATGCCAAGGCTGACGCTCTGGATATCGCCCTGCGACTCCGTGTCCGTATCCCAGTCGGCGCTGCGCCCGTGCCCCGGAAGATCATAGGCGATCGCACTGACAACATCGTCAAGCGCTGCTACCATCCGTGCCCAGCCCCCCGCATGCCCCAGCGAGCAATGGATCAGCAGCGCCTCGCGCGGTCCCGATCCGGCCTTGATCCAATGGGTCGGAAAACCGCCGCGCAGGTCCTTTGGCATGTCAGAGCGTGCCCGCGAGATGCGCGTCCAGATCGTCAAGCCGGTCTTGTCCCCAGAACCGCTGTCCGCTGTCTACCAGATAGAAGGGCGCACCGAAGACTCCGCGCGAGACGGCTTCCTCCAGATTGGCGGCATAGGTCTCGGCCCCGGCCAGCAGGCCTTTGTCAGCCAGTGACGGGTCGAACCCCGCGCCGGTCAAGCAACCGCGAATGACCTCGTCGCGCGAGATGTCCTGTTCCTCGGCCCAGCAGGCCCGCGTCAACCCTTCAAGCAGCTTGCCCAGATCGCCGCCGCCTGCGGATTGCGCGGCAATCACTGCATAGGAAGCTGGAGCAGGGTTCACTGGCCAATGCGCAGGATGCAGATTGAACGGCAAGCCCAGCTTCTTGGCCTGACGCGGCAGTTCCTGTGCACGGTATTCGACACGCGCGGGATGGCGGTCTTTCAGTGCCACACCACCTGTGCGCGCAAAGACTGCGCCCGCATCCAGCGGCTTGTAGGTGATCGTGGCACCGTGGCGCGCTGCGATCTGCTCCAGCCTCGTCCCCGCCAGATAGACATATGGTGAAAGAACCGTGAAAAAGTAATCGATATGCGCCATTTGCGTCACTCCCCTGCCCGCATCGCTTTGCCCGACGGTAACGAGATGATAGGCAGTGTCAACGTCACGAATCTGTCATCCCGCCGGAGCCGGATGACCACGCAGGGGAACCGCTGCCATGCCATCCATCACCGAGCCGAAGCTGATTTCGGGCAATGCAAACCTGCCGCTGGCCAAGGGGATTGCCCGGCGCATGTCGATCCATCGGGGTATCTCCGTGGGCCTCGTCGATGCACGGATTGAGCGGTTCAACGATGGCGAGATTTTCGTCGAGGTTTTCGAGAACGTGCGCGGCGAGGATATGTTCATCATCCAGTCCACCTCGAACCCGGCCAATGACAATCTGATGGAGTTGCTGATCATGTCCGACGCGCTGCGCCGGTCTTCAGCCTCGCGGATCACCGCGGTGATCCCTTACTTCGGCTATGCCCGTCAGGACCGCCGCACCAAGGCGCGCACGCCGATCAGCGCCAAGCTGGTGGCCAATATGCTGGTTGAGGCGGGGATTGAGCGGGTCCTGACGCTGGACCTGCATGCCGCGCAGATTCAGGGATTTTTCGACATTCCGGTGGATAACCTCTATGCCTCGCCGATCTTCGCGCTGGATATCAAGGCGCATTTCGCGGGCCGGATGGACGATCTGATGGTCGTGTCGCCCGATGTCGGCGGCGTAGCGCGGGCGCGGGAACTGGCGAAACGGATCAACGCGCCACTGGCCATCGTGGACAAGCGCCGCGAAAAACCGGGCGAGATCGCCGAGATGACCGTGATCGGTGACGTGACGGGCAAAACCTGCCTGATCGTCGACGATATCTGCGACACGGCTGGCACCTTGTGCAAAGCCGCCGAAGTGCTGATCGAGAATGGCGCGAAAGAGGTGCATTCCTATATCACGCATGGCGTGTTGTCCGGACCTGCGGTCGAGCGGATCACCAATTCCGTGATGAAATCACTCGTCGTCACGGATTCCATCGAAGCCTCCGAACCTGTCCGCAATGCGCCCAATATCCGGATCGTACCGACAGCGCCGATGTTCGCGCAGGCGATCCTGAATATCTGGAACGGCACATCCGTGTCCTCGCTGTTCGAGACCGAAACGCTGGACCCGATCTACGAGGGGCAGTTCAAAGCCTGATCTTGACGGGGGATGGGCGGCGGGTCACTCGATCCGCCAATCGTCTTCCTCGAACAGATCGCCCATCGCCAGCCAGCTCACGCGGATACGCGCCACTTTGGAATCGCCCCAAGTGCGGAAAACCACGGTGAACCCCTCCGGTTCGATGGTTCCTGTCTGGATATCGGCACGGGCATTCGCGCGGTTGGACATGTCCCACATGCTGATGCCCAGATGGACCAGCGGCGGCGACAGAAAACTCTGCCTGAACGTTACGAATTTGCTGTATTCGCGCGGGCCAGTGCCTGTCCACATTTCGCCGTCATGTTCAAAATCCGAGAACAGGATGACCTCACCCTGATCTACGCCAAATGAACTGCTTCTGAATCGTTGCATCGTGCCTCTGCCTTGCAGGCTTCTTTGGGGGCTAATTGTGGCATCGTCTGGACGGAAAAGTGGAAATACGCGCATCAGGCGAATAGTGCAGCCTGCGGTATCTCATGTCACCACAACGCGACGAAAAAAGGCCCCGCCAATGGCAGGGCCTTTCTCAAACATCATATCAGCGCGTCAGACGCCGACTTCGATCCGCAGCGCCTGAAGGTCCGCCACCAGTTTGTCGGCCGCGTCCTTACCATCGGCAGGGGCTTTCGCCACCGCTTCATTTGCAAGGCGGATCAACGTGTCGAAATCCTCGGCTGTGGCTTCCGAAACGGGCATGGCCTTTTCGGCCAGAACCGATGCGCCCTCCCCCGTGATCTCGGCGAAACCGCCGGTCACGACATAGGAGGCATCCCCCTGCGGGCTGCTGACGCGCAGCAGGCCGGGACGCAGGGTCGTGATCAGCGGCGCATGGTCTGGCATCGCTGTCAGGTCGCCATCGGCGCCCGGGATCTGAACCTGCGACACTGCCATCGAGGCCAAGCGGCGCTCGGGGCTGACGAGGTCGAATTGCATGGTCTCAGCCATTTCGGCCCTCCCTTAGGCCGCGTCTGCGGCCATACGTTCAGCTTTGGCGATCACATCCTTGATCCCGCCCACCATGTAGAAGGCACCTTCGGGCAGGTGATCATACTCGCCTGCCACAACCGCCTTGAACGATTCGATCGTGTCTTCCAGCGGCACCTGAATACCATCGGAGCCGGTGAACACTTTTGCCACGTCGAAAGGCTGCGACAGGAAGCGCTGGATTTTCCGCGCGCGGGACACGGTCAGTTTGTCCTCCTCGGACAGTTCGTCCATGCCGAGAATCGCGATGATGTCCTGCAACGACTTGTAGCGCTGAAGCACCTGCTGCACATCCGTGGCAACCTTGTAATGCTCTTCCCCGATCACGGCAGGGTCCAGCAGACGCGAGGTCGAGTCGAGCGGGTCCACGGCGGGGTAGATGCCAAGCTCCGAAATCGCACGCGACAGAACGGTAGTGGCGTCGAGGTGGGCAAAGGACGTGGCAGGCGCAGGGTCGGTCAAGTCATCCGCAGGCACGTAGATCGCCTGCACCGAGGTGATCGAACCGGCTTTGGTCGAGGTGATGCGCTCTTGCAGCTGGCCCATGTCCGTTGCCAGTGTCGGCTGGTAGCCCACAGCGGAAGGGATACGGCCCAGCAGAGCGGACACTTCGGAGCCAGCCTGCGTGAAGCGGAAGATGTTGTCCACGAAGAACAGAACGTCCGAGCCGGAGCTGTCGCGGAACGATTCCGCCAGCGTCAGACCCGACAGGGCCACACGCATACGCGCACCCGGAGGCTCGTTCATCTGGCCGTAGACCAGCGCCACTTTGGACTGGGTCAGATCGTCAGGCACGATCACGCCCGAGTCGATCATCTCGTGGTAAAGGTCGTTCCCTTCACGGGTCCGCTCACCCACACCGGCGAAAACCGAGAAACCGGAGTGCACTTTGGCGATGTTGTTGATCAGTTCCATGATGAGAACCGTCTTGCCCACACCGGCACCCCCGAACAGGCCGATCTTTCCGCCTTTGGCGTAGGGTGCCAGCAGGTCGATCACCTTGATGCCGGTCACCAGCACCACGGATTCGGTGGACTGCTCGGAGAATTCCGGCGCAGGCGCGTGGATCGAGCGGTGCTCTTCCGCGTTCACGGGGCCTTTCTCGTCGATCGGATCGCCGGTCACGTTCAGGATACGGCCTAGTGTCGCGTTGCCGACCGGCACCATGATCGGGCCGCCTGTGTCGTTCACTTCCTGACCGCGCACCAGACCTTCGGTCGCGTCCATGGCGATGGCGCGCACGGTGCCTTCCCCAAGGTGCTGGGCCACTTCGAGCACCAGTGTCTTGCCATTGTTATCCGTGGTCAGGGCGTTGAGGATCTCGGGCAGTTGATCCCCGAACTGCACGTCCACAACGGCGCCGATCACCTGAGTGATTTTGCCTTTTGCGTTTGCCATGTTTCGTCTCCGGTTCTTTAGAGCGCTTCAGCGCCCGAGATAATTTCAATAAGCTCGTTGGTGATCACGGCCTGACGCGAGCGGTTGTACTGGATCGTCAGTTTGTCGATCATATCGCCTGCGTTGCGGGTCGCGTTGTCCATTGCGGACATCCGCGCGCCCTGCTCGGACGCTGCGTTTTCCAACAGCGCGGTAAAGATCTGCGTGGCCACGCCGCGCGGCAGAAGATCGGCCAGAATGGCCTCTTCATCCGGCTCGTAATCATACAGCAAACCTGTGGAGTCGGCTGCAGGTTCATCGAATTGGGCCGGGATGATCTGCTGCGCGGTCGGGGTCTGGCTGACGACGTTCACGAACTTCGAGAAGAAGATCGTGGCCACGTCGAACTCGCCCGCATCGAAACGGTCCAGCACGTCGCGCGCAATGCCCTGTGCATCGGCATAGCCGACACGCTTGATCTCTGTCAGATCGACATGGCCCACGAAATGCTTAGCGTACTCCCGCTTGAGCTGATCGCGGCCCTTCTTGCCGACAGTCAGGATCTTCACGGTTTTACCCTGCGCCAGCAAAGAGGCGGCATGCTGCTTGGCCAGCTTGGCGATGTTCGAGTTGAACCCGCCGCACAGACCACGCTCGGCGGTCATGACCACCATGAGGTGCACCTTGTCCTCACCCGTCCCCGCCAGAAGCCGCGGCGCGGTATCGCTCCCGCCCACCGATGCCGCCAGCCCTGCCATCACGGCGTTGAACCGTTCGGCATAGGGACGCGCGGCCTCGGCCGCATCCTGTGCCCGCCGCAGTTTTGCGGCGGCCACCATCTGCATGGCCTTGGTGATCTTACGGGTCGATTTGACACTCGCGATCCTGTTTTTCAGGTCCTTGAGGTTTGGCATAGCCTCTTCCCCTTATGCGAAATCAGTGGCGAAAGCGTCCAGCGCGGCTTTGATCTTGTCCTCGGCCTCACCCTTGATCTTGGGGTCCTGCTCGGTGATGTAATCTAGCAGATCCGCGTGCTTGCTCCGCAGATGCTTGAGCAGACCCGCCTCGAAACGGCCCACCGACTTGACCGGGATCTTGTCCAGATAGCCTTTGGTGCCGGCATAGATCACGCAGACGATTTCCGCATTGGTCAGCGGCGAATACTGCGGCTGCTTCATCAGCTCGGTCAGGCGCGCGCCACGGTTCAGCAACTGCTGTGTCGCGGCATCCAGATCGGAGCCGAACTGCGCAAACGCCGCCATTTCGCGATACTGCGCCAGTTCCAGCTTGACCGGACCAGCGACGGATTTCATCGAGTTGGTCTGCGCGGAGGAGCCAACGCGGCTCACTGACAGACCCGTGTTCACAGCGGGGCGGATGCCCTGGAAGAACAGTTCGGTCTCAAGGAAGATCTGGCCATCGGTGATCGAGATCACGTTGGTCGGAATAAAGGCCGACACGTCGCCGCCCTGTGTTTCGATGATCGGCAGCGCTGTCAGCGAACCCGAGCCGAAGTCCTCGTTCAGTTTGCACGAACGCTCCAGCAGGCGGGAGTGGAGATAGAACACGTCGCCGGGATAGGCTTCGCGACCCGGCGGGCGACGCAGCAGCAGCGACATCTGGCGATAGGACACGGCCTGCTTGGACAGATCATCATAGATGATAAGCGCATGGCGGCCATTGTCGCGGAAGAACTCGGCCATTGCTGTTGCCGAATAGGGTGCCAGAAACTGCATCGGTGCGGGGTCGGAGGCGGTGGCCGCCACAACGATTGTGTATTCGATCGCGCCGGATTCCTCGAGCTTTTTCACCAGCTGCGCCACGGTCGAGCGCTTCTGGCCGATCGCAACATAGACGCAATAGAGCTTCTTGCTCTCGTCGTCGCCAGCCGCGTCGTTATAGGATTTCTGGTTCAGGATCGTGTCCAGCGCGATGGCTGTTTTGCCGGTCTGACGGTCGCCGATGATCAGTTCGCGCTGGCCACGGCCAACGGGGATCATCGCGTCCACGGATTTCAGACCTGTCGCCATCGGCTCATGCACCGATTTGCGCGGGATGATGCCAGGAGCTTTCACGTCGGCAATGCCGCGCGCTTCGGTCGCGATGGGGCCTTTGCCATCCAGCGGGTTGCCCAAACCGTCCACAACGCGGCCCAGCAGCGCATCACCGATCGGCACGTCCACGATGGATTTGGTGCGCTTGACGGTGTCGCCTTCCTTGATGTCCCGGTCGGAGCCGAAGATCACGACACCGACGTTGTCGGTCTCGAGGTTCAGCGCCATCCCGCGGATACCGCCGGGAAATTCGACCATCTCGCCCGCCTGGACATTGTCCAGACCGTAGACGCGGGCGATACCGTCACCGACGGATAGCACGCGACCCACCTCGGCAACTTCGGCCTCCTGGCCGAAATTCTTGATCTGGTCCTTCAGGATCGCAGAAATTTCCGCTGCTTGGATACCCATTTATCCGACCTCTTTCATTGCATTCTGGAGGGAATTAAGACGCGAGGCGATCGAGGTATCGATCATCTTCGAGCCAACCTTGACGACAATACCACCGATGAGGCTTTCATCGACGGAAGATTTTATTTTAACGGTCTTGCCGGTACGATCCGCCAGAAGCTTGGTGAGCTTGTCGGATTGATCTTTGGTCAGTGCCTTGGCGCTTGTCACCTCTGCGGTCACTTCGCCTTTGTCGGTCGCGATGATCGCGCGCAGCGATGCGACCAGTTGCGGCAGCACGAAAAGCCGCCGCTTGGCCGCCATCAGCCCCAGCACATTGGTCATTGTCGGCGTAAGGCCCATTTTCTTGGCCAAAGCTGCCACTGCCGCCGCCTGCTCGTCGCGGGTGTAGATCGGGCTGTGGATCAGTGCGTTGAAATCGGCGCTGTTCTCCAGCGCGGATTCGAGTGCTTCCAGATCGGATTCGATCTTGTCGACGCTCTTGCCTTCTTTGGCCAGTTCAAAAACGGCCTTGGCATAGCGTTGCGCGATGCCAGTTGAAATCGAAGCTGGTTCGGACACGTCCACCCTTCCGATAGTCTGTCTCCGGGGTCAAATAGCGCACTGCGCCACCGGAGAGGTTACCCTGCCTTGACGCGCGTCAAAGCATCAAAATCGGCGTGGGTGTAGCAGAGCCTTCATGACCTAGCAACCTGCTATAGACTCGGGCACCTCTTATGAATTTCATTTTATTACAGATACTTACCATATGTGCGACGGTTTGCACATGAATCGGGCAAAAAAAATTCGCCGTTTTGGGGGCTGAAAACACCTGCACTGCGCGCAAAGCGGGCACAGCATCGCCGTATCGTTACCGCTATCACCGGCAGGCATCCTCTTGGTGCCCGCGCGAAACACTGCCCGCCGGTCCGGTCAGGCAGGCTTGGGATCAGGTGCGGGGCTTCCCAGACCATCCAGCACATTCAGGGGCCGCCGGACCGTGGCGCGCAATCCCGGCCCGCTGGAGGCCTGCACCCGCTTTGTCGCCTCCACCATCAGAACGCCGCCCGCCAGCACGACCGAAAGACGCAGGCCGGCGCTTTCCCAGAAATTCGCTGTCTTGCGCCAGAACCGCCTGTTTGACGGCGGCTGGTACAATGTCGTGACGTGCCGCTCCGGCAAAAAGGCATGACGCTTGAGCTGCGCCTCAAGCTGGCTGAGTGTGTAGGGGCGGCCATATCCGAAAGGCGTGGCATCCGAGCGCGACCACAGCCCCGCCCGGTTCGGCACGATAAACAGCGCGCTGCCCCCCGGCCCGAGCACGCGGAAACATTCCTCCAGCAAGGCCGAGGGCTGTTCGGATGTTTCCAGCCCGTGCAGCAGCACAAGCTTGTCCACTAGTCCGGTATCGATCGGCCACGCCGTCTCCTCGCACAGGACCGAGACGTTGGGCATGCCTGCGGGCCATGGCATCACCCCCTGCGGACCGGGCATCAAGCCGATCACGCGGCGCGCATCGCCCAGATAGGGACGCAGCAGCGGCACCGCAAAACCAAAGCCGACCACCGTCTGCCCTTTCGCTTCGGGCCACATTCTGATCATCTGATCGCGCACGGCCTTTTGCGCCGCGCGCCCCAATGTGCTGCGGTAATAGAAATTGCGCAGGTCCTGCACATCTAGATGCATTGCGGTCCGCCTCCGGTTCCGCCACTCTGGAAAGTCACCTTAACAAGCAAAAGATGAAATGCCATGCCCCTTGAGATCGTTACCATTCCTTGCCTCAAGGATAACTACGCCTTCCTCGCCCATGACAGGGCAACCGGACAGACCGCCGTGATCGACGTGCCGGAGGCAGCCCCTATCGCAGCGGCGCTAAAGCAGCGCGGCTGGACACTGTCGCATGTGCTGCTGACCCATCACCACGCCGATCATGTAGACGGGCTGCCTGCCCTGCTTGCCGCTCATCCCGCCATCGTGATCGGGGCTGCCGCAGATGCGCACCGCCTGCCGATGCTGGATCAGGCCGTAGCGGAGGGTGACACAATCACCATCGGCTCCGATACCGGCACCGTGATAGACGTGTCAGGGCACACAGTCGGGCATATCGCCATTCACTTTCCCGACAGCGCGGTCGTGTTTACCGCCGACAGCCTGATGGCGATGGGCTGCGGGCGGTTGTTCGAGGGCACGCCCGCGCAGATGTTCGCCAGCCTTGCAAAACTCGCAGCGCTTCCGCCGGAAACGCTGGTCTGTTCGGGGCATGAATACACGGCCTCCAACGCGAAATTCGCGCTGACCATTGAACCGGGAAACCAAGCGCTTATCTCTCGGATAGAGAAGATTGAAACCGCGCGTGCTCAAGGCCGGCCAACCGTGCCATCAACCCTGTCCTCCGAACACGCCACCAACCCGTTCCTGCGTAGCGATAGCCCCGAAATTCAGGCCACCCTCGGTATGACCGGAGCAGATCCTGTGGAGGTTTTTGCCGAGGTGCGCCGTCGTAAAGACGCATTCTGATGCTGAAACCTCACGCAGCGCGACCGTGACGCAACAAATGTGATCGCAGGACCCAAGAAAAAACTTGAAGCCTGCCGGATATAGACCACACTTTAACTTAATGAGGCCATGTTCGCTGCGGGCCTGCCCGCGACGAACCCAGATAAAAGAGGAGCACAGCTGTGCCTTCATTCTCGACCACCCTCGAACAGGCAATCCATGCTGCTTTGGCACTGGCCAACGCGCGCCGTCATGAATTCGCAACGCTGGAGCATCTGCTGCTGGCCCTGATCGACGAACCGGACGCGCATCGCGTGATGAAAGCCTGTTCGGTCGATACAGACGATCTGCGCAACACTCTGGTCGAGTTCATTGACGATGATCTGTCCAACCTTGTGACCGATATCGACGGATCGGAAGCCGTGCCCACAGCGGCCTTCCAGCGCGTAATCCAGCGCGCGGCGATCCATGTGCAATCATCCGGCCGGACCGAAGTGACCGGCGCGAATGTGCTGGTCGCGATCTTCGCCGAGCGCGAGAGCAACGCGGCATACTTCCTGCAAGAGCAGGAAATGACCCGTTATGACGCGGTCAATTTCATCGCCCACGGTGTCGCCAAAGACCCCGCTTACGGCGAGGCGCGCCCCGTCACCGGCGCAACAGAAGCCGAGGAAAGCTCGACCAGCACATCGTCGGAAGCCACAGACCAGAAAGAATCGGCGCTGGGTAAATACTGCGTCGATCTCAACGCCAAAGCCTTCAAGGGCGATGTCGATCCGCTGATCGGCCGCGCCTCCGAGGTAGAGCGTTGCATTCAGGTGCTGTGCCGCCGCCGCAAGAACAACCCGCTTCTGGTGGGTGATCCGGGCGTGGGCAAAACCGCCATCGCCGAAGGTCTGGCGCGCAAGATCGTCAAGGGCGAGACACCCGAGGTGCTGTCCAAAACCACGATCTTCAGCCTCGACATGGGCGCGCTGCTGGCCGGAACCCGCTATCGCGGCGATTTCGAGGAGCGGTTGAAAGCCGTGGTCAACGAGCTTGAGGCGCATCCCGATGCGGTTCTGTTCATCGACGAAATTCACACCGTGATCGGTGCCGGCGCCACTTCCGGCGGCGCGATGGACGCGTCCAACCTGCTGAAACCTGCCCTGCAGGGCGGCAAACTGCGCTGCATGGGCTCGACCACCTACAAGGAGTTCCGCCAGCACTTCGAGAAAGACCGCGCGCTGTCGCGCCGCTTCCAGAAGATCGACGTGAACGAGCCCACTGTGGATGACACCGTGAAGATCCTTCAGGGGCTTAAGCCCTATTTCGAGGAGCATCACTCGGTCCGCTACACGGCCGATGCGATCAAATCCGCTGTGGAACTCAGCGCGCGTTACATCAACGACCGCAAGCTGCCCGACAAGGCGATCGACGTGATCGACGAGGCCGGTGCCGCACAGCATCTGGTGGCGGAATCCAAGCGCCGCAAAACAATCGGCGCCAAGGAGATCGAGGCTGTCGTGGCCAAGATCGCCCGCATCCCGCCGAAAAACGTCTCCAAGGACGACGCCGAAGTGCTCAAGGATCTGGAAAAGACCCTCAAGCGCGTGGTATTCGGGCAGGATGCCGCCATCGTGGCGCTGTCCAGCGCGATCAAACTGGCCCGTGCTGGCCTGCGCGAGCCGGAAAAACCCATCGGCAACTACCTGTTCGCAGGGCCGACAGGCGTGGGCAAAACCGAAGTGGCCAAGCAACTGGCCGATTCGCTCGGTGTGGAGCTTCTGCGGTTCGATATGTCCGAATATATGGAGAAACACGCCGTATCACGCCTGATCGGTGCGCCTCCGGGATATGTCGGCTTTGATCAGGGCGGCATGCTGACAGACGGTGTGGACCAGCATCCGCATTGTGTGCTGCTGCTGGACGAGATCGAGAAGGCGCACCCCGATGTGTTCAACATCCTGTTGCAGGTGATGGATCACGGCAAGCTGACGGACCACAACGGCCGCGCCGTCGATTTCCGCAACGTGATCCTCATCATGACCTCGAACGCAGGGGCATCCGATATGGCCAAGGCCGCCATCGGCTTCAACCGTGACAAGCGCACGGGCGAGGATACAGCGGCGATCGAGCGGACATTCACACCCGAATTCCGCAACCGTCTGGACGCGGTGATCAGCTTCGGCTCGCTGCCGAAAGAGGTGATCATGCAGGTGGTCGAGAAGTTCGTGCTGCAACTCGAAGCGCAGCTGATGGATCGCAACGTGCATATCGAGCTGACCAAACCGGCGGCTGAATGGCTGGCTGACAAAGGCTATGACGACAAGATGGGCGCACGCCCACTGGGTCGTGTCATTCAGGAATACATCAAGAAGCCGCTGGCCGAGGAATTGCTGTTCGGCAAGCTGACCAAGGGCGGTCTGGTCCGCGTCGGCCTCAAGAACGGCGAGATCGAATTGCAGGTCAGCGGACCGGAACAAGCCCGCCTGTCCGGCAGCAAGCCACCGCTTCTGACCGCCGACTGATGCGGGCAGCCCTGCTGCCGATGATATTGACCTCCGCGCTGCCCGCCAGCGCGGAGGTTTTTCGTTTGATCCAACCGATTGATTGTACCTTGGGGCAGGATTGCTTCATCCAGCAATTTGTCGATCACGACCCCGGTCCCGATGCGATGGATTTCACCTGCAACGCGCTGACCTATGACACCCATACCGGCACCGATTTCGCGCTGCCCTCGCTGGCCGCGATGGAGGCAGGAGTCGCGGTGATTGCTACCGCCTCCGGTCAGGTCACCGCAATACGTGACGGGATGCCGGATTCCGGCCTCACCCTACGGACCGCCAACGACATCGAGGGGCGCGATTGCGGCAATGGGGTTGTTATCCGGCACGCGGACGACTGGGAGACGCAGTATTGCCATCTGATGCAGGGTTCGGTGGTCGTGACACGGGGTCAGACGGTGGCGACGGGGGATCATCTTGGCTTGGTCGGGCTGTCAGGCAATACGGAGTTTCCGCATCTGCATCTGACCGTGCGCCACAAAGGGGAGGTTGTGGACCCGTTCACGCCCGAAGGATTGATCACCTGCAACGAGGCGCAGCCCCTCACGCTCTGGGCCGACCCGATCGTTTATGTGCCGGGTGCGATCCTGAACGCCGGTTTCTCCACCGCTGTGCCGGATTACCCCAGCGTCAAGGCAGGCACTGCGGACCAGCAGAACATTCCCCGCGACGCGCCTGCGCTTGTGATCTGGGGATATGCGTTCGGCGGACGCGCGGGGGATGTGATGCGGATCACGATCATCGGGCCGGACGGGCAGAGCGTGACCGATCACAGTGACACGCTTGAAAAGGATCAGGCGCAATTCTTCCGCGCAGCCGGGCGGAGAACACCCGCCGCTGGCTGGCCGTCGGGATCATATGCGGGCCAAGTCCTTTTGCTGCGTGGCGAAGCGCTGATCAGCAGCCACGACATCAGCTTGAACATAGAGTGATTACTTTTCGGTGAATTTCAGCTCGATCCGCCGGTTCTGGGCGCGGGCTTCCTCGGTATTGGCGGGATTGATCGGGTTGTATTCGCCAAATCCGTTGGCGCTCAGCCGGTCGGGCGGGATGCCCAGCGACTGGGACATGTAGCGCACAACTGACAGCGCGCGGGCTTGCGACAATTCCCAGTTGTCGCTGAATTCGCCAAAGCCTGACAGCGGCACGTTATCCGTATGCCCGTCCACGCGGATCACCCAATCGATGCCATCGGGAATATCATCGGCAACCGCGCTGAGGATTTCGGCGACCTTCGCAACCTCGGCGCGCCCCGCGACTGAGATGTCGGCGCTGCCCGGCGGGAACAAAACCTCGGAGGCAAAGACGAAGCGGTCCCCCACGACCTGCACCCCCTCCTGCGCGCCAAGAACATCGCGCAGACGGCCAAAAAACTCCGAGCGGTAACGCTGCAAATCCTGCGCCTCCGCCTCAAGCCGCGCGCGCTCCGCCTCTTCCAACTGCCGCCGCCGCCTTTCTTCAGCTGCGGCACGGGCCAGCGCGGCATTCAGATCCGACCCCAGCGATTGCACCTGAATCGAGGCTGCCGCCTCGCGCTCCTGTGTATCGTCCAGAAGCGCCTGCAACTGACCCAACTGGTTCCGCAGGGCCGCGACCTGCTGGTTCAGAAGCGCCTGCGCGCGCTGCGCCTCGGTCGAGCGGTCCTGTTCGTCGGCCAGCAACCGCTGTGCCTGCGCGCGCAAGGCCGCCTCGCGCTCAGCCTCAGACATCTGGCTCGAAAGCTCCGCCTGAAGATTGTCGCGCGCCGCTTCCGCCGCCGCCAGAAGGGTAAGCGTTTCCTCGGCACGGCGGCGCTGTTGTTCAAGTGCAAGCGTCATCGCGCTCAACTCGGTATCGGCATTCTGCAACCTGTCACGCAGGGCCTGCGCCGCTGCGGCCTCGGCAAGCCGCGCGGCTTCCTCCTCTGACAGTTGCGTTTGCAAGGTCTCGACCTGTCCGGTCAGCGCTTGCGCCGTGGCCTCGGTCTCTGCCTGCTCCGCCCGCAGATCGGCGATCAGCGCTTCCAGCGCCTCGCGCCGCGCAGCGGCCAGTCGCGCCGTCTCTGCCGAGGCATCGACCTCGCTGCGAGCCTGTGCCAAAGCCAGATTGAGCGCCTCTTGCTCGGACAGCAATTGCTCCTGTTCCGCTTCCAGCTCCGCCACAGCGCCGATCGCCGCATCACGATCCGACAGCAAGGCGGCCACTTGGGCCTCGAAGGCGGTGATCCGGCTTGTCGCCTCTTCCAGAGCCGCCAGACCGGCATCCCGCTCCCGCGTCAGCGCCAGCAGCAACGTTTCCTGCTGGGCGATCTGCGCGCGGGACTGGCCCAGCGTCACATCAAGTTCGCCGAGTTGCGCGGCAAGGTCTTCGGTGCGGCGCTGCTCCAGCCCCAACGCCTGCGCGAGGGCTGCCATCTCGAGATTGAGCGCGGTCAATTCGCTTTCCTGCCCGCTGATCGTCTCGCGCAGCACGAATTGCACAACCATGAAAATGGTGAGCACAAACATGAGCACCAGCAACAGCCCGGTCATCGCATCCACGAAACCCGGCCAGATCGAGCCCTGAAACCGTTGACCTGTGCGCCGCGACAGGGCCATTTATCAGCTCCCCTCGGTCTTTGAACCCAGCGACGCGCCAAGCGGGCGCGGCGTGCTTGCGCGGGGCCGCGTCTGCTCTACCGCGCGGGTCAACGCGGCCAGATCGGTGCGCAATTCCGCCATCGTGTCCTGACGCCCGGCGCTGATCTCCTCGAGGATACGCAGCAACTGCACATCCATCGAGCGCAGCCGCATCCGGCTTTCGGCATCCATGCCCTCGCCACGCTCCTGCGTGGACAGCGCCTGCGCCAGACTCTCCTGCCCCTCGGCCAGCCGCATCAGGGCGGTTGTCAGTTCCGCCTGCTGTCCGGCTTCCGCGCCCAACCTGTGGCCCAGCCCCTCGACAGCCTCGCCCAACCGCTCCAGCTGCGCGTCCATGGTGATCCGTCCAACCTCGGCTTGTTCCAGCAGACGTTCCACCGCCTCCATCTGGTCGGCCATGCTGTCGACGACCTGTGCGATCATGGACTGGTCCGGCGCGCCTTCCCCCTCGCCGGAGGTGAACCCGACGCGGGTGATCGTGCTCAGCCATTCCTCAAGCTCGCGGTAAAAGCGGTTCTGCCCGTGTCCGGCGAAAAGCTCCAGCAGCCCCACGACCAGCGATCCGGCCAGCCCCAGCAGGGACGATCCGAACGCCACGCCCATGCCCGAAAGCTGGGCATCCAGCCCGTCCATCAGACGGCCAAAGACGGCGACCCCCTCCTCGCCCTCTAGCGGGGCAAGGCTGCGGATCGTGTCGACCAGCGCGGGCACCGTGGTGGCAAGACCGTAGAACGTGCCCAGAAGGCCGAGGAAAATCAGCAGGCTGACGATATAGCGGGTGATCTCCCGCGCCTCATCTATGCGGGTGGCGACGGAATCAAGGATCGACCGGGTTGAACTGGAACCGATCTGCATCCGCGCCCCGCGCGACCGCAACAAAGCCGCCAGCGGTGCCAGCAGACGCGGCGCGACCCGCCCGTCGGCGCGCCCCTTGGTGAAGGACTCGATCCAGCGGACCGAATTGATCAACTGCGCCACCTGCAAAAAGCAGGCCAGCACACCGATCACGAAGACGAACAGAATAAAGCCGTTGAGATAGGGGTTCGCCTCGAACACAGGCAACACGCGCGGCAATGCAAGCACCACCACGACAGCGGCCAGTCCAAGCACCAGAAGCATCGAGACGATCTGGCGCAGTGGCTGGGAGAATTGGGGCTCGGCCTCGTGGTCCGGCAGGTCCATGCGGACAGTTCCTGACACTGGTTTTTGTTGCCCTGATCCTAGGGATTGTTCAGCGCCGTGCCAAGGGCTTATCCCGTGCGATCATGCGCCTGCATGGTCAGATCGCGCACCCGGTGATCCAGCCAGTCCAGATCGGCATCCGCGATACCAAGCGTCGCCAGATGTGCCACCGTATTGTGCAGATACTCGGTATTCGGCCCCCGCCCGCCCACAGCGCGCGCGATGATCCGGGCCTGTTCCTCGAGCGGCAGGCCGCCGCAATATTGCACATGATCGGGATCGACCACATAGGTCACCGCCTCGACCTGCGTCCCGTCGGCCAGATCGACCACCAGATTACGCTCCACATAGGCCGAGGAGACAAGTTCCCGCTCGCGCAGATAAGCCAACACTCCGTCCGCGTCGTCAGGTGCCACGCCAAGGGCAAGGCCGTGGCAATCGGTGTCCCCTGCCGCATCCAGCGCCAGCACCAGCCCCGGGTCCTCCGGCGTGCCGCGGTGATGGACCGAGCGCATGCAAAAGCTGCGGTGATAGGCCGGCAACCGCGCCAGCACCGTCCGTCTTGCCCTGAAACCGGGGTTCCACAGCAGCGACCCATATCCGAACACCCACATCATCGCGGCACTGGTCCTTCTCTTTGGCCCCCTGTAAACACCACCTCAGTCCGAGAGAAAAGAGGGCCTGCTCCCCGTGAAACGCCTGTTGATCCTGATCGTCGTCGCTGCCGCCCTCTGGTCCGGCTACTGGCTTTACGGTGCCTCGAGCACGCGTGCGACATTTGTCGCATGGTTCGAGGACCGCCGCGCCGAAGATTGGGCGGCGGATGTCTCCGATCTTGAGGTCAAAGGCTTTCCAAACCGTTTCGACACGACATTCACCGACATCTCGCTGGCTGATCCGGCAACCGGCTGGGCGTGGGAGGCACCGTTCTTCCAGCTTTTTGCGCTGAGCTACAAACCCAATCACATTATCGCCATCTGGCCCGATCAACAGCGTATCGCCACGCCAACGGGGCGCTACGGGGTGACGAATGCGCAGATGCAGGCCAGTGTCGTGATTTGGCCAAGCACCGATCTGGCGTTGGACCGTATCCGGCTGGTCGCCGATACCGTCCAGATCACGGCCAATGACGGAAGCACCACTGGCGCGGGCGCGCTGCGTCTGGCAGCCGAGCGGCTGGGGGCGGATGGTCAGCCTGCCAGCAGCGCACCGGAGGAGGGCGACACTCGCTACCGCATCGCCCTGTCAACCGATGGCTTCGCGCCGGACAATAACTTGCGCGCACTTATCGACCCGACAGGCCGCCTGCCCCGCACGCTGGAGGCGCTGCGTGCCGATCTGACGCTAGGCTTTGACCGCCCATGGGACCGCCACGCGGTAGAGGTTGCACGACCCCAGCCTACGCTGATCTCCCTCCGGCTGGCCGAAGCCCGCTGGGGAGAGCTGGAATTGCTGGCATCGGGTGATTTGGATGTCGATACGCAAGGGCAGGCAACGGGCCGGATCACCGTCAAGGCGCAGAACTGGCGCGAGATATTGGAGATGGTCCGTGCGTCGGAACAGATGCCCGACGCGCTGGCCACCACACTGGAGCGGGGCCTGTCGCTTCTGGCCGGCCAAAGCGATGCAATCGACATTCCGCTGGATTTCCGCAATGGCCGCATCTGGATCGGCCCGCTTGCCGTGATGGACAGCCCGGTCTTTGCGTTGCGATAACGTGATCAAGAATTGTGGCTTTTACCGGCAATAAGGCCCGTTGCGATGGCGGGCTGTGTCGAAATGGAAATGGTCGAGATGGAAGCGGTCCGCGTCCGGCCCCAACACGGTGCCGAAAGGCCCGCATGCCGCGCGGTGCATCTGGCGTAGCGCACGGCCGTTGCGCCCGCCGCCCCAGTCGTTCAGCACCGTAATCTGCGTGCCATCGTGCAGCCTGTAGCCGGACACATCGATCGCCTTGCCGCGTCCGTGCTCGGATACCCGCGCGCCCGCCTGATGGTTGCGCGTGCGGCAGGCATAGCTGGCCGCGATGCGGATCGACTGCACCCCGCCACCCTGACGCCCCACAGCAGGGGTCATGCCACGATCCACCCATGTCTGGAAGGCCCGCGCTGTCGGGCAATCCACGACGGCTCCTGTGCTGAGTTGAACGCCGCTGACCTCGTGCAGACGCACGGCATTGTCGATCCCGCATCCGGTGATGCCTCCGGGCACCTCGCCCACGACCTCGCCGCGCAATGCCGGATTGCCACAGATCATCGGATAGCCGCTGGTAGACGCCGCCGCACGCGGTGCCGAACGGTCATAGCGCACGCTACAGGCGCTGGCGCTGAACATCAGCGCCAAAAGGGCCAGCGGGATGATACCTGCGCTGGGTCTCATCGCACCGCCTTGGCGCGGCCGAAATCGGGCGCGTCGGTATCCTGCCCCGCTTCGATGATGCCGCGCCGGATCGCCCGTGTGCGCGTGAAATAGTCGTGCAGATGTTCGCCGTCACCAGTGCGGATCGCGCGTTGCAGGGCGAACAGCTCCTCGGTGAAGCGGCCCAGAATCTCCAACGTCGCCTCCTTGTTGGTCAGAAAGACATCGCGCCACATCGTCGGATCGCTGGCGGCGATCCGGGTGAAATCGCGAAAACCGGCGGCGGAATACTTGATAACCTCGCTATCGGTGACGCGGCGCAGATCATCGGCCACGCCCACCATCGTATAGGCGATCAGATGCGGCGCATGGCTGGTCACGGCCAGCACCAGATCGTGATGGTCCGCCTCCATCGTGTCGACGTTTGCGCCCATGCCCTGCCAGAACCGGCCCAGCCGCGCCACCGCTTCGGGGTCTGTGCCGTCTACCGGCACCAGCAGGCACCAGCGGTTGTCGAACAGCGTCGCGAACCCTGATTCCGGCCCCGAATGTTCGGTCCCCGCCAAAGGATGGGCCGGCACGAAATGCACATTCTCCGGCAGATGCGGGCCGACCGCCTGAATGACCGCCGCCTTGACAGAGCCGACATCGCTCACCGTGGCTCCTGCCGCCAGATGCGGTGCAATCTCTGCCGCCACCTGCCCCATCGCGCCGACCGGCACGCAAAGCACCACCAGATCGGCCCCCGCCACGGCCTCGGCCGCGCTATCACAAACGCGGTCGCACAGCCCGATGCGCCGCGCGGTATCGCGGGTCGCTTCCGAGCGTGCATAGCCCGTGACCTCGCCCGCCAGACCGCTCCGCTTGATCGCCCAGAACATCGACGAGGCGATCAGCCCCAGCCCGATCAGCGCCACACGGTTGTAGATCACGCTCATCGCGCGCCGCCTTTGAACTGGCCCACAGCATGGGCCACCCGGCGACAGCTTGCCTCGTCACCAACGGTGATCCGCAGGCAATGCGGCAGCTTGTAGCCCGCCACCCGCCGCACGATCAGACCCTGCGACTTGAGATAGGTATCGCAAGCCTCGGCCTCGGCCTTGTCGGCAAAGCGGGCCAGCACGAAATTCGCCATCGAGGTATCGCATTGCACGCCATGCTCGGCCAGCGCCTCGGCCAGCCAGACCCGCAGACGGGCATTCTCGGCGCGGCATTTGGCGGCATAGGCCTGATCGCGGATCGCCGCTTCTGCCGTTGCCAGCGCCGTGTTCGACAGGTTGAACGGCCCGCGGATACGGTTGAGCACATCAATAACGGCTTGCGGCCCGTAGCCCCAGCCGACACGCAGGCCGCCCAGCCCGTAGAGCTTGGAGAACGTCCGCGTCATCACAACGTTGTCGCGCATCTCGACCAGCGCAGCGCCGCCATCGTAACCGTCCACATATTCCGCATAGGCCCCGTCCAGAACCAGCAGCGCATGATCCGGCAGCCCCTCGGCAAGCCGCGCCAGCTCGTTGCCGCCGATCATCGTCCCGGTCGGATTGTTCGGGTTCGCGATAAACACCAGCCGCGTCGCCGGGCTGACCGCTGCAAGGATCGCATCCACATCGGTGACGCGCTCGCGCTCCTTCACCTCTACAGGTGTGCCGCCCGCTGCCAGCGTGCTGATGCGGTACATGGCAAAACCGTGCTCCGTATGGATCACCTCGTCGCCCGGTCCGACATAGGCCTGACAGAGGAAATGGATGATCTCGTCGCTTCCCACACCGCAAATGATCCGTTCCGCATCCAGCCCGTGCACATCCGCGATGGCCCCGCGCAATTCGGCATGCGTGGTCGAGGGATAGCGGTGCAATTCATAACCTGAACGGCGGAACGCCTCGGTCGCGGCCTCGCTGGGGCCGAAGGGATTCTCGTTCGAGCTCAGCTTGACCACATCGGACAGCCCCTCCACATGCGCGGCGCCGCCTTGGTACAGGTCGATGTCAAGAATACCGGGCTGCGGCTGGATCTGTGTCATGGCTGGTTTCTCCTTGCGTCACCCTCATATCGGGGCGTTCTTGCCAAGAAAAGCGCGAAACGCGCCCGCTCCGATCTGCCGCAGGGGCTGTGGCCTGCATTTCTTCTTGCCCGAAATATCCCCGCCGGAGGCTCCTGCCGCTGGCGCACCCGCAACGCCGCAGGGGCGCAATGCAAAAAGCCCCGCCGGTATGGCAGGGCATTTCGCTGTGTCCAGTCTGGCGAAGAGGCTTAGTTCTTCGCGTAGAATTCGACGACGAGGTTCGGTTCCATGATGACCGGATAGGGCACATCGCCAAGCGTCGGGGTGCGCACGAATGTCGCCACCAGCTTGGAGTTGTCCACGTCCAGATAATCGGGAACGTCACGCTCGGGCAGTTGGGTCGCTTCAAGGATCGCGGCCATCTGCTTGGATTTGTCGCGCACTTCGATCACGTCACCCTCTTTCACACGGTAGGAGGGGATGTTCACGCGCTGGCCGTTCACGGTCACATGGCCGTGGTTCACGAACTGGCGTGCGGCCCAGACGGTGGGCACGAATTTTGCGCGGTAGACCACAGCGTCCAGACGGCGCTCGAGCAGGCCGATCAGGTTCTCGCCGGTGTCGCCCTTGACGCGCTCGGCCTCGGCATAGATGCGGCGGAACTGCTTTTCGGTCA
>JBLRWK010000053.1:0-28617 GCA_047921295.1 Rhodobacterales bacterium
TGCAACATCCGCTGTTGCTGATATGGCTTGCATTTGTACAAGGCTTTCAAGTTCTGTCGAGGATGCGTTCGGCATGAATACCGTGGCAAGCGCACGCATGAATGCTGAACCCTGTACGCCCCAACCAGCACGGATCATACCCACGATAGTCTCGGTTCTTTCAATCTCGCCCCGAGCTGTCGACCCTTGGACAAGCCCATTCAACAAGATGAGTTTGCTCACCCGTTCGGGCCTGCGTGCAGCAAGGGCGAGAGCCACGGGAACGCTTTGGCTCGTTGCATAGATCGGGAAAGATTCCAGCGCTGCCGCGTCCGCCACCGCCTCCATGTCGTCGGCCAGTTCTTCAACGGTCGCCCCATTCATCTGACGGTCGGACAAGCCGGTGCCGCGTGGATCGTAGCGAACAAGCCGCCGTCCATCAGAAAGACGATCCAGCAGCGGGCGCCATACGGGGCTGGACCAGTCGTGTTCGAGGTGGCCGAGCCAATGGCCTCCTCTGAGCAACACCGGTCCCTCACCACACTCAGCCCAAGCTATCCCTGTCCCGTCCCTTGATGTGGTGTAGCGGATGGTTTGATTGCGGTTTGGTCCATGGTTGCGGATCGCCGCGCCAGTTTCTATTCCCTCCCATCTTTCGGTCACTGGAACGGCAAGCTGAACACCGCGTCGCGGAAGAGTGCGGATCACCTCTTGACGTTTGCCATCGTCGCCGACTGCCTTGCGCGCCATGCTAATCCTTGCAGCCATAGTTGCGTCCGACACGATGCGGCCATTCCAAACCTGGGCGATCAGGTCGTCATAGCTCAACAGTTTGCCATTGGCCTGCACCAGACAAGCGATCAGGTCAAACACCTGTGGTTCGATTCGAACAACTTCATGGGCCCGCCGCAACGAGTGAGCCTCAAGGTCGAGTTCGCAATCGCCAAATTGATAGTGCATCCAGCAATATTACACAGTTTCTCCCCATCTCAAGCATTCAGAATGTTTCCCGAAGGTTTCAGAAGGATTCCTTGAGCTGGCACTCAAGCGAGGGCCGTGTTTACGGGCGAGAATGATCCTCACAAAGCATGGAGGACAAAATGACTGATAACCAAAGCATTCACCGCCGCCTTGATGGCTCGATCGACTATGACCACTACGACCGCATCGCTCGCAGCCTGCGCTCACATGATCAGCGCGCCGCGCTGATACTGCTGGCAACACTCTTCAATGGGCTTCTGAAGGCCCTCCGGTCCTACCCCGTGATGCGTGTTCGTGGACTTCTTGGGGTGGGGGAGCGGCGGTTGAAGCATCACGATTACATTGCAAGGTCACCCAACCAACTTCCGAGGAAACAGAAAACGACGGGGCTTGGCTGAATGATACGGAATTCGCACACTCAGCGTTGAATTTACGGGAGGGGATAGCAGCTTGCGTCCGTTCGCTTCGCCCGCCATGTCGCGTTACTGGTAATATGACCTTGGTGGCATCCTGTGGCTACTCAAGCTGAACACATGGACACGGGCAATCGGGACGCGCTCGATAATGAGTAAGGCCAGAGTCGCCTTTGCCAGGCGTCTCGCCTTCATCATTCATGCGAAGATGCGTGACGGCTTGATCAGCCGGGCCGGGTGAAGCCGATGTCGTCCTCGATCACCGTGACGGGACCTACAGGTAGGCGCTCGGCCTCTTCAACGTCGATACGAGCGAAGGCAATGTCGGCGTCCCAAGCGTGGCGCAGCACCTCCTTGAGGAAATCGACATTCAACCACTCGCCCGGGCAGCGTCGGTAGCCGAAGCCGAAGGGCGCATAACCGGCACCCTCGATCAGTGGTGCCGATACGCCATCGATCCGTGCATGAACGGTCCCAAACCCATTTGACGGCATCTCCACCGATCGACCGTCCTTAACGCGCATGCTCGCCCCGGAAAACGGGCACCGCGCGAGCTCGTGGTCGGCACAGTGCGCCTCGTCGACATCGGCAGCGAGAATGACCTGCTGGTAACGGTCCGGGTCGAAGGCTTCCGGATTTTCCCAGTGAAGCGGGTCTTGGCTCGTCTCCGGATGTGGATGGATGATGAAGCTCGTTCCGGTGACGCCTTCCCGGCTGTTTGCGAGGGTCGAAAGGCTGCCGGTATTGGGCGAGATCGTCCGGAAGAGCTCGAAGACCAGGCGGTCAAGCGCAGTGAAGCCGTTTGGGTCTCGCGCCTCGCGGTCGCTCGTCATCGTGCGCTCGAATGCGGCGCGAATCGTTGCGTCCCCATTCTCGGGTTCGAGCGCCTCCATCACCCGATAGAGCGTATTGCCCCACTGGCTGAACGCAAGAAAGTTGTGGAAGCACTCGAACACCACGTCCTCGCGCCGGAAGTTGGGGCCGAGCCCACCGTTTATAGCCCAGTAATGGACGAAGGTCGCTTCCGGCGCGTCGATCTCGCCGTCCAGCACGGCTTGCACCCGGTCGTCGATCCACTCCCGCAGAAACGGTCGCAACTCGCGCACCCGCATGTAATTCTCGTATACCACCTCATCGCGCGGGTCCCAAAAGCCGATCACCGCGTTGAAGCTATCGCCGATCTCCCGGACTTCCTCGGGTATGTCGTCGCCCCGAACACCAAGGTGCAAATCCCAATACATGTCCCAGTAGCCGTCATAGTAGCGACGCATCAAAGGTTCGCCCTCGTGATCCGCCGAGAAAAGATCCTCAAGGAAGGTCCGCATCTTCGGCCGGTAGTGCGCCTCGGAAAGGTCGGGCGTCAGAGCCGACATGTAGATGCGTTTGCGGGCGTTGTCCGGCCCCCGGTTCTCAAGGCCCTGCAAGAAGACCGACAGGCCCTCCTCCTCCATCGCCGGCAGCCAGCCCTCGTAGAGCATACCCCACAAATGCGGCGGAATGGCGGCTTCCTTGGAGAAGGCGAGGTCGATCATCGGCAAGCTGAGCCGCTGCCCCTGGTAGATCGAGGTCCGTGTGAACGGCTCGATCGCGCCGTGGATGTATTCCGGCAAGAAGCCCGCGGGATATAGGTCGTGCTGGCGCGGCCGGGTCTCAGTGTGCGCCCATGCCAGATTAGCGGCCGAGCCGAGCAGGGCCGCGCCCATGCCGGTTATCACGTTGCGGCGGCTTGGGCGCGCAGATGCGCTTGGAAATGCTATGGTGTGGAACATGCTGTCTCCTTCTGCGGCACGCGGATTCAGGTTGGACTAAGGATCTGCTTCAACCGCAGAGGCCAGCAGATGTTCCGGGACCGCAGGATTTTTCATGCTTAATCTGCTGCCTCGGTTGCTCGACTCAGCGCGGTTTGCACCCCCAGCAAGTATGCGGTTTTTCCGCAGACCTTGAGTTCGCATCTTCCCGACCGAGTAGCCGCAGGGAATGGCCGTTTCGATGATGTCGCACCGCGACATGTAGATAAAGCTGAAGGACCGCTGAGGGCCGCTCTCGCCATGTGGTTAGGCGACTTGTAAGAGATTAACACGCCTTAGGGCGGCGAGAGTCAGCCTGGTTTGCAGGGGCATGCCGGAGTTGATGCCAGAGTTTCATTCATGCGACTTGATTAGGTCCTCGATGAGATTTAATCCCGTGCCCATCGCGGCAACGAATTCGTCTTTGTTGTAGATGTCGTTGTGACCGGCGCCTTCAATAACACGGTCCGAAACGACATTCTCGGCAGACTGGCGGAGAGCTTCCGTCCGACGCGACGGCACGATCTCGTCGTGGGCGGCGGCAATTATTGCCACCTTCGCCGACGACCGCGATAGGGCCCCTGCCACATCCATCCGGTGCCGCAACAGAAGCCGGACAGGGAGCCAGGGGTAGAGATCAGCCGCGAGCGCCTCGAGTGAGTCAAACGGTGTGACGAGGACCACGCCGGCGAGCGCGCGTTGGCTGGCAAGATGCGCCGCGGGTCCGGCGCCGACACTGAGCCCGATGGCCACGATGTGATCCGGGTCGTAGACGGCGATGACTTCATCGTGGATACGCACCGCGTCCTCGAGGAGCGCATCCGCACTCGGGTGGCCGGCGCTCGGGCCATAGCCACGATAGTGGAAGACGACGACATTCCGTGCAGGAAATACCGAACTGAGGAAGACTGCGAGGTGATCGGCGTCCCAGGCATTAACTCCGAAGCCGAGGACAAGAGCCGCTCCGGGCGGCGGTGTGCGGTCGGCGGGAAGAAAGGCACCTGCCAGCGGTCCAACGCCTTCGATCTCAATCGAGAGACGCTCGGCAGTGGCTGGCAAGGCAACGGTTTGCCCACCCATCGCCCAACGTGGAAACAGCAAACGATCCTGCACCAGTGCGATCAGCAAGATGCAGACGATATACAGAAGGCAGGCACCTGCCGAGATCTTGAGCAGTTTCATGGGCCTCATTCTTGTGGGAACTCAAGGCAAAGTCTATGCCGCTAAGGGCCGCGCGGATGAGCAAACTGTGCGACCGTGGCGAGTGTCATCTGTGAAAGGCTTTTGCATTGCACCATGTAAATGCAACGCCAACGGCAGGATTGGGCCGTAACCGCTGCCGGGCGACCTTTATGAAAGCTCCAAGGATTGTCGCTGTCGCCTGCCGATCAAAGCCACCCCGCAGCCTTGAGACTGGGGCGGAAGGAGCGCCCTACGGGGACGAGTCGGTCGTCATTGAGACGCAGGAGGGTGCGCTGGCCCTCTCGCGCAATGCCCTCGAGGGCACCGGCGGCCACCCACCAAGAACGATGCACGCGCAGACCGAGCCCAGCCAGTTCGCGTGCAGCGTCCTCCATGCGACACAGGATCATTTCTGACCCGGCTGAATGATGGACGACGAGATAGTGGTCCTGCATCTCAAGGCACAGGAGTTGCCCTTCGAGCGGCTTCGAAAGGCGCGCGGAGAACAGTGCAAAACCTTCCGCGCCTTGTTGGTCTGTCTCATTGTCTTGCAGATGCGTTACTAACGGTGCTTTGACGGTTTTAGAAGCATCAGGCGGCGCCTCCAATCGGTCTTGCATGTCCTCCAATGTGTAGACCGGCAGGGATATGGCCGCGAGCAACAGCAGGACTTGCCCGAACAGCACCGCGACATTTTCAGGCCAACCGATCCCCGAGAGTCCATTGGCCATCGACACCACGCCAGTCGCAGGTACCGCAGCAAGGCAAGCCCCGGCGAGCGGAACGAGCAGGCGACGGATCGGCACCGAGTCGTCCACCAGCGCTTCTACGCGTCGCACAATGGCGTCGGCGAGCAGCCAGTTCGCCGAAACGACTGACAACCAATAGGCCAGCCGCGGACCCAGGGGGAGCAATTGATAAGTTCCGAAAGGGCCGATCAGACCCAGCACGAGGCCCACACCAAGGGGGAGGCCCAGTCGAAAGAAAAGGCGGGCAAGTTGTTCACGCATCGTAAACGTATCCTAACATGCTGTTCGCGCAATTCCCCAGTCATTTCCGCAACTTTGCTGGCCCGGGAAGGGTGATCACCGCTACCCTTAGCGCATCACGATTGCGGATGGGCATGAGCAAAGGAGGTATCGCGCCATGATCCAGACAACTCTATTTTTGCATATACTGGCCGGCGTTGCTGCGCTGATCACAGCAGGACTCGCCGTCGGTAGCGCAAAGGGTGGGTATCTGCACCGGCGCGCGGGCAATATTTACACCATCGCAATGCTGTTTACCGGACTCAGCGCATTGGTGCTGGCAGTGGTGGACCCGAACCCGTTCCTGTTCGCAGTCGGAATATTCAGCCTCTATCTTGTTTTCACAGGGTGGCGCGCGGCGATGATCCGTGACGGGCGGCCAAGGCAACTCGATCACGCGGCTGGTGCGGTGATGGCGTTGGCGGGGCTGGGGATGCTTGGCTGGGGCGCGCAGGGCATGCTGACCAGAAGCGGCGCACAGCCGGTGATCCTGCTGGCCTTTGGGTCCATCGGGCTGACAATGGCGCTGGCCGACTGGCGCGACTGGGCGCGCGGCCCGGTCGCAGGCAAGGCCCGTATTGCACGGCACCTCGGCCGAATGCTCGGCGGAACCATCGCCACAATTACTGCTGCCGGTGTCGTCAATCTGGGCTTCCTCCCCGATCTCTTGGTTTGGCTCGGACCCACCGTGCTCATCACCCCAGTCATCTTCTGGTGGACCGCACGCGTGACGCGCGGCGCTGTCCGCACCTGACCCAGTGCAAGGAGATATAATCATGTTTGCAAGTCGAATAACACGCATCGGCCTCTGGACCCTCACCGCGCTTGCCATCCTGATCCTGACGGCGTTCCTGTGGTTGCGGCAAAGCCCTTACTGGGCCGGAATAACGCTGTTCTCCGAGAGCCACCGGGTCGAGAATTTCCGCGCAATGGACCGGGTATTTCCCGCACGCGTCGTGCCTCGCGCAGGGGACGTTTGGGCCTTCGACCGTGCACCTGTGCCGCTGCCTGAAACCTATACTTTCGAAGGCGAGGCTCAAGACCTTGCGACCTTTCTCGACCGGACGGAAACCACCGGACTGCTGGTTGCGCATCGCGGTGCAATTACGCACGAAGAATATCGCCAGGGCGCCGACGAGACCTCTCCCTTCACCTCCTGGTCAATGGCGAAATCGGTGCTCTCGGCGCTGATCGGCATCGCGGTCGAGGAAGGCCACATTGCCAGCATCAGCGACCCAATTGGTGCTTATGTCCCGGCACTTGAGCGCTCGGGCTACGGCGATGTGCCGATCGAGGCTGCACTCACAATGTCCTCGGGCGTGGCCTTTGATGAGGATTACGACAACCCCATGTCCGACATCAACATGCTCTTCATCCGTGCTATGGCGATGGGCGTGCCAGTGGATGAGACCCTTGCAGGTCTCGAACGTGAAAGACCTCCCGGCACCTACAACAACTATGTCAGCTCTGACTCCATGGCACTGGGGCTGATGTTGGAGGCTGCGACTGATATGTCGGTGGCCGACTACCTTTCCAGCCGTCTCTGGGGGCCGATGGGCGTCGAGGCTGACGCAAGCTGGAGCACCGACCGCACGGGGAGGGAATTCGCACTTTGCTGCCTGAACGCCACCCTGCGAGATTGGGCTCGTTTTGGACGTCTCTATTTGGAAGGCGGAGCGCGCGATGGACAGCAGATCGTGCCGGCAGAATGGGTCGCGGCCTCGGTCAACCAGGAAGCGCCACATCTGCAACCCGGCGATAACCCGGACAGCCACTGGACCTTTGGCTATGGCTACCAATGGTGGATACCAGAAGACCCGCAGGGCGATTTCCTCGCTATCGGCGTCTGGGGGCAATACATCTATATTGATCCCGTGCGTCAGGTCGTCATCGTCAAGACCAGCGCCGATCCGCTCTTCGACGATAATGATCATGAGAATGTCGCCGCGTTCCGCGCCGTTGCGCGCGCAGTGGCAGGCGAGTGAGATCGGCCGGCCGCGTCCGCGATCCAATGCTGGAACGGACAGACGTCGCCCCGGCATGTCGCAGCGCTTCACAAAGTCGAAGTCAGAAGATTCATCGCAAAACGCACTTTGTCTGCACTACCTTCATTCAGATTTATAAAATTGCTGCACGATGCACGATTGTCCGGTTCGGTGACGCTGCGCCGCCGCGCTCGACAGTGCAGCCAATGGCCGGATTGGGCCGTTCGCGTCGAGGTGCGCCTCGCTGCACGCACGAAATCGTGGTGGCCGTCGGCGGTCAATAAGGGCCGCTGTCGGCCTGTCAGCGCAATGCTACGGCTCCGGAACTCGCCTCACGGTGGACTGTCACTGAGCTGGCTTTCAGCGCACGCTCGGAGCGCGTAGTCGCGCACCGAGCGCCGTGTTTTTATCGCAAAAATCACTGATCGCGACATGGCTTTGGGGGGATTCCGTGTTGTCAAAAGCCAAGTGTGGAGAAAGCATGGTCATCGACTTTCCTTTTCAAACGGGCTCATGAAGCTTCGCGAGGTCGATTTCCGACCAGCGGGGTGACGGGAAGACATTCTTGCCAGGCACGACCCCCTCTTGCATCGCCCAGGTTTCCGCAAAGTGCTGTACCGTGACCTCGGTGTCGCCTTTCAGAACGGCCATCTCGAGGGCAGAAATGATATTTTCGATGCAGCGACCGAAACGGCCGCGGCTCGCATAGACAAGCCGGTCGATGAGGTCGTCTCCTTCGGGGGGCAAAAGGCCCACCTCGTCGCAGAAAGACTGAATAAGACTACGCAACGATTTCTCATGCGTTGCAGCAGAAATGGCGGGCATGGTGACTTTGGAATAGCGTCGTTTGACCTGATCATCGTAGGACGCCATCTGCCACAACTTGTCGATCCCTGTCAGAACAAGGATCACAGCGCCCTCCCCTTCCATCACCGACTTCAGCATCTTGAGAATATCTTCGATCCCTTTCCCCGCACGGAAAAGATCATGTGCTTCGTCGATCCAGAGAACGACCGTGCCGAGCAACTTCAACCGGGCGACCACGAGTCGCCAGATGTCCCACTCCTTGCGTGACGCGGACACTCCCGGGTAGCCCGTCTTCGACAGAATTTCCAAGCCGAGGCTCTTTAGCGTCGCAGGGCTTGGTACACTCACCCCAATGAAAGGCCGGTAATCGGGATTATCACTCTGCAGCGCAGGATGCTTGCTCAGCACATGATGGACAAGCGTGCTCTTGCCACCGCCCGAGCCTTCCACCAGCGCGATGCCATGTGTATCCCCGGTCGCAGTAAAGGTCACCGGCTTCGGCAAGAGCCGACCAGTGCCATCGCGTTGCAGGAGAAGGTCGAGGTGCTTGCGAAAAATGTCATCGCGTGCTGTCGTGATATACCTTTTGCGAATAGTTGCGATTCCCGCAAAAGCGGTGCTGATATCGTTGGCCATGTGGGAGTGCTCCAGTAAAAGTTGTTTTCAACTTGGTTCACTCTGGAAATTGTACTGTTCTTTCGACCGGGGAGCGGGTTCGAGCAGAATCTGTGGGCTGTGGCGGTAGACCCATGATTCTGCAGGATTCATTTTTTTCGCGCAGGAGCGCAGGCTGACATTTCTCCGGAGGTCGACGCCCTGTTAGGGCGCCGACCCGGGTCCGCTCAGCGCGTCATCAGCCGCAGCAGGGCGCGCTCCGCAGCGGCGCAGTCGAGGGTGGCATTGCGCGCGGCGATAAAGCACGCGAAGGTGCTCTGAACGCGTAGCAGATCCTCGCCCCGGGGACTGTAGCTGCGGCATTCGCGCAGCTCGCCTTGCGGTCCATCGCTATCGCAATGGGTCTCGATGAACTGCCATTGCGTGCCACTCTCCTCTGAAGCCAGATCAGCGGCAATGATGCTGCGCAGCGCGTCAAGGGACGCGTCGTCGCGAGGATCGAACGGGTCGCGCGCAGCGAGCCGGCGCAGGGTGCGGGTAACAAACCCGCACTCAAGACTGCTGCAGCCCAAGCGGGTGGCCTCCGCCATCTGGCCCAGCTCCCGGCCGAGCCGCACTGCGGTCGCCGCCAGTTCATCGAGCCCCTGCGGGGATGTCTGCCTGTTGTTCATTGGAACCTCTTCGTTTGCGCAGCCGGTATGGCTAAGCGTCAAGCCTCAGCCCCCTGCGTTGGGGGCTGAGGGAGGTGTCATGCGGCCAGCGAGGTGCCGGTCTGGGGACCGCCGGATGGGCGGTCCGCCGCGGCATCCAGCTCTTTCAGCAGGTCACCGAGCATGTCCGTCAGTCGGCAGATGGTCTCCACTTCCGCCGAGCCCGGATGGAGAACCGCGAAAAGCGCGGTCTCGATGTTGTCGGGGTGCCCTACATCATCGAGCGACAGCAGCCGGTGGATGGCGGCCAGTTCCCGCTGGATGCGGTGGTCGATGCGCGGCGCCGTCTCGAGCCGGGCGGCGCAGGAGGCGAGACGCCGCGTGGCGGCGGCACCGCCCAGCGACGTCATGGTCATCTCGAGGTCGTGGCCATGGTAGAGGAAGAAACGACGGATCCGCTCGAGGAGGTCGAAGCGGGCTTCAGTGGGACATTCGTCAAACATGACGTTGCTCGTTCGGCTTACGCTGCACCAGTGCGGCAGCTTCAAGTCACCCTACCCTGCCCGTCTCGGCAGGATCGAGGTGCGGCCTTGGCTCACGGGGCGGGTGTGGCAGCGACCATTCCTGGCCTGTTCTTGCCTGTCTCCCGACGGCTCAAAGTCAACATTGGCCGGTTTGCCGAAAGACGAAACGAAAAAGGCGAAATAGTTGAAAAAAGTAAAATTTGGGCAGCGACCGCCCAAGCGCATTGGTAGCTTTTTTGCGTCGATTTAAGCCTGTGTCGTTTGCGCCGCACATCAGGCACGTCATCATTGGGCCACCTAAGTTCAGCAAAAAGCTGCTGACAATCCATCATGCCAGAGCAGTTTCACCAGATCACCTTTGCGCCCCCGGAAGCAGAAGATTTCTCCGGCATGTGGGTCACGCCCGAGACCCTGCTGCACCGACAATGCCAAGGTGTTTATCCCACGCCGCATGTCAGTCACTCCACCTGCAATCCACACCTTCGTGCCAGCCGGAAACGGGCGTTGCTGGATGGCGCGTCCGGTGTCTTTGAACGGGGCAGCCGCAAAGCGCCAGTGATCGATGAAGATCAGGTCCGGGATTTGCATGCCAAGATCGGAGAGCTGGCGGTGGCCAACTCTTTTTTGGAAAGAAAGCTCAAGCCTTGGGGCGGGAAATGAGGCGCGGTATGCCCAACGCAGAAGCACTTCGCCAACGCCGTACTCGCGTTCATGCGTGCAACTATCCCGCAGGAATGGCACAAATTTCGCGACAAGGTGTCAGACAACTTCCGCGTCATAACTCACCAAAACTTTCGGGGTTTGAAGTAGGCGCGGTATATCCGAGCCCAGCATGCAAATATTCCTATCAGAAACGATCACAGGTCGAATTCCTGCAACATAACATCCGGGAAATTCTGAAAGCAGACAGGCCGCAGGAACCGGCGGATCGACAATGTGCCAACAGAAGTTGCGCCAAAATTTGTCGATGCCGGGTAGGGGCCACCATGGATCATGGTATCGCATACCTCCACACCGGTGGGAAAGCCATTGACCAGCAGGCGGCCGGCCTTGCGTTCAAGGATGCGCAGTAATCTCAGCGCATGGTCATCATCGCCCTGATCCATATGAAGCGTCGCCGTCAGTTGTCCCGGAAAGCCATTTGCAAGGGCCTCCATCTGGTCAGGATTGCTGACCCGCAACACAAGACCCAGAGGACCAAACACTTCCTCGCTCAACTCTCCGCTGTTCAGGAAGGTTTCGGCGCTCGCTTCAAACAGACTGGGCATGCACTGGCGGCCCTGCCCCTCGTTGTCCAGCACCACCTGAACACCGTCAAACTTGCCAATCCTACCCTTACCGCTCTCATAGGCACTGGCGATACCGCCGGTCAGCATGGTTTGCGGTGCGACCTGTGCAAGCGCGTCGCGCGCAGCGGCGACAAATGCGTCACCCTCGGGGCCGGTGGCCACAACGGCAATCCCAGGGTTGGTACAGAACTGCCCCGCCCCCATCGCAAGCGATGCCGCCCAGCCCTGACCGATCTCAGAGCTGCGCTTCTTGGCGGCATGCGGCAGAATGAACATCGGATTGACCGAGCCAAGCTCACCAAAGAACGGGATGGGCTCCGGCCGGGATGCGCACAGATCGAACAGCGCGCGCCCGCCGCCAAGTGATCCGGTAAAGCCCACAGCGCGGATCAGAGGATGTTGCACCAGCGCCTGCCCCACATCACGCCGCCCGCCTTGAATCATCGAAAAGACCCCGGCGGGCATGTCACACTTCGCAATGGCTGCATGAATCGCCTCGGCCACAATTTCGCCGGTGCCGGGATGGGCAGAATGGCCCTTGACCACCACCGTACAACCCGCCGCCAGCGCGGCCGCAGTGTCGCCCCCGGCGGTCGAGAATGCGAGCGGGAAGTTCGAGGCGCCAAACACAGCCACCGGTCCAATCGGCCGCTGCACCATGGACAACGGTGGCCGGGGCGCTGGCTGGCGATCAGGCAGGGCAGGGTCATGCCGCCGGTCAAGGTACTCGCCCTTGCGGATATGCTGGGCAAAAAGGCGCAACTGTCCGGTGGTGCGGCCGCGCTCGCCCTCAAGCCGCGCGGGCGGCAAGCCGGTTTCGCTGGTGCCGATTGAGGTGATCGCCGCGCCGCGTGCGTCGATCTCGTCGGCGATGGTGTCCAGAAACGCTGCGCGGGCCTCACGGCTGGTCCATGCATAGGTGGCAAACGCCTCCTCGGCGGCCTTGCAGGCGCGGTCAACCAGCTCAGGTGTGCCGACATGGAAGCGATGCGCCTCGCCATGTGCCGGGTCTGACGAGAATTCAGACGGGCTGGCAACCCATACTCCGCCGATCAGATGCTTCCCATGCGGGGTGAAGGTGGCGCTGATATCGTTCATGTAGTCGATCCTTTCAAGGCGGTTGCCCGGTAGCAATCAGGGCTTACCGGACAGAGATATTCGTAATTTGCGCGCGGGCTGACCGTCAGGCCAGCAAACCCCGGCTGGCCAGGTTGGCCATCAGACGGCGGGTGCCAAAGGTCCACTCGGGTGCCTCGGTTGACAACCGGACGGTATTCACCAGCTGCCCCAACCCCGGCGCGGCGATAGTGACCACATCGCCGGCCTTGTGCGTGAAGCCCTCGCCGGGGGTGTCGCGGTCCTCTGTAGGTGCGAACATGGTGCCCAGAAACAGCATGAAGCCATCCGGATACTGGTGGTGCCGCCCAATGGTCTGCACAACCAGTTCCTCGGGGTCGCGGCTGATCTCGGACATCGAGGAATGGCCGGCCATGCGGAATCCATCCGCCCCCTCAACCGTCAGGGTCAGTTCTGCCCGGCGCACATCGTCCAGCGTGTAGCCGTCATCGAACAGCCTGATCATGGGGCCGATGGCGCATGAGGCGTTGTTGTCCTTGGCCTTGCCCAACAGCAGGGCCGAGCGCCCCTCGACGTCGCGCAGATTCACGTCATTACCCAGCGTCGCACCGACAATCCGGCCACCGGACGTGACGGCAAGTACCACCTCGGGCTCAGGGTTGTTCCAGCTCGATATCGGATGCAGCCCCACTGCGGCCCCGGCACCCACCGCAGCCATCGGTGGGCATTTTGAGAACACCTCGGCATCTGGCCCGATCCCGACCTCAAGGTACTGAGACCACAGCCCCTCGGCCTGCAACGCATGTTTGACCTCGGTGGCCTCGGGGGAACCCGCGCGCAGGTTGCGCAGGCTATCACCGATGGCCTGCACCACGCGCGCACGGATAGCCTCCGCGCGTGCAGGGTCGCCCGCGGCTTTCTCTTCGATTACCCGCTCAACCATCGACCGAGCAAAGGTCACGCCGCAAGCCTTGACCGCCTGCAGATCACAGGGCGCAAGCAAATGCAGATTTGCGGGATCCACCAGATTGGCGGCAATCGCGTCCAGTGCGCCAAGCGTGTTGCCGGGGCAGGTGCGGACATGATGCGCAGGATCAGGCATATCCAGCACATGGCTGACGGTAGGCGCCTGCGGATTGGTAATGTCCACCAGTTGCCCGTCCCGCAACGTCACCACACATGGCCCCTGCACTTGCGGCAGCCATGCGCGACCCAGCCAGAGGCCCTCGGGTATGTCGATTACTGTCATAATCTGCTCCTTACCGGCGCTTGAAAACGGGCGCGCGTTTTTCGTCAAATGCGGCGCGACCCTCGGCGGCATCCTCGGTCGCGAAACAGATCGCCTGCAGATCGCGCTCATAGGCGACGGCTTGTTCCAGCGGCATATTATAGGCTGCCTGCAGGTTGCGGCGTGCGGTTTCAGCCGCAATGGGTGCGCGGCTGGCGATGGTGGCTGCGATGAGTTGCGCGCGCTCCATCAGTGCCTCTGGCGCGGTCACCTCGCTCACAAGTCCCCATTGCAGCGCTTGCGTGGAATCCACCAGATCGCCGGTCATCACCATCATTGCCGCGTTCGACGGGCCGATGGAATGGGCCAGAAGCGCGGTCATCCCACCTCCGCCGATCCAGCCCAACTTGATCTCGGGCGCTGCCAGCCGCGCCTTTTCAGATGCAATGCGGATATCGCATGACAGCGCCATCTCCAGCCCGCCGCCCATCGCATACCCGTTGATCGCGGCGACCGAGGGTTTGATCAGCGCGCGCAACGCATCGCAATATTCAGGCCGGTTGCGGAAATCCCACGGGCTCACGTAGCGGTCCAGTTCGGCAATGTCGGAGCCTGCGCAAAACGCCTTGCCGGTACCGGTCAGGATGACAGCGCGCACCTCGTCGCTGGCGTTGATCCGTTGGACGGCAGCCCACATCAGCGCGGCCATTTCCGGTGTCATCGCGTTCAGCTTGTCGGGGCGGTTATAGGTGATGGTGGCGATGGAGTCTTTTATCGTCAGCGTCAGCGGTTCGGTCATGACTGGCTCCTGCTATTTCGGCTTTTCTCGAACAACTGGCGCAGCCGTGTTGCCGTGGTCGGGGCCGGGGTGCGGGCGTCGAACGCGGCGCGCAGCACGGCAGATGCCTGCGCCTGAAGCGCGATATAGCCGTTGTGACGCGGGCGGACTGTGGCAGTCTCCAGCGTCGCGGTAGTGTTATGGTAAAAGTTACCCCAGTCGGCATTGACCTGCGGGTCAGACCAGGCGGCACGCAAGCCGGGCTGGCCGTCATGCGCGGGGATAAAGCCACGTTGTGTTTCTTCTGACATAAGCCAGAGCAGATGGTCCTTTAGCCCCTGATCGACCACGGCACGGCGCGAAATGGCAATGCCGGTGCCGCCGAGGATGGAGCCGGGCCGCCCGCCAGCGCGGGGCGCATCAAGGAAAGTAATAAGTCGTTCGGCGCGGGTGTAGTTCACATAGCCATAAATCAGCGGGATCAGGTGGATGTCATCCATGGTGCTGAGATGCGCCAACAGGCCGATGGGGTTGAGAGTGCGCATGGGATCGGGTGTACGGGCGGCAAGCGGGGTGAGAATTTCAATGGCATCCACCGCGACACTGTCGACTGGCCAGCCACCGTCGCGCATATCAAGCGCAGGGTCCAGCGCGGCGCAGACCGACAGGAAAGACAGCGCGGCATGCGGCCCGGCGAGCGACAGCGCGACATGGCCATCATGCGACATGGTCTCGACCTCAGTCCATGTCGCCGGGCGCGCTTCGGTCAGATCGGCGCGCAAGGCCATGACCTGCGTTGCGGCATCCAGCGGCAATGCCCATTGGTGGCCCTCCATAGCGTAGCTGGCATGGGCCGGGCCGATGGCGCCCTGCGCGATCTTGTCCAATGCAGCGGCTGGAAAGATGGCATCGAGCGGCAGTAGGCAATCAGCGGCAAGCGCCTCGCCCAGATGCGGATGGTCCAGCACCACAAGGTCATAAGCCGCGCACAGATCGGCAATGGGGGCTGATTCAAACCCTTCCAGTGGCTGAACCTCCCAGTCCACCGGCCCACCCGCTGCCGCCAGCGCATTGTAGCCGCGCGGATGGTCCCATGTCAGGCCGCGATATCTCATTTCTGCCCCCGGCCAATGGCACCAGCCTGTTCCAGCGCCGCGATCTCATCAGCGGAAAACCCGCTGGTTTGAAGAATTTCATCCGTATGCTCGCCGGTCAAAGGCGCACCGAAGCGGAGCTCCGAAGGTGTGCGCGAAAAACGGATCGGAAAGCCCGGCGTTTTCACCGGCCCCTCGGTAGGGTGATCGTATTCAATGAAGGTGCCATTATGGGCAATCTGCGGATCGGCGACCAGATCGGCGTAGCCATAGACCGGCCCGGCCCAGATGCCTTGCCCCTCCAGCCGCGCCAGACAATCATCGGTCGAGAACCGCGCGATGGCGTCGCGGACCATGGCAAAAGTCTGGTCACGGTCATCCCATCCCGCCTTCATTTCATCCAATGCGGCCAGCTCAGGGGCATCCAGCGCACTGGCAAGAGCCGGAAAGGCGGGCATCGCCAGCGCGATGAAGCCGTCAGTCGTGCCAAATGTCCCATAGGGGGCGCGGATATAGACGTGGGCGTGCGGCTCGCTTGAGCGTTCCTGCGGCTTATGGCCCACGGTAAAGACCGACAACTCCTGCATCTGCAATGTGGTGATGGCGTCCAGCATATTGACCTCCACCTTCTGCCCCTCGCCTGTGCGTTCGCGGTGCAAAAGGGCAGCCAGCGCGCCCTCGAACGCGGTATAGGCGGTGACGGCATCGACCAGATACTGGCCCGCTGCCTGTGGCGGCTCTCCCCTGCGCCCGGTGGACATCATGGCGCCAGACATTGCCTGCAACAGCAGGTCCTGCCCGGGGCGCAGGGCGTGTGGCCCGTTTTCGCCATAGCCGGACATCGACACGTAAATCAGCTTGGGGTTCAGCGCCGAGAGGGTTTCGTAATCAACCCCCAGCCGCCCGGCGACACCGGGGCGGTAGTTCTGAATGAATACATCCGCCTGCGCCACCAGCCGCTCCATCACCGCGCGCCCGCCCTCGGTTTTCAGATCGATGGCCAGCGAGCGTTTGTTGCGGTTGAGTGAAAGGAACGAAACGTTGATCTTGTTCCCGGTGATGCCGCCTGCTGGTGCGTGGCGCTGCCATTCGCCGCCCAGCGGTTCAACCTTAATGACATTTGCGCCCAGATCGCCCAGCCGTTGCGCCGCAAAGGGCCCGGCCATGGCGATCGAGCAGTCGAGAACGGTGTAGCCGTCAAGAATTCCCATGATAGTGCGTTTCCGATCTGTTGAAAGGGTGATCAGCTCATGTTCCAGCCGCCATCGACGGCAAGGCTTTGCCCGGTGATGAAACCTGCGCTGTCCGAGGTGAGGAAAAGGATTGCCGCCGCAATGTCATCCGGTGTGCCCCGGCGCTTGACTGCCTGATGATCGAGCACAAAGCGGGTGTAGGCGTCAGGGTCCGGGTGGATCTTTTCGGCGTCGGTGGGGAAGGCTCCGGGCGCGATGGCGTTGCAGGTGATGCCCCATTTGCCGAACTCACGCGCCCATGCCCGGGTCAGGCCCAGCAGCGCGCCTTTCGACTGCACATAAGGCGCAAGGTTCTCCCAGCCTCCTGTGAGCGTGATCGAGGTGACGTTGATGATCCGCCCCCATCCCTGCGCCCGCATTCCTGGCAATGCCGAGCGGGTGCAGATAAGCGCGGCTTCGACATTGACCTGATGCACAAGGCGCAACTCCTCCATCGAGTAGTCCTCGAACGGTTTGGAGGGGTAGATCGCTGCGTTGTTTATCACCACGTCAAGCGGCGCCTGCCGGGTGATTGCACTAAGGCGGGTTTCAAGGGTCGCCTGATCGGTCAGGTTCATTTCCAGCAGATGCAAGCGCGAGGCCTTGTCCGCGGGTGTGTCGGTCAGCAGGCTTTCGTTTTTCGAGTGGTCCCGGTCAAGGGCGAACACCTCGGCACCCGCCGCCAGCAGCGCCAGCGTGGTTTGATGGCCCAGCCCTCCGGCCGCGCCGGTGTAAAGCACCCGCTTCCCGGCAAGCACGCCCGGCACGATCTGCGCCTGCAGGGGGAGTTCGCTGTTCATGCACGTCCTCCGATCGGCAGGAAGGTGCCTGAGGGGGCCGGATAATCCTGATCAGGCTGCCTTGCGATGGTGGTGATCTGGTCTTGCGCCGCTGTGATGGCGGCGCCATCGGGTAGCACGGTAAAGGTAGTGTCGTAATGGCGGGCGTCGCCGTGGTTCAGACGGATCAGCTCATCTCGTTCTCGCGCACCGCCGTTGCCCAGAACGTGATTGGTGGCAGGTTCGATGCCGACCGAGTATTGCCCGGCCTGAAGGTTCTGCCACTCATACATGCAAGGAAATTGATCTTTTCGCGTGGTGACCATCAAGCCAAGGCCCAGCCGGTCATTGATCAGCGCCACGGGCACACGGCCCTCGGCGTCGGCAGCCATTTCATGCTGCCAGACCTGCTCATGAAACCCCATCTGCGGCGCTGGCATGGTGCGGTAGCCCACGCCCTGCTTGCGGTATTCGGCCTCATGAGCGGCCCAGACCACATCGCGTATCGGGGCGAGATAGCGGGTGCCTTCCTCGACAACCGGATGGCCGACGTTGATATGGTAGCACAGCATGTGCGGGGTCTCGTAAAATCCCCGGTTCACCACGCGGTCTGAAAGCTGAATCTCGTCGCTGCCAACCTCGGCCTCGATCCGGCGGTGCAGTTCCAGATGCTCGCCAAAAACCGTGCCCTGCGTGACCACTCCCTCGGCCCACAGAAAGCAGCGATCCCCCTCCCAGCGTTCGCCGTAGCCGGTCAAGCGGGCGGGGATGGTTCCGGCGCGGCCGTGCAGAGAATGGCGCGCCGATGCACGCGGGCCGTAATTATATTCGGGCGTCGGCACGTCATGCATGAAAAGGATATGATCCAGCCCGCAGGTGATCATCAGCCCCGAGAAGCTGCGCATCCAGCCCAGGCCCCCCTCGCCCTCATACTCATGCAGCGCAGGGTGGCGGAAGCCTGCGGGCGAATGCCATCCGATAGCGCGGCCATTGTGCTCGCAATCTGCTATATCCATCGCGCGATCGACGAGGACGGTAAACCGCAGGCCGGTACCGGTACGGAACTCAAGCATGCGGATGCCACGCTCCAGCCCATCGCCAAGTGTCATCAGGCGCACGCCTGCTGCGTGGCCCAGCGATCCGCTGACAGCCTCGGCCTCGGCGCGGGTTAGGTTTTTGCCGTATAGCTTGACCATTGCAATTCCGTTCGCCACCGGGGCGGTTCCGGGGCGCCTTTGTCGTTTCATGATACGGGAAGGCAGGCCGGACAAACCGGCCTGCCCATGGCGCTTAGCAGCCGTTGGCGCGCAGTTTTTCGTCGATGAACTTCTTGGCGCGCGGCACGTCATCCTCGCTCAGATGTTCGATGACCATCGCGATATTGGGGTGCTTCTTTGCAAGCCGCTGGAAATAGATGTCATAGTTCAGCTCACCCAGCCCCGGCGCAGGAAGCTCAATCTCGCCGACACCGCGGAAGGTATGGCTTTCGGCGGCCGTGTCATCACCGATGTCTGAATGCTTTTCAGACTTGTCCTCGCCCGAACGTTTGACATCCTTGGCATGCGCAATGCAGATCTTGTCGCTGAGAGCATCAAACACGTGGTTCAGCACCTTGTCCATGTCATCGATGTTATGCGCCTCGAAGTAGTTTGTCGGGTCCATCAGCAGGCCCAGACCCGGATGATCAACCTCGGCAAACATGCGCAGCGTTTCCTCGACCGAGCCGACGACATTGTTCACGTATGTCTCCAGCAGGAAAACCGAGCCGTGGTCATAGGCGAACTGTGAAAGTTCGCTGATCACGTTGCGACAATCTTCCCATCCCTCTTCGGTCCTGTTCTTGGGGTGATGTACCCAGTCGGAGTCAGTGGCGAAGGTGCCGGTTTCCGAGATAACATAGGGCGTGCCCAGATACTGCGCATGCGAGATCAGCTCTTTGAGGCGTGCAAGGCGTTGCTTGCGGGCAGCCGGTTCAGGATGGATAATGTTGGTGTAGCCCGAAATGGCGCAGATCGGCAGGTTATGGTCACGGAAGGTGTCGCGGATGGTGCGGCACTTTTCCGGTGTCATCTGGCCGTCGGTGACATCGATATCCTTGAAATGCAAGTCAAGCTGCGCGGTGGTAAATCCGTGGCCCTGAATGACCTCGCAGGTCTTTTTGAGCCCATACGGGAAATACCCGGTGAAAATGCCTGTGTGCATCATGATCGTTTTCCTCCTCAGTCGTTTGACAGATCCAGCCGGATCGTCCGGCCCTCGTTGATGGATTGATAGGCGGTCTCGACAAGCGCCATGGTGCGCACATTGTCGGCGACGTTCAGTGCCGGCTCGGTGCCGGTGTCGATGGCGTGCTGAAGCTGCTCCATCACGCCGATGAAGGCATGCGGGAACCACATGGTGTCCCACTTGGGCGAGACCCATTTGCCCCCTGTCGCGCCCTTCGCGTTGTAGCTGAGTGTGGAGGCCGCGCCCGTGGGCCAGCCGATGGTGCCCTTCGCCACACCGTGCGTGCCCTCGACACGCCAGGTGATGTGCTGGTCATCGTCATAGCCTTCCTCACGCGGGCCGGACCAGACATCTTCAGTGCTCAGCGCCAGCAGCCCTGACGGGAACCGCAGCGTCGTCACCACGATGCCATCGGAATGATCAAAATTCGTGCGCGGATCGGTGCGGGTTATGCTTGTCACCTCATCGGGGTCACCGAACAGAAAGCGCAGCGCATCCAGATGGTGGACCGACATGTTCGACAATGTCAGCCGGTCGTAGTCTTGCAAAAACCCCTGCCAGTGCGGGATGGCATGCATATCGATCTGGGCGAATACCGGCTCGCCAAGTGCGCCGCTGGCCAGGATCTGCTTGAGAACCTGCATCGACTGGTCATACCGCATGTTCTGATTGACGCTTAGTGGCTTGCCTGCCGCTTTCGCCTCATCACGCAGCGCGCGCGCCTCTTCAAGCGACAGCGCCAGCGGTTTTTGCGCCAGAACCGCTTTCACATGCGGCATGGCCAGTGCTTTGCGGATAAGGGCGGGCTGCCGGTCTGGCGGATAGGCGATATCAACTATCTCGACCTCGGGGTCATTGATCAGCGCCTCAGGCGTGTCGTGAACCTTGCCGATATTCCAACGCTCAGCTACTTTCTGAGCGTTGGCTTTTGTGCGCGACGCGATCGCTACCACCGGAAATCCGGCCTCGGCATAGGCGGCCAGATGGCAATCGGCCATGATCATTCCCGCGCCGATCGCCCCGATCTTGTATTTGCGGACCCTGACCTTTGGGTCCGGTGTGAATACGATGTCTTTCATGATGGTTGAGCTTCCTCCCTCATTGCGCCGCAAGGGCACTGCCCTGCGCGTCAAAGAAATGCGCGCGCGCTGGATCGACCGATAAAGCGACGCGTTCACCCGGCGTAAATTTCGGCTGGCCGCGCAAACTGGCGTGCAAGACTGTGCCCTGCAGATCAATGCTCAGTGTGGTATAGCCGCCCATCGGCTCCACCTCGGCCACGCGCGCGCCGTCGCCGGAGCTGACGCGCAGGTTTTCTGGGCGCACACCAAGACTTTGCGTGCCGGGTGGTGCGGAATGCACCTGCATAGCGCGAGCCAAACCCATCGGCACCACATTCATCGCTGGCGCCCCCAGCATCCCGGCAACGTAGGTGGAGTTCGGGTGGCGATAGATCTCTTCGGGCGTGCCCGTCTGGCGCACGCGGCCATGTTCAAGCACGGCCATGCCGTCAGCCACCGACATCGCCTCTTCTTGATCATGGGTGACGTAAACCAGCGTCTTGCCCATTTCCTGCTGGATACGCCGCAGTTCTACCCGCGTGGATTCGCGCAAGCGGGCATCCAGCGCGCTGATGGGATCATCCATCAGATAGGCGACAGGATCGCGCACCAACGCGCGCGCAATCGCCACGCGCTGCCGCTCGCCACCGGAAAGCTGCGAGGGCGGTTTGTGCAAGATATGCCCGATGTGCAGCTTGCCCGTCACCTCGGCCACCCTGGCGGCAATCTCGGCAGCCGGGCGGCGGCGTTCGACCAGGGGGAAGCGGATGTTTTCCAGCGCGCTCATGTGCGGAAACAGCGCCAGATTCTGAAACACCATCGCCACATTGCGCGCGGCGGGGGTGACATGGCTCACCGGGCGTCCGTCGATCAAGATCTCGCCCGCGTCGGGTTGTTCCAGCCCAAGGATCAGTTTCAGGATCGTGGACTTGCCGGACAGGGGCGGGCCGAAGAGGCAGAAGAACGCGTTATCATGGATATCCAGCGTCAGATCGTCCACGGCAACCACATCACCGAAACGCTTGCTGACCCCGCGAAAGGAAATCGAAGCCATCAGAGCGCCCTTTCGGTTTGTGCATCGAACAGCCGGATCTCGGTGGGGGGCACCGAGAAACGGAATGTCTCACCTTGCTCCGGCACTTGCGTTTCACTGTCCAAAACAGCCTTGGCGGCGTGATACCCTGCAGCCAGATGCAGTATGATCCGTGCGCCGATCCGTTCGATCATGGTGATCTGCATCGCCAGCGGGCCATCAGGGTCGGGCTGCACAAGCTCAGGGCGAAAGCCGAAAAGCACGTCGCCGCCCTGCGGCACCTGCACCGGGCCGGAATGCCCTGCGGCGCCCAAATCAACCACTGTGCCGGTGTCTGCGCCGGTCACCCGCCCGGGCAACAGGTTCATCCCCGGCGCGCCGATAAAGCGCGCAACAAAGGTATCGGCGGGGTTGTTGTAGACCTCCAGCGGCGTGCCGACCTGTAGCAATTTGCCATGGTCCATCACAGCGATCCGGTCGGCCATGGTCATCGCCTCAAGCTGGTCATGGGTGACGTAGACCATGGTCTGCCGGAACTGACGCTGAAGCGACTTGAGCTCGGCGCGCATGGTGGCACGGAAGGCGGCATCGACGTTTGAAAGCGGCTCGTCCAGCAGGAAAATCGCAGGCTCCACCACCGCTGAGCGACCGATGGCCAGACGCTGAAGAATGTTCACCGACAATCCCGCTGCTTTGCGGTCCAGCATCGGTGAAAGCTGCAACAGTTCGGCAATATCGCCCACCCGCCGCGCGGTCTCGGCCTTCGACACGCCTTGCGCTTTCAACCCGTAAGCCAGGTTTTCGCGCACGCTCATATGCGTGAAAATGGCATAGTTCTGAAACACAAACCCTACTCCGCGCCGCGCCATCGGCACGCCGTTCATGCGGCGCCCGTCAAAGCGGATCTCGCCATGCGTCGGCTCCAGCATGCCGGCGATCATGTTCATCGTTGTGGATTTGCCACAGCCTGATGGGCCCAGAAGCGCCACGAACTCCCCGTCGCCAATGGTCAGGTTCATATCGGCAAGCGCCGTGAAATCGCCAAAGTCGCGGCCAAGGTTGTGCATCACGATCTCGGTCATTGCGCTTTCCTCAGTTTGGTGATGGCCAGCGCCGAGACGACCGAGAGCACGATCAGGATAGCCAGCGCGATAGCCGCGACATAGCCCCAGACCAATTCCTGCTGCGTGACCTTGTAGATGTAGATCGAGATGGTTTCCGTCGCCACGCCGGGGCCACCACCCGTCATGATGTAGAAATTGTCGAATACCTTGAAATTCTCGATCATCCGGATCGCAATCGCGATGATGATGATCGTCTTCATCCGGGGCAGCACGATGGTAAAGAACCGCCGCCACCACGAAGCACCCAGAAGCACCGCCGCCATCTGCTGATCTCGCGGGACCGACACCATGCCGGCCAGCAGGATCAAGAACATCAGCGGCGTCCATTGCCAGATATCCGACACGATGGTCGCAAACAGCGCCAGGTTCGGGTCTGAAAGCCAGGCGATGGTCACCGGGCGCCCGGCAAACATCGACAAGAGGTCATTCACTGGCCCGCCCGACTGGAAGAGCATGAAGAACATGTACCCCGCCACTGCGGGCACCACCATCATCGGTATCAGAATGGTGGAATAGAGCGTGCGGCGGCCTGCAAATTCATCGACAAACAGGATCGCCAGACCCAGGCCCAGCAGAAACTGCACCGGCACACAGATCGCCATCACGATGACAGTGCGCCACATCGCCGACCAGAAGCGCGGGTCACTGGCCAGATCGGTATAGTTCAGCAGCCCGATCCACAGCTCATAAGCGCGATACCAGGGAATACCATCCAGCGGCGACCAGTCGGTCAGCGAGATATAGACCTGCATCAGGATTGGAAACAGCGCGATGAAGATCACCAGGCATTGCGCGGGCAGGGTCAGGAAAAGGCCCAGACGGCGCTCTTCGCTGCCGCGTATGGCAGGCGGGGGCACGGCTGCGCCCTGTTGTGGGGTGGCTATGTCGGTCATTCTTTCAACGCTCCAAACGTCAGGCCACGCACAAGCTGTCTCTGGATCGCGATGCCCATGATGACGGGTGGAATGGCAGCGATTAGGCCCAGTGCGGCTTTCGCGCCGTAAAGCTGGCCGGTCATGGATGAGGTCAGCGAAGCCATGTAAACTGGGATCGTCACCCAGTCGCGCGTGGTCAGCAGGAGGGCGATCAGGTAATCTGACCAGTTCAGAATGAAGACGAACAGCGCAGACGAGGCCAGCGCGGGCCGCATCATCGGCAGCGTGATCTTGATGAACACCCGCCAGCGTGAACAGCCCTCGACAAGCGCCGCATCCTCGATCTCGCGCGGCATGTCATCGAAGAATGTTTTCATCAGCCAGAAGCTGAAGGGCATGGTCACGATGCCATAGATCAGCGCCAGCCCGTACCAGGTGTCGATCAGCCCCAGAAACGACCACATGATCATGATGGGTATCATCACCGCCATGGGCGGAAAAATGCGCAACTGGATCAGCGCGAGTGGCAGGTTGCTGCCGTAGCCAAAGCGCGACAGGCCATAAGCCGCCGCTGTGCCCGCCGTCACCGCGATCATGGTGCCAAAGGTCGCCGCCATCAGTGACGCCAAAATCGGCCTGCCGGCTGATCGTTCCAATGCGACAATCAGGTCTGACCCGCTTTCGCCAAAGATGAAGCGGAAGTTGTCCAGCGTCGGGTTGACCGGCCACCATGTTAGGTTGGCACCTGTTGCCTGCCATTCCGCGACAGGTTTGAACGCCATCGAGATCATCCACACCGTAGGGATCAGCGACAGCGCCAGAAATCCAAAGATCACCGCATAGCGGAAGACCTCAAAGGTAAGCGAACGTTGCATGATACGGGACTTTTCTTTTTGAGGTTTGCAGGGGCAGCCCGAACAGCCGCCCCCGCACAATGGCAACCGGGGTCAGATCGGGTCGACAAGAGTCGGCCAGGCCGCCTTGTTGGCCTGGATCGCCTCAATCAGCTTTTCCTCACCAACCCGACGGGCAATGCGGGCCCATTGGCGCTCGGTATTGGCCATCGCCTGCTCAGCGGTCATGCTGCCGGTCAGCGCCGCCATCAGGTTCTCGTCCAGTGCATTGTGGAAGGCGGTCGCGCCCGGATAGTTGATGGTAGGCACGGTCCGGCGCACGCTCTCAAGCACGATATCCATGTGGTAGTCATGGTAGGTCTCGCGCACCAGCGGATCGGCGAAGTTGGCCAGCTGGAATGGGTCAAGGTAGCCGCCCGGATTGGCCGACATCCACGAATAGATCCGGCTGGACCCAAGCCATTGCAGCAGCAGATAGGCCGCTTCAGGATGCTCCGACTGTGACGAGATACAGGCCGTCAGGTTCAGCCACAGCACCGTGCGCTGCACTAGTCCGTCGTCATGCTCCCGCCCCGGCGGCAGATGCGAGCCGATGAGCCCAGTCACCTGCGACCCGTCGTTGCCCGGATTATCCAGGAATTTCGGCAGGTTCGAGAAAGCGCAGGTCATCGCGGCACCACCGCTGGCGAAGTTGCCATACTGCTCTGGCCATCCCCATGAAATGGCGTCGGGCGAATGATGCGACAAGCTGTCGACATATTCCTGCGTCGCCTGCCAGCCCGCCTCCGAGTTGATCAGCGCGGTGCCGTCATCGGCGAACAGAAACTGGTTAGGCGACGCCATCGACACGAAACGCTGATACCAGTTGGTATAGCCCCAGCCCTGATTGCGCAGATCTGTTGATCCGAACAGCCCCTGATCGGGCCGGTGGAAAAAGGCCGCAATCTGGTCATGCTCTTTCCAGGTGCGCGGCGGGCGCAGTTCATAGCCGTGCTGATCGGCGAAAGCGGCCTGCTCGGCGGGGTCACCGAACAGATCTGTGCGGTGGTTCCAGATTTGGAAATCGCCGTCCAGCGACACCCCATAAACCGATCCGCGATATTCGTTGAGCAAGGACACGCCCTGCGCGCCGTTCACATAGCCGCGCTCGCTGTCGTCCCATTCCGGGCGGTGCTCGGCCACGAAATCATCCAGCGCCAGAATGCCGCCAGTTTCCGCCAGATCGCCCAGCCGGTTCCATTCGACCGCATAAATGTCGAACCCGCCGCCGTTGGTGGACACATCGCGCATCACACGGGTAAATTCCTGACCGTTTGGAACGCCGACGATATCCAGCGTGATGCCGGTTTCCTGTTCCCACAACTCCTTGATCGAGGGCGCGCCCTCAGGGAAAGGGCGGGTGATCTGGCCGATGGAACCATCGCTGAGACCCAGCACAATCCGCGCGGGCGCCTTGCCCTCGGCCTTCATCGCCTTGGCGGCTTCGATCGCGCGGCCTTCCGGCGTGTCGGGGCCATACTGATAGCGCTCGGCACCGGGAAAGCCGGTTGGTCCGCCAATCATGCCCTCGGCGAGATCAGTCGCCGCTCTGGCGCGCCCGGCGCGTAGAACAAGCGGCGAGGAAAGTGCGACAAGTGCAGTCGTCTGGGCAGCGGACGACAGGAATTTCCGCCGCGAGAAGCGTGGCTGTTCGTTCATGATGTTCCTCCCTGGTCGCCCCCCTCCTCAGGGTGCGATTTCCATGAAGCCACCATCGCATCAGGCCCATCATTATCAAGCATCAAGAAACATCATTTTCCCTCACTTCACCTGAAATGATGAGAAACACGCTTAAATCGCTACTTTTCGTCGCCTTGAGGACATCAAAAGCTTGCTTTCTATTAATTGATGAAGTGAATTGATGGCATTTAGCCGAAAGAAGGCCATCATGCGTGCAACCGTCTCTCAGATCGCCCACGAAGCGGGTGTCTCCCCCGCGACCGTCGACCGCGTTCTGAACGACCGCGATGGCGTCCGCGCCCGCACCCGCGAACTGGTCCTGCTGGCCGCACGCCAGTTGGGCTACTTCGGCCCTGTAAACACGGAAACCACCATCAGGCCGGTGCGGATGGATTTTGTACTGCCCGCCGGAAGCAACTCTTTCATGCGCACACTCAAAAGCTTCTTGCTGGACGAAAGCAGGGCGCGCGACGGCGTGACAGCGCATATCCACGAGATCGAAGGTTTTGACCCGGAACGCCTGTCCAGTCGGTTGATGGATCTACGCGGTCAGACAGATGCAGTGGGCGTGGTCGCGCTTGACCATCCGCAGGTACGCGAGGCCATAAACGATCTGGTCAAGTCAGGAGTGCATGTGGGCACCCTCGTCTCTGATATCCCTGCCGTGGACAAGGTTGGCTATGTCGGCGTCGACAACCGTGCGGCGGGGCGCCTGGCCGGGTTCCTTATGGGCCGGTTCCTGCCATCCGGCGAGCACAAGGTGGCCGTTTTCATTGGTTCACCCGCCTATCGTGGGCATGAAGAGCGCGAGATGGGGTTTCGTTCCATCCTGTCAGGCGAATTCCCGAATATGCAGATCGCCGGAACCGCCGAGATCAGCGACGACCGCGACCGCGCCTATTCGGAAACAATGCGTTTTATCGATCGTGGCTATATCGCGGCTATTTACAACATCGGCTCGGGCAACCAGGGAATCGCACGTGCCCTGCGCGAAACCAATGTCGCGCGCGACATCATCTTCATAGGTCACGATCTGACCGACGCCACGCGCCTGATGCTTCTGGACAGAACGATGGATGCGGTAATCGATCAGAACCCCCGGGTAGAGGCCCGCGAGATCGTGCGATTGCTGGTTTCGTCGGTCAGAGGAGCCACAGAGCCGGAGTATTTACCACGGTTGCAAGTGGTCTTCAGAGAGAACATTCCAGTGCAGTAAAACCGTTGCCGGTTGTGTCGCCGGATGTTGTGATTGTCGGCGAACGAGGTCGAACGTCGTTGCTTGGGCTCGGTGTTCATGTGGCGTTGATGTAAAATGACGAGCTATGGCAGAATCTGGGTGACGCCGCGTGATCATGCGGCGCGGCTTTGGCTGTTGACTCGTATAACTGGACCTGTCGCGTAGACTGTCATTAACTCCGGTCAACCTTCGCGCCCAACCGCAGACCGGCACGGTTGAGGATCGCTCTCTCAAAGGCGCAGTCCGTTACCGTCAGAAGTAGCACAAGAGACAATGTTGCCCCACGAGGGCACCATGATGCACGTGTTCGATGTCGTCCGGTCCTACATTGTTCAGAGAAGCATCCAGACAGCCATGCCGATCATCACCAGGTTTCGGTCAACCACAGGAAGCCAAGTGGCACATTTGAGTTGCCGCCGACGCAGGCACATTTAAGTTCGCGCTTGTCAAGTGTGAGACATATACGGTGGATTCTGTCACGGACAGAAACGCCTGAGTTTTGTCCCAAACTGCCAGCGTAATAGAGCCCATCAGCGACATTCAGGCACACCGCAGCATGGAAAGCACTTTCGCAGATGCAGCATCGTGGTCGGCCCTATGTATGTGTCGGCTGCTGTTCGCAATTGAAAATTCGGCACGACTTCGGAAATCGCTCATATGTATCCGGCCTGTTGATCGGCTCGCGGGCCGTGGCCTTGATGGGGTTACGCACGCTCCGTGGTCTCATTACCGGCAAGGTCCATTACGACCATTTGGGCCGTCAGACTCTGGGGGCGTATTTTCTCCGTTCCATGCTGTCCTCTCTATCGCGAACTCCTTCGTGACCGTGGAAAGCCTCAGATCGCTTCCATGGCCGCGTCTTTTGGCGCGTCAAACCGGGTGCCGTGCCGCAGAAGGCTCCAAGCGGTTCGGGCGAGCTTGTTGGCAAGCGCGATGGCCGCCTTGTTTCGTGGCATACGGTCGACCGCCTCGGTCAGCCACGGTCCGAAACTGAAGTCGGACCATCGGTGTGGGCGCATCATGATTACTTTCGCCGCCTGCACGAACAACATCCTCAGGT
>JBLRWK010000054.1:0-27967 GCA_047921295.1 Rhodobacterales bacterium
AGCAGGCACCGGGGTCCAGTTCACGGCGCTCGCGCGGGGTCGCATCCGAGACACGCGGGCGGCGGCGCAAAGCGGGCGCATCGGCAGCCTCTTGTGACGGCTCATCCTGCCCTTCGTTGATAGGCGCCTCATCATCTTCGGCCACCGCAACCAGCAGGTCTTCCAGCGCCAGTTCCAGCTGTTCGATCTCGCGTTCAGTCTTTTCCGAAGACTTGCTGAAGGCCAGTTTCCGGAGCTTGGCGATCCGTAGGCGCAGGGCTTGCACCAGTTGGTCATGAACCCGCAGGGTGGCCGATATTTTAGCGTTCTCTGCCGCGATCCGCGCGTTCTCGGCCTGCAATGCTGCGATCATCGCGCGCAATTCAGCGGGATCATCAGGCAGGATTTCAGCAGGCTTTGACATGCGCCTGACTACCAAAAATCAGGTCGAAGGGCCATATAAATAAAGCCATAACAGCAATAAATTCACCCCACCCGGGCAGGCGGAGCACCCCAATCCGGACGCCGCCAGTCAATCCCTTCCCACAGCATCGCCAGTTGCGCCGAGGTCAGTCGCGCTGCGCCATTCTGGGCATTAGGCCAAGGGAAACGGCCTCGCTCAAGCACCTTGTAGTAGAGGCAAAATCCCTGCCCATCCCAATAGAGCAACTTCAGCCGGTCGCCACGACGACCTCTAAACGCAAAGACCGCACCACTGGCGGGCTTTTGCCGCAGCACGTCCTGGGCCAGCGCCGCCAGACCCGCAATCCCCTTGCGCATATCCGTCACCCCGCAGGCCAGATACACACGCACACCAGTGCCGGGGCCGATCATGCAGTTTCCACCGAGCGGATCAGCACCGACAGCGCAGCAGGATCGATCGTGCTTTCAAAATGCAAACTGCGCCCGCCACGCAGACGCAATTCAACCGCAACCGGCGGCGGTGCCTCAGCTAGCGGCGGCTGCGCAACCAGCACGCCGGCCGCAACTGGCATGTCCAAAGGAAAGAACAGCGCTCCGGCGTCGGGCGACCACAGGCCCTTCTTCTTGAGGTCATGCCGCCACGCATAAATCTGCTGCCGGGTCACCTCGTGGCGCTGCGCCACCTGTGTCACCGTGGACCCGTCGATCCCGACCGACATGACAATCTCAAGCTTGTCATCGTCATGCCAGAAGCGCCGCCGCTCCAACCCAAGAATTTCGCCACGCATCAGGGACCCCGCATCAGACACGTCGTTAACGACGTCTTTAGCGACGTGTCTTAAATCATCGCCACATACTCAGGCAGGTGGTGCCAATGGGGCGGTTACGGAAAAGCACCGTCGGGTGTCGAGCGTTTTCGAGTATGAAAACGAACCGCACACCTGGTCTGACCAGCGAACGGTCAAGTGCTTGGGTCAAACCACCACTGGTAAAAAGTGTGGTTCTGCGTTTTCCATTCTGTCTCCTATCCATTTGGATGAAGAGGTTGAAAGGCTTCGCAACGCCAACGGCGTTCTGGACGGACCAACGTGTCGCGCCTGTGGCACCCGGTTCTTTGATGATCCTGATAGTTTCGCCTTGGATGGGGTCTATGAGCGGACCAAGGATCACGATGGAAAAGCAATCCAGAAGAAGAAAACGCCGAAATCGCTTCGCGTGCTGCACAAGCCGTGTCGGGGAAAGAAGGGTGCACGGTTCTCCATATCACTGCCGCATGCGGGTCAAAAGTCCACAGCAGACAACCTTCGTATCTTGGGAGCAATCCTGAACAGCGCTGGCATCGTCGACATACAGCGAATGATCGGGACGGTAGCGACAGGCAAGAAAATCGGTATGTCGCGCATCTACGACCGGATTGCCTGGCTCGAAGAGGTCTTTCTGGCATACGAGCGGGAAATGTTGCGTCGCTGGAAGAACAAGGTCGAACGCAGCGGAGAGCCAGTCGAGCACCTTCTAAGCCATGATGACATGGTGTTGACGGTGAACTGGGAGACATCAATCGATCGAAGGAATACGCAACTGAACTGCGCCGTCACTGCGGATGCACGAAGTGGATACGTCTATCGGCTTGATGTCGATTTCGATCCTCGGGCGACGCCGCTGGAGACCTTCAATGCTACCTATCTGGATGAAATGGGAATGCCGCAGAACCTGACGCACGACTACACGGGCAGCAACGTGCAGGCCGCTCCCAAGTTTTCGTGGCAGCGTCCGACCGGTCGATATCACGAGCGCCAGTTTTTCGCCGCCTGCGTTAATGAGATTAAAGCCTTTCAAAGCCGTGCAAAGCGTCGCATGCCGAAAAGGACCACAAACCAGCTGGCTGCGCGGTCGGATGTGATCGAACGGACAGACGGGATGATATCAAATATCCGCACGATCGCCGAGGGCTGGTTTGGCTTCCCGATCGACACATCCGACGAACGTGGCTCCTTCAAGGGGATGACAACACGGGATATCTACACAAAGGGTGCTCACTTCGTGCTGCTAAAGGAAATGCTACCGCGCGGAACGATCGTCCTGACAACCGAGCAGGAGGCAACTCTACCTCCATTGCTGCCTCATATATTCGATGAAGAAATCCGGGAGGATCGTTTCGCTTGGCTGACGATGTCCTTTAATAAAAAGGCGATAAAACCTGAGATACTCGGCAAGGTGAAGGAATACCGCAAAGAGCGCAGTCTCTTCCACAACGATGCCATGTTCGAAGGTCGATTTGATGCAGAAACGGATGCAAGAACGATTACTGAGGCATTCATTGCTGCCAAGATGAAGAGTGCGACGCGGGCTTCAGGCGCAGCTTTTCCGATTTCAAATTACAAAGTCACCAGTTTTCCATTGCTCTGGGTGAAATCCTCAACTCAAGCCAGCGGCGAGATTGATAAGATTGTCGGCTTCCCGATACTGCCGCGTCATCTGCGCAGGCCCCTAAAGGAGGTGCCGTTCGATGAAGAAGAGTTGGCCGAGGAGCTACGCGAGGAACTGGCACCGTGGGTCTACAAGGCAACCATGCAGCCGGTCAGCACATTCATGAACTCACTCCGCGAACGACTGAGTGCTGCCGGCCGCGTCGGTGGGGGCGGTGCGCGCGTCGGCGGGTCCTACATCCAGGGCGCAATCTTCAACCCCAGGACGCTGATCTCGCTCCTGAATATCTACCGTGTCCACTATAACTTCTTCGAGCCCCGCCCCTACACTTGCCCACACGAGGAGATCGAAGACGCGATCAATCCGCTCAAGCTTACGCCCCGTGCATTACGGATACCCGGAACCGACGAGTTCGTCGATCTGCCGCCCAGGGCGCGTCGCGCAGCCGCGCGCAGCACCCCAGCCATGCGGCACGGCATGGATGCCTTCACCAAGCGAAAGGACGGGTCGATAGATCCACCGGACATTTATCGAATACTCTATCGACCATGGCTGTTCATGAGCACCAAGCTCGGTGCCAGATTTGAGCGATCCCGAAGAACTTACAGCTAAAGAGCTCATTCACAACAAGTAATAGGGAGGAAATGAATGCTATCTGTCAACGAAGTCTTTCAATGGATGCCGAAAGAAATGTTCGTCGAAGGCTTCAGTGACGTGTTTTTCCTTTTGTGTTCGAGCCAAGTTCCGAACTGCTTGGCCATCTTTCCAATTGATCGAAATCTTCGTGCGTTGCTGCTTTTCCTTTTGCAATCTGTGCAACGCATCTTCGTCTATCGTCCCCGATGTCCAGATTTCAAAGTTCATAGACGTCTCTTGCCGAGAAGGATCTAACTTCAACCATTTTGTCCATATGGGAATACGACGTATCCACTCGTCAACCTCCTCCAACGACAGCGATCCAGAAGGTGCCTTACCTTTGCACTCTATTGCAAGAAGTTCGGTTCGACCTTGCTCTGACAGAATGTCGATTTCGGCAGACTTTCCCGTATCTGGATCGGTCGCGATTTTCCCAAGCTGAACCCAGCTCCCATTCTGGCGAACAAGGAATGCTGTGAGTAATTCGAACAGAATGCCACGCAGATTTAGACTTCTTCCTTCGATGTCTGAGAGTCTTTCAACCATCGAAGCAAGTCGTTCAGGTTCATTGGCAACCACTGCACCTGCGTTTTTCAAAGTTTGTGTAAGATCAGCCAGACCTTTTCCAAGACGCTCACCGAACAGGTTTGCTGGAGTGGCCATAATCACCCCATACTCACGCCCGATTCTGAGGGCTTCATTGCTGAAGCCTGGTGCAATCAAATACGACATAACTTTACCAATATTTTGGAATGCAGCCAGCGCTTTAACCTTCCGAAGAAAGTAGGCTACTTGGTGTTCATTTAATCGACCATCAGAGAATACGTCTGCTACTATAAATCCGGGTTGCCTCTGTGATCCCAGTTGCGTTGTCATCGGCGCAAGGTAACAAGGGGCAGTGAGATCAAATTTGTAGGGGCCAATCATTCTTGAATGATCGTCCCCCCTGATCGCCACTTTACCGTAACTGACCATACCGAGATTTCGCAGCCAAGTTGCGAATGCTTCAAGTATCACAGCTTCTGATCGCAATCGCGCATTGAGGTATGAACTTGCTGATGCGTCACGCCCGGGATGAAGCAGTGAAACTGCCTGCCCATTTACGGTGTCATGTTTTATCAGCAGACCATAACTGACAAGTCTTGATATTATTGCGTCGTTTGGGATGCGGCCCTTCTGACGGTCCGCTGATCCAGAAATTACAGCAAACTCGTCCACCAAGACGGTTCCCCTACGGGCTGACAAGCCGTCAAGTGCATATCCATAAGAAGAGCCAGTTTCTCGCAGCGCTCCGATGAGGCGATCAACAAATCTATCGGACCATGCTTCATCTTCCAGATAAAGAAACGCTTCCTTCTTTGGAAGTATTCCGTTGAGGCGCTTTACGTGCTTCCCCGATCGAGAAATCTGCTGACGGGCCGTGGCGGGTGTCATCGATAAGGTTGACTTTAGATGCTCGGCGACCAAGGATGAACGCGAAGGTCCGCTTGCCTGCAAGAAATTTTTCACTAAGTCGTTTGCCAATGTCACACTCCGCTATTTATAATATATCTATTTACGCACGGAGAGATTTCAACAGGAAGACCGAGATAACCTCAATGCATTGATTCTAAATAATATTATTTTCACCCAGCGGGCATGCATCCAACCTAAGGCGTCACAGTAGATTGATTTCTATGTCACTCCAATGACCTGAGCATCACATGGTAAATGCTGGTCTCAGCATGATCTGCTTAAAGGCCACAACTCTTGGAGTTGTGGCCTTTGATCAAGTGAAAAAGCCAGAAAAGCAGCACTTTTGAACTCCCACCACACGGAATGCGTCATCACAGGACCGGGGGTTTTTTCATGCCGGTACGCCAAATAGCCGATATACTTCCCCTATCGCTTTGCAAGGCAGTCAGGGAAAAACCATGGCCAAGAAATCCAAGAAAGATGCTGATAAAACCGAGAAGGCGCCTGAAGCACCCCAGCGTGCCGTCAAAGTACCGGTCGCGTTGCGCTTCAACGCCGATCTTCTGGCGCAGATCGACAAAGTCGCCTTGCGGCGCGGCATGTCGCGCAATGCGCTGATATCCTATTGGTGTTCCCGCGCGGTCGAGGCGGAATAGGCCGGACAAAATGAAAAGGGCGGGAAAATTCCCGCCCCCATCGCAACTTGTCCGCTGTCAGATACCCAGATCGACGATCGCCTTGGCAAGGATCGGCACGGTATGCTTGTTCAGCCCTGCAATGTTGAGCCTGCTGTCGCCGACCATATAGATCGCGTGCTCCTCACGCAGGCGCGCCACCATTTCGGGCGTCGTGCCAAGCCGCGAGAACATGCCGCGGTGCTGCGCGATGAAGCCGAAACGGTCTGACCCCGAAAGGCGCTGCAATTCCGCCGCCAGTTGCTCGCGCAGACCCAGCATCGACAGGCGCACCTCTTCCAGTTCCGCCGCCCAATCCGCACGCAGCGAATCGCTGCTCAGAATTTCGGTGACAACCCGCGCGCCGTGGTCCGGCGGAAAAGAAAAGTTCTGCCGGTTCAGATAGTTCAGCGAGCCTTGCGTCAGCCCGCGCAAGTCCGTGTCCTGCGCCACAGCCATCAAAAGTCCGGTCCGCTCGCGGTAGATACCGAAGTTCTTGGAGCAGCTTGCCGCGATCAGGCATTCCGGCACGGAAGATGCCACAAGCCGCACAGCCTGCGCGTCGGCATCCAACCCGTCGCCAAAGCCCTGATAGGCAATGTCGATCATCGGAATACCGCCGGTTTTCAGCAGCAGATCAACCACCGCCTGCCATTCCGTCAGGTTCAGGTTCGCACCCGTCGGGTTGTGGCAACACCCATGCAGCAGCACGACATCGCCGGCGCGGACCTCGGCCAGATCGGCCAGCATCCCGTTGAAATCAACGCCCCGTGTCTCGCTATCGAAATAGCGGTACTCGACAACCTCCATCCCCAGATAGTTCAGGATGGTCACGTGGTTCGGCCATGTCGGGTTCGACACGAACACCCGCGCATCCGGATTGGCCATGCGGATCAGCTCGAACGCCTGACGCACCGCACCCGTGCCGCCCGGTGTCGCCGCCGCAGCGATACTGTCGCGCGGGATAACCCCGCCCAGCACCAGATCGATCATCACATCCGAGAATGCGGGATCACCGGCCAGACCGACATAGGATTTCGTTGTCTGCTCCTCGACCAGCTTGCGCTCCGCCGCTTTGACGGCGCGCATCACAGGCGTCACGCCCTCGGCGTTCTTGTAAACGCCGACGCCGAGATCGATCTTGATCGGGCGCGGGTCGTCTTTGTAGAGCTGCATCAGCGCAAGAATTTTATCTGCGGGATGTTCTTTCAGATTTGAAAACATAGGATGTTTCAGGCCTTTCCGGTTGCAACGGGCAATGTGGGGAAGGCACCCCATTCGCTCCATGACCCGTCATAAAGAGAGTGGTCGGTCTTGCCGATCCGTTCCAGCGCAAGGCTGAGGATCGCTGCGGTCACGCCGGAGCCACAGGTCGTGATCACCGGCTTGGACAGGTCCACCCCGGCTGCGTCGAACGCGGCGCGCAGGGCATCGGCATCCATCAGGGTGCCGTCAGGATTCAGGATATCCTTGAAGGGCAGGTTCTTCGATCCGGGGATATGCCCCTTCCGCAGACCGGGGCGCGGCTCGTCCACTTCGCCGGCAAACCGCTCGGCCGCGCGGGCATCCACGATCTCGTAATCACCCAGCTTGGAGGCAGAGGAGACCTGCGTGACATCCTTGACCATTTGGTTCTGCCGCCGCACGGTCATGTGCCGGTCGCGCACCATCGGCGGCATGTCCTCGACCTCGCGACCCTCGGCCAGCCATTTGGGAAAGCCGCCGTCCAGCACGGCGATATCCATCTGACCCATCAGCCGGAACAGCCACCAGACACGAGCCGCCGAAAACAGCCCCTCGGTGTCATAGACCACCACCTGATGCCCGTCGCCCACGCCCATCGCCCGCATCCGCGACATGAACTTCTCGACCGGCGGGGCCATATGCGGCAGATCCGAGCGGTGATCGCTGATCTCGTCGATATCGAAATAGCGCGCGCCGGGAATATGGGCAGCGGCATAGGATGCCTTGGCGTCACGCGGATCGCCCGGCAAATAATAAGTTGCATCCAGAATCCGCAGATCCGGATCTTTCAGATGCGCGGCCAGCCAATCGGTGGACACCAGCGTTCTTGGATCATCGAGTGCCATGGGAACCCCCTGTCGATACGTCCTGTCCTGCCTACATCGGGGGTCACATACTGGCAAGCCAAACGGCTTTGAATCCGCTGCAACACCACGGAATCGGGTGAAATCAGCTCTCTTTCAGCAGGCGCTGTTTCTGGCGGGCCCAATCGCGCTTGGCCTCGGTCTCGCGCTTGTCGTGGTTCTTTTTGCCCTTGGCGATGCCGATCTTCAGCTTCACCAGCCCGCGATGGTTGAAATACATCACCAGCGGCACCAGCGTCATGCCCTTCCGCTGGGTCGCGTTCCACAGCCGCGCCAGTTCCTTGCGAGACACCAGCAGCTTGCGCCGCCGCCGCTCTTCATGTTTCCAAACACGGGCCTGCTGGAAAGGAGCGACATAGCCGTTAATCAGATAAAGCTCGCCATCCTCAACCGACGCGTAGCTTTCAGCGATATTCGCGCCGTTCTCGCGCATGGATTTGACCTCGGACCCTTCGAGCATGATTCCGCATTCGAGATCGTCCTCGATCGCGTAATCATAACGCGCGCGCCGATTCTCGGCGATGATCCTGTAATTCGGGTCTGATTTCGTCTGAGCCATGCGCGCTGAATATCCCGCGCAAGCGGCACTGTCCATCCGGCGGTGACGTGCCCGTCAACTGCCGCGATAGGTGGAATAGCCGAAAGGCGACAGCAACAGCGGCACATGGTAATGCGCGGCCGCATCCGAGATACCGAACCGGATCGGCACCACATCCAGAAAACGCGGCTCCTCCAGCGGTGTGCCGCTGGCATCCAGATAGGCGCCTGCATGGAATTCCAACTCGTAGAGACCGGCGGCAAACTGCCCCTTGGGCAGGATCGGCGCATCGGTGCGCCCGTCATCATTGGTGACCTTGCGGGCCAGATGCACGCGTGTGCCAACCTCGATCCGGTAAAGGTCGATGGCAAGCCCCGCAGCCGGACAGCCGCGTGCGGTATCCAGAACATGGGTGGTCAGATATCCCTCGGGCATCGCTCTGCTCCTTCTTGTGGCGTTGCGCGTCAGTTTAGCCCAAGCCTTAGCGCAGGACAGTGCCAAAAACCGCGCACGGATTGCGGGATAAGTCTTTATCGGATTTCTTGAAAATCCAAACGCACCCGCTGGCATAGGGTTTGCGCAAGACACGCGAGGAAACCGATATGAACCGCTACCCACGCAACATGACCGGATACGGTGCCAATCCGCCCGACGCGCAATGGCCCAAGGGTGCCAAGGTCGCCGTGCAATTCGTGATCAACTACGAGGAGGGGGGCGAGAATTCCATCCTGCACGGCGATGCCGCCTCCGAGGCTTTCCTGTCCGACATCGCGGGGGCCGCGCCCTGGCCCGGTCAACGCCACTGGAACATGGAATCGATTTACGACTATGGCGCGCGTGCGGGGTTCTGGCGTCTGCACCGTCTGTTCACCGGTGCGGATATTCCGGTGACGGTCTACGGCGTGGCCTCTGCCCTTGCCCGCAGCCCCGAACAGGTCGAGGCGATGAAAACCGCCGGCTGGGAAATCGCCAGCCACGGGCTGAAATGGGTCGATCACCGCGACATGCCACAAGACGAGGAGCGCGCGGCGATTGCAGAGGCGATCCGTCTGCATACCGAGGTTGTGGGCGAGCACCCGCGCGGCTGGTATACGGGGCGCTGCTCGGAAAACACCGTGCGCCTTGTCGCCGAAGAGGGCGGATTCGACTGGATCAGTGACACATATGACGATGATCTGCCCTACTGGCTGGAGGTCGGGGATCGCGACCAGTTGATCATCCCCTACACGCTCGAAGCCAATGATATGCGCTTCGCCACTGCGCCCGGGTACATCACGGGCGGGCAGTTTTTCGATTATCTGAAAGACGCATTCGACGTGCTCTATGCCGAGGGCGATGGCGGACGCCCCGCGATGATGTCCATCGGTCTGCATTGCCGACTTATCGGACGGCCGGGCAAGCTGGCAGGGCTGAAACGCTTTATCGATTATATCGCCGCATTCGACGATGTCTGGTGCCCGCGCCGCATCGACATCGCGCGCCATTGGGCCGCAACCCACCCGCACCAGCGCCGCATCCACCCCAGCCGGATGGACAAGGCCGATTTCGTCGCCCGGTTCGGCGGCATATTCGAGCACTCCCCGTGGATCGCCGAACGCTCTTGGGCGCTGGAGCTGGGCGCGGCACATGACACACCCGCAGGATTGCACAACGCGCTGGCCCGCATGTTCCGCAGCGCCTCGGAGGACGAGCGCTTGGGCGTTTTGCGCGCCCATCCCGATCTGGCGGGGAAACTGGCTGCGGCCAGACGGCTGACGGCGGAATCCACCGCCGAACAGGCCAGCGCCGGTCTGGATGCCCTCACCGATGCGGAACGCGCGCGCTTTACGGAGTTGAACACCGCCTATGTCGCGCGGCACGGGTTTCCCTTCATCATCGCGGTCCGCGACAACACCAAGGCCGGCATCCTTGCCGCTTTCGAGACCCGCCTGAACAACGACCGCAAGTTGGAATTCGCCACCGCCTGCGCGCAGGTCGAGCGGATCGCGCGGCTGCGTCTTGAGGAGATGCTATGACCTACGCCTTTCCCCCCGGCGGCTTGCCCGGCCAGAATGTGATGCCCGATGGCAAGGCCGTCTTCACCACCGCCTATGCTTTCATCCCCGCCAACACAATGCGCGACATCGTCACCAGCTATCTGCCCGGTTGGACCGGCACCCGCGTCTGGATCATCGCGCGCCCTTTGTCGGGCTTTGCCGAAACCTTCGCGCAATACGCCGTCGAGGTGGCACCGGGGGGCGGGTCTGACACTCCCGAACCCGACAGCGGCGCGCAGGCGGCAGTGCTGGTCGCATCAGGCCAGATGCGGCTGACGATCGACGGCGCCAGCCATGATCTGAAAGCGGGCGGCTACGCCTATATCCCCGCAGGCAGCACGTGGAGCCTGACAAATCCCGGCAACACGCCCCTGCAGTTCCACTGGGTCCGCAAACGCTATGAACCCGCGCCGGGTGTAGATGCGCCGGTGGCCTTCGTTACCGCCGATCAGGACATGCCCGTCAATTGGATGCCCGATACCGACAAATGGGGCACGACCCGCTTTGTAGAGCCTACAGACCTGCGCCATGACATGCATGTCAATATCGTCACATTCCAACCCGGCGGGCTGATCCCCTTTGCCGAAACCCATGTCATGGAACACGGGCTCTATGTGCTGCAAGGCACCGCCCGCTACCTGCTGAATACAGACTGGGTCGAGGTCGGCCCCGGTGACTTCATGTGGCTGCGCGCGTTCTGCCCGCAAGCCTGCGTCGCGACGGGGTCCGAGCCGTTCCGCTACCTGCTCTACAAGGATGTGAACCGCCACGTCTCGCTGACGCTCTGACCACCCCTTCATCTTGCTTCAAATACTCAAATCCCACCCCGCCAAAGCCACAGGAGGTTGCGATGCAGACCACGATCACGGCCCGCCCCCTGACGGTGGATGCATTTGCGCCCTACGGCAATGTGCTCGACACGGATGGCGAACCGGACAAGATCATCAACCAAGGCTTCTGCGGGCGCTGGCATGACCGCGCTGATCTGGATTTCGGGCCTGACGGTCGCGCCGGTATCAGCATCTTCAGGGCCGAGCCGCGCGCCATGCCCTATACGCTTGATTTGTTGGAGCGCCACCCCGATGGCAGTCAGGCATTCCTCCCGATGAGCCAGTCCGAATGGCTGGTGATCGTGGCAACCGATGATGACGGCCAGCCCGGACAGATCGAGGCGTTCATCGCAGCGCCCGGACAGGGCATCAACCTGCACCGCGGCACGTGGCACGGGGTGCTGACACCGCTGCACGCACCCGGTCTGTTCGCTGTCGTCGACCGGATTGGCGATACGCCGAACCTTGAGGAATTTCCACTCACGATGCCCTGCATCATCACACGCTGATCGCCAAGGCCCCGCCAAGAGGGCCGCAGCAAAATAACCAACAAGGAGACGACCGGGATGGCTGACACCTCACTGGGGACACCGGAACAATTACGCGACCCCGACTATACGCCGCCCTTGGCCAAAGCCATACCCTTGGGGATCCAGCACGTTCTGGCGATGTTCGTCTCGAACGTCACGCCAGCGATCATCGTGGCTGGTGCTGCAGGGTTCGGTTTCGGCTCTAACTCGCCCGAATTCCCGACGATGATCTACATGATCCAGATGGCGATGCTGTTCGCGGGTATCGCCACTCTGTTCCAGACCATCGGCATGGGTCCGGTCGGATCGCGCCTGCCCATCGTTCAGGGCACATCCTTTGCCTATCTGCCGGTGATGATTCCGGCGGTTGCGGGGATGGGCACGGCAGGGCTTGCCGGATTGATGACGGGCGTGATGATCGGTGGCCTGTTCCACATCCTCATCGGCACGTTCATCGGCAAACTGCGCTTTGCCCTGCCGCCGCTGGTCACGGGGCTGATCGTTCTGATGATCGGTCTGGCGCTGGTGAAGGTCGGCATCCAATACGCGGCAGGGGGTGTGCCTTTGATGGGCACGCCCGCGTTCGGGTCGCTGGCGATGTGGACGCCCGCGCTGGTGGTGATCCTTGTCACCCTTGCGCTCAAGTTTTTCACGCGCGGTATGATGTCCGTCGCCGCCGTGCTGATCGGGCTCCTCGCGGGCTACGGGGTCGCCTATCTGATGGGACAGGTCAGCTTTGCGAACGTCGCCCGTGCGGGCCTGTTCGAACTGCCCTCGCCTTTCCGCTGGGGGATCGAGTTCAACATCGCCATCATCATCGGCATGTGTTTCATGGCCGTGATCTCGGCCATCGAAACCGTGGGCGATGTCTCGGGCATCTGCAAAGGCGGGGCTGGCCGCGAGGCGACGGACCGCGAGATTGAGGGCGCTACCTATGCCGACGGTGTGGGCACCGCCATTGCAGGCATGTTCGGCGGGTTGCCCAATACATCCTTCAGCCAGAACGTCGGCCTCATCAGCATGACAGGTGTTATGAGCCGCCATGTCGTGACCATCGGTGCGATCTTTCTGATCATCTGCGGTCTGGTGCCGAAGTTCGGAGCCATCGTCTCGACTGTGCCGATCAACGTGCTGGGCGGCGGCGTGATCGTCATGTTCGGCATGGTCTGCGCTGCGGGCGTGAACATGCTGTCCGATGTGGTATGGAACCGCCGCAACATGGTGATCTTTGCCGTCTCGCTCTCCGTCGGGCTTGGCCTTCAGCTTGAACCGACAGCCCTACAACATTTGCCTCGCACGCTTCAGATCCTGCTGACATCCGGTTTGCTGCCCGCCGCTGGCCTGTCGATCATCCTCAATCTGGTGCTGCCGCAAGAGATGGAGTGAGAGGGGTCTGAACGCAAAATGGCCTGCATTCGAGACTGAGTGCAGGCCATTCTGATGTCTGTCGGACGTGCCTAGAGGCAAGCCTCCAGCAAGGCGCGGGTGTTCTGGGGCGTCATCTCGACAGGGTTGCCGCCGGTGCTCGGGTCTTGCAAGGCCGAGGCCGTCAGCGCGTCCAGATCAGGGTCTACCACACCCAGAGCGGTCAAAGTGGCGGGGATGCCGAGTTGCGTGTTCAATGCGCCGACAAAATCATAGAACCCGTCAAATCCGCCTTTGATACCCAGATAGGCTGCCGCCTGCGCGATCCGCGCGTCAATCGCGGGTCGGTTGAAGCGCAGAACCGCCTGCATCACCACCGCATTCGTCGTGCCGTGATGCGTATGGTGCACCGCGCCGATCGGGTGGCTGATCGCGTGAATCGCACCCAGCCCCTTCTGGAACGCGACCGCCCCCATCGCCGCTGCCGCCATCATCTGGGCGCGGGCGTCGACATCCGTGCCGTCCGCATAGGCGCGGGGCAGATATTCCTTGACCAGCCGCATCCCTTCCAGCGCGATACCTGCGCTCATCGGATGGAAATGCGGCGAGCAATAGGCCTCGAGGCAATGGGCGAAGGCATCCATGCCGGTGCCCGCCGTGATCGCCTTCGGCATCCCCACGGTCAGTTCGGGATCACAAATCACGACAGAGGGCAGCATCTTGGGATGGAAGATGATCTTTTTCTCATGCGTTACCGAGTTGGTCAGCACCGAGGCGCGCCCCACTTCGGACCCGGTGCCCGCTGTTGTGGGCACCGCCACGATCGGCGCGATGGCGGAGGCATCGGCGCGGCTCCACCAGTCTCCGATATCCTCGTAATCCCAGACGGGCCGCTTCTGTCCGGCCATGAAGGCCACGGCTTTGCCCAGATCTAGCCCCGAACCGCCACCAAAGGCGATCACCCCGTCATGCCCGCCTGCCTTGTAGGCGGTCACTCCGGCGGCCAGATTGATCTCGGTCGGGTTGGGAACGACCTCGGCGAAGATGGCGCGGCCCAGACCTGCGGCCTCCATCAACTCCAGCGTTGCCGCTGTGATGGGCAGACCGGACAGGCCCTTGTCCGTCACAAGCAGGGGTTTGGTGATCCCCGCTGCCGCACAGGCCTCGGCCAGTTCGGAAATGCGGCCCGCCCCGAAACGGATGGCGGTGGGGTAGGACCAGTTGGCGCGCAAAGTCATGTATGGTTCCTCGGATATTGGTGTGGGGCTGATTGACGGGCAGGGATGCCAGCCATTGGCGCGGTCACGTCAGGCTCTCTCAAAGCCGCGGGCAATCTCGTAATCGGTCACAGCGCGGTCGAAATCCTCGATCTCCCATTCGGCGGCGCGGGTGTAGTGCTCGATCACATCGTCACCCATCGCCGCCCGCAGCATTTTCGAATGCCGCAGCGTGCCAACAGCATCGCGGAGGGTCTTGGGAATCTCGCCACCCTGCGTGGCCTGATAGATGTCTCCTGTTGTCGGGCGCTGCAATTCCAGTTTTTCCTCTATCCCCGCCAGTCCGGCGGCCAGCATCGCGGCCATCGCCACATAAGGGTTCATGTCGGACCCTGGAATACGACACTCCACGCGGATCGCCTTGCTGCCCTCGCCGCAAAGACGGAACCCCGCCGTGCGGTTGTCCACGGACCAGACCGTCTTTGTCGGGGCGAAAGTCGCCTTGGAGAAGCGTTTGTAGCTGTTGATATAGGGCGCCATAAACACCGTCATATCGGGCGCATAACGGATCAAACCGGCCATATAGTGCCGCATCAGGCCGGACATGCCGAATTCCGCATCAGGATCGAAAAACGCGTTCTTGCCGTCCTTCCAGAGCGATTGGTGCACATGGGAAGAACTGCCAACCCGCTCAGGATGCCATTTCGGCAGGAAGCTGGCCGCATGGCCCTGCTGGTCCGCGATTTCCTTCGTGGCATGTTTTGCAATCGTATGATGATCGGCTGTGTCCAGCGCGGGGCCGTAGCGGATGTTCAACTCCTCCTGCCCTGCCTCGGCCTCGCCCTTGGTATTCTCCACCGGCACGCCTGCCGCATAGAGATGGTTCCGCAATGGGCGCATGATATGCTCCTCGCGTGAGGTCTGAAGGATGCTGTAATCCTCGTTATAGTCACTGATCGGTTGCAGATCGCGGTAGCCGGACGCCGCAATCTCGCGGAACGACCGTGCGAACAGGAAAAACTCCAGCTCGGTTGCCATGATAGGGGTCAGCCCATGCGCTTCGAGACGGCCAATCTGCTTTTTCAGCATCGCGCGCGGGGAATGGGCAATCTCGTGATGGCCGTGGTGATCCATGACATCGCACAGCACCATCACAGTCCCCTCAAGCCACGGCATCGGACGGATGGTGCCAAGATCGGGTTTCATCATGTAATCGCCGTAACCCGCCTGCCAGCTTGTGGCGGCATACCCATCCGGCGTCGCCATCGCGAGATCCGTTGCCAGCAGGTAATTGCAGCAGTGGGTTTCCTCAAAAGCGCTTTCCACGAAATGCTGCGCCAGAAAGCGCTTGCCCTGAAGCCTGCCCTGCATATCGACGATACAGGCCAGAACCGTATCCACCGTCCCTGCCGCTACGGCCGCCTTCAGTGCCTTGAATGTCATCAATCCGGCCATATGGCGGCCTCCCGTGTCAAATGTCCCTGATGTTAACGTCTTTGTTCGCGTCTTTCCCGATGATGTCCCGCGCATGGATGCCGGGACACGTGCCGCATCTTTCCTTGGTGCGCCGCCGCCTGCAAGGGGGTCTGCCACAAGTCTATCTGCTCTATGGACAGAAACGGCGCAGGGTGACAGAATTTGATCAAATTCAACTCACCCGCGACTCGGAGGCCATCCCATGAAAGACGACAATTTCCTGAAAGAGAACAACGCGCGCCATATGTGGCATCCGATGGGGCATCCGGGAGACCTGCAAGCCAATGCGCCCAAGATCATCAAGGGTGCCGAGGGCGTGCATATCATCGACCTTGACGGGCACCGGATGGTTGATGCGGTGGGCGGTCTGTGGTGCGTGAACCTTGGCTATTCCAACAATGTCGTCAAAGACGCCATCGCAAAGCAGCTTTACGATCTGCCCTATTATTCGGCATTCGCGGGCACGTCGAACCCGACAGCCATCGAGGCCTCATACATGGTGCGCGAGTTTTTCGAGGCAGACGGTATGGTGCGGGCGTTCTTCACCTCCGGCGGATCGGATTCGGTGGAAACCTGCCTGCGTCTGGCGCGGCAGTATCACCGCCTGCGGGGAGAGCCGACACGGACCAAATTCCTCAGCCTCAAGAAAGGCTATCACGGCACCCATTTCGGCGGCGCATCGGTGAATGGTAACAACCGTTTCCGCATCAATTACGAACCGCTTCTGCCCGGCTGTTTCCACATGCCCAGCCCCTATACCTATCGCAACCCCTTCAACGAGACCGATCCCGCCCAACTCGCGCAGAATATCGCCGCCGCGATGGAAGACGAGATCGCCTTTCAGGGGGCGAACACCATCGCCGCTTTCATCATGGAGCCGATTCAGGGGGCTGGCGGCGTGATCGTGCCGCATGAAACCTTCATGCCGCTGATGCGCGAAATCTGTGACCGCCACGGCATCCTGCTGATCTCGGACGAGGTCATCACCGGATTTGGCCGCTCCGGCGACTGGTCCGGCGCGCGGCATTGGGGCGTGCAACCCGACATGATGAGCTGCGCCAAGGGCATCACCTCAGGCTACTTCCCTGTGGGCGCGACCCTTGTGAACCAGAAGGTTGCCGATGTGTTCGAGAAGGACACGACGGGCGAGGGCGCGATTTTCCATGGCTACACCTATTCGGCCCATCCCGTCGGGGCTGCGGCGGTCACCGCCTGCCTGTCGGAAACGCTGCGCCTGAACACGGCGGCGAATGCCGGGCCACGCGGCACGCAACTCTATGAAGGCATGCTCAAGCTGGCCGAAAAATACGACATCATCGGCGATGTGCGCGGCGGGCACGGCTTGATGACCGGCGTCGAGTTTGTCAGTGACAAGGCCGCGAAAACACCGATGGACATGGCCACGATGAAGCGCATCCACAAAGCCACCTACGAGGCAGGCACGATGGTGCGGTTGGGCGGGCACAACATCCTGATGTCGCCACCGCTGACCATTACCGAAGACGAGGTGAACACTATCCTGTCCTCACTGGACAAGGGGCTGGCTGCCGCCTGATCAGGCTCTGTCACGGCAAAAAAAGGCCAGAGCTGCGGCTCTGGCCTTTTCTCGTTTTGATGCAAGGCGCTTACTTGTATCGCTTGATCTCGCCGGATTTCAGACGGCTCAGATAGCTTTCAAGTTCACGCTTCACGATCGGCATCAGGAAGTAGAGGCCGAAGATGTTGACCACGGCCATCGCAAAAATCGCCGCATCCGAGAAGTCGATCACAGGATCAAGGCTGGCAGCGGCCCCGATCACGATGAAGATGCAGAACATCGTCTTGAAGATCAGCTCCTGCGTCTGGCCTTCCCCGAACATGTAGGTCCAGGCTTTCAGCCCGTAATAGGACCAACTCAGCATGGTCGAGAATGCGAACAACACCACGGCCACTACAAGAACGTAGGGAAACCACGAGAAAGCAGAGCCGAAGGCCGCAGAAGTCAGCCCCACACCTGTCGCACCTGTCGCTGTTGTCACCTGCCCAGCTTCATTAATGAGATAGAGGCCGGTTTCCGGATCGGTCAGAAGCTGGCCGCTGATGATGATCACCAGCGCTGTCATCGTGCAGATCACAACCGTGTCGATGAACGGCTCCAGCAGGGCCACGAAGCCTTCCGTGATAGGTTCTTTCGTACGGACCGCCGAATGCGCGATCGCCGCAGAGCCGACACCCGCCTCGTTCGAGAAGGCCGCACGCCGGAAGCCCTGGATCAACGCGCCGACAAAGCCGCCAACGATCCCGTTGCCTGTAAACGCACCATTGAAAATCTCGGCAAAGGCAGTACCGATCATGTCGTAATTCACCAGAATGATCACCAAGGCGGTACCGACATAGAGCACACCCATGAACGGCACTACTTTTTCGGTCACGCGGGCGATGGATTTGATCCCGCCCACGATCACGGCAAAGACGATGACCGCGAAGATGACGCCCGTGATCCAGCCTGGATACTCGCCCAAAACGCCTGACAACTGTTGGTGCGCCTGATTGGCTTGAAACATGTTGCCGCCGCCCAAGGCACCCAGAACGCAGAAGATCGAGAACAGAACGGCAAGGATTTTACCACCCGGCAGGCCGCGCTCGGCGAAGCCCTTGGTCAGGTAATACATCGGGCCACCAGAGACGCGGCCATCTGCATATTCGTTGCGGTATTTCACGCCCAGCGTACATTCGGTGAACTTCGACGCCATGCCCAGAAGACCTGCAAGGATCATCCAGAATGTCGCGCCTGCGCCGCCAATGCTGACCGCGACGGCGACACCCGCGATATTACCCAGCCCGACCGTGCCGGAAAGTGCTGTTGCCAATGCCTGAAAATGGCTGACCTCGCCCGCGTCATTGGGATCGGAATATTTTCCGCTGACCAAAGCCAGAGAATGGCTGATCACACGGAACTGGATGAACCCGAAGTAGATGGTAAACACACTGGCCGCGACGACCAGCCAAAGCACGATCCACGAAAACGAGGTGCCGGGGAGCGGTGCGAAAATGAAACCGACAAACCAGCCGGTGGAATCGGCAAAGATCTGGTTAACGGTTTCATCGATAGACTGCGCCTGCACCGGCATCACCGACAGGATCAGCGCTGCGAGTGCGGCCATGGCAACAAAGGCTACCGAGAATGGTTTTTGTACTATCTGCATGTTATGTCCCCGCTCATGGCACGATGGTGCAAGGCACCGGTGCGGCCTGCGCCAGATGTCCCGCCACCGATCCGAAGATGCGGCTGCCCAAAGTCGTGTGGCCGTTGCGCCCGATCACGATCTGCACAGCGCCTTCTTCCTCGGCGATCTTGCAAATCGTCTCGGCGATATGGCCGTAGCGGATCTTGCCGGTTGCCTCGACGCCTTCTGCACGGACCTTCTCAAGGACCGGAGCGACAAGCGCGGTATCGGCCCGCTCCATCTCCTCCTTACGGCGTTTGTGCCGTTCCTCAAGTTCGGATGCACTCAAAAACGAATAGGGTGACCATTCAAGGACGTGGACGATCATGACCGTCCCTCCCTGAAGCTTGACACGGCCGATAGCAAAGTCGAGCGCCCGGTTTGAGGCGTCGCTTCCATCGTAGCCGACGACGAATTTTGCAGTCATCTGTCCCTCCTGCATGTTTGCTTGCATCCATTGATGCCGCGACAGTTTAGCGCAGCGTGATTGTTTCACATATACGACGCATTCCTGAATCATCGCATGAGACAGACCAATCGGCCTTTGTTTAGATAAATTGCAGTTCGAAAGGTTGCCTGACCGCGCAATGGGCATTTTTTGTCCCGAGGCGGTGGGATAAGGTACGGCAATGAAACGCGTTTTGGGCTACTGCCTGCGGTCCTCCGGCATAGGCCGGGCTTCGGTGATTGAAATTCACATTCTAAATATCATATACGTGTGACCGGATCGACAGGGTTGGGAACAACCGCATGCGCATTCCCGACCGCAGGAAGAATACAGATGACAAAACCCCCTGAAAGCACCGTCTTGTCGCCTCATTACCGTTTGGCGCGATTCTTTCCTATCCTCGGATGGGCGCGGCTTTATGACCGTCAGGCGCTGACATCCGACACGATGGCAGCGGTGATCGTTACGATCATGCTGATCCCGCAATCTCTTGCCTATGCGCTGCTGGCGGGTCTGCCGCCGGAAATGGGGCTCTACGCCTCGATCCTGCCGCTGCTGGCCTATGCGGTCTTTGGCACCAGCCGCGTGCTGGCGGTCGGGCCGGTTGCCGTGATCTCACTGATGACGGCGGCGGCTGTGGGCAATATGGCTCTTGAAGGCACGGCGGAATACGCGCTGGCGGCGGTCACGCTGGCGTTCATGTCCGGTCTGATCCTGACGGTGATGGGGCTACTGCGCCTCGGGTTTCTGGCGAATTTCCTGTCGCACCCGGTCATCGCGGGATTCATCACGGCCTCCGGTCTACTGATCGCAGCCAGCCAGATCGGCACGATTCTGGGGATCAACAGCGGCGGGCAGACCCTGATCGAACTGGGGCAGGCCTTGTTCAGCAACCTGCATCTGACCAACCCGATCACGCTGGTCATCGGCGTCACGACCACCGCCTTCCTGTTCTGGGTCCGCAAGGGAGCAAAGCCGTTGCTGGTCAAGATAGGACTACCAGCGCGGCTGGCCGACATATTGGCGAAGGCAGGACCTGTCGTCGCCGTTGCCTTGACGGCCTATGCTGTGTGGCTTTTCGATCTGGCAGATCACGGCGTGGCCATTGTGGGCGCGGTGCCTGACGGTGTCCCCCCGCTTACCCTGCCCAGCTTCTCGGCCAACATCTGGGGGCAGCTTTTCGTCTCGGCACTGCTGATCTCTGTCATCGGATTTGTGGAATCCGTCTCCGTTGCGCAGACACTCGCGGCACGCAAACGCCAGCGTATCGATCCCGATCAGGAGCTTGTGGGCCTCGGCACCGCCAATATCTCGGCAGCCTTTTCAGGCGGATTTCCCGTCACAGGCGGTTTCGCACGCTCGGTCGTGAACGCGGATGCAGGCGCGGAAACGCCCGCAGCGGGAGCCTTCACGGCTGTCGGTATCCTGCTGGCCGCGATGTATCTGACGCCGCTGCTGTATTTCCTGCCCAAAGCCACACTTGCCGCGACAATCATCATCGCGGTGCTGAGTCTTGTGGACCTGTCCATCCTCAAGCGAAGCTGGACCTATTCACGGCTGGACTTCGCCGCTGTCGCCACGACGATCACGATCACGCTGGGACTGGGTGTCGAGATGGGTGTCTCCGCGGGTGTCATCCTGTCGCTGCTGCTGTTCCTTTACAAAACCTCGCGCCCGCATGTGGCCGAGGTGGGACTCGTTCCCGGAACCCAGCATTTCCGCAACATCCTGCGCCATGAGGTGTTGGTCGACCCCGCTCTGGTCACCTTGCGGATCGACGAAAGCCTCTATTTCGCAAATGCCCGCTTCCTGGAGGATTACATCTACAACCGCGTCGCCTGTGACGAGCCGATCCGTCATGTGGTGCTGATGTGCTCGGCGGTGAACGAGATCGACATGTCCGCACTCGAAAGCCTCGAGGCGATCAACGCACGCCTGCACGACATGGGGATCAGCCTGCATCTGTCCGAGGTAAAAGGCCCCGTGATGGACAGACTGAAACGCAGCCACTTTCTCGACGCGCTGACAGGCAGGGTTTTCCTGTCGCAATATGATGCCATGGTGGAGCTGACCGCAGACAGTGCGCCGGACGCACCTGTGACACCTGCGCCCTGACACCGGCGGTTGGTGATGCATTGATTGACGCCTGCCTGCGTCGCCTTTAACTGAACGGTATGGCACAGGAAATCTGGATCGGGATCGCGGCGTCGGATGAGGGGGCGCAAGGCTGGCGCTTTAGCGGTGCCAAGGCATTGGCCACGGCAAAGGGCCGCAGCGTACAGGAGATCACGGCGCAATTGGGCGATGGCCCCGCGCTGGTTGTCGCAGAAGGTCAGGCGCGCCAGCCCGCTCCGGCGGCGGTGTTGTCCGATACATTGCCACTGGCCGATTTGACACAGGACAAACCGCGCGGATTGCTCTGCGCCGTGGCGCGGCTGCGGATCCTCGGGGTGCTGTCGCAACGGCCCAACTGGGACGGCGTCATCTGCTTGCCCATGGCAGGCGTGACCCATTGGTGCCAGATCAGCGCGAACGAGATCGTCAGCTTCCAATCCGCCCTGACACTCCAACTGGCGCAAAGCCTGAAAGCGTCTGATGCCGCAGATCCCGAAGCGGTTGCCGATACGATGTCACGGCCTGAACGGCTCGCCCTGCATCTGCGCAGCGCCACCCTGTCAGGATCGGGAGAGGCCGCAGCGGGCCATCTGCTCGGCGCTGAACTGGCGGCCATGCGCCCCTATTGGTTGGGCCAGCAGGTGATCTCTGTCACCCACAACAGTCTCTATTCCGGCACTTTGAGCCTGCAGGGTGTTCCGGTTGAGACGGTCGATCCGCAAGACGCCTCACGACTGGGTCTTGTCGCGCTTTACGAGGCACACCATCCCCGACAGTGACTGTTGCCGTCTTTGATGCCTCCGGCGGGGATATTTCGGGCAAGAAGAAACCTCATGGTTACGAAACCGCCGCCGCTCCGGCGCGGTGCCGGCATGGGCCTGTGAGCATCGTGACACCGAGGATCAGGCCCGAGACTGTCGCGATCATGCCAGCCGCGCTGACGGAACTGTCGAACCCCAGCCAGAGCGGTCCGTATCCGGCCAGAATATAGCCGATGATGGCCGCCAGAACGGCAAAGGCGACGCTCCAAGCGACCTGTGCGGTGAGACGGTCCGTCATCATCCGCGCGGCGGCTGGCGGGCAGATGAACATCGCGATCACGATGATGGAGCCGACCGCGTCGAAGGCCGCCACCGCAGCAAGTGCGGCCAGCATCACCAGCGCCAAACCCAGCGCGCGCACCGGCAAGCCAAGCGTTGCGGCAAAGCCTTCGTCAAAAGTTGCAAGCGCGAGGGGTCGCCACATCAGACCGATCGCGGCGGCGACAACCACAAGCGCCAGCGCCATGCGCGGCAGTTCGGGCGGCAAGCCTGCCAGCGCCACAGGGTCGAGAAGAGAGGCCCAGCCCGTCGCATCCAGCCAGATCAGGCTTTCCAGATTGCCGTAAAGCGCATGCTCCACATCCAGATGCACACCACTTGTGTCGGATTGCTCCAGCAACAGGACACCTGCGGCAAACAGGGTGGTGAAGATTACCCCCATGGCGGCCCCTGCCTCGATCCGCGCGGTACGGCGGACCGCTTCGATCAGAATAACAGAGACCAATGCGGCGAAACCCGCGCCGAGCATCATCGGCAGGCTGGAGACCGTTCCGGTCAGCAGGAAGGCGACGACGATCCCCGGCAGCACGACATGACTGATGGCATCACCGATCAACGCCTGCCGTCTCAGCAAAAGGAAATTGCCGGGCAAGGCACATGTCACAGCGGCGAGCACGCCGATCAGCAGGGGCGACAGTGACAAGGCGACAAACTCGGCTCCCATCACAAGACCCCTTTCGGACGCGGCAGATGACGGTCAAGTTCGGCGATCTGGTCCGGTGTCAGAACAGCCTCAATCGCTGTCAGCCCGTCATAGCGCACCGCCGCCAGCCCATGCGCCGGATCGGCCCGCAACGCGGCCCAGCGCGCCTCGTCCAGCAGCGCCTTGGCGGCAGCGGCGCGGCCCTTCTCTGTCGGCACGCCATCCGCACGGGCGTGGCCCTCGCGCTGCAACAAGGCCAGCGTGAAGCTCTCGTGGATCGGCTGCCCCAGTGCCAAGGCCAGCAGGCCCTGCCTGCGATGCACACGGCGGCGGAAGCGCATTTGCCGCTTCAATACCGCGAGGCCGCCACGCGCGGGAGCCAGGGCCAGCGAGACCGCGAACAGGGTGAAACTGCACAGCACGATGATCGGCCCAGTCGGCAAGGACGGTGCCGTGGCCGAGATCGCCGCGCCGAGATAGGCCGCCAGCCCGCCCGCCAGACCTGCAAGGGCCACCATCCGCACCGCATGATCCGTCCATAGACGCGCCGTGACGGCCGGAATGATCAGCAGCGCCACGATCAGCACCAGACCGACGGTGGTGATGCCAAGCACGGTGACCGCCATGACCAGACCCATCATCGCAAGGTCAATGCGGGCCACATTGATGCCGCTGACCGCCGCGTAGTCAGGATCGAAACCCACTGTCAGCATCGGGCGGCGCAGGATCACCACGAGGGCCAGCACCAGCGCGCCGCCACCGGCAATCACCAGCGCATCGGCGCGCAGCATTCCGGCGGTCGATCCCAGCAGGACGGTTTCCAGCCCTGCCTGACGCCCGGACTGCATGGATTGGATTACGGTCAGGACCACGATCCCGGCCCCGAAGAAGACCGACAGAACCGCACCGATGGCGGCATCTTCAGTCAGGCGCGTGCGGCGGATCATCCAGCCAATGACCAGCAACCCGATCCCCGAAGAGACAGCTGCCCCGACCATCAGCCCCGGCAGAAAGCGGCCATCCCCGCCCAGCGCGACCATCACGATGAAGGCCAGCCCGATCCCGGGCAGAGTGGCATGCGAGACGGCATCGGAGACAAGCGCGCGCTTGCGTAGAAACAGAAAGCTGCCCGTCACACCGGCAGCAATGCCCAGCAAGGTTGCGCCCACCGCGACAAGGGTGGCGTTGTAGCCCAGTTGCAGCGACAGCGCCTGCCAGATCACGGCCTGCCCTCTGGTTGCGTGGCCGCACCTGCCTGCATGCCCGCGACCTGCGCCTCACCCAGACGACCGCCATAGGCGCGTTGCAGATTGGCCGTCGTAAAGACATCCGCCACAGGCCCTGCTGCGATGGTCCGCGTGTTGATCAGGAACATATGGTCGAAATAAGCGCGCACCGTGGACAGATCGTGATGGACGGCAACGATGGTGCGTCCCTCGGACTGAAGTTCTTTGAGGACAGCGATGATCGCCTTCTCGGTGGCCGCATCCACACCTGCAAAGGGCTCGTCGAGCAGATAGAGATCGGCAGTTTGCGCCAGCGCCCGTGCCAGAAAGACGCGTTGCTGTTGCCCGCCGGACAACTGGCCGATCTGGCGATCTGCGAAATCCTCCATGCCGACGCGGGCCAGACAGGCACGCGCCCGCGACAGATGCTCGGGCCTGACGCGGCGCAGCAGGCCCAGTTCGCGGTGCAGGCCCATCAGCACGACGTCAATCACGCAGGCAGGAAAATCCCAGTCCACGCTGGCGCGTTGCGGCACATAGGCAAGGCGGTCGCGCACTCTCGTCAACGGTAGTCCGAACAGCCGTACCTCGCCCGCCAGCGGCTTGACCAGACCGAGCGCCGCCTTGAGCAGCGTCGATTTTCCGGCCCCGTTCGGCCCGACAATGGCGGTCATCGTGCCCTGCGCTACAGCCATATCTATGGAGAACACCGCTGGTTTGTCGGCATAGGCGACGGTTAGCCCCGTGACGGACAAAGCCGGAGGCGGCACGGTGCCCGCAGGCGTATTCTGGCGCCTGTCGGCAGTTTCAAGGCGCGTGACCGGGCCGGGTGCCATGGATCAGAGCCCCGCACTCAACTGGTCATTGAGGCCGCGCGTAGGCACGTCACCGCCCAGCGCCGCAGCGATCATAGTCACATTATGGTCGATCATCCCGATATACGTGCCCTCGTATGTGCCATCAGGCCCCATCGCATCCGAGAACAGCTCGCCGCCCACGCGCACCGTATGGCCGCGCGCGGCAGCCCCTTCGATCAGGGCACGTATGTTGCGGTCCGACACCGAGCTTTCCACGAAAACCGCCCCGATCTGACGGTCCACCAGTAAACTGACAAGCTCGCCGATCCGGTTCAGGCCAGCCTCGGATTCAGTTGAAATGCCCTGAATCCCCAAAACCTCGTAGCCATAGGCACGCCCGAAATAGCCGAACGCGTCATGCGCGGTCAGCAAAACGCGCGCCTCCTCCGGCACCGAGGCAAGGCTGCGGGCCGCGTAATCCGAGAGCCTGTTCAACTCGGCGATATGGGCGGCGGCATTGGTGGCGAAAGCCTCTGCCTGTTGAGGACGCGCGGCGCTCAGCGCATCGCGCACCGCCAGCACAACATATTGCCACAGGTCGGGGTCCATCCAGACATGCGGATCAAAGCGGTTGTCATATTCGGGATCGGCAAGGCGCAACTCTTCCGGCACGGCCTCGCCAACGGGGATGACGGTGCGGCTCCGGCCCATATCCAGCAGAAGGCGCTCAAGCTGGGCTTCGAGATAGAGACCGTGCCACAGAACCAGATCGGCGCGCGTCATCGCGACGATGTCGCTGCGGGTCTGGCGATAGGCATGTGGGTCGATGCCCGGACCCATCAGCGCATTGACCGTGACAAGATCCCCGCCAACCTGACGGGCGGCATCGGCGATCATGCCGGTGGTGGCAACAACCGACAACGGCGCATCTGCGGCCAATGCCATGCGCGGCAACGCAAGGCTGGCGGCAAAGGCTGTCAGAACAGATCGGCGGGTCAGGGTCATGTCGGCACCTTTTTCGGTCAGTCGCAGAAAATCCTTGGTTAGCCTCATATTGAGAACGGTTCGCAACTTTGTCAATGTTATTGCGAATTTACAGAAACCCCCCTGATATATTTTCTAAACCATTGATATATAACAATCTTCACTTCGGACAAGCGAGCCTCCTGAGCCAGAAAGTCACAGTGTTTTGACACACTCTGACACACCTAAGGAAATACCAATTCAGACGATTGAGCAGCGCAACGAAGATATCTGCCATGACTACAATACGATGGAAGTTGCCGAGCCGGCGCGGACCTACGGACTGTCCTTCAAGCGGATCAAACAGATCCTCGACGAGAAAGAAGTCAGTCGCCGGCCTCGCCTCGCCGGAGAGAAACGTATTATCAGCATGCACATAGTGTCGTCGGTCTCAACCTAGATAGTTTTCGGGAGGCCAAGGGAACTGCTCCCTTAGTTGCGAACGAGTGGACTGGCCGCTGAGTGGATTCTTAACGGTTGAACGAAGCCGCCAAGTGATTGAGCACTTGGAATAGTTCGGCATCCTGTCCTATACCGAAATCACTGCGGCGCTTACTTTTGGAGATAAAAATTGGTTGATTACAGGCTCCGCAACTTCTGGACAATCGCCCGAGCCATACGGCAAGGCAACCTTACCTTGATCAGGACTATGGAAATCCTGTCATTAAAAAATGACTTGGTTGGCCGACAGGCCACTTTGTTTGTCCAAGAACAGCAATTGAAAAGAGGTACGTAATGCAGTCAGTCCAAAACTATGGGCTACATTGGGACGGCTCTGTGGCGTGGCTACTACAGGGTCGGGGCAAAGGAAGCAATTTCGTCGGGCTAAAGGGCACGTGCCCTTTCACAGCGTCGAATGCCATGTGCAACCATCTGGTGCCCGTCGCAGCACCCATCCCTGATCGTCACCATTGGCAGGAATTTACTCGGATCATGAATGATCCGCTTGTTCGTGCGATGCTTCCTATTCCTCGGAGCCCTGGAAAGAATACATTTTTCCTTGAGGATCCTCACAATGACTTTGGCCTCTTTCTGATTTGCCTAAGCCGGCTCAGCTCTCCAATACTTCCTGTAGTGAAACCGGCGTGGACGGTCAAAGTGAAGGATCTTGAGAAAGAGATGAGCTCTAGTAACATTCAGCCGATGGTGGTGGTCCAGTCGACCGAAAAAAGCCAGAACGTGATCGATCTGATCGTGCAACTGGCTCCCCATTCTCCTCGTACCGTGATCATCACAGGTGAGCCTGAGGTGGTTACCAACCCCGAATTTCAGAGGGTTGATACACAAATCAGGAAGTTGATTAATCTGGAGGAACTGCTGCCGCTCCCGCTGGAGAGCATCGGTGCAGCCGTTCTGAGACGCTACTCTCGGCGTGAAGGACTGGACGCTCCAATGGAGCAGCGGGATGATCGTCGGGCGCGGCAAATTCAGGAGCGCCAACAAAACTAAGACCCTCTTCAATTATCCGGATGGATGTTATGGAACAGAAAGAACTGCGCGACTATCAAGTCGCCGACCTCGCCTTCTATATGGCGACCCCCAAGTGCGGAAACTTCTCCGACCCTGGCACTGGCAAAACCCCCTCAGTCTGCGTTTACATCTGGTGGCTCTGGCACGAGCGAAAGATCCGCTCGATCTGGACGATGCCGAAATCACTCCTTGAACCGCCCCGGCTTTACCGGAGGGTGGTTTGTTCAATGTCAGGCTACTTTATC
>JBLRWK010000055.1:0-27838 GCA_047921295.1 Rhodobacterales bacterium
ACTTCCGCGTCATCACCCACGAGAACTTTCGGGTTTTGAAGTAGAAGCGGTATATAAAGGGAAAATATTGTGTCCGAAGCGTGTTTAAACGCGACACAGCCGCTTCATTATCCAAGACTCACTGTCCGGACGCGCGGTTTTACGTGAGCCTCATGACGGTGGTCACCGTGCAAAAGGTGGCAGTCAATGATTATTAGGGGGTGTTTCGGTAGCAAACAACAAGACCGCACACTCGGTTTGCTTCCTTAGGAAAAGGAGCGTCGTAAATCCGTGGGGTCAGATCAGCTCTTCCATATCATCCAGCAGGGCTTCAATCTCTGCCGAGATACTGTCCCAATTCCGCAAGGGCGCACCGGCGGCAATGTCGGCTTTCAGCCGCTGCTCTATGGCGCGGGATTGGTTGCCGATGTCGGGGTAACCCAAGGTTCCGGCGACACCCGCAATCTTGTGTGCGATCTGCGCGATCTCGGTCAGGGCAGAAACGCTGTCCTGCCCGTTATGCACCGCTTGGGTCAGCGTCTCGATCCGCAGGATACGATCCGTCGTGACGTTGACAAATACATCATGGGCGGCCCGAAGGACTTCAGGCACGCCCGGAGGTAACTTGCTGACTGCGTTGAGGGCCATTCAGGTCAATTCCATTGCTTTTGAGAGCTGTAACCTTCTTCCAGTCCGATCTGTGCCGACATTCTGGCGCGATCCAGCAACGAGGAGATCTCGGAGCGCTGACTGAAAATACTGGCCGATACCGGCCGTCCGGTCTGGATGACGGGAATAGGTAAGCCCAGACTGCCATAGAGCTTGTCATAGCTCGCAATGCCGTCGCGCACTGCGCTTTGAATGCTTTTTGGATCGCTCACCGCTGTTCTGTTTGTCAGCACCACGAAATCACCCTGTCCGGCATGTGCCATGCTGAACGGCGAGGTTTTCAGCGCCTCGGCAATCACCGTCGCGATATTGGCGAGATAGTCGATATAACCGACATGGTCCGTCGTGCGGAAGGCTTCGGAGGCATTGGTGACCGAGAATCCGATCGCAGCATGTCCGAACAGTTGCAGGCGGCTCAGAGTGAGCAGATGGTTCTGCATGGCCAGATACTCGACCATCCAGTTCGCGCTGATCACCGACAGGGGTGCGTCGAACTTGACCTTGGATTTGGGCAGGTCGGACCATGATTTCAGCTCGTCAAGCAGATCCAGGGCGCGCTGGCGTTCGTCAACAAGCTGGCGCATCACCTGAAGGCGCGCGCGCAGTTCGATCTCGTCCAGCGGCTTGGTGAAATAGTCTGTCGCCCCGGCGGCAAACGCGCCATCGACATATTGCTTGTCGGCCAGCGAGGTCACCATGATGATGGGGGTCTTGCGATAGACCGACATGCCGCGGATACGGCGGCAAAGCTCTACGCCGTCCACCTCCGGCATCTCGATGTCGAGCAGGAAGCCGTCGAACAGCTCTGGGCTGTTGCGGATGACCTTCAGCGCAGCGGCGGCTGACGGAACACTCGTTACATTGTTATAGCCCAACTGTGCCAGAGTGCCCTGAAGCACCATCTGGAAGGCCCGATCGTCATCCACTGCGAGTATGCGAAGGTCTTTCATTCTGCCAATCCTCGATTTCTTAATGTTCCAAATTTGACGCGTGAATATGTCGAGAGTAGGGCGAATTCTGAGCAAATTTCTACTTAAACGGAGGCAGTTTCATGTGCTGGAGTCCGTGAATCGATCAGTTGCGCGATGACGCTGACGAACTCTGCGCCTGGGATCGGCTTCGGCATCACGATATCCTCAAGGCATCCGGCGGGGGGGATGCGAAGTGCCTCTGCCTCGGCGGTGAACCGGATGACTTTGGCATCCCGATTGGCAGAATTGCCCGCCCTGAGGTGCCTGATGACCCTGTCGCCGTTGATATGGGGCATGTTCTGGTCGAAAATCATCAGATCGAAATGTTGCATCAGCGCCGCTTCAAGCGCTTGCCGCCCGTCATTCGCGATTGTGAGGTCAATGCCCTCGAAACCGCCCAGCAACGATCTGACGATCTGCTGGGTCACCTCGTCGTCTTCCGCAAGGAGTATCTTGAATGCCATGTGAATTCTTCACGCCACGTTTGAAATCTGAACGGTCGGTTCACCAATTGCGTGATCCGACCTTGTTTTGCAATACAGCTACCATAAACGAGTCTTTCCGGCAAAAAAAAGGAAAACGTCAGACTATTTTACGTGAGATATCCCTAGGGTTGAGCTGCCCTCCTTGACGCCAGCAGTGGATGTGGCCGTCAGGCTGGGCTTCGCGTCAGCGTCACGATGGCATGCAGCAGCTCCGCGCGCTTGAAAGGCTTGGCCAAATGGGTGTCGAAACCGGCGATCAGATAGTCGGCCACCTGATGCGGCATCGCATTGGCTGTCACCGCGATGACCGGCACGGGGGCGAGACCCAATGAGACCTCGCGGTCACGCATTTCCGTGAGCGCGCTGACCCCGTCCATCACGGGCATCGAGATATCCATCAGCACGATGTCGAATCCGGCACCTCCTGCGATTTCTTTCTCCCACAGATCGACAGCCTCGCGGCCATTCTCGACCATGGCGATCTCGATGCCGCTGTCGCGCAGCATTTCCGAGATGACAAGACGATTGGTTTGGCTGTCATCCGCCACGAGCGCCTTGAGATGGCCGAGGTGGATATCAGCCTGCTCTGTAGTGTCGGCATTGCCGCCGAGCTTGGGGGAAACCTGATCGGCTGCCTCAAGCGGGAGGGTGACGCGGATGGTTGTGCCGTGATCCTTTACGCTGTCGATCGTGATCTCGCCCTTCATCAGCGTGACAAGCTGGCGCACGATCGACATACCAAGCCCGGTACCGCCAAAGCGGCGCGTGATACTGCCATCGGCCTGTTCGAAACTGTCCAGTATCCGCGCGACCTGCGCCTTTGACATGCCCATGCCGGTGTCCTGCACCACCATCTCCAGCGGCTCTCCGGGCTGGTAGTGCAGGGTAAGCATGACCGAGCCGCTCTCGGTGAACTTGATCGCATTATGCAGCAGGTTGTTCAGGATCTGGCTGATCCGGTGCGGGTCACCCAGCAGGGGCTGGGTGCAGCCGCTGTTGGTATGCACCCGCAGTTGCAGCCCCTTTTCCTCCGCGCGGATCGCGTTGAGCGCCTGCACGGGTTGGATCAAATCCTCCACAAGAAACGGGACCTGCTCGATTTCCATCTTGCCCGCTTCGATCTTCGACATATCCAGAATGTCGTTCAGAATGCTCAGCAAGGTCTCGCCCGAACTGCGGATCGTGCCGATCATCCGGCGCTGGCGGTCTTCGACCAAGGTGCCTTCCAGCACCTCGGCCATGCCCAGAACGCCATTGAGCGGGGTGCGGATCTCGTGGCTCATATTCGCAAGGAACATGGATTTGGAGCGGCTCGCCTCTTCGGCTTGGGCACGGGCCTGTTCAAGGCGGCTGGTTGCGGCCAGTTCCTCGGTGATGTCGTTGAAAGAGGTCACGACGCGCAGTTCCTCGCCCTCGACCTCGACAGCAAGCGCATTGACGGACAAGGCGCGCCGCGTGCCGTCCTCCCATTCGATGGCAAAGCGCAAATCGCGCACGGGCTGCATTTCCGCAATGGCACGCGCAAAGGGAAGCTCCTCTGCGGAGATCGGAGAGCCGTCCAGCCGTGTTGTGCGCCAGACGCGTGCATCATAGCTCAGCCCGTGCAACTCGTCGCGCGAGAGCCGCAGGATATTCTCAGCCTCGTTGTTGGCATAGACGATCTTGCCCTCGGCATTCATCACGATAATGGCGGCGATGCTCGCATCCATGATCTGTTCGAGGAATTTCTTGCCCGATTCCAGCCCCTGTTCCAGCCGTTTGCGATCCTGAATGTTCAGATGCACACCGCCGACAATCTCGGGCCTGCCGTCTGGGCTGAAATGCGTGATCTGGCTGCGTGACAGAACCCACTCCCAGTGACCGTCCTTGTGCAGCATCCGGAATTCGGTTTCGCTGAGCGCCTTTGCATTATCGTCTCGGATCGCACCGATTTTCTGGAACTGGGCGAGATCGTCGGGATGTACCATCTTGCTGAAGCTTTCCAGATCCATCGGCGCCATCTGGTCCTCGTCATATCCCAGAATTTGCCTCCACTGGCCGCCGACCGTCAATTTCTTGGTCGCCGCATTCCATTCCCACGTCCCGATAGCGGCCCCGTGCATGACCGTGGCAAGCTGTTCCTCCATCGCGTCGCGCTTGGCCAGTGCGTCTTTCAGCTCGGTATTGGCGGCATCGAGCGCGTCAATCTGGTTGCGCCGCGCCGTGATGTCGATCGCGACGGTGACAGAGCCGTGATCCGAGGTGCGGACGTTAATCCGCTTGACCCATCTGCCATCGGGCAAAGGCACCTCGTCCTCGAAAGTGGCTTGCTGGTAAAATTCCAGCTTCTCGGCAAGAACAGCCTCGACATCGGCACCAGGCCCGCTGCCCGGCAGGGATTGCGTCTCGATGCCTTTGCGCAGGACATATTCGAGCGATTGCCCCTCGGTCAGATATTCATCCAGTGCGGGGAACATCTCGCGGTAGGCCTTGTTCGCGATCACCAGCCTGTCCTGCGCGTCGGAGATCACCACGCTGTCGGGCAGCGCATTCAGCGCATTTTCGAGACGCAGCCGCATTTCCGTCGCTTCGGATGCCAGCCTGCTGACCTCTGCGCGCTGGCGTTTGTGCTCGGTGATATCGGTCTCGACGGTGACGAAACCTTGCAAGGTGCCGTCGATGCCATAAAGCGGCTGCACGTTGAAATCGATCCAGTATCTGTTGCCGTGCCGGTCTTGGTTGACCGTCTCGCCGCGGAAAGGCTCGCGCCGGTGCAGCGCGCGGGTCAAGGCAGCAGCGGTTTCGGGGTCGCTTTCCTCGCAACGCACAAGCTCTTCGAATAATTCACCGCGCACCTCGTCAAGGCTCCACCCGCTTTTCTCCGAGAAAGCGCGGTTGAACCAGACGATCCGTTGGTCGCAATCCACCACGACAACATAATTCGTCATCGCCTCGACGATCTTGCCGAATTTGAGAAGCTCGTCGCGTTGCAGCGTGTCCTCGGTGACGTCGCGGACCATGAAAATCGCGCTGGGTCTGCCATCGGCCAAGGGTGATTCCTTGCGCGCGCCGGACAATTCGAAAACCCGCCGCGCGTCCTCGATATCCAGCGCGTAACGCATGCCGCTGACATGGCCTTCGTCCAGCACGCGGCGCAGCGCGAGATGCACTGTCTTGGCAACATCGGGCGGAACGACATCGTCGACCTTCATGCCCGCCAAAGCGCCTTCCACCGGAAGACGGAGCTGCGAGGGGCCCGCGATAAAGCCGGTGTAGCGGCCCGTCTCATCTACCTCCAGCAACAGGTCGGGCAGGGCGGACATGATCGCCTCGACACGGCGGGCGGCGTCCAGCGCCTCTTCCTCGCGCTGCAGGATCTCCGTCACTTCCGAGCCGATCCCGCGATAGCCTTTGAACGTGCCATCCGCATCGAACATCGGCGTGCCGCTGAACCGCATGAAGGCAGGCCGGCCATCGAGATGCCGCGCCTTGTAAAGCACGTCACGGAACGGTTTGCGGTCTTTCATCCTTTGGGTGATCAGATTGAAACCGGGATCATCGGGTGCAACGCCTGAATCGAGCGCCACATCGGTGCGTGTGCGCCCGATAAAATAGGATTCGTCTATCCCGAAGCGCATGATGCTGGGCGAGATATAGGTGATCCGCGTCTCGGCATCCTGTTCCCAGACCCAGTCGTTGCTGATCGCCGACAGGTCATGCAGCCGCGAAGCCATCGTATCGCGTTCAAGGAAAGCCTTGTCGAGATTGGCGTAGGTGTCCGACAGTTCTGCGTCGCGTATCTTGCGCTCGCTGATGTCGCGGATCAGGAACAAAAAGCCTCCCTGATCATCAGCGCCGACCGGCGCGCGCATGGAGATCGTCACTTCGACCCAGCTTTTCGGATCATCCGGATGTATTTGCTGCTCAACGCGGGTGATCTTTTTGCCCTTGGCCACATCCGCCATCATACGCCGCCGCTCGGCTGCAATCTCGGGGCGCAAGACCGCCTCGATCGGTTTGCCGATGGCCGCTTGTGGATCAGGGGCCCAGCTAAAGGCCATTTCATGGTGGCAGGCGCGGTAGATACCCTGATGATCGACCTCCACCAACAGGTCGGGCAAGGCGGCAAGCGTCAATTCCAGCTTGTCGCGCGTCCGCTCCAGATCCTTCAACGCCTCTTGCCGCACCAGCGCGGACTGGATCACATCCGCCACGGCGCGTTGCATGCGAATCTCGTCAGGGCTGAACACCGCGACATTATGTGTCCGGTCAAGCCCGGCCATGCCGACAAGCTGGTCGTCCTGAATAATCGGCACCACAAGCAGGGACATGATGCCCTGATCAACGAGGAACGCTTTCTGGGGATCGTTGTCATCCAGATCCGACACATCGGGTATATGGATGATATCATCACTGTCCAGCCGGTCGCGCCATGGCGACAGCCGGTCAAGCGGAAGGTTCTGAAGGTGTTCGCGCATCGGCGCGACGCCCTCGGCCACCCATTCATGGGTATTGTCGAAAAAGGCATTGTCGCGGAACTTGAAAATATACGCACGGTCGGCCACGCAGATCTGCGCCATGCGCCCCAGAACCCGCGTGATGGCGCCGTCAAGCTCTGCCGCCGGTGTCCGGACCAGCTCGTTCAGGAAGGAAATGACGTAATTCTCTTGCTTCACAAACGGTCTCCCCGAGATCCTGATACAAGACCCCTTTGCAATATATTAAGTGATCTTTCCACATTCCAAAATGCCGCTGGACCGTTGAGGCGGCGGGAAAGATCGAACCTGTTAGCATTGTGTGACGTGCGTTTTATCATTGGCACCCAAGACGACGGAAACACATCGTATTTGACCCTTAATCCTTTAGTGGAGAAGACTTGATAAACCTCCTGACAGATGTTGCGTCGCGGCAACGGATGGGTGCTGTGCGGTGTAAGACGCAACGTCGATTTTGACACAAACATATTAACTGCGGGCCGTAAAGGCATGGTCGCGGCGGGTTTTGCCGCATTTTTTCATCTGTGGGTTGCGTGCAACCAAATTGGTTGAGTGGCACGCGGTCGCGGGGGATAAACGCCTGTCCGACGCGGCGGCAGGGCTGTCCGCGCAGGCTTGGCATCCCGCGCGCAAGCTGCAATCCTGCGTGCAAATTCAAAGCGTTTTTCGCGGTAGGAGACTATGATGGCAGGCCCATTGGACGGATTGAAACTGGTTGAGATGGCAGGGCTTGGCCCCTGTCCGCTGGCGGGGCAGTTGATGGCCGATCTCGGGGCGGAGGTGGTGGTGATCGACCGCAAATCCGCCCTCGCCAATCCGGCAGAGGTGAACCGGCGCGGCAAACGCTCCGTTGCGCTCAACCTCAAATCGCCTGAAGGGCTTGAGGCGGCGCAAAAGCTGATCGCGCGGGCCGATATCCTGATCGAGGGTTTCCGCCCCGGAGTGATGGAAAAGCTGGGGCTGGGGCCGCAGGCGTGCCACGCCGCCAATCCGGGGCTGATCTTCGGGCGCATGACCGGTTGGGGACAGCAAGGCCCGCTGGCGATGACAGCGGGGCATGACATCAACTATCTGTCGCTCTCCGGCGCTTTGGGGGCCATCGGTCCGGCGGGCAGCCCGCCGGTACCGCCGCTCAATCTGGTGGCCGATTATGGCGGCGGCACGATGTTCCTGATTTTCGGCGTGCTGTCCGCCCTTTATGAACGCGGCCGCTCGGGCAAAGGGCAGGTCGTCGACGCCGCGATGGTGGACGGGGTGCCCGCGATGATGGGGCTGCTGCATCAATGGATGGCGCAGGGCCAATGGGGGGAGGGGCGCGAGACGAACCTGCTGGACGGTGGCGCGCCGTTCTATCGCTGCTACGCCACCAAGGATGGCCGCGCCCTGTCCGTCGGCCCGCTCGAGCCGCAGTTCTTCGCGGAACTGGTGGCCTTGGCCGGATTGCCGCCGGAACATTGCGATGACCAGAACGCCCCCGCCACATGGCCCAAGCGGCGCGCGCTTTACGCACAGGTTTTCGCCACCAAGACGCGGGACGAATGGATGGCGGTCTTTGACGGCTCGGATGCCTGTGTCGCGCCCGTTCTGGACTGGGACGAGGTGGAGCATCACCCCCACAACGCCGCGCGCGGCACCTTTGTGCGGGTGGACGGCGTGGTGCAGGCCGCCCCCGCGCCCCGTTTTGACCGCACGCCCGCAGCGCCCCCGAAAGCACCCGGTGCGGCGGGGCAGGAGACGCCTGAAATCCTGCGTGAACTTGGCTATGACGATGCAGCGCTTATGACACTGCGCGAGGCGGGTGCCCTGACCTGATGTGATGACCTGACGTTCTGGCCTGATGCCGCCTCAGAACGCGCTGTCCTTGACCGCCTGCATCGACACATGGGTCGAGGTCGAGCCGACATAGGGCAGCGCCGAGATCACCTCGCCCAAGATATGCCGGTAGGCCTTGATGTCGCTGCTGCGGATTTTCAGCAGATAATCGAACGATCCCGCGATCATATGGCATTGCTCGATCTCTGGCACATTCATCACGGCCTTGTTGAAGGCCGAGAGCGCTTTTTCGGTTGTATCGGTCAGCCGCACCTCTGCAAAGGCCACGTGATCCAGCCCCAGCATGGCGGGGTTCAGCACCGCGCGGAAGCCTTGAATATAGCCCTGATCCTGCAAGCGCTTCATCCGCACCTGACAAGGACTTTTCGACAGCCCCACCTTGCGCGCCAGATCGGTGATCGCGATGCGGCCATCGGTGCTCAACTCGCGCAGAATCTTTGCGTCGATCCGGTCCAGTTGGTCTGGTTTGAGGGTGTCTGACATGGAAGTTCCTTCAAAACGGCGGCAAACAAATACAAACGACTTGTCGCGGATTGATCAACAGGAAAAACGGCTGTCGCGCTTCTGCTAGGATCAAGATGCGTGAATCGAAATCACTTTGCCCCTGTCGGAGTCCGCCATGTCCCGTCTTGACACCCTACGCCACGAAATCCGCGCCACACATCACCGCCCCGAAGCGGCGGTGCTGGACGATCTGCAGGCGAGCGCCGCCCCCGATGCGGGCACGCGCGCCGCGGCCAGATTGCGTGCGATCGGGCTGGTCAAATCCATCCGAGGCTCGGGCCGTCCGGGCCTTATGGAGGTGTTTCTGGCCGAATACGGCCTCTCCACCAACGAGGGCGTGGCGCTGATGTGTCTGGCCGAGGCGCTGCTGCGCGTACCGGACCGCGAGACGATCGACGATCTGATCGAGGACAAGATCGCGCCCTCCGAATGGGGGACGCATCTGGGGCGGTCCTCGTCGAGCCTCGTGAACGCCTCGACCTGGGCGCTGATGCTGACGGGCAAGGTGCTCAAGGATGATGACGGCCCCGGCGTGGCCAGCATCCTGCATGGCGCGGTCAAGCGTCTGGGCGAGCCGGTGATCCGCACGGCCGTCAGCCGCGCGATGAAGGAGATGGGCCACCAGTTCGTGCTGGGCCGCGACATCTCCGAGGCGATCAAGCGCGGTGGCGCGCGCGCGGGGCAGGGCTTTACCTTTTCCTATGACATGCTGGGCGAGGCCGCGCTGACGGCGCGCGATGCCAAGAAATACTACACCGCCTATGCACAGGCGATTGCCAAGCTGTCAGGGGAGTGCACCCATAAAGATATCCGCGCCAATCCCGGTATCTCGATCAAGCTGAGCGCGCTGCATCCGCGCTACGAGGTGGGCCAGCATGAGCGCGTGATGGAAGAGCTTGTGCCCGCGACGCTGGAACTGGCGCTGGCCGCGCGCGAGGCGGGGATGGGGTTGAACATCGACGCGGAAGAGGCGGACAGGCTGGACCTGTCGCTGGATGTGATCGAGGCTGTGCTACGCGATCCGCGTCTGGCGGGCTGGGACGGATTCGGCGTGGTGGTGCAGGCCTATGGCAAGCGCGCCGCCCCCGTGCTGGACTGGCTCTATGCGCTGAGCGAGGAACTGGACCGCCGCATCATGGTGCGGCTGGTCAAGGGCGCTTACTGGGATACCGAAATCAAACGCGCGCAGGTCGAGGGGCTGGAGAGCTTTCCGGTCTTCACGCGCAAGGCCGCGACGGATGTGTCCTATCTGTGCTGCGCCGAAAAGCTTCTGGCGATGACAGACCGGATCTATCCGCAATTCGCCACCCATAATGCCCATACGGTCGCTGCCATTCTGGAAATGTCGAGCGACAGAGAGTCGTTTGAATTCCAGCGTTTGCACGGCATGGGTGAAGTTCTGCATGATGTTGTGATGAAAGAGACGGGCACCCGCTGCCGTATCTATGCGCCTGTGGGCGCGCATCGCGATCTGCTGGCCTATCTGGTGCGGCGTCTGCTGGAGAACGGGGCCAATTCCAGCTTTGTGAACCAGATCGTGGACGAGGATGTGCCGCCCGAAGTTGTCGCCGCCGATCCGTTCGACGCGCTGCAAGGGGCTGCGGGGCGCAGGTCGTCGGCGGTGAAAGACCCCGCCGCGCTCTATGCGCCCGAGCGGCCCAATGCACGCGGATACGATCTGCACGAGGCGCGCGATCTGGACATGATCGACCGCGCCCGCGCCCTCTTTGCCGCGCCCTACCAGTGGCAGGCAGGCCCGCTGGCGGCGGTCGAACTTGAGGCTGCCGAGAAGGTGGAGGCGATCAACCCCGCCGATCCGGCTGATCTGGTGGGCCATACGATGATCTGTTCGGCGGCGGATGCCGAAGCGGCGATTGCCGCCGCCACGCCATGGGCCGCCGATTCCCATGCCCGCGCCGCCGTGCTCAACCGCGTGGCGGATCTCTATGAGGAGAACTTTGGCGAGTTTTTCGCGGTCCTGTCGCGCGAGGCAGGCAAGACACCCAAAGACGCGATTGCAGAGTTGCGCGAGGCGGTGGATTTCCTGCGTTACTATGCGGCGCGGGGTGCCGAGGCGGAGGGTGAGGCTTGCGGGATCTTCACCTGCATCTCGCCGTGGAACTTCCCGCTGGCCATTTTCACCGGCCAGATCGCGGCGGCGCTGGCAGCAGGCAACGCCGTGCTTGCGAAACCGGCAGAGACGACGGCGCTGTGTGCCCATGTCGCTGTCAGGCTGATGCACGAGTCCGGTGTGCCGCGCAGCGCGCTGCAATTGGTGCCCGGTGCCGGATCGGTGCTTGGCCCCGTACTGACGGGTGACGCGCGTGTGGGCGGCGTCTGCTTTACCGGATCGACAGCCACGGCCCAGCGGATCAGCCGCTCCATGGCCGATGGCATCGCCCCCGATGCGCCGCTGATCGCGGAGACGGGCGGGCTGAACGCGATGATCGTGGACAGCACGGCGCTGCCGGAACAGGCGGTGCGCGATATCATCGCCTCGGCTTTCCAGTCTGCCGGCCAACGCTGTTCGGCGCTGCGAGTGCTCTATCTGCAAAAGGATATCGAAAAGCCGTTTCTGGAGATGCTCTTTGGCGCGATGGACGAATTGCGGCTGGGCAATCCGTGGCATCACGACGTGGATGTCGGCCCGGTGATCGACGCGCGCGCGAAGGCCGATTTCGCGGAGTATATCGAGACGGCCCGCAAGGCGGGTAGCCTGCTGAAGGCGATGGAGGCGCCGGAGGCTGGCCATTTCATCGGCCCCGCCGTGATCCGTGTGTCCGGCATCGCGGAACTGGAGCGCGAGGTCTTCGGCCCGATCCTGCATATCGCCACCTTCCGCGCCGACCAGATCGACGCCGTGGTGGATGCGGTAAACGCCAGCGGCTTCGGGCTGACCTTCGGGATGCATACGCGGATCGACGGACGGGTAGAGCAGGTGACATCGCGCCTCAAGGTCGGCAACGCCTATGTCAACCGCAACCAGATCGGGGCCATCGTGGGCAGTCAGCCCTTCGGCGGCGAGGGGCTGTCAGGCACCGGGCCGAAAGCGGGCGGGCCGTCCTATGTGCCGCGGTTCCTGAAAGTCGCCCCCAAGGATCACGCAGGTCTAGCGGGCAAGCCTGTCGATGTTGCGGCGGTGCAGCGCCGGCTTGACCAGTTGGCGGGGTTGGAGGCGGCGCGCCTGTCTGTCACCGATCTGCCAGGGCCGACGGGCGAATCCAACCGGCTTTCGACCTTCGGACGCGGCGTGGTGCTGTGCCTCGGGCCGACAGCGGCGGATGCGGCGGAACAGGTGCGGATCGCACGCGACAATGGCTGTCATGCGGTGGCCGTTGCGCCGGGCGTGCCTGCAGCGCAGGGCGTCGACGGCGTGATGCCACGCGGCGCGCTGGAACATATGCGCGGCTTCGAACTGGTGGCATTATGGTCCGACACGCGCGATCTGCGTGCCGCGCGTCGTGCGCTGGCGGCGCGCGATGGCGCGCTGATCGGGCTGGCCTGCGGCGATGATCTGGCCGCCCGCTGCCGGATCGAGCGGCATATCTGCATCGATACGACAGCGGCGGGCGGCAATGCTGCACTGCTCGCGGCGGAGGCGGAGGAAGAGGTGGCGATCACCTCGGCCATGTAACGCGACTCCTTTTCGCAGGCGCGGACCCCCTTGGCGGGTGCGGGCCTGCGATCCCCTGCGTTGCACTATGCTGCGCGCTGGGATGAGTATTTGTGGAACGATGAAGCGCAGGCCGTGGTCTTTTGCGAGCCGGCCCGCTAGATCAAGGCGCTGAACCTTTCGGGAATGGCGCGCGTCATGGCACAAAAACTGGTCTCGCTGACGCAACTGGCGGCTTTGCCGTTCGATCAGATTATCGATGTCCGCTCGCCTGCGGAATATGCCGAGGACCACATTCCCGGCGCGATCAACCTGCCTGTCCTGTCGGATGCGGAGCGCGCCACGGTGGGCACGATCTATGTGCAGCAGGACCGGTTTCTGGCGCGCAAGATTGGTGCTGCGCTGGTGGCGCGCAATGCGGCAAACCATCTGGACGGACCGCTTGCGGACAGGGACGGCGGCTGGCGGCCTTTGGTCTATTGCTGGCGCGGCGGGCAGCGCTCGGGGTCTTTCGCCTCGATCCTCGCGCAGGTCGGCTGGCGCGCGGAACTGATCGAGGGCGGGTATAAAAGCTACCGGCGGCTGGTCTCTGCGGCCCTCTATGAAGAGGCGCTGCCCCATCGTCTGGTCTTGCTGGATGGTGGCACAGGCACCGCCAAGACGCGGCTGCTGGCGCGGCTGGCCGAGGTTGGCGCGCAGGTGATCGACCTTGAGGGGATGGCGGGGCATCGCGGCTCGTTGTTGGGCGGGCACGAGACGGGGCAGCCCGCACAAAAGCGCTTCGAAAGCCGTATCGCGATGGCGCTGGCGCGGTTTGATCCGGCCCGCCCCGTTTATGTGGAGGCGGAGAGCAACAAGATCGGTCGGCTGATCGTGCCACCGATGCTGTGGAAGGCGATGATCGCGGCGGATCATGTGATGATCTCGGCCCCGCTGGGCGCAAGGGTGCAGTATCTGACGCAGGCTTACGGCGATCTGCTGGCGAATGTGGACCTGCTTTGCACGAAATTGGATCTGTTGCGGGCCTATCACGGGACAGAGCTGGTCTCATCGTGGCAACAGATGGCGCAGGCGGGCGATTTCGCGCTATTGGCGCAGGAGCTTGTCACGCATCACTACGACCCGCGCTACCGACGAGCCCAGTCACGCCACGCGCGCGCGCCTTTGGCGACGATTGCACTGCAGGGGCTGGCGGATGCAGATCTGGAGGCGGCTGCGGTAAAGATTCTGGCGCTTAACGGGTGATCTTTCAGCGGCAGTGAATGGCAGGTGCCCCCTGCGACAATGCCCCGATGATCGCCGCTTCATGCCCTGCCGCGCGTATTGCCGCGACAAGCGCATCCGCCTCATTCGGTGCCACAGCGGCGAGCAGGCCACCTGCGGTCTGTGGATCATGCAGGAGCAATCCCGCCGCACCGCTTGCACCTGTCACAGGCGCTCCGGCCAGATTGTCGGGATAGGCGGTGGAGCGGATACCGGCGGTGGCCAGTTCTGCTGCGCCCTCATAGAGCGGGATCGCCGCGAGGGTCAGATCGGCCCGCAGGTTCGAGGCGCGGCAGATCGCGAGCACATGCCCCGCAAGTCCGAAGCCCGTCACATCCGTCATCGCATGTGCCCGCCGCAAAACCAGCCCCGCATCGCCCTGCGGCTCTGCCATGCGCGCGAGCAGGGCCGCGATATGGCGGCCATCGGCACGGCCCTGCATCTCGGCGGCAAGAATCGTGCCGCTGCCGATGGGACGGGTCAGGACCAGCGCATCGCTTGGCCGCGCGCCAGCATGGGTGATCGGCGCACCGGCGCATAATCCGGTCACGGTGAAGCCCAGCGTCAATTCGGCCCCGGTGGTGGAATGGCCGCCCACGATCTCGGCCCCGGCGGCGCGAAACACCTCTGCGGCGGCCTGCATGATCTCGGTCATGGTGCGGGCTTGCAGCTCTATCGACATCGGCGGCAGGATCACGGTGGCGGTTGCGGCTTGCGGGGCCGCGCCCATTGCCCAGATATCCCCCAGCGCATGGATGGCGGTGATCCGCGCCATTTGCACGCTATCGCCCGTGAAGGCGCGCAGATGGTCGGTTGTCATCACCTGTCTGGTCCCGCCCGTCGCAAGGATCGCCGCATCGTCGCCGGGCAGGCTGAGGATATCGTCACGCTGCGGCGCGGGCAGGGCGGCCAGCACGCTGTGCAGGGTCTGCGCGCCAAGTTTGGCACCGCAGCCGCCGCACAGGGGTTGATCCGGCGTGCTGTCCTCTGCGCCGCCCAAGGCGCGCAGGGCAGGTCGCGGCGGGGCGGGCATCTGCGGTAGGGTCTGGAACTTGTCCATGAAGGCGCGGTCGATCCGGTCCTTCCAGCGCCAGAGCCACGCACCGGAAAAGGCCAGCCCGAATTTCTCGGCCACGGCGGATTGCTCGCCCAGCGAGATCAGCTTGAGATAGTCGCGTTGCGGATGAAACGCGCGGGTGGGATGCCCCGTCAGGACCGCGCGCAGGTTGTCGTGCAGCACAGGTGCGGCGCGCACCGCGAAGACCCCCGCTTTGGGCCGTGGCGCATGCGCGATATGGGCGCAATCTCCCACGGCGAAAAGCGTATCGACCCCCTGCACGCGCAGATCGGGCTGCACAGTGACGAAGCCATCAGTCAGCGGTAGATCGGTCTGCGCCAGCCATGCGTGCGGAAAGGCCCCTGCCGCGCCGACGACGAAATCGGCCGCCAATTGTCGGCCATCCTCAAGGTGCACCGCATCGGCTGTGATCTTTGCGACGCTTGCGTTGCAATGCAGGCGCACCCCGCGTGCGCCAAGCGCGCGCAGCAGGCGGGTGCGGGTGGCGGGGCCGGTGCCTGTCAGGGAAGGAGCAGCCTCGATGAGATGCACCTCGGCAGGCGCGGTGCTTTGGCGCAAGGCATAGGCCATGGCCATTGCCAGTTCCACACCGGCGACACCCGCCCCGATCACGGCCACGCGCGGCGGTCTCTGGCCGTCCTGCACGGCCGCGAGATAGGCGCGCCAGCGGCTGGCATAGACATCCAGCGGCTTGGCGGCGACGGCATGGTCTGTAAATCCGGCGATGGCGGGCATCTTTGCCGTGATGCCGATATCGAGTGAAGCGATGTCATAGTCCAGCACGCGACCCGAGGCCAGATGCACCCGCTGCGTTCCGGCCTCTAGCCCCGTGGCATGGTCAAGGATCAGCCGCGCGCCCGCCGCACGGCACAGGCGGACCAGATCGATATCAAGCTCGTCGCGCTGATAGTGGCCCGCGATATGGCCGGGCAGCATGCCGGTATAGGGCGCGGTCGGGGCGGGGTTGATCACGGTGACCCGCACCCCTGCCAGCGGCGACATGGCCCATTTGCGCAGAACCAGCGCATGGGCATGTCCGCCGCCGATCAGCACAAGGTCGCGGGTCAAAGGGGGTGGCAGGTGCATGGATCAGCGCCTTTTCAGGGTGGCAGTCGGGTTGAAGCGTGGCGAATGGCTTTGCAGGACAGGCTTTAGCCGATCCTGCTCTCAAGGGCTACGTGGAAGAGAGCGGGCCAGTGTGACCGGGTTGGATTCAGCCCTGAGCCTCCGGTTTGCGGGCCAGCAGGATGAACCTGTCATAGACGCGGGTCCGCAGGTTGTTCCGCAGGCCGTTGGTGCGCCGTTGCGCGCGGGCGATGGGATCGTGGGGCAAAAGTTGCAGCGATGTAAAGCCTGCCGCTTCCAGCAACGGCGACAGACTGCTGGCGGTCAGCCCGTCGCCGAAGGGCAGGCGCTGCATGATCGCGGCATGTGCCTCTCCCATCGCGCCGTCGTAATGCGGATCGGGCGAGAACCGCTCCCACAGTGCCAGCGCGCGTGCGGCCCAGCGTCCCGTCCGTGTGGGCTTGGCCCAGTCGCCATCATAGACCAGCAACCTGCCACCGGGGCGCAGGATGCGGAACCAGTCGGCAAAGGCGGCTTCGGGATCAACCAATGTCCAGACCAGATGGCGGCACAGAATCGCATCATAGCTGTGCGCGGGCTCCATCGTATGCCCGGCATCGGCCAGCACAAAGCGCAACCGAGGCTTGCCCGCATGTTTGGTCCGCGCCACGGCCAGCATGTCTTCCGAGAAATCGAGCGCGGTCACGTCATGGCCCAGATCATGGACCAGCCGCGTGATCTCTCCGGTGCCGCAGGCAAGTTCCAGCACGCGGGCGGGCGCTGCGCCGAGATGCGTCATCGGTCCCGCCCAAGCTGCGGCCTCCGGCCTCGGTGTGATCCCGTGACCGAAGGACAGATCGAACGTGCGCGAACGGCGTGACCAGTAATCGCGGATATCCTCGACCAGATCGTGGTTTGCGGTCATGGCGCGGCAGGCATGGGGGCAGCCGCTTTCATTCCGTCGCAGCCTCCAGAATGGCCTCGAAACGCTGCCTTGCGCGGGGCGGCAGATCGTCGGGCAGCTCCCGCGCGGTAGGCTCGCCCACCTCGATCAGCATCACCATACCCATCGCGTAATGCGGGCTGCATTTGATGCCGTAGAGACCCGGCTCTGTCAGGGTGAAGGTGAAATCCTCGTTGATCTGGCTGCGGAACGGGCTGGCCTGCGCGGGGATCATGTTGTCGATCGTGGCCGCGTTATGGCCGGACTGGGTGGGGATGAACCGCACGCTGTCGCCGGGGGCGACGCGCAGGAATTCGCGCTCGTAGATCATCGAGCCTTGGTCGTTTCGTGTGTACATCTTGACCTCGTGGGTCTGTGTCGGCGTCTCGGCCAGCGCGGGGCTGGCCACCAGCCAGCCAAGGACGATTGCAGCGGCGAGTTTCATCAGGAGGTCTCCAGACAGTGAAAGCGGAAGATCGTGGCATTGTCGAAAGGATCGTGCAGGGCCGTGGCGCGGACACGGAAGATCAGGGCAAGGCGTTCCGGCGTCAGCACCTCCTGTGGTGCGCCGCAGGCCACAAGCCGCCCGTCCTGCATCAGGCCCAGACGGTCGCAACCCATCGCCTGATTGAGATCATGCAGCGCCATAATGACCGTGACGGGCAGGTCGCTGACCAACCGGAGCAGGGACAGCTGGTGATGGATATCCAGATGGTTGGTCGGCTCGTCCAGTATCAGCAGGCGTGGCCGCTGGGCGAGGGCGCGGGCGATGTGCACCCGCTGACGCTCGCCGCCCGAAAGGGTGGACCATGCGGCCTGCGCCATGTCGCGCATACCTACCGCGCAAAGCGCCTCCTCCACTATCGCGGCATCGGCGGCGCTGAACGGGGCGAGGGCCGACAGCCACGGTGTGCGCCCCAGTTCGACCGCATCGCGCACGCTGAGCGCCTCGGTGGTGTCGGCCATCTGTTCGACCAGCGCGATCCTTTGCGCAACATCGCGCCGTGTGAGCGAGGTGATTGGGTGATCGTCCAGAAACACCTCGCCTTGCGGGCGCTTCAACAAACCCGCCATCAGCCGCAGCAGCGTCGACTTGCCCGAGCCGTTCGGCCCCACCAGCCCGAAGGTCTCGCCGGGGCGGATGTCGAGCGTGACCGCATCGACGAGTTGGCGCGCACCGGCGCGCCAACCGACAGAGCGGGTCTCGATCCTCACACCCGCCTCCTGTTGCGGATCAGGATCAGCGCGAAACCGGGCGCGCCGACAAGGGCTGTGACGACGCCGATGGGCACGACCTGACCGGAGATCAGGATGCGCGACACGATATCGGCGGCGATCAGGAACACGGCCCCCGCCAGCGCCGAGGCCGGCACCAGCAGGCTGTGGCGCGCACCGACCATGAAGCGCATCGCATGCGGGATCACCAGACCGACAAAGCCGATAGAGCCGACGAGGCTGACCATTGTGGCCGTCATCAGCGTGACAGCCCCGATCAGCACGATCTGGACCTGACGCACCGAGATACCCAATGAGGAAGCCGAGGAGGCACCGAAGGAGAAGGCGTCCATCGCGCGGGTGAACCACAGGCAGGCCAGAAACCCCAGCCCGGCAGCGGGAGCGGCCAGCCAGACATCGGGCCAGCGTACGCCCGACAGGTTGCCCAGCAGCCAGAACATGATGCCGCGCGCCTGTTCGGCATTGGCCGATTTTGCAATGAAGAACGAGGTCAGGGCGTTGAAGAGCTGCGATCCGGCAATCCCCGCCAGCACCAGTTCGGCCGAGCCGCCCCCCGCTGCCCGCGCCAGTGCCGCGACCAGCAGAAAGGCCAGCGCCGCGCCGATGAACGCGCCTGCCGAAATGCCGATGGCCCCGCCGCCCAGACCAAGGATCGTGACCGCGACAGCCCCCGTGCCCGCGCCTGCCGAGACGCCGAGCAGATAGGGATCGGCCAGCGCATTGCGGACCAGCGCCTGCAATACGACCCCCGACAGCGCAAGTCCCGCGCCGCAGGCGGCGGCAACCAGTGTGCGCGGCAGACGATAACTCCAGATGATGCCCGCATCGATCGGATCGACGACAAAGCCCGCGTCGAACAGGTTGTTCGCGAACACCGCCGCCACCGTGGACAGCGACAAGGGCGTCTCGCCGATCACCACACCGGCGAGGACCGCTACCGCAAGAATGACCACTCCCGACACGCCCCAGAAAACGGTGGGGCGCAGGGTCGCACTGACGGGAGCGGCCTGCATTGTCATTTCAGGTCGAACTCTGCCAGAGCTTTGGCCAGTGTTTCGAGCGCGTCGATGTTGCGGATCGAGGGGTCCATGCTGTGGGCATCCAGAATGACGATCCGGTCATTCTTGACAGCTTCCATCAGGCTGGCGACCGGATCGGTGGCAAGAAACTCCAGCTTGCGTTCGATGTCATCGGCCTCGAAACGGCGCCGCTCCATGCGGGCGGCGACGATCACTGTCGGATTGGCGCGTGCGATGGTCTCCCAGCTCACGACCGGCCATTCCTCGTTGCTTTTGACAACATTCTCAAGGCCGAGGGCCTGCATCATATAGGCCGGCGCGCCGCCCTGTCCGGCGACGTAAGGATCAATGTCCATTTCGGCGGAGGAGAACCAGAACACCGCTGAAGCACCGTCAAGCCCTAGCACCTGCGCTGCCGCAATCGCGGCCTCCTCGCGCGCCTTCAGATCGGCGACAAGCGCTTCGCCGCGCGGCCCGACATCGAAGATCTGCGCCAGTTCGGTGATCCCCTGATAGAGGCTGTCCATCGCAAATAGTTCCAGCCGCGTGCCATCCGAGCCGGTGGTGTTGTCCTTGCCGACGCAATCGGCGGGCAGGGTATAGGTCGGGATGCCAAGATCGGCGAACTGCTCGCGCGTGGCCACGATCCCCTGCGCGCCGACATGCCATTCATATTGCACGGCCACCAGTCCGGGGCGTTTGGCCACGACGCTTTCAAAGCTGGGGTCGTTGTCTGACAGCCGCTCGATCCCTGCGTTCAATTCTTCAAATTCCGGCAGGACATCCGTGAACCAGACAGAGGTGCCCTCGACCTTGTCACCAAGACCCAGCGCATAAAGGATCTCTGTCGCAGCCTGTCCGACAGTCACCACACTGTCCGGTGCGAAGTCGAACGTCACCTCAACGCCGCAATTGCTCAGCGTCAGCGGGTAGCTTGTCTCTGCCTGCGCAGGCAGCGCCAGCCCGATTGCCGCCCCGAAGAAGGCAAGGCTCGATGCGGTCAGTCTTTTTGTAAACATGGGTCTTCTCCGATTGATGATTCGACCGGAGACAGGGAGGGATTGCCGACCCACAGGCTGAGGCCCGCGCGCGCCGCAGGGGCGGGCGCGGTCATTCTGGCTAAGATATCCCCGACAGGGCATCTTTGGGAAAACTTCATTCGACACCTCTCCGGACACCCCGCCCGGTTCGCGTTGCTGACAATGCCGGCAGGTCTCCTGACTGACGGGTCATCACGCAGAGCGACCTTCCCATGGCATCGAACCACAGTGGTATCTCGCTACACGTTCGCCGCCTACAGTTGCGGGGGCAGTTCCGTTTCACCGGCGGACCGGCGACGGATTCCCTTTTGATTCCTTGCGGAAACCGACAGGTCGTCAATAGGCACAAAGACCTCAGGCCGCAAGCACGCTGTTCGCGCGCTGGCAAAACGAGGCCGACACATGCATGTGCCAGCCTCGCCCTATGCGCCGCGTCAGGGCAGGGCAGGCACAGGCACGACAGGCATTTCACCGGTCAGCGTGTGTAGGAAGGCCACCAGACTGTCGAGTTCCGGCTCGCTGAACTCGTGTCCAAGCATCTGCTCCCCCATAAGGTTCACAGCATCGCGCAAGTCAAAGACGCTCCCGTTGTTGAAATAGGGATAGGTCACGCCCACGTTCCGCAATGTCGGGGTGCGGAAGGCGAATTTATCCGCCTCGTCGCCGGTGACGACAAAGCGGCCCTCGTCCGTCGAGCCGGGAAGCTCGAAACGGTGGAAACCGCCGTCCGACATCACCGGACCGCTGTGGCAGGCCACGCAGCCGTTATCGACAAACAGCTTCATGCCTTCCTTGGCATCCTCCGAGATCGCCTGTTCGTCGCCCCGCAGGTAGCGGTCAAACGGGGAGTTCGGCGTGTTCAGCGTTCTCTCGAATGTCGCGATGGCCAGCGCCACGTTCTGCGCGTTGATCGGATCGTCCTCGCCGGGGAAGGCAGCGTCGAAATGTGTGCGGTAGACTTCGAATTCGTTGATCCGGGCAATCGCCTGTTCCAGCGTCATGTTCATCTCGACATCGGCCTGAATCGGACCAAGGGCCTGACCTTCGAGATCAGCCTCGCGCCCGTCCCAGAACTGGGAACTCAGAAAGCCGGAGTTCAGAACGGTTGGCGTGTTGCGCACCCCGACCTGACCCTCGTGCCCGACAGCACGGTCGATCCGGTCCGACCAGCCCAGAGCCGGGTTGTGGCAGGTGGCGCAACTGATCACACCGGACGCGGAAATTCTGGGCTCGAAGAACAACATTTTCCCGAGTTCGATCTTTTCCTGTGTCATGGTATTGTTGGCGGGAATGGGCGGCAGGAACGGCAGCGGCTCGAACATGTCACGGTAACCCTCCATCTCGCTCGCACTGACAGAGCCAGCCATAGCGACAAGAAAGATCGTTGCGCCGACCCCTGAGGGAATTTTTAGTTTCATCACTCTAATTCCTTTTGAATGATTGCTTCTTGTCACTCCGGTCCGGAGGGCAAACAAAGAAAAGCTGCAAGGAACCGGGCTGACAGCACAATCATACGCGGTCTGTCAGTACGCCGCGTTGACCCATATCAAACATGCGTTGATGGGGGCGTCGATCAGTCAATTATGTCTAGTTTTTTCAACAGTGTGGCAGATGCCGGAAAGCGGCGGCTTGCCTGCCTTGCGGCGCAGGAGAAAGCCATGCCGCAATGCGTTCATTTGCGTAGAAAAAGGACACTGGTCACGGTGTGGCACCGTCCAATTTGCGCCAGCCGTGCTGTTCGGCGCGGTAGCGGACAACGGACTCCGGCACAAAGTCGCCGTCCGCGGCCACCATGCGGGTAACGGCCACGTCCTGGCCCGCGCAATCGAGGATGGCAAAATCGTTTGGCTCCCCCCGCAACCGCCGCGACAGGCCCGTGCCGCAATGCACCTGCAAGGTCATGCTTGTGCCCTCGCGGCGCACGAAAGGCTCCACCATCCAGCGATGCAGATGGCCCGACAGAATGATATGCGGCCCGCTTTGACCCCAATGATCCAGCGCGCGCGTGGCACCGACCATCAGGTTTTTCTCGATCTCCGGCGCGTGGTGGAACGGGTGATGCGCAAGAATGACGGGCAGACGAGGGCCTGCCTTGGCGATCTCGTCACCGATCCGGCGCATGGCGCTGGGCCGCACGCGTCCGCGCTGGTGGGCAAGCGGATCTGTCGTGTCCAGACCGAGAACGAGGGCATTTTCGAGTTCAACCCGTGGCTCGCGGTCCGGCGAGATCCAGTGCCGGTAGGGGCGGTAGGGGTCGAAAAATCTGAGAAAGAGATTGAACAGCGGGATATCGTGATTGCCCGGAACCCCGATCCACGGAAGGCCGAGCCTGTCCATGAACTCCCGCGCCACCGAGAACTGGGAATCGCGGGCGCGCTGGACAAAATCACCCGCCATCAGCACCAGCGCGGGATCGGCCTCGCGTATCGCGCGGACTAGCGGCGTCAGAAGCTCCGGCTCATCCCGCCCGAAATGCAGGTCACTGATCACCACCAGACGGGTCAAGGGACAGGGGCCGTCGCCACCTGTTGTGGCACGCGCAGCCGGATCGCATCCTGCATCAGCCGGAATTCAAACGGCCCCTTCATGGTCCCGCGCTCGCCGTCGCGGGCAACCAGCGCAGAGGGGCGGCGTGTCTCGACCACAACATGATCGCCGGTCAGCAATGTGAAATCCCGATCCTTTTGCACCCCGCGAAAGGCGATCAGCATCGCCTTCCAGAGCAACATAACACGCCCGACATTGGGGGCGAGAAGAACTGCGAACTCGCCCTCGCGGATGGCCTGCGCGCCTTCGATCTCGAACTCGTCAAGCTGGTAGGCGCTGGAGGCCACGAAGATCATGGGGGAGGTGGCGCGCATTTGCTTGCCGTTGATCGTGACCTGCATCGTCAGCGGGCGGTAGACCGTCGCCATCGCGGACAGGACAGACCAGTAGGCCGCCAGCCTTGAACGGCCCCATCGACGGTAGATGCCTTCGCGCCGACTAAGGATCGCAGCATAAAGCCCGAGACTGGCATTGTTCAGAAAAATGGTGCCGTTGACCGACCCGACGTTGATCGGGCGCGACTGGCCCGCACAGATCACGTCAATAGCCGGTGCCACCTCTTGCGGAATGTCGAAACTGCGCGCGAAATAGTTGAACGTGCCAAGCGGGATCACGCCAAGCTCCATCTCGGTGCCGACAAGCGCGTCAACCACACCGCAGATCGTCCCGTCACCGCCCGCAGCAACCACGCAGGTCACGCCCGGCCCGCCTGCCTTGGCCACAACCTCCGCGATATCGGCACCCGCAGAGATAGGCTGCACGCTGGCCTTGTGCCCGCGATCGGCAAAGAGTTTCTCGATTTCCTCCGGAGTGGCGCCCTCCACTTGGTCGCCGGAATCGGTGTTCATAATGATAATGATACGCGTTTCGGGATCGATATCGGCATCCGCCATTTTTGTTCTCTTTATGATGTGCAAGATGGTGTGCATGGCCCAACGAATGGTCACAGGCATAGTTCCCGACCAAATCGTTTTCGCGGTCTTTGCTTTCGGTGTCCGCCGCCTGACAGGAGATACGCTTCAACTGCTTGAGGGCTTTGAGCGCACTGTCATCGAGCCGTGCAGCGTCGGGCCGCGGTGCGGCGATACAACCTTGCAGCATCGCAATTTATGCCAGCCAAATCCCTCTAGTCTTTAGACCTGCGCCTGCATCAGCCAAATCGCCGTGCCGGGGGGGCGGCTCGGCGATGCTTCGCGCCTTGTTCCGCGCGCTAAGCTCGCCTTGGATGGCGAACACCAGAGCATGGCGTGAGGCTGTGGCGCCCCGAACTTGCCCGTAGCGCGGTGCGACCACTTGACTGCACGCATGTCGCCAGTACATAACATACCATATGTTATGGTTATTGGAGCACGTGTTTTCATGACAATCCGTGAATGTGAACTTCCCGATGATGCGTTTCTGCGCCGCTATCATGTGGATGGCGGATATACGGATTGCTTCGTGACAACAGTGCCGGGGCACATCCCGCGCGCGCGCTATGTCGAGGCTTTCTACACGACATGGCTGTTCAAGGCCGAGCGTATAGTGCTCGCCTTGGCTGGTCATACCTCGTCAGATGCAGACGCCGCCGCTCTGGCCCGCGAAGACGCTGCCGCCTTTTCCGCTTGGCGTGTCGAGGATCGAAACGAAGACCAGTTGCTCATGAGCGACGTCTCGGGTCGGACACGGTCGTGGGTCGGGGTTGCCGCGTCTTCGGGCGATGAGCCATCGCAAACCTCGCTATATTTCGGGTCCGCTATAATCTCCGCCACCAGCGGCAGGGAAGGGCCTGTATCAATCGGTCCCGTCTTCAGGGCGCTGACGGGGTTTCACACAGTCTATTCCAAGGCGCTGCTCAAGGCCACGCGGCGCAGCATTGTGCAGCCAGCGAGACAGGTGCAAGCATGATAGCTTTCAGTATTCCCGCCGTCCTCGCAGCCGGTATCGCAATCATCCACGTCGTGGCGGGAGGGCGCGAGATCGCGCGGCCTCTGTTGGAGCAGCACACGTTGCCGCAAGCCGTGATATTGACGCATTACTACTGCTGGCACATGGCGACGATAGCGCTGATTGGCCTTTCAGGATGCTACGCCTATGCGGCGGTCTTTGAGGAGGGGCGTATCCTTGCAACCTTTGCAACCCTGATCGCAGCGGCCTTCTGTATCTGGGATCGATTCTTTCGACTCGCTCTACGACCTTGGGGCATCACTCGCCTCATCGTCGTCTTCAGCTGATATGCTGGTGCGCGGTTGCCATCCCGGTCTTCGGTCAGCCACTGGCCGTCTGACTCACGACAACTGACACGCCCTCCCTTCACTTCGAGAAAAAGCAGGCCGTACTCTGCGTGTGCAACTATGAAGTCTGCCTCACCATCAAACTCGGCACCATGATCATCAGCTTCATGCCATGACCGCGAGTAATAGCAGGTAAAGTCGCCTGATAGCTTGTCACGGATACGCTCGTAGACGCGGACAGTGTTGCGTTCCCGCCAGTCGGCCATCAAACGCTCGATGAATGTCTCCATGCTGCCGAAATGGTGATAGAACGAGCCGCGCGTCTTTGCGGTTTGCTCTTGCTGCCGGGAGCGTCTCGGGACAACTGGATGACGGGGCATGTACCTTTCATTTATCGGCGTTCAGCAATTACTGCTCCTCCGCGCAAGGGCGTTTTCACTGATGATGGCGAGAGATCCGCCGAGGGTTCGAAATCCGCCCGCCCACTGCATTTTCTCGATCACGGGGGCGATTTGCATGACGCTTTGGTTCACGGTTACTCGACCGGCGTCATGGAACAATTTGGACTCACGAAGCCAGTTGTCCAGACGAGCGTGCGGCTTCCAGAAGGGCATCCAGCACGGGATATCGGGCCAGTCGTAATAGCGACTGTCGTCAGTCTGGATCCCTTTCCCGACGAGCTTCTGCCACCACTTTGGTCGCCCGCTGCAAATGAGATCCTGGCGTCGGCACCGACTGAAGCTCAAAGGAAGTCGCTAACCGCCGACCGTCGGCATTTGCAGGTCCTGTTGCGTGCAATTCAGCGCAGGGTGCGGCTTGAAGTTCCGGCGCAAATGTTGCGCATCGGCTCCGTCAAAGGGAAGGATGGCTGGACCGGATTATCGACTGAGCAACTCGATCTTTGCCTGCAGCCGTTAACGTCGTCTACCAACAATGCAGTGGCTCGTGGAAAAACGCCGCTATCTGCGCTTGAGAAGCCAGAGGTTGCGCGCACAGTGAGGTCAAGCCATCTCAGTCAACTCAATACAGAGACGAAAAGTTATCAATCTGCGACCTTGGAGCGTTCCCGTCCTGCTCTTGAGTACCTTGCCATGCAAATCTTCGGACACTTCCAGGCCGAGATTCTAAACAGGGAACTGGCACTTGAACGTCGTAGAATCTCTCCGCCCGAAAGTGGACCAGTAGAGCTTTGGCAGGGTCAGGTAGCAGCTTTGGAGCGCTCATTATCAATGGCACGGCTCACGAGTTCCGAGGCTTCAGCCTATATACAAGAATATGGTTCTGGACGAATTCGTCCCAAGTCCCCTGAGCCACTTAGCATCCTTCTTGCGCTCATCTCTGAAACTTAGTCCGCACAGGGGCAAAAAATACTCAATCGCTAATCTGAACCGAATCCGAAGGACTGTCTGAGGGTTGGCGGTCGACAGCGTCGCGTTTGATCCTTGCCTGCCCTCCAAGATCGCCTCGACGATATCTGGCGAGAGCAGCGTGAGCCGCAGGACGCGGATCATGTAGGACGGTGCGATGCCCTCGCGCTCGGCGAGTTTGGTGTTCGTGGCAAAGTCGAAATCCCGATAGGATTCACTTATCGCTTAATCTGAGTCAGCAGAAGCCGGCAGGTCACGCGATAGTTCCTTTACGAGCGTCGTTCGGGACGGCACCCCTCTGACTCTCCGGTCACTCAGCTGCGCGGGTCTCGAGCGGGGAAGGGGCGTGCGACGCGGCAAGCCGGTGCAGCGTTTCCGGGCGGATATGCGTGTACCGGCGCAGCATTTTCCAATCCTTGTGGCCAGTGACCAGCGAGACCTGTTCAATGGCGAAGCCGGCCTCGAACAGGCGGCTTGTGCCCTCATGGCGCAAATCGTGGAAATGCAGGTCCTTCACGCTGACCTCGACGCAGGCGCGCCGGAAGGCCGTTCCGACCGATTTCGAGTTGTAGGGAAAGATCCGGCCCCTTGCGTGCCCGAGTTCCTTGGCCTGTTCGGTGACCAATGCCCAGGCATCGAACCCAGTGGCGGCGAAGAGTGGGATCCGCTGGTCGTTCCCGGTCTTGTTGCGCGGGTCCTTCCTGTCGCGGATCATGAGCATCCGGCGGTCGATGTCGAGATCGGTCCATGCAACGCGGCAGATCTCATCGAGCCGCATCGCCGTGGCCACCGCGAACTTCACGATCCGTGTCATCGGCAGGGTCAGGCGTTCGTTGTCATCGAAGCAACGGAAGAGGCGGTTCAACTCGTCCGTGGTGGGGCGGCGGTCCCGCTCGGTGCCTTTGCCGATGAGGCCGAGCCGCTTGAGCGCGACACGTGCCAGATCAACGGGTTCGGGAGAAATGTCGAGCCCGTGTACGGCTGCCGCATGGGTGATGATCATCTTGATCACGCCGATATCGATGCTGAGGGTCACCGGACCGGCGCCTTGATCGGCGCGCATCTTGCCGTAGTCGATCAGCTTTTGCCGGTCGAGGTGCCCAATCTTCTTCTGGCCCAGATCGCGCTTGAGCGTCTTGAGCGTGGCGGCCTTGCTGCGACGCGGCGGTTTGCCTACCTCGCACATATCGATTATGTGGAGATCGATGAGATCGCCGAAGGTGGTCAGGCGGGAGACGGACGACTTGTTCGGCGCCAACACCTGATCAACCCGGGTCTCCGCCTGGCGGGCCCAGCGATGGGCATCGTCGCGACGGAGAAACGTCTCGCTCGCGTAGCGGCCCTTTCGTCTGATCTGAACCCGGTAGGCACCGGAGGGGAGTTTGGTGATAGAGGCCATTTTCGTGTGCGCTGTGTGTGCAATGAGTCGTCGTAGAGGGGCAAATTCGGGGATATTGGGGCGTATTCCAGCGTAGCAGCATCCGCCGCCAACAGTTTGAAGATACACAAAAAATGCAAATAAATCAACACGCTAGATT
>JBLRWK010000056.1:0-27068 GCA_047921295.1 Rhodobacterales bacterium
GGCGCGAGCCTGCGGACATGATCGTGCGGCACATCGCATCCCAGACATCCATGAACGACAAGGGACCGGAGGCATCCGCCGCCACGCCCAGCACATCCGCGCCGCGCGGGCGGATGGTCGAGAAATCATAGCCGATCCCGCCACCCTGCTGCATGGTCAACGCGGCTTCTTTCAGCATGTCGAAAATGCCGCCCATGCTGTCGGGGATCGTGCCCATCACAAAGCAGTTGAACATCGTGACTCGACGGCCGGTGCCTGCGCCTGCGGTGATGCGGCCTGCGGGCAGATATTTGAAATCCTCAAGTGCTGCGTAGAATCGGTCTTCCCAAAGGGCGCTGTCCTCTTCCACCTCCGCCAATGACCGCGCGATGCGGCGCCATGTATCCTCGACCGAGCGGTCCAGAGGTACTCCATCGGCCTGTTTGAACCGGTATTTCATGTCCCATATCTGTTCGGAAATGGGGGCGGCAAAACGGGTCATGGCGGCGTCCTTGGATCATCAGGTGAGATATGCAGCGGAGGAGCGTTTGCTAAGAGCAGACAGTCTTGAGCAGCCCTTCCACAATAGGCTGACGGAAGGTTCGGGTCAACGGCGGAGCGGCGCTTATCGTGACGGCAGCGACCCTTGATCTCGCGGTTGCAGCCTCTATGCTCTACCACACTTTGGGATAACGCCATGCCAGAACAACTCAATTTGATTAAACTGTCTGTCGGCACCGAGGGTGTCGAGGATCTGCTTGCATGGCAGTCCAGTATCCGCGCCAAGGGGACTGATGGCCTGCCGCGCCATATCACCCGTATGTGGCCCAAGCGCGAGGCAGAGATTCTCGATGGCGGTTCAATCTACTGGGTGATCAAAGGTGTGCTGCAATGCCGTCAGCGCATCCTGCGTCTGGACGAGGTGATCGGCGGGGACGGTATCCGACGTTGCGCCATCGTGCTGGACCCCGAGATCATCCGCACAACACAGGCACTCAAGAAACCGTTTCAGGGCTGGCGCTATCTGACTGCCAAGGATGCGCCCGCCGATCTGGCAAAGGGCCGAGAACACGAGGATGCGCTGCCCAGTTCGCTGAGTGCCGCACTGGCCGATCTGGGCGTGCTCTGACAATACTGCCACGGCATCGCGGCAACGGTTGAGTTCCACCTCCGACATCACGCTTGTAACGCTGCCGCAGCGGACGCATGGTAACGTCACATTTCAGGACGAACCGCATGCTCCGCCCTCAGTTATTGACCAGTCTGTCGACCTATTCGCGAGCCACCTTCCGCGCCGATCTGTTCGCGGGCATCACCGTGGCCATGGTCGCGCTGCCCCTGTCGCTGGCTATCGCCATCGCATCGGGGGCCACTCCGGCGCAGGGGCTGATCACGGCCATCGTGGCGGGGTTCATCATCTCGGCACTTGGCGGCAGCACGGTGCAGATCGGCGGGCCGACGGGCGCGTTCATCGTGGTGGTCGCAGGCGTTATCACGCAGCATGGCTATGACGGGCTGTTGCTGGCCACGGCCATGGCGGGGGTGATCCTGCTGGTGGCGGGCTGGTTGCGGGCGGGCAGTCTGATCGCCCATGTGCCCGAATCCGTGGTGAACGGCTTTACCATCGGCATCGCTGTGCTGATCGCGGCCAGCCAGTTGAAAGACCTGTTCGGCCTGTCGCTGGTGAATGAGCCAGCCGAATTGCTGCACAAGATACCCGCGCTCTGGGCCGCGCGCGACACGTTCAGCCTCGCGGCGTTTGGCGTGGGTCTGGCGACGATGGTGCTGATTGTGGTTTTCCGCCGCGCGGCCCCCCGCCTGCCCGGCCTGATCGTGGCGCTGGCGCTGACCTCCGGCGCCGCTGTCATACTGGCCCTGCCTGTCGAGACGATCGAAGCGCGCTTTGGTGCCCTGCCCACAACCTTGCCGCTGCCCGGCCTGCCGGAAGTGACGCTGGCGCGGATGATCGAGGTGCTACCCTCCGCCCTGATCATCGCCTTTCTGGCGGGCATCGAATCGCTGCTGTCGGCTGTGGTGGCTGACCGGATGACAGGCGCGCAGCATCGCCCCAATGCCGAGGTGGTGGCGCAGGGCGCGGCCAATCTTGCCTCTGCGGCCTTCGGCGGCCTGCCCGCCACAGGCGCGATTGCCCGCACCGCCACCAACGTCAAGGCCGGCGGGCAGACCCCGGTGGCGGGGCTGATCCATGCGGCGGCGATCCTTGCGATGATGATGCTGGCGGCGGGGCCGACGGGGATGCTCGCCATGCCCGCAATGGCCGGATTGCTGATCCTGACCGCTTGGAACATGGCGGAGCCGCATAAATGGGGCGCATGGATGCGCGAACGCCCCTCGGACCGTGTGCTGTTGCTGCTGACCATGGGGCTGACCGTGCTGGTCGATCTGACTGTCGCCATCGGTGTGGGCGTCGCACTTGGGCTGGCGCTCAAGCTGCGCGAGGGGCGCACGCGGCCCGACCCGTTCGATCCGCGCGAGGACTGACGCGGTCAGTCCACCTCGATCATCTGGCAAAGCTGTTTGAGCGTGTCGCGGTCGGCATCCGACAAAGCAGCGGCGCGGCTGCGGTACAGCGTGGCCTGCGAGCGCAGGATCAGCCCGTCCTGTAGCAGTTTTAGGTGGTTGGCCCGCAACGTCTCGCCGGTGGAGGTGATGTCGGCCACGGCCTCGGCTGTCTCGAATTTCACCGTGCCCTCGGTCGCGCCCTGACTGTCCACCAAAGCGTAATCGGCCACGCCAGCGGCGCGCAGGAAATCGCGCACGAGACGGTGATATTTGGTGGCGATCCGCAGGCGGAACCCGTGCCTTGCGCGAAAGGCAGCGGCGGCAGCATCCAGATCGTCCAGCGTATCCACATCGACCCAGGCGCTCGGCACCGCGATGATCAGATCGGCATGGCCAAACCCCAGTTCGGCCAGTTCCTGCACCTGCTGGTCCCACTGGCCCAGCTTCTCGCGCACCAGATCGGTGCCGGTCACGCCCAGATGGATGCGGCCCGCAGCCAATTCGCGCGGGATCTCGGCTGCCGACAACAGCACCAGTTCGACGTCTGCGATCCCCTCGACCGCGCCCGCATATTCCCGCTCGGAGGCGCTGCGCGAAAGCGTAATGCCGCGCGCCGCGAACCACTCGAAGGTCTTTTCCATCAGCCGCCCCTTGGACGGCACACCCAGCTTGATCGTCATGGAGCAGCCTTCAGTTCGAGCAACAAACCGGGGCGGATCACACCGCCGACAGCGGGAATCTCGGCCCCCTGCCCCAGCACGCGGGTCAGCGCGTCATAGCGCCCGCCGGTCGCGATGGGCGGCAGATCGCTGCGCCCAGCGGCGTAGAACCCGAAGACGAAACCGTCGTAATATTCCATCGATGTGCGCCCGTAGCTGGCCTCGAACTCCAGCGTATCGACCGGAATGCCGCGCGCCGCCAGCGCATCGACCCGGGCTTCCAGTCGGGCCACAGCAGGGGCGATGGCGGGCATATCCACGGAAATATCGCGCAGATGTTCCAGCGCGAAGGGCAATGTCTCGCGCACGCTCAGGATCGCATCCAGCAGGGCCACTTCATTCTCGCTGATCGGCGGCGCGGCGGCATCGGCGCGCAGGGCCTCGACCCTTGCGGCGATCTCCGTGCGGTCGCGCAATCCGATCAGCGGCGCACAATCGGCCAGCGGATCGGCAGAGGCGAGGAGGGCTGACCGCGTCTCGGGCACCGGGGCGCGGCCTGCGTAACGATCAAGCAGCGCACGGAAGCGGCGCGGCCGCCAGATGTGACGGCGCAGCGCGGCCTTGCGCGAGGGTGTCGTCTCCAGCCCCTCGACAGCGGCGGCCAGAATGCCGATGTCACCTGTCGCGGCACGCAGCGGCAAATCACCCAAGGCTTCGCGTATCAGCGCGAAGACCTCGGCATCCGCCGCCGCCGGATCCGTGCGGTCGAACACCTCGTATCCGGTCTGGAAATATTCGTTGTCGCGGTCGGGAAAATCTTCCTGCCGCCGGAACACCTCGCCCGCATAGGTGTAGCGCGCGGGTTCCGCCCCGTGCGCCATATGCGTCTGGACCACGGGCACCGTGAAATCGGGGCGCAGCATCTGTTCGCCGCGCACCGCATCCGAGGTGACATAGGCGCGCCCGCGAATATCCTCGCCGTAGAGGTCGAGCAGGATTCCGGCAGGTTGCAATATGGGAGGGTCCATGACCTGTGCGCCTGCCGCCTCGAACAGCGCGCGCAGGCGCAGGGCCTCGTCGCGGATGGCAGAGCGTGTGATGGCCATGTCAGGCATCGGTCTGGCTTTCGAGGATTTCGCGCACCTTCGCAACCATCTCGTCACGCGGCACCTCGTACTGGCTGGGGCGGCTTTGCCATTCCTCCAGCGTTGCATTCTCGGCGATCTGCGCGCCGAGGATCAGGTCCTTGATCTGCACCACACCGCGCTCTTTTTCATCACCGCCTTCGATGATGGCGACGGGCGAGGCGCGTTTGTCGGCATATTTCAACTGGTTGCCGAATTGCTTGGGATTGCCGAGATAGACCTCCGCCCGGATACCCGCGCGGCGCAACTCGCCCGCCATAGCCTGATAATCGGCCATCCGGTCGCGGTCCATCACGGTCACCACCACAGGCCCCTGTTCGCTGGACTGCATCCGGCCCTTCTCGCGCAATGCCGCAAGCAAGCGGTCCACCCCGATGGAGACGCCCGTGGCGGGCACTTCCTGTCCGGTAAAGCGCTTGACCAGATCGTCATAACGCCCACCCCCCGCGACCGACCCGAACTGCCGCTTGCGGCCTTTCTCGTCGAAAATCTCGAAGGTGAGCTCGGCCTCGAATACGGGCCCGGTGTAATAGCCCAAGCCCCGCACGACGGAGGGGTCGATCACGATCCGGTCGGGGCCGTAGCCTTGGGCACTGAGGAGTTCAGCGATTTGAGCAAGCTCTTTTACTCCATCAAACCCCTCGCTTGAGTCTCCGATTAACTTATTGAGATAATCAAGAGTGGCAAAATTTCGCAACTGGCCAGTAAGCGGTGACCTTTGATCTGACGCGCTCAAATTAGCAGCCTCAAGGTGGGCGTCGCGAAAACTCTGATAAAAGTTAGATTTAAGACCAGATGCCTTACCCTGAAGAATTTCGTCAATTCCTGCTTGAGCATTGACAAAGCCCATAATCTTTTCGATTTGACCTTCCCTAAGTTCGGCTCCCTTCGTGAAATCACCACTTTCGTCTTTACGCCCTTGACCAAGCAAGAAGCGCACTCCATCCGGTCCAAGGCGATCGAGCTTGTCGATTGCCCGCAAAACTATGCCGCGCTCTTCTTCTTTATCATCACCGGCAAGTCCCGCGACCTCCAACACCCCATTCAGCACCTTGCGGTTGTTCACCCGCACGATGTAGTCGCCGCGCGGGATGCCCACCTCTTCCAGCGTATCGGCCAGCATCGCGCAGATCTCGGCATCCGCCGCCACGCTGGCCGCGCCCACCGTATCGGCATCGCATTGGTAGAACTGCCGGAACCGTCCCGGACCGGGCTTTTCATTGCGCCAGACCGGCCCCATCGCATAGCGGCGGTAGGGCAGCGGCAGTTCGTTGCGGTGCTGGGCATAGACGCGGGCCAAGGGCGCGGTCAGGTCATAGCGCAGCGCCAGCCAGTCGCCCGGCTTGGCATTCTCACCCGCGTGTTCCGCATCTTCCTGCCATGCGAAGACGCCGGCATTGGGGCGGTCCACATCGGGCAGGAACTTGCCCAGCGCCTCGACCGTTTCCACAGCCGACGATTCCAGCGCGTCAAAGCCGTAGCGATGATAGACTGCGGCGATCTTTGCCAGCATCTCGGCGCGCATCGTCACATCGGCCCCGAAATAATCGCGGAACCCTTTGGGGGTCTCGGCGCGGGGACGCGGGGTTTTCTTTTCCTTGGCCATGGCAGGCTCCCTCAGTCTTGGTCGGGGCAGTCTTCATCGGGGCAGTCTTGATCGCTGCAGTATCGTCCGGCTTGCCTCTAGCGGATGCAGACCAAGGGGGCAAGCGGGGCGCGGCTGGCTGGCTGGGCAGAGCGTGCGGGCGGGGCTGGCGGCGGGGTCGAGTATTTGCAGAACGATGAAGCGCAGGCCTAGAGATTGTCGAACCGTCCCGCGCGCCCCTGACCGGAGGAGAAGCGCGCGGCCCCGGCGCGGCCCTCGGCGGCGAACATCGCGGCAGAGGCCCATTCGCGGCGCAATCCCTGTGCCAGATCAGCGGGCGGCATCCGCGCCGAGAGATGATCGGCCCGCATACAGCCTTGCGGAAACCGCGTGAGCGATTGCGCCAGTTCCAGCGCCGCCGAAAGCGCCTGACCTTGTGGCACAACACGGTCGGCGAGGCCCATCGCCTGCGCCTCGCCCGCCTCTACCGGACGGCCCGTCAGGATCAGGTCATTGGCACGACCCTGCCCCACCAGTCGCGGCAGGCGCAGCGTGCCGCCATCGATCAGCGGCACACCCCAGCGGCGGCAATAGACCCCCATCACCGCACCCTGCGCCATGACGCGCAGATCACACCATGCGGCCAGTTCCATGCCACCGGCCACAGCGGGGCCTTCAATGGCGGCAATCACCGGCTTGGACAGCACCAGCCGCGACGGGCCCATCGGTCCGGGCAAGGGCTGGCCTACCGGATCGATCCAGTCGGCGGGAATATCCACAGCTTTGATCCAGTCGGCGGCCGTGCCGTCGGCGGCGGTTTTCAGATCGAAGCCCGCGCAGAAGGGTCCACCTGCGCCGGTCAGGATCATGACATCGGTATCTGCATCCGCGTCCAGCCGCAGGAACGCCTGATAGAGCGCCTGTGCTGTGGCCGCATCAACGGCGTTGCGGGCGTGCGGGCGGTTGATCGTGACCACCGCCACCCGATCCGTTTGTTCCACCCTGACTGTCATCGCCTGTCCTTCCCTGTGCACGGTCCGCATGTTAACAACAGCATCGCAAAAGGAGGCATGATGCAACATCTGGAAGAGAAACTGGCCCATCTGATCCGCACGGTCGATGACCTGTCGGATGTCGTGGCCGCCCAACAAACCGAGATCGACCGGCTGACGCGACGCGTGGAGATGCTGATGCAGCGCGAAGGCGAGCGCGAGGCCAGTGGCGGCGACGCCGTGGTGCTGGCCGACCAGCGCCCGCCGCATTGGTGAACTGACCAAAGCTGTGCAAAGACAGGCGGTCAGACCTCCTGCACCTCCATCACACCGGCCAGCGAGCGGATCGCGCCCTTGATCTGCGGGTTGAGCGGGAAATCCTGCCCGGTGTCGATCTCGGTCTCGCCGGGCAATGTCGGGTCCATCAGGCAGAACATCACCGGCCCGCGCGGCACACCGCGCGCATTCTCTGCCGCCTGCCCCAGTACAGAGGCGACCGTGGGAATCGCGGCCACATCCTCGATGAAAATTCGCAAGCCTGTCGCGCCCGCCTCGGCCACCACCCCGTCCATCGCCACGACCGAGCGGCCCACCGGATCGAACTGACCCTCGTTGAAGCGCGCCTCGAGCGTCATCACCACCTGATGCGTCTGGTCGAACACCCGCCGCACCGCGTCGAAATCATCGCAAAACATCGCAATGCCAGAGACCTGACTGGTCGGATCGCTGATGTTCATGCGGAAAAACCGCGTGCCGCGCCCTGATTTGCGTTCCTGCAGCGCCGAGACCAGCACGCCGACCTTGCCGATGGCGCCGCCCTCGCGCTCCGCCTTGAGCTGGATATCGGCCAATGTCATCACATTGCGCCGCTTCAAAGCGGGCAGGTAATCATCGAGCGGATGGCCGGAGAGGTAAAAGCCGATGGCCTTGTGCTCCTCGTCCAGCCGTTCCAGCGGCTGCCAGTCGGCCACTGGCATCAGGCGAGGCTCTGGCAGATCGTCGCCCGCCTCGCCGAACAAAGAGACCTGATTGGAGGCTTTCTGCTCGTGGATCGCCGCCGAGTAGTTCACCAGCGCGTCCAGCCCGTCGAACACGCGGCGCCGGTTGGCATCCAGCATGTCGAAAGCGCCCGAGCGCGCCAGCATTTCCAACGGGCGCTTGCCGACACGTTTGAGATCGACGCGGCGGGCGAAATCGTAGAGCGTGACAAAGAGTTTGTCCTGCCCCGCCTCGTCGCGGCGCGCGGCGGTGATCATCCGCATCGCCTCCACGCCTACATTCTTGAGCGCGCCCAGCGCATAGACAAGCTGTCCGTCCAGCACGGTGAACACCGCATCGGAACGGTTGACGCAAGGCGGCACGATGGTGATATCCAGCCCGCGTCGCACTTCTTCGGCAAAGGTCGACAGCTTGTCGGTCAGATGCATATCGCAGTTCATGACCCCCGCCATGAACTCGACCGGATGGTTCGCCTTCAGCCAAGCCGTCTGGTAGCTGACCACGGCATAGGCGGCGGCGTGGGATTTGTTGAAGCCGTAGTTGGCGAATTTTTCCAGAAGGTCGAACACTTCGGAGGCTTTTTTCTTGTTCACCCCATTGGCCATCGCGCCCTTTTCGAACTTGGGGCGCTCCTTGGCCATCTCCTCGGCGATCTTTTTACCCATCGCGCGGCGCAACAGATCGGCGCCGCCAAGGCTGTAGCCGCCCATGACCTGCGCGATCTGCATCACCTGTTCCTGATAGACGATGATGCCCTGCGTCTCTTCAAGGATATGGTCGATCAGCGGATGGATCGAGGCGCGTTCCTTCAGGCCGTTCTTCACCTCGCAATAGGTCGGGATATTCTCCATCGGACCGGGACGGTAAAGCGCGACAAGCGCCACGATATCCTCGATGCAGGTGGGCTTCATGCGGCGCAAAGCATCCATCATGCCGCTGGATTCCACCTGAAACACCGCTACCGTCTTGGCGCTGGCATAGAGCTTGTAAGTCGCCTCGTCCTCCAGCGGGATCGCGCCGATATCATCCACCGCACCGTCCGCCGGATCGTAAAGCTGCACGCCATCGGCGCGGATATGCAGATGCCGCCCGCCCGCCTTGATCAGATCGACCGCGTTCTGGATCACTGTCAGGGTCTTGAGGCCGAGAAAGTCGAACTTGACCAGCCCGGCCTGTTCCACCCATTTCATATTGAACTGCGTGGCGGGCATATCCGAGCGCGGGTCTTGGTAGAGCGGCACCAGCCGGTCCAGCGGGCGGTCGCCGATCACCACACCGGCCGCATGGGTCGAGGCGTTGCGCAGCAATCCCTCCACCTGCTGGCCGTAATCCAGCAGGCGTTTCACCACTTCTTCAGAGCGTGCCGCCTCGCGCAGGCGTTCCTCCTGCGCAAGCGCCTGTTCGATGCTGACGGGTTTGACGCCTTCCACCGGAATCAGCTTGGACAGGCGGTCCACCTGTCCGTAAGGCATCTGCAAAACACGCCCGATGTCGCGCACGGCGGCCTTGGACAGCAGCGCGCCGAAGGTGATGATCTGCCCCACCTTGTCGCGGCCGTACCGGTCCTGCACATAGCGGATCACCTCCTCGCGGCGGTCCATGCAGAAGTCGATATCGAAGTCGGGCATGCTGACGCGTTCGGGGTTCAGGAACCTCTCGAACAGCAGGCTGTAGCGCAGGGGATCAAGGTCTGTGATGGTCAGCGCATAGGCCACAAGGCTGCCCGCGCCAGAGCCACGCCCCGGCCCTACGGGAATAGTGTGATCCTTGGCCCATTTGATGAAATCGGCCACGATCAGGAAGTAGCCGGGAAAGCCCATGCCCTCGATGATACCGAGCTCGAATTCCAGCCGTTTTTCATATTCCGCGACAGGTGCGGCATGTGGGATCACGGCCAGTCGTGCGGCCAGCCCTGCCTTGGCCTGACGGCGCAGTTCCAGCACCTCGTCATCGGCGAATTTCGGCAGGATCGGATCGCGCTTGTAGGCTCTGAAAGCGCAGCGGCGCGCGATTTCCACGGTGTTTTCAATCGCTTCCGGCAGATCGGCGAACAGCGTCACCATCTCCTGCGGTGACTTGAAGTAATGCTGCGCGGTCAGGCGGCGGCGCGGGCCTTGCTGGTCGACATAGGCGCCTTCCGCGATACAGATCAGCGCATCATGCGCCTCGTACATGGCGGTTTTGGGAAAATAGACGTCATTGGTAGCCACCAAAGGCAGGTCCATGGCATAGGCCATCTCGACAAAGCCGCGCTCGGACAGCCGCTCGGCCTCGGGCAGCCCGCCTCCTTCGGGGTGGCGCTGCAATTCGACATAGAGACGATCCGGATAAATTGCCGCCAGTTGCTGCATCAAGGCTTCCGCCGCCGGGCGCTGGCCGGCGCGCAAGAGCCGCCCGATGGGGCCATCCGGCCCGCCTGACAGACAGATCAGCCCCGCGCTGAACGTCTCAAGCTCGGCCAGCGTGACCTGCGGCAACTGGCCCGCCTTGTCGAGATAGAGGCAACTGTTCAGCCGCATCAGATTCTCGTAGCCGGTCTCATTCTGTGCCAGCAGCACCACGGGCGCAGGGTCACGGGGCCGCTCGCCGGGTTGTGCCGCCAGATAGGCGACAGAAACCTGACAGCCCATGATCGGCTGGATTCCCGCACCGCTGGCCGCGACCGAGAATTCGAGCGCCGCGAACATATTGTTCGAATCAGTGACGGCAACTGCGGGCATGCCTGCATCGGCACACAGGCTGGGCAGCTTTTTCAGCCGCACCGCCCCTTCCAGCAGGGAATATTCGGTATGGACGCGCAGGTGGATGAATCGGGGGGATGTGCTCATGCCATAGTGCTACCCCAAGCCCCGACCCGACGAAAGCGCAGCTTTTGCTTGCCTTGGTATCGAATCCGCGCTTTGCTGTGGTTCAACCAACAGGAGCCCGCGCTGCTCTACGCCGCATCGAGACAGCGCATGAACGGGCAAAAAACGGTAAGGCGGCAGGCTTTACAACATGGACATCTCCTTTCTTCTGAACGGGGACAGCGTGGTGTTGCGGGATATCTCCCCGACAACCACGGCACTCGACTGGCTGCGCGAGACGCGTGGCCTCACCGCAACCAAGGAAGGATGCAACGAGGGCGATTGCGGGGCCTGCACCGTGATGGTGACCGATCCGGACGGCACCTGCCGCGCCCTGAATGCCTGCATCCTTTTTCTGCCACAGCTTGACGGGCGCGCCCTGCGGACCGTTGAAGGGATCAGCGGACCGGACGGCGCGCTGCATCCTGTGCAGCAGGCGATGATCGAGCATCACGGCAGCCAGTGCGGGTTCTGCACGCCGGGTTTCATCGCCGCGATGGCGGTCTCGCATGTCAACGGCGAGACCGATCACGACACGGCGCTGGCAGGCAATCTCTGCCGTTGCACCGGCTACGCGCCGATTATCCGCGCCGCCAAGGCCGCTGAGGATGCCCCCGTCCCCGACTGGATGACCTCCGACCGCAGCTTCTTCTTGCCGGAAATATCCGCGGGGGGATGGTCGAACCAAGGGTTCGACGAGGGGGGCGGCAAGGCCCCCGTCGGTGATCCGTTGCAGCCCCGCAGTGCCGATGCGTTGGCCACCGTCTATCTCGCCAATCCCGAGGCCACGCTGGTGGCAGGCGCCACGGATGTGGGGCTTTGGGTCACCAAGCAAATGCGCGATCTGGGCCAGGTGATCTTTCTGAACCGCTGCGAAGACCTCAACCTGATCACGCAGGACGAAGACGCGGTGAGCATCGGCGCAGGCGTCACCATCGCGCGGCTGATCCCGCTGATGGACGGGGCTCACCCCTCTTTCGCCGCGATGCTGCGCCGCTACGGTTCGGCGCAGGTGCGGGCTGCGGCGACGATCGGGGGCAATATCGCCAACGGCTCGCCCATCGGAGATGGCCCGCCCGCGCTGATCGCATTGGGGGCCACGCTGCATCTGCGACAGGGCGACACGCGCCGTAGCATGGCGCTGGAGGATTTCTTTCTCGACTACGGCAAGCAGGACCGCCGCCCCGGCGAGTTCGTCGAAAGCGTCACCATCCCGCGCCAGCCCGACCGGCTGCGGTGCTACAAGCTCAGCAAACGCTTCGATCAGGACATCTCGGCGGTCTGCGGCTGTTTCAGCATCACCGTCGAGAATGGACGCGTAAGCACCGCCCGCATCGCCTTCGGCGGCATGGCAGGGACGCCGAAACGCGCGGCAGCGGTCGAGGCCGCCTTGACCAGCCAGCCATGGGATGAGGCGACGGTGACCAAGGCGATGCAGGCATTTGCGCAGGATTACTCGCCACTGTCGGACATGCGCGCCTCGGCCCGCTACAGGCTGGAGACAGCGGCCAACATGCTGCGGCGCTACTACCTTGAGGATCAGGGGCAACGCGTCGCGATCATGGAGGTGCAGCCATGAGCGTGGCCAAACCGCTGCCCCATGACGCGGCCCACCTGCATGTGACGGGTCAGGCCCGCTATGTCGATGACATGCCCCTGCCCGCCAATACACTGCATCTGGCGTTCGGTCTGTCCAACATCGCGCGGGGCCAAATCCTCGCCATGGACCTTGCAGCTGTGCGCGCCGCCCCCGGTGTGGTGACAGTATTAACGGCACAGGATCTGCCCTTCGCCAATGATGTCTCGCCCTCCGCCCATGACGAGCCTTTGCTGGCAACGGGCGAGGTGCATTATGTCGGCCAGCCGCTCTTTGCCGTGGTGGCCGAAAGCCATCTTGCCGCGCGGCAGGCGGCGCGGCTGGGCCGGATCGACTATGCCGAAGAGACCCCGATCCTCACGATCGAGGAGGCAATGGCCGCCGACAGCCGCTTCGAGGATGGCCCGCGCATCTATGCCAAGGGCGACGCGGCCTCCGCCATTGCCTCGGCACCGCACCGGGTAGAGGGCCGGTTCGAGATAGGCGGGCAGGAGCATTTCTATCTCGAGGGACAGGCCGCCCTCGCCCTCCCGCAGGAGGGCGGGGACATGGTCGTGCACAGCTCGACCCAGCACCCGACCGAAGTGCAGCACAAGGTGGCCGAGGCGTTGGGCGTGCCAATGCATGCGGTCCGCGTGGAGATCAGGCGCATGGGTGGCGGTTTCGGCGGCAAGGAAAGCCAAGGCAACGCGCTGGCCGTGGCCTGCGCCGTCGCGGCCATGCAGACGGGGCGCCCCTGCAAGATGCGTTATGACCGTGATGATGACATGGTGATCACCGGCAAAAGGCACGATTTCCGCATCGATTACACGGCGGGGTTTGACGCTCAAGGCCGCGTGCTGGGTGTGGCGTTCGTGCATTACACCCGCTGCGGCTGGGCGCAGGATCTGTCATTGCCCGTGGCCGACCGCGCGATGCTGCATGCCGACAATGCCTATTTGCTGGAGCATGCCCGCATCGAGAGCCACCGCCTGAAGACCAACACCCAAAGCGCAACCGCCTTTCGCGGCTTTGGCGGCCCGCAAGGTATGGTCGGGATCGAGCGGGTGATGGACCATGTCGCCCATCATCTGGGCCGCGATCCTCTGAAGGTGCGGCGGGTGAATTACTATGCCGAGGCAGCGCCTGCGTCAGGTGGCGCAGGGGGGCTGTCTGCCCCCCCTGTTGAACTGCGTTCAACACCCCCCGAGGATATTTCGGGCAAGAAGAAGCAGACCACGCCCTACGGGATGGAAGTGGAGGATTTCATCCTGCACGCGATGACGGACAAGCTGGCCAAGACGGCGGGTTATGACCGACGGCGGCAGGCTGTGGCGGAATGGAATTCGGCAAATCCGGTGCTGAAACGCGGACTGGCGCTGACGCCGGTGAAGTTCGGGATCTCGTTTACGCTGACCCATCTCAATCAAGCGGGCGCTTTGGTGCATGTCTATCAGGATGGATCGATCCACCTGAACCATGGCGGCACCGAGATGGGACAAGGCCTGTTTCAGAAGGTGGCGCAAGTGGCGGCGGCGCGGTTCGGGCTGGAAGTGTCAGCGGTCAAGATCACTGCGACGGATACCGGCAAGGTGCCCAATACCTCGGCCACGGCGGCCTCGTCCGGGACGGATCTGAACGGTATGGCGGTCAAGGCGGCTTGCGATACGATACGTGACCGTATGGCAGCACATCTGGCGCAGCTGCATCAATGCACGCCTGCCAGCGTCCGGTTCGCGGGAGGCGAGGTCTGTGCAGGCGAGGCGCGGTACAGTTTTGCTGAAGCCGCGCAATCCGCCTATGCCGCTAGGGTCAGCCTGTCGTCGACAGGGTTCTACGCCACCCCGAAAGTGGAATGGGACCGCATCAAAGGTCAGGGGCGCCCGTTTTTCTATTTCGCCTATGGGGCTGCGCTGACCGAGGTGGTGATCGACACGCTGACCGGAGAGAACCGGATCCTGCGCGCGGACCTTTTGCACGATGCAGGCGCCAGCCTGAACCCCTCGCTGGATATCGGCCAGATCGAGGGCGGCTACGTGCAGGGCGCGGGCTGGCTGACGATGGAGGAACTGGTCTGGGACGACAAAGGGCGACTGCGGACGCATGCGCCGTCGACCTACAAGATCCCTGCCATCTCGGACAGGCCAGCGGTGTTCAACGTGGCGCTCTGGGATGGCGACAACCGAGAGGACACGATCTACCGCTCCAAGGCGGTGGGCGAGCCGCCCCTGATGCTGGGCATTTCAGCGCTTATGGCCTTGTCGGATGCGATAGCGGCTTGCGGGCCCGCCTATCCGGCGCTGGATGCACCTGCCACGCCGGAGCGTATTTTGGCCGCCGTGAACAGGGTGCGCGATGGGATTTGATGTATCAGGATTGCGCGACGCGGTGGCGCAGCATGGCCGTGTGGCGCGGGTGGTGATCGCGCAGGTGCGCGGCTCGGCCCCGCGCGAGGCCGGCGCGGCGATGCTGGTCTGGCCGGGTGGCCAGTCGGGCACCATCGGCGGCGGGACACTGGAATATCAGGCGACAGCGGCAGCGCTTGCGATGCTCGCGGACGGGGCGGCGGCGCGGCTGAGCCGCCATGCGCTTGGCCCTGATCTGGGGCAGTGTTGCGGCGGAGCGGTGCAACTGCTGACGGAAATTTACGATCATGCGCGGCTTGCCAACTGCGAGGGGCAAGAGGTCATCGCGCGGCCCATTGTGGCGGGAGCGGCGATGACATTGCCGGTGCAACGCCTTCTCAACGAGGCGCGCGGACAGGGCCAAAGCCCTTCGCCACAACTGGTCGCGGGATGGATGATCGAGCCGGTATCGCGTGCGGCGCATCCGCTGTGGATCTGGGGAGCGGGCCATGTGGGCCGCGCGTTGGTGGATACGCTGTCCCCCCTGCCCGATCTGGCCATCACCTGGGTCGATACCGCACCGGAGCGGTTCCCCCATACGGTAGCGTCCGGTGTGAGCACCCTGCCCGCTGCCGATCCCGCAAGGCTGGTGCCGCATGCGCCGCACGCCGCGCATCATCTGATCCTGACATATTCGCATGCGCTGGATCTGGACCTGTGCCACCGGCTGTTGAGCCATGGATTTGCCAGCGCCGGGGTGATCGGATCGGCCACAAAATGGGCGCGGTTCCGGTCGCGGCTGGTTGCTTTGGGGCACGCGCCTGCCCAAATCGCGCGCATCCGCTGTCCGATCGGTGATCCGGCCTTGGGTAAACACCCGCAAGCGATTGCCATCGGCGTGGCCGCCAGCCTATTGAGCACTTTCGCGGCAAAAGCCGAAAACAGGGAGCGCAGCGCATGACCGCACCGGTTCTGAGCATCAAGGGGCTGACCAAGGCCTATCCGGGCGTTGTCGCCAACGCCGATATCTCCTTTGATGTGAAGACAGGCGAGGTTCACGCACTGCTGGGCGAGAATGGCGCGGGCAAGTCCACTCTAGTCAAGATGATCTACGGGCTGGTCCAGCCGGACGCAGGGACGATGATCCTGCAGGGCAGACCCTATGCACCCGCAGAGCCGCGCGTAGCCCGTGCGGCGGGTGTGGCGATGGTGTTCCAGCATTTCTCGCTGTTCGATGCGATGAATGTGGCGGAAAATATCGCGCTGGGGATGGAGAATCCGCCGCGACTGGCCGATCTGGCAGGGCGCATCCGCGATGTGTCGGAGACCTACGGCCTGCCGCTGGACCCGTTCCGCATTGTGGGCGATCTGTCGGCGGGCGAGAGGCAACGCGTCGAGATCATCCGCTGCCTGTTGCAGGACCCGCGCTTGCTGATCATGGACGAGCCGACATCGGTTCTGACGCCGCAGGAGGTGGAGATCCTGTTTCTTACCTTGCGGAAACTGACTGCTGAGGGCGTGGCGATCCTCTATATCAGCCACAAGCTGGAGGAGATCCGCACCCTGTGCGACACCGCCACGATCCTGCGTCTTGGCAAGAAAGTAGCGACCTGCACGCCCTCCGAGACGACCGCGCGGGAACTGGCCGAGATGATGGTGGGCACGGTCCTGCACACGCCCGAACGCAGCGGGCGGGCCTTGGGCGAGGTGGCGCTGGAACTGCGCGGATTATCCCTGCGCTCGCCTTCGGCCTTCGGCTGCGCGCTCAAGGAGATCAGCCTGTCGGTCCGGAAGGGCGAGGTTCTGGGTTTGGGCGGTGTTGCGGGCAACGGGCAGGATGAACTGCTGGGTGCGCTGTCGGGCGAGTTGCGCAGCGCCCCCGATATGGTGCGGATGCATGACAAGCCGGTGGGCATGCTCGGGCCGGTGGAGCGGCGGCGGATCGGGCTTCTATGCGCGCCCGAGGAGCGGCTGGGCCATGCGGCGGCCCCCGATATGAGCCTGACCGAAAACGCCATGCTGACCGGATCGCAGCGCGAGGGACTGGAACGGCGCGGGTTTCTCGACTGGGGCCGCGCACAGAGCTTTGCCGAGGCAATCATCACGCGTTTCGACGTCCGCACCCCAGGTGCCGCCAATGCGGCCAGATCGCTGTCGGGCGGGAACCTGCAGAAATTCGTCATCGGGCGCGAGGTGATGCAGCGGCCCGAAGTGCTGGTGGTGAACCAGCCGACATGGGGGGTCGATGCCTCGGCCGCTGCCGCGATCCGGCAGGCGCTGCTGGATCTGGCCGCCGGTGGCACGGCGCTGGTGGTGATCAGCCAGGATCTGGACGAGTTGATGGAGATTGCCGACCGTTTCGGCGCGTTGAACGAGGGGCGGTTGTCGCGTATCCGGCCCACGTCCGAACTGAGCATCGACGAGATCGGCCTGATGATGGGTGGTGCCCATGACATGGAGGTGGCGCATGTCTGAGGCGTGGTGTCATGAGTATTTGAGGCAAGATGAACCGGGGGGTGCGGTATGGTAAGGCTTGAGAAGCGGCCACAGCCCTCGCAGGCTTGGGTTTATCTGGCACCACTGGTCGCGGTGATTGCAACGATGATTGCAGGCGGGGCGCTGTTCGCAGTGTTGGGAAAAGACCCGCTGGTGGCGATCCGCACGATTTTCTATGATCCGCTGTTCTCGGAATTCGCGTTCTATTACCGCCCGCAACTGCTGGTCAAAGGCGCGCCGCTGGTGCTGATCGCGATTGGCCTGAGCCTCGGGTTCCGGGCCGGTATCTGGAATATCGGGGCCGAGGGGCAGTATATCATAGGCGCGCTGGCTGGTGCGGGTGTGGGCTTGGCGTTCTATCCGCTGGAAGGCTGGTTCATTTTTCCGCTGATGGTGCTGGCGGGGGCGCTTGGCGGCTGGGCATGGGCGATGATCCCGGCGGTGCTGAAGGTGCGGTTCGGCACCAACGAGATTCTGGTCTCGCTCATGCTGGTCTATGTGGCCGAGCAACTGCTGGCTTCGATGGCGTTGGGGCTGATGAAGAACCCGCAGGGCTTCGGCTTTCCCGGATCGCGCAACCTGCAGCAGTATCCCAGCGCGCATAATGCCGAGCTGATTGCCGGATCGGGGATGCATTGGGGCGTGGTGGCGGCGCTGATCGCGGTGATCTTCGCCTATGTGCTGCTGACGCGACATATCCTCGGCTTTCATATTCGCCTGACCGGAGAGGCCCCGCGCGCGGCGCGTTTCGCGGGTGTGAACCCCGCGCGGCTGGTGCTGATCTGTCTGGGATTGGCAGGCGCGCTGGCCGGGCTGGCGGGGATGTTCGAAGTCTCCGGCCCGGCGGGGCGCGTGAGCATCGATTTCAACGTGGGCTACGGGTTCACCGCGATCATCGTGGCCTTTCTGGGCCGCTTGCATCCGCTGGGCATCCTGCTGGCGGGGCTGTTGATGGCGCTGACCTATATCGGCGGCGAAATCGCGCAATCGCGCCTTGGCCTGCCCGCCGCTGCGATCCAGATGTTTCAGGGCATGTTGTTGTTCTTCCTGCTGGCTGTCGATGTGTTGACCAATTACCGGCTGCGGCTGGCAAGGCGTGAGGTGGCGTGATGGATCTGTCGTCAATCAATCCGGTTCTGCTGCTGGCCTCGCTGATGGTGGCGGCCACGCCCCTGTTGCTGGCCGCTATCGGCGAGTTGGTGGTCGAGCGGGCGGGCGTGCTCAATCTGGGTGTCGAGGGGATGATGATCACCGGCGCGATCTGCGGTTTCGCCATTTCGGTCAATACCGGCAACCCGCTGCTGGGGGTTGTCGCGGCGGCAATTGGTGGTGCGGCGCTGGCGCTGGTTTTCGCGGCGCTGACGCAACTGGCGTTGGCCAATCAGGTCGCCTCCGGTCTGGGGCTGACACTGTTCGGGCTGGGGTTGTCGGCGCTGATCGGTCAGGGCTATCAGGGTGTCCGCCCGCCGTCCTTTCCACGGCTCAATATCGCAGGCCTGTCGGACTTGCCTGTCGTGGGCCGTATCTTTTTCTCGCATGACCTGATGGTCTATTTCGGGCTTCTGCTGGTCGCCGCCGTCTGGTTCATGCTGAAGTACACCCGCGCCGGTCTGATCCTGCGCGCGGTGGGCGAGAACCACGATGCAGCCCATGCGCTTGGCTACAAGGTCAAGCGTATCCGCATCATGGCGATCCTGTTCGGCGGGGCCTGCGCGGGGATGGGTGGGGCCTATATCAGCCTGATCCGCGTGCCCCAATGGACCGAGGGCATGACCGCCGGGATCGGCTGGATCGCGCTGGCGCTTGTCGTCTTCGCCAGCTGGAAACCGTGGCGTGTGCTGCTGGGTGCCTATCTTTTTGGCGGCGTCACCGTGATTCAGCTGAATCTGCAAGCAGCAGGCGTTGCGATTCCGGTCGAGTATCTGGCAATGTCACCCTATCTGATCACCATCCTCGTGCTGGTCATCATGTCTGCCGACAAGAGCAAGGCACCTGCCTCGCTCGGTCGTATATTCCACGCCTCGCGCTGAGGCCAAAAACTTGAACGTCACTTACAGGGGGATACCTGAATGAAACTGATGAAATACCTGTCCACCGCAGCGCTCGCGCTCGGTCTGGCTACCGGCGCCATGGCGCAGGACAAGCTCAAGGTGGGCTTTGTCTATGTTGGCCCCGTGGGCGATGGCGGCTGGACGTACGAACATGACAAAGGCCGGCAGGCCGTGGAAGCCGAGTTCGGCGATCAGGTCGAGACCGTCTTTGTCGAATCCGTGCCCGAAGGCCCGGACGCCGAGCGTGTGATGACCCAGATGGCCCTTGACGGTGCCGGCCTGATCTTCACCACATCGTTCGGCTTCATGGACCCGACGATCAACGTGGCCGCCCGCTTTCCGGATGTGAAATTCGAGCATGCGACCGGCTACAAGCGCGCCGACAACGTATCGACCTATTCGGCACGCTTCTACGAGGGCCGCGCCATTCAGGGCCATATCGCGGGCAAGATGACGGAATCGAACATCGTGGGCTATATCGGCTCCTACCCGATCCCCGAAGTGATCCGCGGCATCAACTCCGCCTTCATCCACGCGCGCAAGGTCAACCCCGAAGTGCAGTTCAAGATCGTCTGGGCCTACACATGGTTTGACCCCGCGAAAGAGGCGGATGCGGCCAAGGTTCTGATCGAACAGGGTGCCGATGTGATCTTCCAGCACACCGATTCCACCGCACCGCTGGCGGCTGCTGCCGAGGCTGGCAACGTGATCGGCTTTGGTCAGGCCTCCGATATGTCCGAATATGCCGATGGTCCGCGCGTCTCGTCGATCATTGACGACTGGGCCCCCTATTACATCGACCGCGTGCGCGCCGTGATGGATGGGACATGGGAGAGCACCGACACGTGGGACGGGATCGGACCCGGCATGGTTGGTATCGGCGAGATCACGGATCGTGTTCCCGCAGATGTGAAGGAAGAGGCGCTGGCCATGAAAGAGGCGATCGCCTCGGGCGAGTACCACCCCTTCACCGGCCCGCTGAACAAGCAGGACGGCTCTGTCTGGCTGGCCGAGGGCGAAGTGGCCGATGACGGCACGCTGCTGGGCATGGATTTCTATGTCGAAGGGTTGGAAGGCACGATCCCGAACTGATCGGCGCTTTTAAGAGGCTACAGAAAACCCCGCTGCAAGGCGGGGTTTTTTGTTTTGGGGGCGGTAGGAACGATTTGCGCGCTCTGTCACACGGTCAGGGCGGTGCCCGACCGCGGGTGGGCGTTTTCGACGGCCGTGTGGGGCAGTTTATCGCGCAGCATATCTCTAGGTTTGGGGTTGGTGCCACTTTGCAAAAGCGCCCGCCCGGGGGGCGGTCGGGCGCTGCCCGGGCCGCTGGCGCGGCTGTTCCGGGCAAAGACTGGCTTTTCCATCGCTGGTCGCCCTCCCCACAAGCACACAGCACTGGTAGCCCCCTCATGCAGGATCACGCCCTGTCACGCGTTTGACAAGACAGCCGCATTGCGCGCCTTCCTGCAAAACTGTAGTGCAAGGCCCAGTATCGCGAAGGACGCACCCTACCATGACCATGCTTGAAACCTTTATCAAACCGATGCATCCCGAAGGGCGCAAGTTCGTGGCGATCTTTGCCGCCATTGCGGTTGCACTGTTCTTCCTGTGGCAACCGCTGGGCTGGATCGGGGTGATCCTGACGATCTGGTGCTATTACTTCTTCCGCGATCCCAAGCGCACCACGCCCGTCCGCGAGGGGCTGCTGATCAGTCCCGCAGACGGGATCATCTCGCTGATCGAGAAAGCCGTGCCACCTGCCGAACTGGGGATGGAGGATCGTGCCCTCACCCGTGTCAGCGTGTTCATGAACGTGTTCGACTGCCATGTGAACCGCGCCCCGATTGCAGGACGCGTCACCGCCGTGGCCTATCGTCCGGGCAAGTTCCTGAATGCTTCGCTCGACAAGGCCTCCGACGATAACGAGCGCAACTCGCTGTGTCTTGAACTGCCCGACGGACGCCATATCGCTGTCGTGCAGATCGCCGGGCTGGTTGCGCGCCGCATTGTTTGCTGGACCAAACCGGAACAGACATTGCTGACAGGAGAGCGTTTTGGCCTAATCCGGTTCGGCAGCCGCGTCGATGTCTATTTGCCGGACGGGGTTGAACCGATGGTGGCTGTCGGTCAGGGTATGATTGCGGGCGAGAGCGTTCTCGCCGATCTGACCTCAGCCGAGGGGGCGCGTCGTGGGCGAACAGCCTGATCCCGATCTTTCCACACCCGTGCGGTCACGGCGCGAACTGCCGATTGTGCAGCTTTTGCCCAATCTGGTCACGGTCGCGGCGATCTGTGCGGGGCTGACGGCCATCCGTTTTGCTGCGGGCGGCAACTTCACGGTGGCGGTGCAGCTTGTGCTGGTCGCCGCCGTTCTCGACGGGCTGGACGGCAGCCTTGCGCGGCTGCTGAAAAGCGCAAGTGCACTGGGGGCCGAACTGGACAGTCTGGCCGATTTCCTGAATTTCGGGATCGCTCCAGCCTTGCTGATGTATTTCTGGGCCTTTCAGGACATGCGCAACCTCGGCTGGATCGCCGTTGTGATCTATGCGTTGTGCTGCGTGATGCGGCTGGCCCGCTTCAACGTGGGCACAAAGACCGAGACAAGCGATAAGCCCGCGCGCCATTTCGAAGGCGTCCCCTCGCCCGCAGGCGCCTTGCTGGTGATGCTGCCGCTGTTCATCGAGCGTGCCTTTCCGGAACTGCCGGAAATCCCCGACCCGCTGATCGGCGTTTACATGCTGGGCGTCGGTTTGCTGATGATCGGACGGCTGCCGACTTGGTCGCTGAAGTCGCTCACCATCAAACGCGAGAATGTCCGCTATCTCTATGTCGGTTTCGTCTGCTTTCTGGCAGCCCTGATCAGCTACCCGTGGGCGACGCTGATGACGATGAACCTGCTCTATCTCGGCTCTCTGGTCTGGGCATGGCGACAGACGCGCAAGGTGGCTCCCGAACAGGGCTGACGGGGTCAAAGGGGGGCAGATTGCCCCCTTTTCCTTGGTCAGCAACCGTGGCAGGGTCGCCGCATGACACATCCCCTGACCAGCCGTGACGGCACCCCCGCCAGCCGCCTTGCCTTTGGCACGATGCAATTCGGTGGCCGCGCCGATGCCGCACAGAGCGAAGCCATGTTCGAAGCCAGTCTGGCGGCTGGCATCACCCATTTCGACACGGCACATGCCTATACGGGGGGCGCCTCCGAAGAAATCACGGGCCGCTTGATAGCACCCCATCGTGACCGGCTGATCCTTGCGACCAAGGCAGGCTATGTCGGCGGCTCGACGCGCGACAACATCCTCAAGACCTTCGATATCTCGCGGCAACGCTTGCAGATGGATCAGGTCGATATCCTCTATCTGCACCGCTTTGACGACGCGACGCCCCTGCAGGAGACATTCGAGACTCTGGCCGCGTTGAAGCAGAAGGGGCAGATTCGATATGTCGGCGTGTCGAACTTCGCCGCATGGCAGGTGATGAAAGCGGTCCATGTCGCGGCGGCGTTCGATCTGACCATCGACATCCTGCAACCGATGTACAACATCGTCAAACGTCAAGCCGAGGTGGAACTCTTCCCCGCCTGCGTGGATCAGGGCATCGCCATCGCACCCTATTCGCCCTTGGGTGGCGGGTTGCTGACGGGCAAATATGCGGCAGGCGGCAGCGGGCGCTTGGTCGAGGACGTGGCCTATGCCAGCCGCTACGCGCCCGACTGGATGCATCAGGCGGCTGTCGGCTTGCAGGGCATTGCCGCCGATGTGGGTGTGCATGCCGCAACACTCGCCGTGGCTTGGGCTGCGCGCCATCCGGCGGGGCCGACCCCGATCATCTCCGCACGATACGCCGAACAGCTTGCCCCCTCGCTGGCGGCGATGGAGTATACGCTGGACGATGCCCTTTATGCGCGGCTGTCGGCGCTGGCCCCCACCCCTGCCCCCGCAACGGACCGGCTGGAGGAAGCATGAGCCGGATCATCGTCATCGGTGGCGGAATCGCGGGCATCTCTGCAGCGGCCCGTCTGGCCCCCCATGCAGACGTGACCGTGCTGGAAGGTGAGGCGAGCCTTGCCTATCACGCCTCCGGTCGTTCGGCGGCGATGTTCCTGCTCAACTACGGCAATGCCACGATCAAGGCGCTGAACGCGGCCAGTGCCGATCACCATCACCATGCGGATGGCGGCGTTCTGTCAAAGCGCGGGATGATGATGGTGGCTGGCCCCGATCATCTCGCGGCGTTCAGGGCGGACAGTGCCGATCTGGGGCTGGACGAGGTGACGCTGGACGAGGCGCAACGCCTCTGGCCGATCCTGAACCGCGAGACCGTGGCGCATGCGGCTTACCGCGAGGATGCACAGGATCTCGATACCGACCTGCTGATCCAGAACTTCGCACGCAGCGCCAAGGCGCATGGCGCGCAGATCGTCACCGATGCGCGGGTCAGCGGGATCGAACGGTTGTCCGGCGGCTGGCGCGTGACGACAGCCAACGGGCATAGCTACGAGGGCGATCTGCTGGTCAATGCCGCCGGAGCATGGGCCGATACTGTGGCGAAAATGGCGGGCGTGACACCCTTGGGAATCCAGCCCTATCGTCGCTCCATGGCGCGGATTGCCTTGCCGCAGGGCATGTCGCCTGCGGACTGGCCCTTTGTCGATGGCGTGGGCGAAAGCTGGTATTGCAAGCCGGACGCGGGCGCGCTGATCGTGTCACCTGCCGATGAAGACCCGGTTGATCCGCAGGACGCCTGGGCCGATGACATGGTTCTGGCTGAGGGGCTTGCCCGCTATCAGGAGATGGTCACCGAACCCGTCACGCGGATGCTGGCCAACTGGGCGGGGCTGCGCAGCTTTGCGCCGGACCGCGCGCTGGTGATCGGTGCCGATGCGCAGGATGCCAGCTTCTTCTGGTGCGCGGGGCAAGGTGGCTACGGCTTCCAGACGGCCCCCGCCGCCAGCCAGCTTCTGGCCGATCTGGCGCTCGGGGTCACACCCGCGCTTGATGCTGCTGCCGTGGCCGCGCTCGATCCCAAAAGGTTTGCCTGACATGTCCCGCCGCCTGAACCTGCCTGACAGCGCCTCTGTCGCGACCCCGTCCGAGGACGGGCGCATGTTCGCGCCCTCCGCCGCGCGCAACGTGCTTGATATCGCCACGCTGGTCGCCAGCCACGCGCCCGAAACAGGCCGCGCGCTGGAGCTTGCCTCGGGCACCGGCGAGCATGTGGTGATCTTCGCGCACCGGATGCCCGGCCTCGACTGGCAGCCCAGCGATATCGACGCCGCCCGCCGCGCCTCGGTCGATGCCCATGCGGCTGTCGCGAACCTGCCGAACCTGCACCCCGCGATTGCACTGGATGCGACGGCTGCGGGATGGGGTGATAACCACGGCGGGCAGGATCTGGTCGTTCTGGTGAACCTGCTCCACCTAATTAGCACAGACGAGGCGAAAACCCTGAGTGCCGAGGCGTCCAAGGCGCTGGCACCCGGCGGACTGCTGGTCCTTTACGGCCCCTTCCTGCGCGACGGCAAGACAACCTCCGACGGCGATGCCAGTTTCCACGCCAGCCTGACCGCGCAAGATCCGGCTATCGGCTACAAGGACGACTGGAGCGTGATCGACTGGATCCATGCCAGCCGGATGGAGCTTGTGCAGGTTGTCGAAATGCCCGCCAACAACATGGCTTTTGTCGCAAGACGGGTCTGAAGGCTGCTATCTGATCAGGATCAAGGCGGCCGGTCTGCGCCTGTGATCTGCCCCCGCCAGAATGACACATGGCAAAGGACCGATCATGACCTGGAACACCAAACTCGACAGCACCCGCGACCAGTTGCGCGCCCTCAACAAGGCTATCCCCGATGCGACCCGTGCCTTTGGCGGTCTGGGCAAAGCGGTCAAGGAAGGTGGCGTGCTGCCCTTCAAGACCAAGGAATTCGTGGCCCTCGGCATCGCCATCGCGACGCGCTGCGAGGCCTGCATCGTGCTGCATGTCGAAACGCTGATCCGCGCAGGCGCCACGCGCGAGGAAATCGGCGATGTGCTGGCGATGACCATCCAGATGGGCGGTGGCCCCTCGATGATGTATGCCGCCAAAGCCTTGGAATGCTATGACGAGATGGTTGCCGCAGGCTGACAGACAGGGGGCGTGGCGCGTTGCTACCCCCCCCTTGACCGCCTCACCCGTCCTGACGGATCGTGGCATTCGCAGGATCGTAGGGGCTGTCCTCGACGATGCGTGCATCCCATAGCTTGTCGAACATCTTGACCTTGAGCGCCGTGCCCACGACCGCCAGTTCGGGGCGGACATAGCCCATGCCGATGCTCTGGCCGAAATGCACCGAATAGCCGCCCGAGGTCAGACGGCCCACGCGGGTGCCATCGGCCGCATAAAGCGCCTCGCGGCCCCATGGATCGGCATCGTCAGGTCCATCCACCAGCAGCGTCACGCATTTGGAGCGGATGCCCACCGCCTCCATCGCGGCCTTGCCGTTGAACTCTTTCGTCAGATCAACGAAACGCGGCAAATCCGCCTCCAGCGGAGTCGCATCGCGGCCCAACTCGTTGCCAAAAGCACGGTAGCTCTTTTCCTGCCGCAGCCAGTTCTGCGCACGAGCGCCCACCAGCTTCATGCCGTGTTTCGTGCCCGCCTTCTCCAGCAGGTCGAACAGGTAGTTCTGCATCTCGATCGGGTGGTGCAACTCCCATCCCAATTCGCCGGTATAGGCGACGCGGATCGCATTGACAGGGCACATCCCCAGCTCGATCTGCCGCGCGCTCAGCCACGGGAAGCGCTTGTTCGAGAGCGCCGTCTCGGGATCGGCATCCTTGATCACGGCCTTCAGCACATCGCGCGACTTCGGGCCTGCGATGGCAAAAACACCCCATTGCGTGGTGACGTTCTGGATCTCGATATAGCCGAAATCGCCCATTTTGTCGGCGGCGGCTTTGCGCAGGAAATCGCCATCGTAATCCGTCCATGCGCCTGCGCTGACCAGATAATACTCGTCCTCCGCCAGCCGCACGATGGTGTATTCGGTGCGCGTGGTGCCGTGATCGGTCAGCGCATAGGTCAGGTTGATGCGACCCACCTTTGGCAGCTTGTTGCAGGTAAACCAGTCCAGAAACTGCGTCGCACCGGGGCCTTTGACGACATGCTTGGTAAAGGCGGTGGCGTCGATCAGGCCCACACCTTCGCGGATCGCCTTCGCCTCCTCGACCGCATGCTGCCACCAGCCGCCACGGCGGAACGACCGCGCATCATGGTCAAAGCTGTCGGGCGCATCCAGCGGGCCAAAGTAGTTGGGCCGCTCCCAGCCGTTCACATGGCCGAACTGCGCGCCGCGTGCCTTCTGGCGGTCATAGGCGGGGGCGGTACGCAGCGGGCGGCAGGCTTCACGCTCCTCGTCGGGGTGGTGCAGGATGAAGACGTGCTCATAGCATTCCTCGTTCTTGCGCGCGGCATATTCGGTGGTCATCCAGCTGCCGTAGCGCTTGGGATCAAGGGCCGCCATGTCGATCTCGGCCTCGCCCTCCGCCATCAACTGCGCCAGATAATAGCCGGTGCCGCCCGCGGCGGTGATGCCGAAGCTGAAGCCCTCGGCCAGCCACATGTTCCGCAAGCCGGGGGCCGGGCCGACCAGCGGGTTGCCATCGGGTGTGTAGCAGATCGGGCCGTTGAAATCATCCTTCAGCCCCACGGTTTCGGACGAGGGGAGACGATGGATCATCGACATGTATTCCTCCTCGATCCGCTCCAGATCCAGCGGGAACAGATCGGCGCGGAAGCTGTCGGGCACACCGAATTCGAACCGCGCAGGTGCATTGCGTTCATAGGGGCCGAGAATCCAGCCGCCGCGCTCCTCGCGCACATACCATTTGGCAT
>JBLRWK010000057.1:0-26382 GCA_047921295.1 Rhodobacterales bacterium
ACTTCCGCGTCATCACCCACGAGAACTTTCGGGTTTTGAAGTAGAAGCGGTATATTCTCTGTATATATGGTTTTCTTTGCGACACACTTCCACCACCTCTTTCTTTTCATCACCTTGTTTTATTGAGAAAGTATTGTCCTAAGATAGCGACGCGAGCGTTTTTCGATACCGTCAGCTGCGTTGCGCAGCAGTCGTCATTAGATGGAAGAATAACACAATGACGACTGTCCAAAATATATTGTATTCTGGAACGCTTACGTAGAGCTTATCTCCCCTTTGTGCATGCCAAGAATATATTGGGCCTTGTTCTCCCGTGCCCGCATGCCGGTTGCAGTAACCATACTCACGTATCCCGCGTAATCTAAAGATACAATAATCCTTATCTTTGGATCCGCGTTAATCTCCAAGGACTAAATGACACTTCATTAGTTGCAAGGCATTGCTTTGTATGCCGCTTCACGAAAAAGAGTGGCTCGTCATTAATATTTCTTCTCTCAAGACTGCTCGCGGAGCTTCAGCCAAGAATATCTACTATTCAACTTTTCAATAGCGTCGTTTTCCAGGGAATTAGCACGAAGATTCGCTGGCGATTATTGATTTATCACGCGTATCGGAGCAGTAAAATGCAGTGGATCACTCCGCATCTCAATCTTCTTGTCGTGTTTGCGGCTTCGGCCTCGGTTTCGGCGCTGATCCTGCTGGTGCGACGGCTTTACATGCCACTCGTTGAGCGGCGCATGGATTCCAGAGCTGTACAAGCAGCGCATGCCCACCCGACGCCGCGTATTGGTGGCCTGGCCTTGTTAGCCGGCCTTGTCCCGACATGGCTATTGTTGCCGGACGATATCAGCGGGTTCTTCTTGACACTCTGTGTCTCACTGGTCCCGGTCGTGATCGCTGGCTTGATGGAAGATCTGGGCCTGCCTGTCAGCCCGCGTCGGCGCTTGCTGGCGGCGTCTGCCTCCTCGGCGTTGGTGATACTCCTTGTCGGCATGACAATACCGCGGGCAGATCTTCCCGGCTTCGATATGCTGCTCCGGTGGGCGCCCTTTGCCGCGCTGTTCACGATCTTCGCGTGCGCCGGACTTTGCAATGCTTTCAACTTGATTGACGGGTTGAATGGACTGTCCGCGAGCGTTGGCTTGGTCTGCGCCCTTGGTCTGGCCGTGATTGCGGCCCAGGCGGGGCAGACATCACTGGCTCTGCTGAACTTGATGCTCATCGCCGGTTTGACGGGCTTTCTGTCTTTCAACTATCCTTTCGGGCGTATTTTTCTGGGTGACGTTGGCGCATATGCCTTGGGCCATCTACTGGCGTGGTGCGCGATCGCTCTCATGGTCAGCGTTGAGGACCTATCTGCTTGGGCGGTGCTCTTACTCTTTTTCTGGCCTGTGGCAGACACGTTCTTTGCGATTTATCGACGGCGGCGCGCCGGCCGCCCCACGGATTCTCCTGACCGGTTGCACTTTCACCAACTCGTCATGCGTGCGGTCGAGATCACGATGATCGGGCGCGGGCATCGCGCCATCGCAAACCCGTTGGCCACCCTGATCATGACCCCGGTGTTCACGGCTCCTGTGGTCACGGGCGTCTGGCTCTGGGATCGCCCGGCCGCTGCCTTTCTGGCGCTGTGTGTATATGCCGCACTTTTCGTGGCCAGCTACTATCTCGGGATGCGGTTTGCGCGTCGATCGCGCCGGTCCGCGTCGCAGACCGGGCGTATATCAGGCTTGCTGAAAGGCTCCCAAGCATGACCCGTTTGTTCCGCAGCCCTGCTCCATGAGCTTTCAACATAGCATAACCGCAGCGCCCACCTGGCATCTGGCGCAGCTCAAACCGAATGGTGCATCGCTGGCCACGCGCAACCTGGTGCGGCAAGGCTATGAGGTGTTTAACCCCAAGCATTTGATCTCGCAGCGACGCGGCGAGCTGTTTGTCTCGCGTGAAGTGCAGCTCTTTCCAGGCTATCTGTTTGTCGGTCTGGGACCCAGCATGCGGCAATGGGGGCCGATCAACGGGACACTGGGCGTGTCACGACTGGTGGGTTTCGGCGGTGTGGCCTCTGTGGTTCCAGGCGGTTTGATCAATGAGTTGCGGCGGCGGTGTGATACGCAAGGAAAAGTGCTGGCCGCGGACGACCTGGCGCCGGGGGATGCGATCCGCATTCTCTCGGGGCCTTTTGCAGAATTTGTCTCCAGCGTGGAGCGCATCGATGCGCAGCAACGGGTCTGGGTTTTGCTCGATATTCTGGGGCGTGCGTCCCGGGTGCAGCTGGACCGCGAAGCGGTGACGAAGCTTTGAGCGCAATTGCCCTAAGTGTTTGCTATCTAAAGATAACAGAGGTCGTTTTTGGTCGATCAACCTTGCGCAGATCGCCCGGTTTGCGGTAACAGACCGCAAGTACCGCGTCGTTATTAGACGCAATGCACACATTATCCGGCAGGTCTACGGCGACCTTCCGTGCGGTAGCTATTTCTGCGTCGCTTATCCGTCAATCATGTGCCGGGATGTTACGTTATCGGGCATTTGCGGCACGCAGCAAACCGGTGATCGCATCCGTCTTGAAAAGGGCCTCCCTGCCCGATCTTGCGTGTCTGTCCTTATCTTGCGCGCCGCTCCTGCCCGAGGACACCTGATGTGTGGGGTGCGCGCTCGTCTCACCAAAATGGCTGGCAAGCCCCATTCAGCGCGACGCGCCACACAGCAGCTAGATCATGCCAGTTTCTTGTCGGATGGCGTGGCGGAATTTGACACCCATTTTTTGCCGTGACCCGCTCACCAACGCCCTGACACCGCCGCACTTGGCCTCGAATGACCACGCCGCAAGCGCCGCGCGCCACGCGCTCACACAGGACTCCCCATGAAAATCGCAATGATCGGCACCGGCTATGTCGGCCTCGTCTCGGGCGTCTGTTTTTCGGACTTCGGCCATGAGGTCGTCTGTGTCGACAAGGACCCTGTCAAGATCGACAAGCTGAATGCCGGGATCGTCCCGATCTTCGAGCCGGGGCTCGAGGCCCTGATGCTGCGCAATGTCGAGGCCGGCCGGCTGAGTTTCACGCTGGACCTCACCGCGGCTGTTCAGGGTGCGGCTGCCGTCTTTATCGCAGTCGGCACGCCGACACGGCGCGGGGACGGGCATGCGGATCTTTCTTATGTGCATGCGGCGGCAGAAGAGGTGGCGCGGGCTGCCACAGACTACGTCGTGGTGGTCACCAAGTCGACAGTGCCGGTTGGCACCAACAGGCATCTGCAGCAGTTGATCAGCACGGCCAATCCGGATCTCGCGTTCGACGTTGCCTCGAACCCCGAATTTCTGCGCGAGGGTGCCGCCATCGACGACTTCATGAAGCCCGACCGCGTTGTCGTGGGCGTCCAGTCGGACCGCGCTGCGGAGGTCATGGCCGATATCTACCGCCCGCTCTATTTGCGCGACTTCCCGATCGTTACCACCGATCTGGAAAGCGCCGAAATGATCAAATACGCGGCCAACGCTTTTCTGGCGACCAAGATCACCTTCATCAACGAAATCGCGGCCCTGTGCGAACGCACAGGCGGTGACATCAAGGAAGTGGCCAAGGGGATCGGTCTTGACGGGCGGATCGGCAATAAATTCCTGCATGCAGGTCCGGGCTACGGCGGGTCGTGTTTTCCGAAAGATACCAGGGCGCTGGCGCGCATTGGTCAGGAACATGGCTTGCCGATGCAGATCACCGAGACGGTGATCAAGGTCAATGATGAGATCAAGCGCCGCATGATCGACAAGCTGCGCGATCTTTGTGATGGCAGCTTCAATGGCAAAACCGTGACTGTGCTCGGTGTGACGTTCAAACCCAACACCGACGATATGCGCGATGCCCCCAGCCTGACAATCATCCCGGCGATGGTTGGCGGTGGCGCCAAAGTGCACGTGGTCGATCCGCAGGGCCGCCATGAGGGCGAGGCGTTGTTGCCCGGCGTGCAATGGCATGACGACATCTACACGGCCGCGCATAACGCCGATCTGCTGGTGATCCTGACAGAATGGAACGAGTTCCGCGCGCTTGATCTCAAGCGCATCGCGCACAACATGGCCCAACCGCACATGGCCGATCTGCGCAATATCTATTCGGCCAAGGATGCCAAGCGCGCAGGATTCACGGCCTATACCAGTGTTGGTCGATGAATACTGCGTCCGGCTCTGTGTCACGTCCCCTCGTTGATCATGACCGGGGGGCAAGCCTGCGGCCGCGTTACATCGTGCCGATACATATCCTGCTCACCGTCAATGCGGCCTGGAATATCTGGAACTTCCGGCGTCCCGTGGTCCAAGCTCTGCTGAAAGACGGGCACCGGATCACCGTGTTGGCCCCCCCCGATGACAGCGTCGCAGATCTGCAGCGGATGGGGTGCAGGTTCCTGCCTCTGGAGATGAGCGCCAAAGGGCTGAACCCGCTTGAGGGTGTAAAATTGTACAGCCGCTTCAAGGACGTGTTCCGCGCGGAGCAACCCGACATCGTGCTCAGCTATACGATCAAAAACAACATCTTCGGTGCGATGGCCGCCAAGTCCACGGGCGTGCCATTCGTGCCGAATGTGACAGGCCTCGGCACGGCGTTTTTGTCCGGGGGCCTTTTGCAGATCGTGGCGGAGGGATTGTACCGGTGCGCTTTTGCCAAATTGCCGACCGTGTTTTTTCAAAACGAGGACGACCGCAGCCTCTTTATCTCGCGTCGCTTGATCAAGGGATACCAGACCCGGTTGCTGCCTGGATCCGGGATTGATCTCGAGCACTTCGCGCCGCTCCCTTCCCCGTCCGGGCACAGAGCACCTGTGTTTCTGATGATCTCGCGGCTGCTGCGGGACAAGGGCGTGCTCGAGTTCGTCAAGGCCGCCCGCCTGGTGAAGGCACACATGCCGGAGGTGCGGTTCCAGTTGCTTGGGGCTCTGAACGCGGAAAATCGCAGCGCGATTGATGCCGCTACCCTGCAGGCCTGGGTTGACGCGGGGCATGTGGAATACCTCGGCACCACGGATGATGTGCGACCCTACATTACGCGGGCAACCTGCGTGGTGCTGCCATCCTACCGCGAAGGCGCGCCGCGCACGCTGATCGAGGCCGCCGCCATGGCGCGCCCGACGATCACCACGGATGTGCCGGGTTGTCGGTCGGTAATCGAGGCCGGCGTGACGGGCCTGCTGTGCAAACCGAAGGACGCCGGGAGCCTTGCAAAGGCTTGCGAGCGGTTTTTGTTGCTCCCGCCTGCCGCCAAAACGGCCATGGGCGCGGCCGGCAGGCGGCGGATGGAAGAGCTCTACGACCAAAGCATCATCGTGGCGCAATACCGTGCGGCGATCACTGAGGCTCTCACCTCCAGCAATCCAAAGTTGACCGCATATTCATGAAGAAAGTTCTGATCACAGGAACCGCAGGGTTCATCGGCTACCACCTGGCACGGCTGCTGCTCGCGGAAGGCTTCGTTGTGCAGGGCTATGACGGCATGACGGATTACTATGATGTCCGCCTGAAACAGCGCCGCCATGCCATGCTGCGCCAGAATCCGGGCTTTAGCGCCACGGAAGCGATGCTCGAGGATGACGCGGCGCTGGACGCTGTTGTCGATGCTTTTGCGCCGGATGTGATTGTCCATCTCGCCGCTCAGGCCGGGGTGCGCTATTCGATCGAGAACCCGCGCGCCTATATCGAGGCGAACATCATTGGCACGCTAAACGTGATGGAGGCGGCACGGCGCGCTCAGGTGTCGCATTTGCTCATGGCCTCGACCAGTTCGGTCTACGGCGCGAATGAAGACATGCCCTTTGACGAGGGGCAGAAGACCGACACCCAGCTGACCATCTATGCGGCGACCAAAAAAGCAAATGAATCCATGGGTCACGCCTGGGCACATGTGCACAAACTGCCCATCACCATGTTTCGTTTCTTTACCGTTTACGGCCCCTGGGGGCGCCCCGATATGGCGCTGTTCAAGTTCACCAAGGGCATTTTGGATGGCGTGCCGATCGACATCTACAATCAGGGCCAGATGTGGCGCGACTTCACCTATGTCGAGGATCTGGTTCGTGCCATCCATCTGTTGATCGGTGCGGCACCCGGCGGGCCCGAGACGGCGGTCGAGAATGACAGCCTTAGCCCGGCAGCACCGTTCCGGGTCGTGAACATCGGTAATTCGGACAAGGTGCGGTTGCTGGATTTCATTGAGGCGATCGAGGCCGAATTGGGGATGCAAGCCATCCGCAATCTGATGCCGATGCAATTGGGCGATGTGCCTGCCACCTGGGCCGACGCGGGCCTGCTGCAGCGGCTGACCGGCTATCAGCCCGCGACAGGTTACCGCGAAGGCGTGGCACAGTTTGTGAACTGGTACCGGGAGTATTACAGCAAATGACAAGACATGAGACAGCAGTAACCTTAACGGCGCCTGACATGCGCCGCGTGCAAACCGGACCCATTGCCGTCATTGGTCTTGGCTATGTTGGCCTGCCGTTGGCAGTTGAGTTTGGCAAGCACAGTCCCGTGATCGGTTTTGACATCAAACCCGACCGGCTGGACGAGTTGCGCCGCGGTCATGACGCAACGCGCGAGGTCCCTGCCCCTGATTTTGCGGCCGCCAAACATCTGAGTTTTACCGCCGATATCGAAGAGCTACGCGCCGCGACGACTTTTATCGTTACTGTTCCGACGCCAATTGACGCACACAAACAACCGGATCTGACACCGCTGATCCGCGCCTCGGAAACAGTAGGGCGGGTGCTGAAACCCGGCGATCTGGTGATCTACGAATCCACCGTTTATCCGGGCTGTACCGAGGACGATTGCGTACCGGTGCTGGAACGTGTCTCGGGCCTGCGGTTCAACATCGATTTCACATGCGGCTATTCTCCCGAGCGCATCAACCCCGGCGATCATCTGCGAAGATTGACGACGATCACCAAGGTGACGGCCGGTTCGACGCCTGAAGCCGCCGAAAGGGTCGATGCCCTTTATAGCTCGATCATCACCGCAGGCACTTATCGTGCCGAGTCCATTCGCGTTGCGGAGGCCGCAAAGGTGATTGAGAACACCCAGCGTGATCTGAACATCGCTTTGGTCAATGAATTGGCTATTATCTTCAACCGTATGGGTATCGATACCCAGGCGGTGCTGCGCGCGGCGGGTACCAAGTGGAATTTCCTGCCGTTCCAACCCGGATTGGTGGGCGGGCACTGCATCGGCGTTGATCCCTATTACCTCACCCACAAGGCTGAGGCGTTGGGCTATCATCCACAGGTCATTTTGGCCGGGCGTCGGATCAATGACGGGATGGGGGCCTATGTGGCAGGCCAACTGATCAAGGCGATGCTGAAGCAGCGCATCCAGATCGATGGCGCGCGGGTGTTAGTGCTGGGACTGACCTTCAAGGAAAACTGCCCCGATCTGCGCAATACACGCGTGATAGATGTTATCTCGGAACTCAAGACTTATGGAATCACGGTCGATGTTCATGATCCATGGGCCGATGCACGCGAAGCGCAGCATGAGTACGGGCTGGATCTGATCGAAGAGCCGTCCGAGGCTATCTATGATGCCGTCCTACTAGCGGTCTCGCACGAGGCCTATCGCCAGACAGGACCTGACGCCCTGCGCAGCTACGGCCTACCGGGTCATGTGTTTTACGACATCAAGGGCGTCTTCGGTCCTGATGCGTCGGATTTGCAACTGTGACCGAACTTTCGACATGGAAAAAAACCTGGGCGCTTCTGGATACGCGCGAGCGGCGCAATGCCTGGATTGTGTTGGGGGTCATGCTGATAACGGCGGCGTCTTCGGCGGTGATGGTGGCGTCGATCATGCCGTTTCTGGCAGTACTGGCTGATCCCTCGCGCATTGCAGCCACACCTGCACTCGCATGGGCCTATGAATTCTTCGGCTTTACCTCTGTTTACGGCTTTCTGGTAGGGCTCGGATTGGCCTCATTTGTCATGATCGTGGCGGCAAGCCTGTTGCAGATCGCGAAGACCTGGGCTGTGGCACGCTATGCATTACTGCGGTCCCATGCGATCAGCCACCGATTATTGGCCAGCTATCTGGCCCAACCCTATCCATTCTTTTTGAACCGTCATTCTGGTGATATGGGGCCACGCGTTCTCGCAGAGGCTGAACAAGTTGTGGCGCGTTTCCTGCGCCCTGTTGCGGAACTGATCGCGTCCAGCTTGACGACTGCAGCGATCGTGGGTTTGCTGATCTGGGTGAACCCGGTGGTCGCGGTCGTCGCCTTTGGAATTTTGGGCGGGTCTTACGCACTGGTCTATCTTGGGACACGCCGTGTGCTGCGGCGCCTCGGCCAGCGCCGGGTGAACGCCAATCGCATGCGTTTTCGTTTCGCTAACGAGGCTCTCACGGGTATTAAAGACATCAAGTTGATTGGGCGGGAAAGGGCTTATCTTGACCGTTTCGCAGTGCATTCGCTCAGCCAATTTAACACAGAGATCAAGATCAATGTGATCTCTCAAGTGCCTTCCTTCGCTCTTCAGGCAATTGGCTTGGGTGGGGTCATTATGCTGTGCGTCATGCTGATTGACCCGGTCGCCGTCGCCGCTGGTGGTTCCTTGGGCGGGCTGTTGCCGCTTCTCGGGGTCTTTGCCTTAGCAGGACAGCGGCTGCTGCCGGAATTGTCGCGCCTCTACACCTCGGCTGCACAGATGCAGACCGGGCGGGCCGCCGTTGATGCGGTCTATGCGGATCTCGTGCTTAACAACCGTCAGATCACGCTGCCTAAAACGCCACCGCCGGGGCTGCGGCTGTCGAAGTGTCTCGCACTGAAAGAGGTATTCTACAGCTACCCTAACGCTAACCAGACCGGGTTGCGGGATATTTCGTTGTCAATCCACGCTGGCGAGAAGATCGGAATAGTCGGTACAACGGGCGCGGGCAAGACAACGCTCGCGGATGTCATACTTGGCTTGCTCGCCCCGGACCGGGGTGCCATGCTGGTCGACGGGACCGTGATCACCGACACCAACCAGCGCGCCTGGATGCGTAGCGTTGGTTATGTGCCGCAGGATATCTTTCTAACGGACGCTCCGGCGGCTGAAAACATCGCTCTGGGCATCCCTGCTGCCGAGATTGATATCGACCGCCTGCACCGCGCCGCGCGAATTGCCCGGATCCACCAGTTCATCACGGAAGACCTGCCGGAAGGCTACCAGACCCATGTCGGAGAGCGTGGCGTGCGTCTTTCTGGCGGCCAGCGTCAGCGCATTGGCATCGCGCGCGCGCTCTATCACGATGCCGATTTGATCGTGTTTGACGAGGCGACCAGCGCGCTGGACAACCTGACAGAACAGGATGTGATGGATGCGATCGATGCCCTGCCCGGCGACAAGACCGTGCTGATGATCGCCCACAGGCTGAGCACAGTCCGGCGCTGCGACCGGATTATCGTGCTTGATCGAGGGCAACTAGTCGGCTGCGACAGCTGGGATGCGCTGATGCAGGACAATCCCGCCTTTCAACGCATCGCCCGTCTGGGCGTGGCTGCCTGAGGGAACTGATTATGATCCAGACATCCCATATAGACCCGATCCTCGGGCACTATCTGATGCTGCGCCTGATCCAGCCAGAGGATGCGGGATACGTGTTCGGCCTGCGGACCGACCCTACCTACAACACGCATCTGTCCGAGGTGCAGGGGACCGCCGAAGATCAGCGCCGCTGGATCGCCTCCTACAAGACGCGCGAGGCTGCGGGGCAGGAATTCTACCACATCATTGCGCGCAAGGACGGGCAGCCCTGCGGCACGGTGCGGTTGTATGACATCGGGTCCGACCAGTTCACGTGGGGCAGCTGGATTTTGGATGCAAGCAAACCGCCGAAGGCAGCGCTGGAAAGTGCGGTGCTGTCCTTTGGGTTCGGCTTCGAAACCTTGGGTCGAACCGAGGCGCTGATCGACGTGCGCCACGACAATCACCGCGCCGCAGCTTTTTACCGCCGCTTTGGCATGACCGAAACCGGGCAGGACGATGTGAACCTCTATTTCACCTACACCCGCAGCCGTTTTGCGATTGATCGGCCCATGCTCTGGGCTTTGCTGACTGAGGAGACACCGAAATGACACTGTTGCGTGGCGAAGTACGCGAAATCGAACTGCCTCGGATCCACGATCCACGCGGCGACCTGACGTTTATCGAAGGCGGGCAACACGTGCCGTTTCAGATTGCGCGGGTATATTATCTGTACAACGTCCCCGTCGACTCCGAACGGGGCGGGCATGCGCACAAAGACTTGCAGCAGATCCTGTTCGCCCTGTCGGGCAGTTTCCGCGTGACAGTAGATGACGGCACAACCCGCCAGGAATTCTGGCTTCGCGATCCGCGAAAGGGTCTTCTCATCAGCCGAATGATCTGGCGTGAAATGGATGCGTTCAGCCAAGGGGCTGTATGCATGGTGCTGGCGTCGCATCGGTATGATGAGGACGACTATATCAGGGATTATTCGACGTTCTCCAACGTGCAACTAGATGAGGCCTACGAATGATAAAAGGATATACCGCAGGGGTTTTTGATTTATTTCACGTTGGACATCTAAACATTCTTAAGAAAGCGAAGTCAGAATGTGACCACCTGATTGTTGCATTAACTTCCGACGAACTCTGCTTTCAAAGAAAAGGAACGCGGCCATTCATCCCATTTCTTGAGCGAAAAAATATTGTGCATTCGATAAAATACGTAGATGAAGTTGTTCCTCAAATAGACATGGATAAATTTGCGGCATGGGAACGATACCAATTCCAAAAAATGTTCGTTGGAGACGATTGGAAAGGGCACCCTACTTGGGAAGACCTTGAGCTGCGACTAAAAAAAGTTAACTGCGAAGTCGTCTTCTTCCCATACACTGAAGGCACGTCGAGCACTCAGCTCAGAAATGCCCTGAAAGCTCTTTCAGATGGCGGCAAACATATTCAGCGGGCATTAAATGGCTGATAGAATCAATAAAACTCCGACGGGTAAGGAAATATTTCGGCGCCTCTCGCCTCAGCTGTATGCTGGGTTGCGGGTGATCTGGCTTGGCTTCCACCGGTATTATGGAGATATAAAGAAGCGAAGTTTGGCGAAACAAGCAAAGTCTCGCCATATCGAGTTTCTTGGTATATGCCGTCAGAAAAAACAACTGAAGGTATTGTTTATCGGGCTGCACCGTTCAGCTTGGAAAACTGATGAGGTTTTCCGAGCGATGCAGGCGGATCCGGCATTTGATCCCTCAATTTTTGTGGCTCCAACATTGAATCGTGATGAGGTTTGGGCTGAAAACGAACGCCTTGAGGCCCAAATTTTCTTTCAAGATCGCGCCTACGAGACGCATTCTACAACCCCGGCCGATGGGGCAAAAGCGGCAGTAGAAAAGATCGCTGCGATCAAACCCGACCTTGTGTTCTTTACCAATCATCATACGCTCACATTTCCAGAGTTGTATAAATATATTCTTGAAAATTACCTCACGTGTTATGTTCCCTACAGCGCAAGCGTGTCGAAGTTCGACGACTATCAAACTCAGTATAACAAAGACTTTCATAACCAGGTATGGAAGATCTTTGCGCCGCACTATTCTTCGGCGAAGAACTTCAAATCTGTTCAGGCGATTTCCGGAAGAAATGTTACCATTACCGGGTATCCCGCTTTTGAGCCCTTGGTAATGAGTGACAGCGTTTCAGACCCTTGGAAATCCCCCCGGCTGATGAGAGTTATTTGGGCTCCGCACCATACTATTGATATGCCAAGACTTCCTTACGCCAATTTCCTGAGGCACGCGAACTTCATGAGAAAATTGGTCGAAGATTACAAAGGACGCATACAGTGGTGCTTCAAGCCGCATCCACTGCTGAAGCCAAAGTTAATGAGACAGCCTGATTGGGGTCCCGGGCGCACCGAAGAGTACTTCAAGTTTTGGGAAAGTAATTCTAACACCCAAATGGAGCTTGGCGGATACGATTGGTTGTTCCGTGGGTCAGATGCCATGATCCACGACAGCGGATCCTTTCTCGCTGAATACCTGTATGTCGACAAACCCGTCATGTATCTTTGGAGCTCGCCAAAAGTTGTGAACTACTTCAATGAGTTCGGCCTTGAGGCGCTCGGTTCTTGCGAGCGTGGCGACACTGAAGATGATATTCGGAAATTTATCGAGTCAATTCTTCGGAATGAAGACTCCAAGAAAGCCGCACGCTCGCAATTCCTTCGGAAATTTCCGGTGATGATGGATGGAAAATTGCCTTCCGCCCGGATTATCGAGGAACTTAAATCTTCAATTTGGCCGAAGTCATGACCCCCTTCCTCGACCTCCGCGCCCCTTATCTGGAGCTCAAATCACAGATCGACACCGCCATTGCCCGGGTGCTGGACTCGGGCTGGTACATCCTCGGCCCGGAAGTCGAGGCGTTCGAGGCGGAGTGGGCCGCCTATTGCGGGGCGGGTCATGCCGTGGGCCTGGCCAATGGCCTTGATGCACTGATCCTGGCGCTGAGGGCGCTGGCGGTAGGCCCGGGCGATGAGGTGATCGTCCCCTCGAACACCTATATCGCCACATGGCTGGCCGTCACCGCCGTGGGCGCGCGCCCGGTCCCAGTTGAACCTGATCCGGCCACCCACAACATGGACCCGACCCGCATCGCCGCCGCGATCACCCCGCGCACAAAAGTGGTGCTACCCGTGCATCTGTATGGCCAACCCGCTGATCTGGACCCGATCCTGGCGCTTGCCCGCGCGCACGGGCTGGCGGTGGTTGAAGATGCAGCTCAGGCTCATGGCGCGCGTTACAAGGGGCGACGCATAGGCGGTCACGGCGATGTAGTTTGCTGGAGCTTTTATCCTGGGAAGAACCTCGGTGCACTCGGTGACGCGGGGGCTATTACCACGAACCGCGCTGATCTTGCCGACCGGATCCGGGTTCTGCGCAACTACGGGAGCCGAGTGAAATACGTCAATGAGGTGGAGGGCGTGAATTCCCGCCTCCATCCAATTCAGGCGGCGGTGTTGCGGGTGAAGCTCGAGGTTCTAGACGACTGGACGGCGCGACGGCGTGAGATTGCTGACATTTATACCAAAGGGTTGGCCGGGAGCGGATTAATCCTGCCCCAAGTCCCCAATTGGGCCGACCCTGTGTGGCACCTGTATGTCGTTCGCAGCACCGAGCGGGATGCGTTACAACAGCGCCTTGAGGCGGCAGGCGTGAGCACCTTGATCCACTATCCGATCCCTCCACACATGCAGGAAGCCTATGCAGGGCTGGGCATAGCAGCTGACGCTTTTCCCCTCGCACGGCAAATGGCAGATGAAGTGTTGAGCATGCCGATTGGTCCGCAGATGGATAAGCAGAACGTCGTGCTTGCGTGCAATTCTGTCTGTGTGTCGGATTGGCCAAACCCGTGACTGAGAACTCATGAGGTGTTGATGTCGATTAACATCACTTTAGCGATGCCTCCTCTGGAACTGGCAACGGGGCTGTTCGGCCTGCGGGTCGTGCTGATCAAGATGGGCCTCGAGGGGCGAATCGCCGCCCGCCTCGCCCGCATCTATGCGGCCATCGGCTGGCCAAACCGGAGCATTCCATGACCGACACGCCCCACACCTCACAGGACCGCCCGCTCGTCACCTTCGCGCTGTTCGCCTATAATCAGGAGAATTATATCCGCGAGGCGGTCGAGGGCGCCTTCTCCCAAACCTACGAGCCGCTGGAGATCATCCTGTCCGACGACTGCTCCAGCGACCGGACCTTCGAGATCATGCAGGAGATGGCGGCGGCATATGCAGGGCCGCATAAGGTGAGAGTGAGAAGAGAAGCCAAAAATAGAAATCTCCCCGATCATATTAATAATGTAGCTGAAGTTTCAAATGGTACCTACATAGTCATGGCCGCTGGCGATGATTTCTCGTTGCCTGACAGAACGGAATCTCTGGTAGCAGAGCTTGCTAGACCAGGAAAGTCTGTTTTTGCTGCATTTTCCGCACATATCCCTGTAAATTCAACTGGAGCTCTTTCTGGGCATAGATCGCAATATAGAAGAGATTCGGTTAAAAGTAATAGCGTTTCACTTCTAAGGTTTGTTGCTGGCGCTGGTGGGTATGGCCTTGGAGCGTGTTATGCTTATCATCGCCAAGTATTTTCGTGGCCAACGAAAATTTCCTCGAGTCTTGTTAGAGAGGATCGGGTACTTCCAATTCGCGCGGCCATTTTGGGTGACGTGGTAAGTATTGACTATCCAGCAGTAGTGTACAGGAAAGAAATAGTGAAAAAGCCTAGATCATCAAGGATGCCACTGGCGATTCATGATGACCGATATTGGGACAACGTTCGAGAAACTCTTCTTATATCGGCTTCTCAAAAATTTATTTCTAGAGCCATGTTATTCTCCGCAGTATCTGTTCTCAACTATGTCAAGTTTTGCGCTGGTGTAAAGTCTCTCCTTGGTGAGAGCAGCGTTAGAGGACGGATATTTTGGAGGGCAAGTCAGGTGCCAATACGCGCAGTAATCCGAATAAGGATGAAGTCAAACTGATGACCAGAGACTATGTGAATGTGATCGTACCCAATCCCAGAAACCTTTCGGACAAACAAGTCAGAGAACTGTTCGATACTCTTGATTTTAGCGTTCGAGAGCAAAAAGTCGCAAACCTGAAAGATGTCATTCTTACGACATCCGGCGGTGTGCTAAAGTCACGTCTTCCAGTTCTAGGCAGCCACTTTAGGCACTATCGTCAGATGGCCAAGCACATTGCGATAAACTATGGCAACATACTTCGGCGTCGATCACTAGCACTCCCCGCCAAAGCCACATACACTTCTGGCCATAATATTTGGAGCGGGGGATATTTTCACTGGGTCACTGAGAGTCTGCCTAGAATTGCGCTGTCATTAGAGGCGAATAAAGACGCTGTCGTAATTATTCCGGACGGGATGAAGCTCACCAAGACCTATACTGACTCAGTTAAGGCTATTGGAGCAAGAGAGGTTTTTTTACTTCCCACAGATCGGTTTTTGTCAGTCCCCAAATATCTTCTACCTGAGAACCCTCACAGAAAAGGTGAGTTCGACCCTAGGCTTTTGAGAAACATGAGGAAGTCAGTTATTTCTCAACTTCTATTTAGCGAATCTTTGCGAATGGACGGTATTATTTATGTTAGCAGGCGGAAATCCCGCGGGCGGCGTGTAGCAAATGAAGATAAAGTTCTAGAGGTATTGAAAGAGTTTGGCGCTCGGGAGGTATTTTTTGAGGAAATGACATTTAGTGAACAGGTTAATGCCTGCGCGACTTCCAAACTTATGATTTCCATACATGGGGCAGGATTGTCAAACTTGACTTTTTTAAATGATGGTGGAGCCGTTATTGAGCTACTTCCAGATCCAAATCTTAGCCGAAGATATGCCAAAGTTAGAAACAGTCTCCTTGCTAACCCGTCCTACTGCCGGCTTTCTGCGATAATGAACATGAGCTATTTTGCGCTTGTCTGTGCGCCGGTCCCGAGTAGTTCTACTGATCTACCGGATATTAGTGTGGATACGGAGGCCCTGCGCGAATTGGTTATGATGGCGTTGAGTGATCGCTACCGTTCATGATCTCCATCCTCCTCCCAGACCTGCGCGGCGGCGGTGTCGAGCGGATACGTATCGTTCTCGCGCACGAATTTGCCCGTCAGGGGCACCATGTCGAATTCGTCTTGATGCAGGCCCGTGGCGAATTGCTGGCCGAGGCTCGGGCAAGCTTTTCCGTCGTCGACCTGAAATGCCCCCGCGCCCGCAACTTGCCGCGCGTTCTGGCGCGGTATCTGCGCAAGCACCGGCCCGACGCACTGCTTGCCGGCATGTGGCCCCTGACCGTGATCGCCCCGCTAATGCGGCTTGCCGGTTATCGCGGCCAGATCGTCGTGTCCGAACATAACACACTGTCTGTCCAGTACGGCCACTGGGGCCGCTTCCATCATATTGCTCTTTGCAGCAGCATGGCGGTCTCGTATCGGTTGGCGCATGCGCGGATTGGCGTTTCATCCGGGGTTTGTGACGATATTGGCGCGTTGTCCTGTTTGCGCCGGACAGCTTTCGAAGTCGTCCATAACCCCGTATCCCCCCGTCCTGAGCCAGACCCGCAATTACGGCAAACGGTAGATGCGATGTGGTCCGCACCGCATGGGGCTCGGATCGTCACTGTCGGAAGCATGAAGGCACAGAAGAACCACCCTCTTTTGCTGCGTGCCTTCGCCCAAATGAAGCGTTCTGATGCCGTAATGATGTTTGTCGGTACAGGGGCAGGCGAAGCAGCGCTACGCACACTTGCCTCTGAACTCGGGTTGGTCTCACATGTGGTCTTCGCAGGGTTCCACCCCGACCCAACACCATTCTATCAAACTGCCGATGTGTTCGTGCTTTCGTCTGATTACGAAGGTTTCGGTAACGTGATTGTAGAGGCTTTGGCGTGCGGCACACCTGTGGTTTCAACCGATTGCCCGTCTGGCCCCGCAGAGATCCTTGAAAACGGCAAATACGGTCGCCTTGTCCCGGTGCGTGATACGCAGGCGCTTGCTGACGCTATGCAGCAGGCGATTTCTACGCCGCATGATCCGGCAATATTGAAACTCCGCGCCGGCGACTTCACTCCGGCGATTGCGGCCAAGCGTTATCTGGAATTGTTATGCCCTTGACACCTACTCTCTACCTCACCCGCAACGGCCTGTTGGAGCCCCTCGGGCAAAGTCAGGTGATGGGCTATCTGCGTGGTCTGTCGCGGGAGTATGCGATCACGTTGATCACCTATGAAAAAGCTGAAGACTGGGCCGATACGGCGGCGATGGCGCGCGCGCGCGCGGATTGCGCGGCGCATGGCATCCGCTGGCTGCCACAACGTTTCCGACCGCAGCCAAAGATCATCGCCCCTGCGCTGAGCATGTTGCGGATGGTGTGGTTGGTTCGACGCGAGGTGCGTCGGAGAGGCATACGCTTGATACATGCCAGATCGTACATTCCGGCATCCATCGCACTGGTCGTCAGTCGGATGACGGACGTTCCATTCCTGTTCGACATGCGCGCCCTTTGGCCGGAAGAGTTGATCACAGCTGGCCGATTGCGTCGCGGGTCGTGGATCCACCGTGCCATCGCAGGCGCAGAGCGTGCCTGTTTGGCCAAGTCGTCCGGAGTAATTTCACTGACCCATGCGGCGGTGGTGCATCTGAATTCAGAGTATCCGGATGAACTCAAGAACCAGCGACTTGTTGTAATCCCCACCTGTGCTGATCTGGACCGTTTCACACCCAAATCTGACATGCGCGCAAGATCAACTGTTCACGGTTGTATCGGCACCGTGCTATCGGGCTGGTTCCGCACAGACTGGCTCTCGAGTTGGATGCACGTGGCAGCGGTGCGTGATCCCGACGCCCGGTTCGAGATTGTGACGCGGGATGATGCAGACCAAGTGCGCGCGTTGCTTGACCCGAAGAACGAACTGACGGGACGGCTCAATATCGGACCACGCCCTTGCGGAGAAATGCCGGACGCCGTACGCGCTCATGATATTTCGGTGATGTTCTACGCGGGCGGTGAAACATCAGAGCTTGGACGCTCGCCAACCCGAATGGCCGAAGTTCTGGGTTGCGGACTTCCTGTCGTGGCGAATGAAGGGGTCGGTGACGTGGCCGATACTGTCCGCAAGCACAATGTCGGCGTGATTGTTGAAGGGGCAAGCACTGCGCATATGGAAACGGCTTTCGAAGCACTCCTGACCCTGTTGCAAGACCCCGATTTGTCGGCGCGTTGCCGCGCCACGGCCGAGGCGGTTTTCTCACTCGAAACAGGCACGAACGCCTATCGTGACATCTATGCGTCGATTCTTGACATGAAAGACGCCTGATGTGCGATCTCACAGGAATTCTCCGCTCCGTATCGAGCGGCGACATCTCTGGGCACGCGGCCTTAGACCCCATGATTGAGTTGTGAGCTGACTGGTTTGGTGGTCTCCCGCATTATAAATCGAGCCTTCGTTAATCTAGACCTTGGCGTCGAGAGGGATTGCGGATGAACATTTTGCTTTTGTCGCGATATTCCCGCTTGGGCGCGTCCAGTCGGTTGCGCACCATGCAGTATTTGCCCGTTCTGGCACGTGAAGGCTTGAACGTTCAGGTGGCATCTTTTTTTGACGACGCTTACCTGCAGGCTCTTTATTCACGACAGAAGAGGCACGGCTCAACGACAGGGTATATGCTTGAACGCGTCCAGCAGATTCGTCGCAGCCCAGCACCAGATCTGATCTGGCTCGAGAAAGAGGCTTTGCCTTGGGTCCCTTGGCTGGTTGAACGCGCCGTTCTGCCGCGGGGTGTTCCCATCGTCAGCGATTATGACGATGCCATCTTTCATCGTTACGACAGACACAGACGTGGTGTGGTTCGAGTACTCCTTGGCGGCAAAATCGGGAAATTGATGGCCGCATCCGGTTTAGTGTTAGCTGGAAATCCCTATCTGGCCGAACATGCCCTTGCGTCTGGGGCCAAATGGGTCGAGATCGTGCCGACTGTGGTCGATCTGGACGCCTACCTCGTCGCGGTCCGAACGACAGAGCGACAGCCCAGCGTGGGTTGGATCGGCACGCCACAGACTTGGGCTGAGCTTGCTCGCCCTATACATGCGGTTCTGCTGCCCGCTCTGGTAAAACGCGGAGCATTGTTCCGGGCGGTGGGTGCTGCCCTTACGGCGGAAGATGGCGAAAGACTGGAGATCCGGCCTTGGTCGGAAGCGACCGAGGTGGCCGCGATCCAGCAGATAGACATCGGCGTGATGCCCCTGCCCGACACACCTTGGGCCCGGGGCAAGTGCGGTTACAAGCTGATCCAGTACATGGCGTGTGGCATTCCGGTCGTGGCCTCACCCGTTGGGGTGAATTCCGACATTGTTGAACATGGGGTAAACGGCTTTTTGGCCAGAACCGATGCCGAGTGGCGAGACGCTGTTGAGACTCTACTCTCAGATCCGGATCTTCGCATGAGGATGGGGGCCGCAGGGCGGCGCAAGGTTGAGGAGCGCTATTCGTTGCAGGTCTGGGGGCTACGCATGGCAGAGATGCTGCGCAACGTGGTGAGTTGACAGCATGCTCTATTTTGGCCTCTTGAACGGATTGTTCATGCTAAGCTACGCGTTGCGTGGAGCCATTCGGCAGCGCAGGACGGTCTACTGGATGGTCCTGTTATTTTTGTTTGTGTTTTCGGGTTTTCGATGGGCGGTGGGCTGCGACTGGTCAGGATACTGGAATCAGTTCCACCTTGCAGGGGGTATGGAGGGGGTCTCTGTTTTCGAAACGCGTGACGGGCTTTGGTGGTGGATTCTTACCCGCCTCCAAGACTGGGGTTTAGCGTATCCTTGGACCAATGTCGTTTCCTCGGCTGTTTTCTTTACCGGAGTACATCTCTTGGCCCGCCGCCAAATCGATGCACTGGCTTTTTTGATACTCCTCTTCCCGGTTCTGATCATCAACATGCCGATGTCCGGCATCCGTCAAGGGGCCGCAATAGGGGTGATGTGCGTGGCCTATGTAGCCTTTATAGATCACAGGCCTTTCCGCTTTGTTGCGTTCACATTCCTTGCATCGCTGTTTCATTCCAGCGCGCTGGTTTTCCTCCTGCTTGCGCCAATAGCTCAGGGGAATTACAAATTTCAACGCCTAGTTCTGGCCAGTCTCTTAGCAGTGCCGGGAATGGTGCTTCTACTGGGCAGCGAAGGAGCCGAACATGCAAGTTCACGCTATCTCAATAGCGGTGTCGATGCGTTCGGAGGCATTTTCCGAGCTATACTCTTGGGTCTGACGGGTGCCTATTTTCTGATCTTCCTACGCCGGGGCTGGCGGCAAGCCTTTCCGAATGACTACGGGCTGGCTCATATCGGTGCGTTGATGATGCTGGCGATGCCCGCCCTTGTGTTGGTCTCCTCGGTGATTGGTGACCGCCTAGGTTATTACCTGATCCCAATCCAGGCGATAATCTTTGCGCGCCTGCCATGGCTTCCAATACCCTCGTCACGCCAATTGCATGTGATGATGCCCTATGTCGCTTTGCTCGTTTTTTTCGCGGTCTGGGCTCTATTGTCGCGCCATTTCCAGCAGTGCTATCTGCCTTACAGCAGTTGGATCACCGGCATGCCCCCAGAGGCCCATTTAATTCCCGGCGCGGCTCTGCTTGGCCAATAGTGACTGCGAAGCGCATCTTACTCGTTGTCAATGCGGCTTGGGATGTCTTGAGTATCAAAAACCCTTACAGAAAGTGCTGTTTGCTTAGGACAATCAAGCGGCGGGACCGACGTCCAGTTGCTTTTAGCCGGTACCCAATCCGGCGCTGACCTCAGCCCGCTGGGCGGCCAATATTACCGATATTCGTGACTGCTGCGCGACGGTAAGAGGACAGCAAGATGGACACGACAATTTTTGTTCTGGGCAAGCTGGCGGGACTGGCTATCCGGCCTGACATCTGGCTGACATTTGGGGTGTTGCTCACCTTCTGGGGGCTGTGCCGTGGGCGGTCGGCACTGGCCCGCGCGGCGGGGGCCATTACGATCGTGGCCCTGCTTTCGTTCGGGATGCTCCCCCTCGGCGATCTGTTGCTGCGACCACTGGAAACGCGCCACCCAGTAGCACCTTATACGCCTGCGATCGACGGGATCGTGGTGCTGGGTGGGGGCGAGGATGCCGAACGCAGCGCGCTCTGGGGTCAGGTCCAGCTTGGCGAGGGAGCCGAGCGGCTGACCGAAGGACTCCGGCTCGCGCGACTGCACCCCGAGGCACAGCTCGTATTTACGGGTGGGAGCGGAGCGCTGCGCGACGCGCTTGGCGGCGGGCAATCGGGCGCGGATGTGGCCGAGACGTTCTGGACTGAACAAGGCCTAACGGACGCCACCCTCGAGCGCGTCTCACGCAACACTGCCGAAAACGCACGCGCAACCGTCGACCTAATAGGCCAACGCCCAAGCGAGACCTGGGTGCTGATCACATCAGCCTTTCACATGCCGCGCGCCTTGCAGAGCTTTCGCGCGGCAGGATGGCCAGACATTACACCTTGGCCCGTCGATTTCCGCAGCCGCTCGCTGAGTCGGGGTATCGGTTGGGATCTGGACGGTAATTTGGGCCGGATGCGCACGGCACTGAACGAATATCTTGGACTGATCGGATATAGGTTGGCCGGACGTTGAAAATATTCCGCGCCACGATAGTGGGAGTGGCTCTGAGCCTGGTTGGTCTGCTGGCGCTAAATGCTGATTACACCATCCGGATGAGCCCTACCGTTTTTGATGGTCCCGTCCCGCAGGCAGTGGTTTTTACCGGTCAGTTCGATCGTATCCGGCATGGGTTGGAGCTGCTGGATTCCGGACTGGTCAAGCGGCTTCTTGTCTCGGGAGTGAATCCGGGGGCGGGGCTGACGCCTGAGCGGTTCATCGCCTTATTTGCACCCGATGCCCAAGGGCTGCACATTGTTCTTGCCTCAGGGCGGTTGGAGCTGGGGCTTGCGGCGGCCGACACCTTTGGCAATGCTCTTGAGACCGCCAGCTGGTACCAACGGTCAGGCCTATCGGGGCCGCTGTTGCTCATCACCTCGCCGGCACACATGCCGCGTGCATCGGTTGCACTCTCCTCGCGTCTGCCGGACGTTGACATTCGGCGCGCACCGGTCACAAGTCTAGTGAATACAACCCGCGCCTGGCGACATGAATTTCCGCGCTATCTGGCAACCCGGTTGCTCGTACTTGTCCACCACCGCAGAGCCGCAGAGTGCCCAGGCTATTGAAGGTCGTTGATCTGCGGTGCGTCCCCCGCTTTTCTTCACCTTTCGGACAATCGCTTCTGGATCCGATATGCGTATCTTCTGTGGCGCAACCCCGAAGCGTCTCAAAAGGACTGTCACAGTGTTATTTCTGGCTTAATCTCCATTTGGACGTTGGGCGTCGTCCCCGCGAGATTGTGAAGTCGGAATTGCATGGGCGCGCGCTTTCAGAATTGTCCCCAGAAACGATTTTGACACGATCAATGCTGATCGCCAAGAGCGGGCGCAATCCTCCGATATTGGTTAATCCCGAAAGATAATATTGGTTACCTAAAGTGTATATTTTAATCCCGAGAGATTACTAATATGCCATAGGAACCTAAAGTGAAGGACGGCAGTCTGAACAAAAAACTGTATAAATTCAAAATAAAATAAAAAAAGCAGTGAAAACAACTCAGGCTGTAACAAAAATGGACGTTATCCTTTCCTCTTCGGTTGAAGGCTATTTGCTAAGATATGTATAAGCCATGAGGTTTTTCAAAGATATGAAGACAGCGACGTCTCAAAGGTTCGGCTAATCCCATCCTTTGACTAAGCCGTTGACGTGTTACGACTACAAAACATAGGAACTCGGCGTGCCTGCAAATCCCCTCACCCCAACTCTTTCGCGCCGTGCGGTAATCGCATCACTTGGTATGGCGACCCTGTCAGGATGCACAGGAGGGGCAATGAGTTTCCCATTGTCCAAAGAAAACCAGAGCAATTTGGAAAGCCGGAATATTTCTGTCACCCGGATCGATAGTGAAAACATCCGTCTTTACAGTGATACGAACCGCGGCTCCGTGACCTCAGTTCAGTCCAACCCGCCAAGGGACCCTTCGACCTATAGCTACTTCGTGGGGCCCGGTGACGAACTCCGTGTACAAACTTGGTCGTCGCCTGAGCGAAAAAACCTCTCTGAATCTTCCTCCATTCCTAACGGCCCAACAGTCAACGAAAAGGGTGAGTTCTTTCATCCATTTGTCGGAATGGTCACAGCCCGCGGAAAGACCGTGACGGAAATTCAGCAGGGGTTGGAGAAATCGTTGGTACAGTACATCGCAGACCCACAAGTCGAAGTTGATGTTCGCACGTTCCGGGCACACAGCGTCACTCTGGTCGGTGAAGTTGAGAGCCCGGGCTCAACTGTCTTGACCAACGTTCCTCTGCGGTTGCTCGATATCATCAATACTGCTGGAACAACCCAAATTTCAGATCTACGACGTGTCGAAGTTAGGCGCAAAGGTACAACCTACACCACCAATTTGCGCTCGTTCATCGACCACGGAGCTCCCGGTCACAACCCCATACTTTTACCCGACGATTTGGTCTACGTTCCAATTATAGAAGATAATAAGGTGTTTGTGTTCGGGGAGATTGGAACCGGCGAAGTCGTACTTGGTGCTGGTCGACGGAGCTTGACGGAAATACTCGCTGCGCAGGGCGGCATCGACAGGACTCGTGCAGATGCGAGGGGCGTCTTTGTGTTCCGACGCCCGCCCGGTCAGTTGGACGGGTTTAACGTATATCAGTTTGACCTATCTGACGCCTCAGCTTTGATGTTGACTTCTCAGTTTCACATGGCACCGATGGATGTCGTGTTTGTGACCACTGATCCCATTTCCAGGTGGAATGACACCGTTGGCAAATTGATTTCGCCAGTCACTGGCGTTGTGCGTGCTAAGGCTATCGTGAGCGCGTTCGAGTCTTGACATGTAACATCATAACGGTTTGCACAGGTAATATATGCAGATCACCGATCGCTGCAGCTGCTTTGCAAAAACTACTGCCGACTTTAAGAATCCGGTCGGCGGGGCTTTATGCACTCGTCGGCAGCTCGATTGATAAAGATAGCCTTGCTGCAGCAACCCTGTTCGATATTGAGCCGAAAATGCATATTGCACAACAGTTCAGCCATGAGCTAGGGCAGGCTGCAGACTTGATACTTGTCATGGAAGATGAGCATCGCTGGGAGATAGGGCGCCGATGGTCATATTTGCTCGGAAAAACATTCCTCCTCGGTCATTTCGAGAACAACAAGCAAATTAGCGACCCGTATCGTATGGGACGTATGCTTCACGTTCACATGGCAGAACAAGTTTTAATAAGCGCCGAACATTGGGCGAATGAGATCGAGATACTATGACAGCTGGATCACCTTACACGGACAAGACTTCGTCGCGCGCGGCTGAGGAAAAGGACATTGATCTCAAAGATATTTTTGCTCAGCTTCTTGCCAGAACAAGCTTGATTGCGTTCATCGCAGTCATTGCTGCCATTGGTGGGGTTTTTGTTGGTCAACTTCCCCCTAGCGTTTTTGAGGCACGTTCGGTTGTGCAAATCGAGCGGCGGTCTGACCGCATAGTGCTTCCAGAAGAATTGATCGGGAACTTGCTGGCAGGCCACAGCACTGGTACTTCTGGACTAGCAACTGAAGCGCATATCATCCGATCACGCCTCGTACTTGGTCCTGTCATCGACGAACTAGAGCAGCGTACAGTTATCCGCCCTCTAGTTGCTCCGGTTGTTGGAGACATTATTTATCGGCGGGACATCCCCTACATCCCATCTTTTCTACCAACGCAGTACGCCCAATATGGAGAATTCATAGAAGCTTCAATCAACGACCTCCCTGAAAGTCAAACTGGGAAAGTATTACAACTTCGCGTGTCGGGCCCGTCCAGCTATCAGCTCGAGACACCCGACGGCTCTTCGATATCCGGCGAAGTGAATCAACCACTCTACCTGCCGGACGGGGGATATTTGGTTGTGATGAAGATAGTTGCGCCCAGTGGGCGGGTTTACACCATCAAACGAGAGAGCCTTCGTGAAACTGTCGCCCGACTGGCTGGGGGATTGACCGTGCGGGAAAGAGCAACCACCGGGGTTGTCGACTTTTCGTTTACAGGACAAAGCGGAGGGGACGCGGTCGAAACTCTGAATGCAATTATAAAGGAATACATCAATCAGAATTTGCTGCGTAGTGCCGAGCAGATCGATCGTAGCCTGAGCTTCATCGAAGCACAGCTTGAAAAAGCTGGACAGGAAAGACGCATTGCGAACCTAGAGCTGGCAAGTTTCCGACAGGACAAACAAGTTAACGAGCTGAGTACCAGCACTCAGGAGTTATTGAATGCGGCGATCGAAACCGAAGCCAGGCTAGATGAATTAATCTTCCGTAAGGAGCAATTGCTGTTGCTCCTGACCGTAAATCACCCCGACGTACGCCAATTGGAAGTAGAAGAAACCCGGCTAAGTGAACGCCTTGCCGAACTATTGGATCGGTTGACATTCATTCCCGAGGTAGAGCAAAAACTAGCGGGATTGGTCAAGCGCGTCGAAAGGTCTCAAATGCTGGAGCAGCAGTTAACGTCGCGCGCCGAACAGCTTCGTATTCTACGAGCGAGTACAATTAGCAATATCCGCATACTGGAACCTGCCGAGGTTGCCCGTTGGGCCGGACCGGACCGAAGGAGGCCAATCCTGATAGCAACCGCGATTGGATTATCCTTCAGTGTCATACTGATACTGTCACTGAACTTCTTTCGCCGGGGCATCGACGATGCGGGCGAAATTGAAGCCCTCGGCGTTCCGCTCTTTGCGACGATCGGAAAATCTAACGTTCTGAACAACAAAAACGCCTCATCTAAAGAATACGGCCTCGCCTTGTTTAAACCCGATGACGTCGCAGTTGAAGCATTGCGCGGCCTACGCACCGGGCTAAAATTCGCACTGGCCTCTGCGCGCTCAAAAACTCTTATGATCACGTCGTGCGCACCTGGGGATGGCAAGTCATTCGTCGCCCTCAATCTTGCGCTTTTGTATGGTCAGATGGGATCACGCGTCTTGCTGATCGATGCTGATATGCGTCGCGGTTTCTTGCGGCGCTACTTCGGTGTTGATTACAAGCATGTGGGGCTTTCGGAATATTTGAGCGGCGGCAAGGAAGATTGCATAAGACATTTTGCAAATGAAAAAATCGATGTCGTACTCAGCGGTCAGTTCCCACCAAATCCTGCGGATCTTCTAGAAAGCTCTTTATTTGCCGAGCTTCTGGAAAACGCTAACAAAAATTATGATCTTGTGATTATCGATGTGCCTCCGGTGTTGTCTGTTTCGGAACCTATAATCATTGGTCAAAAAGTCGGGATGTCCATGCTGGTTGTTCAGCATTTGGTAACAACCGCGGCCGAAATAGAGGCGGCGCAAAAGTCATTGACGACTGCCGGCATTAAACTGTCAGGTGCTATTTTGAACCAATATGATGCAAGCAAAAGTCGATATGGCCGATATGGAAACAAGTATAACTACTCATACGGCGGGTACCGCTACAGATATAAGAGTAAGCAATCCTGAACGGGATCAGGTTTCATTACAGTTGAGGTCGGCTTTGTTGCGTAAAGCCGTTGCTGAACGGACTTCCCCTTTCCCCGGACACATTTATCCTATGGTCTTGGTGACGGGTATGCCGAGCGCGGTATAGCCGTTCATGATGGCAATGCGGACTTGGACCTCAGCGACTTGTCGGTCAAAGTGGCTTTTTTGCATAAAGCAGTTGGGGGATTCATCTCGTGAATCCAGTGTGATAGC
>JBLRWK010000058.1:0-25368 GCA_047921295.1 Rhodobacterales bacterium
CCGCCAAGGCCGAGGGGGCCGCCATGGTCGGTATCTTTCACGACATGGCCATTGTTGAACGGCTGGCCGATGTGAAGATCACGGTAGAGCGTCGCGCATTCGAGGCGGTGGCATGACACAACATCTGGAAAACGCGCGGATCGTGACGGCTGATGGCCTGCATCATGGCAGTGTCACGGTTGAGGATGGGCGCATCGTGGCGCTGAACGATGACGCGCCGAAGGGTGCAACCTGTCTTGATCTGCGCGGTGATCTGCTTTTGCCCGGTCTGATCGACCTGCACGGCGATGCAATTGAAAAAGAGGTGGAACCCCGTCCCAACGCCTTTTTCCCGCTGCCGGTCGCGCTGGATGCCATTGACCGGCGCATGGCGGCGGCGGGGGTGACGACGGCGTTCCACGGCATCAGCTTTGCCGAGGGCGAATTGGGCGTGCGTGATGTGGGCTTTGCCGAGACGCTCGCGCGCGGCTTGCACGGCTTTCGGGGTGCCGTCGATCACCGCGTGCATATCCGCTACGAGTTGACCGATGCCGGATCCGAGGCGCGGGTGACGCGGCTGATCGACGAGGGCGTGGCAAGCCTTCTGTCCTTCATGGACCACACGCCGGGGCAAGGCCAGTTCAAGGACGCCGCCGCCTATGGCGCCTATTTTGGTCGCGTCTATGCCAAGCAAGACGGCGAGATTCTGGAAAAAATCAGCGCGAAACAGGCTGAGGCGGGCAATATCGTGGCCCGCGTCGAACGGCTGGCCGCCCATGCCCGTCCGCATGGCGCAGCACTGGCGGGGCACGATGACGAAGGCGCGGACCGCGTGGCCTTCATGGCGCGTGTGGGGGCGACGATCAGTGAGTTTCCACTTGATCTCGACACGGCGCGCGCAGGCTGTGCCGCCGGTCTGGTCACGCTGTTTGGCGCGCCCAACGTGTTGCGCGGGCGCAGCCAGTCCGGTGCGCTTTCCGCCCGGGACGCGATCGCTGCGGGTGTCGCGGGGGCGCTGTGTTCGGACTATGCGCCGCAGGCGATGCTGCCCGCGCTGGGTGTGCTGACGGGTGAGATGGGCCTTGCCTGGCCGCAGGCGCTGGACCTGCTGTCCGGCGCGCCTGCCCGCGCGACGGGGCTGACGGACCGGGGCGAAATCGCGCAGGGCAAACGCGCCGATCTGATCCGGGTGCGCGATGCGCAGGGTGCGCTGTCTGTTGCGGCGACTTGGGTTGCGGGCGCGCCGGTTTACGGGTTCGGGGCACCATGACGGGACGGCTGTTTCTGATTGTCGGGCCATCCGGTGCGGGCAAGGATACGGTGATTGCAGGGGCAATGGCGCGGCTTGCCCCTGAAGATGACGTTATCCTTGCGCGTCGGATCATCACCCGGTCGCTGCATCCCGGCGGTGCCGAGCAACATGTTCCCGTGACACCCGCCGCCTTTGCGCGGCTGCGCGCGGCAGGGGCGTTCGCGCTGGATTGGGACAGCCACGGGCTGCGCTACGGTCTTGGGATCGAGCTGCGTCACTGGCTGGCTGCCGGCATGACGGTGATCGCGAATGGATCACGCGGGGCTTTGCCTCAGGCGCGCGCGGTGTTTGGCGCGGCGTTAATCGCCGCCGAAATCACCGCCCGCCCTGAAACCCTGGCGGCACGGCTAGCGGCACGTGGTCGCGAAACGGCGGCAGACATCGCGGCGCGCCTGTCCCGCACCGATGCCCTGCCACCTGCGCCTGTCGATCTGAGCATCCCCAACGATGACTCCCCCGACACGGCCTCTGCCCTGCTGCTGACCGCGGTTCGAAAAGGGGCCATGACATGCGCCTGACGTTTCTGGGCACGGGCGGGGTTTGGGCCGCGCCCGTTCACGGCTGCCCCTGTCCCGCTTGCGAGGCAGCCCGCCTTGACCCGTCGCGCGCCCGTGCGCCCGCCTCGGCCCTGCTGGAGGTGGCGGGGCTGCGCCTGCTGATCGACGCAGGCGGGACCGATCTGGCGGACCGGTTCCCCCCCGGCAGCCTTGACGGTGTGTTGCTGACGCATTTCCACGCCGACCATTGCCTTGGCCTGACCCTGATGCGCTGGAGCCTGGCCGAACCATTGCCTGTCTGGTGCCCCCATGATCCGCGCGGCTATGACGACCTGACCAAACACCCCGGACGGCTGCGTTTCCAGACCTGTGCGGCGGGAGAGGCATTCTGCATCGGGCCGGTCATGGTGACGCCGGTCACGCTGATCCATTCGCGCCCGACACTCGGCTGGGTGATCGAACACGGGGCGGAACGGATCGCCTACCTGTCTGACACACGCGGCCTGCCGGAGGAAACCTTTGCGGTCCTCGAGGCCGCCCCCCTCGACCTGGTTGTACTCGACTGCGCCTATCCGCCAGGCAGCCCCGGCGCGCGCAATCACAACGATCTGGACGAGGCAATCACCATCCTGACGCGGATTTCGCCGCGATCCATGCGTTTGACCCATATCAACCACCAGCTAGATGTCTTTGGCAGTGCAAACACACTCGGGCCCAGGATGGCGCATGATGGGGAAACAATTCTGATAAGTGATCACGACATGACCCAGCCGGTTGCAGCCGATCTGTTGTCGCAGGCCTGATAGCTTGAGCTATCACTTTCGTCAGCCAGCTTGTCAGACTGCGGCATTGTCGTTCGGGCCGCGTACGTCAGACCCGACGGGTAGCCTGACAGAGGCCTGAAACCCGGATGACCTGTCGGGGCGCGGCGAGGCAAGATGCAAGGGACTCCCAAGTCGCTCTGCAATTGCAGCCACGATCGCAAGTCCAAGTCCGCTGCCGTCGGTGCTTGCGTTCGCGCGTTCGAAGCGCGCGGTCAGGCGCTTGAAGGCCTCTTTTGCAACCACGGGCCCCTCGTTTGCCACGATCAATTGCCCGTCGCTCGTGAGTGTAACCTCGACTGGGGCATTCTGCGCCCCGTGGCGTAGGGCGTTTTCCACCAGATTCCGCCACAGAATTCCCAATGCGTCGGGGTCGATATCAGACAAGACAGGCGTGTCCGGCAAGTTCAACATAAGGCGCCCGTTCTCTGTGCTGCGCGCAATATCTTCCACCACGACCCGAGTGATGGTTCTGACATCAGCGCTCTGGTCCATCCGAAGTCTACCGCCTTCCGCCCGCGCAAGCTGCAGGAGACGCTCGGACAGCCGAGTGAGACGCTTAAGCGTCGCCTCGATCTCCGCGGCGCGTGCGTCGATGGTCGGATCTTTGGTCTCTGACCGCAATCGCTGCGCCTGGGCGATAGCGCCCGCCAAAGGTGTCCGCAGCTCATGCGCCGCATTGGCTGCAAAACTTCGCTCAGCCTCGAACGCGTCGCGCAGCCGAGCCAAAAGGCTGTTCAAGGTTGCGGCCAGCGGTCCGATTTCCGTCGGCAGGTCGGCCGCGGGTACTTCTGACAGGTCGCGCACGCCGCGCGCTTCAAGCCGCGTACGGAACCGATGGAGAGGGGCGAGGCTAAAGCGCACAGCGAGAATAATCGACGCGAGCGCCAACGGCAGCACAACCAGCAGCGGCAGGCCGAGGCCCATCTGGATTTCCCGAGCAACCGAAGCGCGATGCGCCAACGGTTCGGCCACGGTGATGCTGATCGTCCCCTGGAGCGCCGCGTCGCTGTAGAGGCGATGTGTGGCGTTCTGCCCAAATCCCGGACCATCGTATGGAGGGAACACGGCAGGGTCCGCCGCATGGGATTGCAGCAAAATGCGTCCCTCGGCATCGCGTACGATGTAGGTGAAGAACTCGTCATGCTCCCGGATCGGCGCGAGGCGCTGCGTCACACCCTGATCTTCCCGCCCGACGATGTCGGTCACGGCCAGCGGCAGGATGCGCTCGGCGGTTTCACGCAGGGCGCTGTCGAAGACCTCATCCATCTCGCCCCGAACGATCACCGCGGTAACCGTGGCGGCGGCGAGCCAGAGGATCGTCAGCACAAGGCCGAGTGACAAGCCGAGCCGTACCTGAAGGCTGGATGGCCACATCATGGCTTGCCCAGCCGGTAACCCATGCCGCGCTCGGTCTCGATGATGGCGCTCCCCAGTTTTTTGCGCAGGCGGCTCACGTGCACCTCGATGGTGTTGCTCTCGACTTCGGCGTCGAAAGCGTAGAGCTTCTCCTCCAACTGCGCCTTGGACAGGAGCTGCCCGGGACGCGCCAGGAAGGCCTCGAAGAGCGCCCATTCCCGCGCCGTCAGCGGCACATGTCTGCCATCCCGATGGACGCTGCGCGCGGCAAGGTCGATGTCGAGCGGTCCGTGGGTCAGGATCGGGTTGGGGTTGCCGCTGTAGCGCCGCGCGACCGATCCGATCCGTGCCGACAGTTCCGACAGGTCGAAGGGCTTCACAAGATAGTCGTCAGCGCCCGCATTGAGGCCTTCGATCCTATCGGACACCTGGTCGAGCGCCGTCAGGATGATGACCGGCGTCACGTCTCCACGCGTCCTGAGGCCCTTGAGGAACCCGATACCACGTCCGTCTGGCAGCATGAGGTCGAGCAGGAGCAGGTCGTAGGAGGTTGCGCTCATCGCGTCTGCCGCCGCGTCTAGCCGCGTGACCCAGTCTACTGACTGGCCATCAGCTGCGATTTGGTCGCGCACGGCAGCGCCAAGAGTCGTGTCGTCCTCGATCAGCAATATGCGCATGGTCGTCCTCCTTCGGTCATCTTTCAGTCATCGGTGCAACTTGCACAATGCTGACCGGTTCGCTGCAATCGCTTCAGCTTGGCGTCAGCTTTGCACGCGGCCCCCGGATGCCTGGTTGTGCGGTCACTTTATGCCGTTGATTGACATCAAGGAACCTTGTGCAGCAGGCGTATATACTTGGCGGGCCGGGGTGATTGGCAATAGCCCGGAGACGCAAAAGGAACAAAATATGAACAAATATACCTTGCCGGTGGCTTCGGTGCTTTTCCTGGGGGGGTTGATCGCAAGTTGGGTCACCCACGGGACGGGCGTTGTGGTCAATGACCCGGAACGAAATATCAGCATTCCCGAAACGCTGACTGTGCCTTTGCAGGTGCAGGCGGCCTATAATGACGACACGATGTTCTTCCGCTATCGCTGGCCTGCGGAACGCCCCGGCATTTTTCATGACGTTCTGGTCTATCAGGATGGCGCATGGCAGCGGCGCGGTGATGCCGTGCCGGGGTCAAACCCCGATGGCCTGCATGAAGACCGTGTCGCCATGATGCTCGACGACGGATCGGTGCCGGAGTTCGGGCGCTATGGCGGCTATATCACCATCGGCGCCGGCCTGGCCGGGCTGACCGACGAAGCCCCCGAGGAGGTGACGAAATACCTGCCCGCGACGCGCAACCGCCTGGGCGATTGGGAGGACATGGCCCCCGAAGACGTTCAGGCGCGCCTGCGGGAGGCCGGGTATTTCCTTGACCTGTGGCATTGGCGCGGCGGGCGGTCGAACGCCGCCGACTTTGCCGACGATCAGAATATCGGCGCCGGACGCGATGGCGATGACGGGCGGTCCACCTATTCCACCAATTGGAACAGAGACCTGTCGCAGCCCAACGTAATGTTCAACCCGGACGTGGCGGGATATGCCGCGCTGAACTGGGATGACATCATGGCGGGCCGCGTCACACAGGACCAGGCCTATGCCCTGACGCCCGATCTGTCGGTGCCGTTCGATCCGGATCGGGACTGGCAGAACGGCGACGTGATCCCGCGCCGCTCGCTGCGTGCGCCCGATGGATCGCGCGCAGATATCTCGACCCCCGAGAGGGGCCGGTGGGCAGATGGCTATTGGGATGTCACGCTGGCGCGCGCGCTGGATACGGGCGCACCGCAAGACGACAAGTTCCTGCATGATCTGGGGGTCTATGACGTGGCTTTCGCGATCCACCGCAACGCGACCGGCGGGCGCTGGCATTATGTCTCGTTGCCGCAAAGCCTGGGCCTTGGCCGCGACGCCGACATCACGGCCACGCGCTTCATTGGCCGCCAGCCGCAATGGGGCGATGCCTGGAACGATATCACCCTGTTCTACCCCGGACAGGTGACCTGGCCCTTGCTCAACTCTGATGCTCATGCGGGCGCAGAGCGGATTGCCGAGGGCGTGCCGGTCCGGTTCCGCCACACACCTGAGCAGTTGACCAATTACGGCATCGAGGTCGAGTTCACCGACCAGATCCGGCGGCAATGGCTGCTGACCATTCTGGCCGGTGTCGTCCTGATCGCGGGCTTCGGCATTGCGCTGAACCGCTCCATCTCTGCCACGAAAGGAGCCTGAAAATGGCCGCTTATCACGTTGTTCTCGTTCACTTTCCAATTGCTTTATGGCTGTCATCGGCGTTGTTGATCTTTCTGCGGGTGATCAGTGACGGGCCGTTGGGTCGTGCTGCTGATCGCGCCTTGCCGCTGTTTCTTGTGCTCGGCGTCCTGTTCGGTGCCGTAACCTATGTGGTCGGGCTGATGGTCTGGGACTGGCAGGCGCTGTCGTCCAGCCCGATGGGCCGCAACCACATGCTGACGGCAAGCTGGTCGCTGGCCTATTTCACCTTGTTGGCGATCACGCGTCTGATGCAGGGCGATGCGCTGTGGCACGGGATGCCCCGGCTTGTCATGCTCGTGCTGTCGGGTGTGGGCGTGGTTCTTGTCGGGGTTACCGGCACGCTCGGCGGGCATCTGATCGGAGTCTATACCGAGGTTGGCCAAGTCCTGCGCCTACTCGGGTGGGAGATCTATTCCACCTATTACGTGCCCAACATGACGGTCGGCCTGCTGATCGTGCTTGGCATCGCCATGGCGGCGTTGGGCCTTGTGGCAGCGCGCAACAGGTCGGCCTGATCCGCGGCGCGCGGCTGCCATTCGTGGTGGCCCCGCATCGTGACCGAGGCTGAAGGCTATCTGACGCGGAAATCGGTCGGCCTTCAGCCTGGCGTCAGCTTCAACGCGCATGAAGAGCATCAAGAGGGATGCCGCGAGGAGTTTGGCTCATGAAGAAAACACTGACAATTCTTGGCTTTCTCGCGGTCTTCCCGGCCGGCGTCGCTCTGGCTGACGACGACTGCTTCGTGCCGATGGCCGACTGGCAGCCGCGCGATGCTGTTGCCATGCTGGCCGAGGAAAATGGTTGGACGGTGCGCCGGATCAAGATCGATGACGGCTGCTACGAGATCGACGGGAGAGATGCCGAGGGGCGTGCGATCGAGGTGACTGTCCACCCGGCCACGCTGGAGGTAATCGAGTTCGAATACGAGGACGACGAGGATGATCGCCGCGAGCGGGATCACGAGAGACGCGACGATGACTGATGCAGCGCGTCGCGACGGTAATGTCCCGGTGCCGGGCCTGCCGCCACTCTCCCGGCTTTCCCTAAACTCTCCTCTAGCCCTGACGGGCCCGGTGCTGGTTGCGTTGCTATGCCTGCTGGCGGCACTGATCGGGTTCAACACCTATGCGCCCTATGGCGCGGATGCAGCACTTGGCATTGCCGTCGGGGCCGCGGCAGTTGTCGCGATGGCACAGACCCTGATCCTCGCCGCACGGCCGCCACTGGTGGAACCATTGTTCGGCGGTCTCGATCGCATGTACCGGGTCCACAAGTGGCTCGGCATTTCCGCAATGGTCCTGATGATCCTGCACCAGCAGATCGAGCCGGATTTCGAGCGTTTGGTGCGTGAAACCTCCCTTGGGGAACTTGGAGAAGAGGCGGGCGAACTTGCCTTCAATGCGCTTCTCGCCCTGGTTGCTGTCAGCTGGTTCCGGAGATTGCCCTTCACCCCACTGGAAATCCCCTATCAGATCTGGCGGTTCAGCCATCGTTTCATGGGGGCCCTTTTTGCAATCGTGGTCTTTCACCAGTTCTTCGTCGACATGCCGACAGAGGTAGATCCATCGCGCTCGGTGCTTCTGAACACATTCGGCATCGCCGGAGTGATCGCGTGGATATTCACCGAGCTGGTCGCCCCGTACCTGCGGCGTAGAGAATTCACCGTCACAGAGATCAGCCAGACCAAGGACACCACCACGCTAACCCTCCGCCCCGAGGGGCGGGCCATGTGGTGGCGGCCGGGGCAATTTGCCTTCTTCCGCGCGCCAGAGGCAGGACTGTCCGAGCCGCACCCCTTCACGATCGCCAGCGCCCCGCGCCCTGACGGCACCCTGACGTTCTCCATCCGGGGCTTGGGTGGCTGGACACGAAGCCTGCCCGCCATCTTGCGGACCGGAACGCGCGTGCAGGTCGAAGGGCCATATGGACGGTTCAATTTCCGCAAGGGCGGTGCGCGCCAGATATGGCTGGCGGGCGGCATCGGTATCACGCCGTTCCTCGCCTGGGCCGAAAGCCTGAGCGAAGCGGATAGCCGCGACATTCACCTCATCCACTGCGTTCGGACACAAGAGGAGGCGATTGGGGTAGAGACGCTGCGCGCTGCGGCTGCCCGCAACCCGAGGTTCAGTTTCGAGGTGGTCGTTACGACGCGCGATGGCAGGCTCACGGCCGAGCGCCTGATTGGCGCGGTCCCTTTCGCGATCCGGCAAGCCGATTTGTGGTTCTGCGGCCCAACCGGTCTGAAGGACGGGATTCTCAAGGGCTTGAAAGCACAAGGCCAAACGCCTCACCGTGTCCGCTTCGAGCAGTTCGAATTCACCTGAACGCGGGGCAGGGCGCATAGCCATGCCAGCCCTGTAGCCTGCGCTCGCATCTTTTTTTGGCCCCGCCCTCATCGGCGGGGCCATTTTCCTGACGGCAAGCTGAAGCAGGAATCGCTGGGGCGTCAGGATGCCCTCAGGTCGGGGTGCCAGATTGGTCTCATCAAACGAAAGGACCCCTTGCCATGAAAAAGACCCTGACCGCCCTTGCCCTGATCGCACTTTTGCCCGCCGGCGCTGCGCTGGCCGACGACGATGATTGCAATGCGCCCCGTGACCAGTGGCAGCCGCGCGAGGCCGCCATGCAGATGGCCGAACAGAACGGTTGGACGGTGCGCGACTTCGAGATCGACGACGGCTGCTACGAAATCGAAGGCCAAGACCAGGGTGGCCGCGAGATCGAGGTGAAGCTCGATCCGGCGACGCTGCAGATCGTCGAGATGGACTACGAGGATGATGACGACGACCGCGGTGGCGCCCGCAATCCCGCGCCCGCTGGAACGGTCGCTCCTCCGCAGAACGGCCTCTTCGGAAACGGCGCCCCTCCGCAGGTTCAGGTGAACTGAACAGCTCCGAAGCACCCTGAACAAGGATCATTCCCATGAAATCACTTCTCGCAACGCTCGCGCTGACCACCGCACTCACGCTTCCCGGCCTCGCTATGGCACGGCCCGTGACGCTCACAACCACCCTTAACAACTATGGCGGCGACGGCGCTTATCTTGCACTTTACGTCACCGATGCCTCGGGCGCCTATGTCGGCAGTCTCTGGATGGCCGGCGACAAGTCCAAGTACTACGAGCATCTTAGCGACTGGTACCGTGCCACGGGCGGCGATACCGCGGAGGTAAACGGTATCACCGGCGCCAGCGTCGGCGCGGGCCGCAGTCTCGAGATCACGCTCGATCTGGCCGACGCGCTGTTCGATGCGGGCTACACGCTGCACATCGACGCGGCGGTCGAGGATATGCGCGACAGCCCGAACGAGGTGGCTGTGCCGCTTGTGACCGATGGTGCGGGCACTCCGGTGACCGGGCGGCGCTACATCGCCAACTTCTCCTACGACATGTGAGGGGCAGGGCCATGATCCGTACACTCCATCGCTGGCCGGGTCTTCTGGCACTTGCGCTCGTCACGATCCTGAGCCTGAGCGGCGCTGCGCTCTCGGTCTTTCCGACAGTCGAGCGCATCACCGCGCCGCAGGTGGAGACTGGCCTGACAGTCGCCACCCTCGCGGACCGCATCCAGGTCGTCTATCCGGGCGTCGAGCAGATCCGGCGGTCGCCCTCCGGTCGGATCACCGCCTATTGGTTCGATCAGGGCGCGCCGGGTGCTGCCGTGATCGACCCGGCGACGGGCGCGGGCGTGGCCTCGGCCGACCCGAACCAGGCCCTTCGCTGGCTCACCAACCTTCATCGCTCGCTGTTCCTCGGCGATGGTGGGCGCATCGCCATGGCCGCCGGGGCCGCAGCGATGCTGGTCCTCTCGCTCTCGGGTGCTGTGCTGGTCGCGCGACGGGCGGGCGGATGGCGGCACTGGTTCGCGTCCTTGCGCGGCCCGCTCGCGGGCAGGCTGCATGTCGAGATCGCCCGGATCGCCGTCATCGGCCTCGTTCTGTCCTCCACCACCGCCCTCTGGATGACAGCCTCCACCTTCGATCTTCTGCCGGACGGTGGCGTCCTGCCGGCTGATCCCACCGAAGTGAGCGGAGAGATTGGGTTCGCTCTCGATCAGATGGCCACGCTGCTGCAGACGCCCGTCGCCGAGCTGCGCGAGCTGAGCTTTCCCTATCCCGGCGATGCGACGGACGTGTTCACACTGAAGACCGACCGGGGCACCGGCTATCTTGACCAGGGAACCGGCGCGCTCGTGGCATGGGCCGACCTGACCGGGTGGGAGCGCGTCTCGGAAACCATTAACATGCTGCACACGGGGCAGGGGGCCGCGACGCTCGGCCTTGTGCTCGGGATGATGGCGCTCGGAGTGCCGGCGATGGGCGTGACCGGCGTCCTGATCTGGCTTGCCGGGCGGCGCGGGCGGCCGCGCATCCGGGGCAACCAGCCCGCGGGCCGTGCCGAGACGATCATTCTTGTTGGCAGCGAGGGTGGCAGCACCTGGGGCTTCGCCGGGACCCTGCATGCCGCGCTGACGGCAGCGGGGCAGGGCGTCCATGTTGGCCCGATGTCGGGCTTCGCGCCAGAGCGCTACGCCCGTGCAGAGCGCATCATCGTGCTCGCCGCGACTTATGGCGATGGTGCGGCGCCCGCCTCGGCCAAGGGGTTCCTCGACCGGATGAACGCGTCGGCCTCTGCGCCTGATATCCCGATGGCCCTGCTCGGCTTCGGCGACCGCAGCTTTCCGTCCTATTGCGCCTTCGCCAAGGCCGTTGCGGCAGCGGCGCAGGCGAAGGGCTGGGCCGAACTCATGCCGCTGGACACGATCGACCGCCAATCGCCACAGGATTTCGCGCGCTGGGGTCGCGCGCTTGGCGAGGTGCTTGGCATCTCTCTCGAACTTTCTCACCAGCCCGTCTCGCCGCGCACTGAAACATTGACCCTCGTCTCGCGGCGCAACTACGGGGCTGAGATGCAGGCGGGGGCCGCGATCCTGCGCTTTGCCCTGCCGCGCGCAACACTATGGCAGCGGCTGACGGGCGCGGGCTTCGCCCGGTTCCGGGCAGGCGACCTGATCGGCGTCCTGCCGCAGGGCAGCGCCGTGCCACGTCTCTACTCGCTGGCCTCGGGCCGGCGCGACGGGTTCGTCGAGATCGTGGTGCGCAAGCATCCGGGCGGTCTGGCCTCGGGCCAGCTGACCGCGCTGGAGCCAGGCGCTACCGTCACGGCCTTCCTGCGCCGCAATCCCGGCTTTCACGCCGGTCGCAGCCGCGCGCCGCTGATCCTGATCGGGGCGGGCACCGGCATCGGGCCGCTGGCCGGTTTCATCCGCGGCAATGCGCGGCACAGGCCCGTATACCTGTTCTTCGGTATGCGGCATGCGGACAGCGATTTCTTCTATGGCGAAGAAATGCCCGGCTGGCAGGCTGAGGGGCGGTTGACGCGGGCCATCACCGCCGTCTCGCGCGGGGCGCGGCGCAGCTATGTGCAGGACGCCCTGCGCGGCGAGGCCGGTCAGGTAGCGGAGCTGATCCGGAATGGGGCGCGCGTGATGGTTTGCGGCGGACGCGACATGGCCATGGGTGTGACCGATGCGCTGGCCGAAATTCTCGCACCAGTCGGGTTGACACCGGCAACATTGAAAGCAGAGGGGCGTTATGTCGAAGATGTCTACTGAAAGCGCGCGCATCGCCCTGAATGGCCCGACGATGGGCACGCGTTGGACAGCATTGTTCTACGCGGAAGCGGGCCGCGACACGGATGCAATCCGCGCCGCGCTTCAGGCGGCTGTCGACGAGGTAGACACACAGATGTCGATCTGGAACCCAGACAGCGCCCTGATGCGGATCAACGCGGCGCCGGTGGGCGATTGGGTGGCGGTGCCGGAGCAACTGCGCGCGGTCCTGAGCCTCGGCCTCAAGATCGGTCGCGCCTCGGGCGGGGCCTTCGATATCGGCATGGGCGACGCCGTGACGGCGTGGGGTTTCGGGCCCGGGGCCGCCGCGCCCGAGGGTATCCGCGCCGCGATGGACGCCCCCCGCCGCCCGGCGCAGGAGGTGCTGGAGATCGAGGGGATGCAGTTGCGCAAGACCGCGCCCATTGCGCTGGATCTGAACGGCATCGCCAAGGGCTATGGCGTCGACCGGCTCGCCGAGACCTTGCGCGATCATGGGATTGCCGACGCCCTTGTCGGCATCGACGGTGAGATGCGTGCCATGGGCCTGCACCCCGATGGCGAGGCATGGATCATCGCGGTAGAAGCACCGGACCCTGATCGCCGGACGCCGCATTCGGTTCTGGCGCTGCAGGACGCCGCCGTGGCGACCTCCGGTGACTACCGCCATTGGGTCGAGGTTCAGGGGCGCCGCCTGTCGCATACCATGGATCCGAGACGTGGCGCGCCGCTGATCGCCTCGCCGGCCTCCGTCACCGTGGTGGCCCGCACCTGTGCCGAGGCCGACGCCTGGGCGACGGCGCTGATGGTGCTCGGTGCGGAGAGGGGCGCGGACCTCGCGAGACAACTTGGACTCGACGCCGTGTTTCTTCTGCGCGATGATAAAGGGAACGCAAAGGGCGTGGGAGTCGGGCGTCTTTTTTCCGAAGAACCAGCGGCAATCGCCTCAGCCGGGGGAAGATGAGCCGCATGGAACAGACCCGTACCGATCGTTTCAAGACCGCGCTCCTGCTGATGGCCGCAACCGGGCTGATCGTGGGACTCGCATTCTACCTTGCGGGCCAACCTGATATCGCGAACCTGATCTGGATTGCAGGAGTTGTTCCCGCGCTCGCAGCGCTCGTGGTCGAAATCGTCCGGAGCATCGGATGCGGCGAAGTGGGCCTTGATATCGTTGCGGCGCTCTCGATGTCGGCAGCGCTTGTCTTTGGAGAGACCTTGGCCGCTGCGGTCGTCGCGGTGATGTATTCGGGCGGCACCTTCCTCGAAGCCTTCGCCGAGGGCCGCGCCCGTCGCTCGATGCAGGATCTTCTGTCCCGCGTGCCCCGGACCGCGACCCGGCATCGCAACGGTGGACTGGAGGAGGTGCCGCTCGACGACATCGCCCCCGGTGATCGCCTGCTGATCCGGCAGGGCGATGTCGTTCCCGTGGACGGCACGGTGGTCTCCGACACAGCCTTCCTCGACACCGCGGCGCTGACGGGTGAGTCTCTGCCGGTGCGGCTGGCGCGCGGGGCCGACGCCATGAGCGGATCGACCAACGCGGGCGAGGCCTTCGACCTGACGGCTCTGCGCGAGGCCAAGGACAGCACCTATGCCGGGATCGTTCGTCTAGTGGAGGAAGCGCAGGCGTCCAAAGCGCCGATGTCCCGGCTGGCCGACCGCTGGTCGCTGGGCTTTCTGGTCGTCACCGTCAGTATCGCCTTCGCGGCCTGGTGGTTCACAGGCGATCCGATCCGCGCGGTCGCCGTGCTGGTGGTCGCCACGCCCTGTCCGCTGATCCTTGCCGTGCCGGTTGCGCTCGTGGCCGGCCTGTCGCGTGCGGCGCATTTTGGCGTGCTGATCAAGGGCGCAGGGCCGCTCGAGACGATGGCGCGCATCCGCACGCTGATCCTCGACAAGACCGGCACGCTGACCGACGGTCGGCCGCAGATCGTCTCGATCGATAGTCACGACGGCATGGCCGAGGGCGACATCCTGCGCTTCGCTGCTGCGCTCGATCAGGCCTCCAAGCACCCTGTTGCGCAGGCCATTGTCGCGGCCGGGAAGGCGCGCGGCTTCTCGTTGCCCGTGCCATCCGAGGTTGCCGAGTTTCCGGGTGAAGGGGTCATGGGTCATGTCGAGGGCCACAGCGTGATCGTCGGTGGTGACGGTTTCGTTGTGTCCCGCGTTGGGCGAATGGGAGACGATCACCCCGCCAAGGGCGCAGGATCGGTCCTGGTCGCCGTGGCAGTGGACGGTCACCTGGCGGGGCATCTGGTGATGTCCGACCCGTTGCGAGAGGGCGCGGAGGCGATGCTGGAGGGTCTGCGCCGCGAGGGTATCTCGCGCATTCTCTTGGCCACAGGAGACCGTGCCGACGTGGCCGAGCGTGTGACCGATGGGCTTGGTCTAGACGGGTTGCGCGCCGGGCTGACGCCGGATCAAAAGGTTCTGCTCGTGTTTTCCGAACGCAAGCACGGGCCGGTGATGATGGTTGGCGATGGGGTGAACGACGCCCCGGCTCTCGCAGCGGCCGATGTGGGTGTTGCGATGGGCGCACGCGGGGCCGCCGCCTCGGCCGAGGCGGCGGACGTCGTGCTGCTCGTCGACCGTATCGACCGGCTCGGGCCGGGGATCGAGATCGCGCGCGGTGCGCGGCGCATCGCTGTCGAAAGCGTTGTCGCCGGGATCGGGTTGTCGGTTCTCGGCATGATCGCGGCGGCTTTCGGCTACCTTACTCCGGTGCAGGGGGCGCTCCTGCAGGAGGTCATCGACGTCGCCGTGATCCTGAACGCCCTGCGCGCGTTGCGCATCGTGCCCCTTGAGCCTGTCACGTCCAAACCACGACCTGCCACTTTAGGGCAGGACGACATCGCGCAAGGAGCCATGCCATGAGCCGCCTTTCCCATTCTGAAATCCACATGGTCCATCGCATCGGTTGGCTGCGGGCTGCCGTTCTCGGCGCCAACGATGGGCTCGTCTCGACAGCTAGCCTCGTGGTCGGTGTCGCCGCGGCAGGATCGGGCAAGCCGGAGGTCCTGATCGCGGGGCTCGCCGGGCTTGTGGCTGGGGCGATGTCCATGGCCGCAGGCGAATACGTCTCGGTCAGTTCCCAGACCGATGCGGAACAAGCCGACCTTGCCCGCGAGACCCGCGAGCTGGCGGAAACCCCTGAGGCAGAGCTCGAGGAGCTCACCCGGATCTACGTGGAGCGAGGGCTGGACCGAGATCTTGCCGAAAAGGTGGCCGTGCAACTGACCGAACGTGACGCGCTCGGATCGCATGCGCGCGACGAGCTCGGCATTTCGGAAACCGTGATGGCCCGCCCTATCCAGGCGGCTCTGGTGTCCGCACTGACCTTCGCCGTTGGGGCGGTGCTGCCCCTGATCGTCGTGCTGCTGGTCTCGGAGGCGCAGATCGCTCCCCTGGTGGCGGGATCGACGATCCTCGGCCTTGCGGTTCTTGGCGGATTGGGTGCTTCCGCCGGCGGCGCAGGCGTCGTCCGTGGGGCCGCGCGGGTCACGCTATGGGGAGCGCTTGCAATGGCGGCGACAGCCGGGGTCGGTGCGCTGTTCGGGGTCGCCGTAGGCTAGGGGTCAATGGGGTGTAAATGTGTTGCGAGGCCACGGACATTCCTGGTGTGCAACAAGGTCAATAAAGCAACTGGTTCTAGTTCGGACTTCGAAACAGCCCCGACAACGGCAGCGCCGTGCTGGCTTTCATCTGTTCGAGGGCGAAAACCGAACTCACGCTCCGCAACCTGATGCTTGATGTCAGTGTGTCGTAGAATGCGTCAAATGCCGGCATGTCGGGTACGACCACCCGCAGCATGAAGTCATGGGTTCCGGCGAGACGAAAGATGTCGCGAACCGGCTCAAGCGTCTCGGTGACGGCAAGGAATTCTGTGCGCCAGTCTGCCGTGTGCTCCACTGCTTCCACCATGACGAAGGCCGTCAGCGAAAGCCCAAGCGCGTCAGGGTTCAGCAAGGCCACGCGGGCGCGGATGACTCCAGCTTCTTCATGCTTCTGGATGCGCTTCCAGCAGGGCGTCTGCGACAGACCAACCTGGTCGGCGATGCGGGCGACCGGAACGGTCGCATCCCGCTGCAGGATGTCGAGGATCTTCAGATCGATCCGGTCGAATGTCATCGCGCCTCCTCTCTGGCCGTTACAGGCTGTCACCACCGAGTCGGAGCAAGGATGCCACAATTCTCTTAAATGTCGATCATCTTTATCGTGTTTATGTGTTCGCCCTCGCTTTGTGCACAAAACCTGATAATGTTGATCTTGTTAGTCGCAGTTTTGAGAGCCACTTACGACCGATGATCACCCACAAGACCAAGTACGCGCTCAAAGCCCTCATGGTGCTCGCCGATGAAAAGGCTGGTGAAGGCACAGCCCTGCGCATCGAGGAGATCGCGGAACGCTCCGGCGCGCCGAAACGGTTCCTCGAGCACATCTTGCTCGATCTCAAGCGCGCCGGTCTGATCGGGAGCCGCCGGGGTCGCAAGGGCGGATACGAGATGATCAAGGAACCCAGACGCGTTTCGCTGGCCGAAGTGCTGCGCCTGATCGACGGCCCGATGGCCCCGCTGCCTTGCCTGTCGCGCAAAGCTTACCAGCGCTGCGAGGATTGCACCGACGAACAGACCTGCCGGGTGCGCGCTGTCTTCGGAGGCTTCTACGCCACCTACATCCTGATGATCGAATCGCTCACGGTCGCAGATCTCCAGAAGGATGCGAGGCCCTTGGAAAGCTTCGGCTTGCCGGAACCCGCTGCCGGAGAATGATCTTCTAAAATCACGTCCAAAAAGAGCGTGATTCTTCCTTTGCTAATCACGATTAAGTCTGTCGTTATTTAGGTGTCAGGCGGCGCTGGTGGCGTGTTCAAGGCAGGGATGATCCCTCCCGGACCGCTTCCCCGCCGACCTGGCACCAGAGTTCGACAGGGATCAGCAAAAGGACAGGCCATGTATCGCACCATCCAGATCGGCGGGCACGCGCTCGCCCAGGGCATCTTCCTCCGAAGTCTCGGCGATGGCCGGATTGAAATCGACGCAGGCCATGCGCGCCTGTCGGGGCATCCGGTCGCGACCCCAAGGTCGAGCGAGACGGTCAGTTTTCACTCTGCGTTCCGCACGGCCCTGACCGGCGGTCATCTGCGCGGCGGTCTGCTGGCAGGTTTGACGGGCTTTGTACTCGCCTTTGGCGGCACGACCCCCGCGGCAGCGCAGGACAATGTCGAGATCCTCAACGTCTCCTACGATCCGACGCGCGAGTTCTATCGGGAGTACAACGACCTCTTCAACGCGTGGTGGACGGCGCAGGGGAACGCGCCCGTCACGATCCGGCAATCCCATGGCGGTGCCGGCGCACAGGCGCGGGCGGTGATCGACGGGCTGGAGGCGACCGTCGTGACGTTGGCCTTGTCGGCGGATATCGACGCGATTTCGGAACGCACGGGTCTTTTCCCGGCCGACTGGCAGTCTCGCCTCCCGCACAATTCTTCGCCCTACACCTCGACCATCGTGTTCCTGGTGCGCGAGGGCAATCCGCGCGGGATCGAGGATTGGGACGATCTGGTGGCTGATGGCGTGCAGGTGATTACGCCTAACCCGAAGACGTCGGGCGGGGCGCGCTGGAACTTCCTTGCAGCTTGGGCCTATGCCGAAAGGAACGGGTTGGATCCGGCCGAGTTCGTCGGCGCAATGTATCGGAACGTGCCGGTGCTGGACACCGGGGCGCGCGGGTCGACCACGACCTTCACCCAGCGCGGTATCGGTGACGTGCTGCTGGCCTGGGAGAACGAGGCGTTCCTGGCGCTGGCGGAACTGGGCGAGGATGCCTTCGACATCGTCGTGCCCTCGGTCTCGATCCTGGCCGAACCGCCGGTGACGCTGGTCGATGGCAACATCACCTCCGACGCGCAGCGCGCGGCGGCCGAGGCCTACCTTCAGCATCTCTACAGCCCTGAAGCGCAGGCGCTGGCGCTGCGGCATTACTACCGCGCCTGGGACACGTCGCTTGCTGCGCCCGAAGACGCCGAACGCTTCCCAGAACTGGAGCTGGTCACCATCGCCGATTTCGGAGGCTGGCCGGTCGTGCAGCCCGAATACTTCGGCGACGGCGGCATCTTCGACCAGATCTACGAGGAATAAGCCATGCGGGCGAGCCTTCTCCGCTCGCCCTCACCCCTTCCGGGGTTTGGGCTGAGCTTCGGGATCATGATGACGGTTCTGTCCATCGTGGTCCTGCTTCCCATCGGGGCGCTTTTGGGCCGTGGCCTGATGATCGGTCCGGCCGATCTGTGGGACATGGTCAATTCGCGCCGCATCTGGTCGGCACTGACCTTGTCCTTCCGCGCCGCACTCATCGCGTCGCTCTTCAACCTCGTCTTCGGTCTCATGCTGGCCTGGGTGCTGGTGCGCTACCGTTTCTGGGGCCGCCGCTTCATCGACGCGGCCGTCGATCTGCCCTTTGCGCTGCCGACGGCCGTGGCGGGGATCGCGCTGACGGCGCTTTATGCGCCGAACGGCGTTTTCGGGCAGGCGCTGGCCCCCTTGGGCCTTCAGGTCGCCTATACCGAGGTAGGCATCTGGGTCGCCCTTGTCTTCATCGGGCTGCCCTTTGTTGTGCGCACCGTCCAGCCGGTCATCGAGGAGCTGGAGGCGGATCTCGAGGAGGTTTCCGCTACGCTCGGCGCCCGCCGTGCCTACACGCTGCGCCGGGTGATCCTGCCCACGCTGACGCCCGCGCTGCTGACGGGCTTCGCGCTCGCGCTGGCGCGGTCGGTCGGTGAATACGGCTCGGTCATCTTCATCGCGGGCAACATCCCCAACCTCACCGAGATCGCGCCGCTGCTGATCGTGATCCGGCTCGAGGAATACAATTACGACGCCGCCGCCGCGATCGGCATCGCGATGCTGATCATCTCTTTCGCGATGCTGCTTGCCATCAACGCCATCCAGACCTGGAGCAGACGGAGGATCGGACTTGTCTGACATGCACATCAACCGCCCCCGACACGATGATTACGCGCCCGAAGGCTCGGGCATGGCCGCTGTGGCGCTCGGCATGATGTCGGCGCTGCCGCTGATCGGCGCCGCGATCCTGACCGGCAAACCTATTTGGTCCGTCCTGGTCCTGTGGTTTGTCGGCGGGCCCGTGCTGGCGCTGATCTTCGCCCTGCTGCCGTATCTGGCGCCGCGACCGAACAGGAGGGAGCGGCATGTCTGACATCGCTCTGACACCCCCCGTGCCGGTCACCACAGAAGCGCCACTGATCCGCGCCCTGCTGATCGGCGTGGCCCTGATCTTCGTGGCGCTCTTCCTCTTCGCGCCGCTTGTAACTGTCTTCGTCGAGGCGCTGCGGCAAGGTTGGGTCGCCGCTATCGACGCGCTGCGCCTGCCCGACGCGCAGGCCGCGATCCGCATGACCTTGACCATCGCGGCCATCGCCGTGCCGATCAACGCCGCCTTCGGCATCGCGGCGGCCTGGGCGATCACCAAGTTCGACTTTCCGGGCAAGGCGTTTCTGATCACGCTGATCGACCTGCCATTCTCCGTCTCGCCGGTCGTGGCGGGGCTGATGCTGGTGCTGCTGTTCGGTGCGAATTCCACGCTGGGCGGCTGGCTCATCGCTAATGACATGCCGATCGTCTTCGCCTTTCCGGGGATCGTGCTGGCCACGCTCTTCGTCACCTTTCCCTTCGTCGCGCGCGAGTTGATCCCGGTGATGATCGAACAGGGCCGGGCCGAGGAGGAAGCCGCGCTGACGCTCGGGGCCTCGGGCTGGCGCATCTTCTTCACCGTCACCCTGCCCAATATCCGCTGGGCGCTGCTTTACGGCGTGCTCCTGTGCAACGCGCGCGCCATGGGCGAGTTTGGCGCCGTCGCCATCGTCTCCGGCAAGATCCGGGGCGAGACGGCGACCATGCCCACGATGGTCGAGATGTTCTACAACGAATACCTCTCGGTCGCGGCCTTCACGCTGGCTGCCGTGCTGGCGATGCTGGCGCTTCTGACTCTCCTGCTGAAATCCCTGCTCGAATGGCGCCATGCGGACCTGCTGGCAGCCACGCGGCGTCATTGAGAAAGGACCAAATCCATGAACATCGAGATTGAGGAACTGGCCAAGGAATTCGGCACCACGCGGGCGCTGCATCCGGTGTCGCTGTCCATCCCCTCGGGCGCGCTGGTGGCGCTGCTCGGGCCCTCGGGGTCGGGCAAGACCACGCTTCTGCGCGTCCTCGGGGGGCTCGAATTCCCGACCTCGGGCCGCGTGCTCTTTGGCGGGCAGGATGCCACTGGCCTGTCGGTGCAGGAACGCCGCGCGGGCTTCGTGTTCCAGTCCTATGCGCTCTTCAAACACATGACGGTGTTTGAGAACATCGCCTACGGTCTGCGCGCCCGACCGCGCAAGGAGCGCCCGGCCGAGGCGGAAATCGGCCGCCGGGTCAACAAGCTGCTGGACCTGATCCAGTTGCCCGATATCGGCACACGCTACCCCAACCAGCTTTCCGGTGGTCAGCGGCAGCGTGTGGCCCTGGCCCGCGCGTTGGCGATCGAACCACGGATGCTGCTGCTTGATGAACCCTTCGGCGCGCTTGACGCGAAGGTCCGTAAGGAACTGCGCCATGGCCTGCGCGAGATTCACGACCGCACGGGCCTTACGACTGTCTTCGTAACGCATGACCAGGAGGAGGCGATGGAACTGGCCGACCTCGTCGTTGTCATGTCGATGGGCCGTATCGAGCAGGTGGGCAAACCTGCCGAAATCCGCGCGAAGCCCGCGACCGACTTCGTGCAGTCGTTCACCGCAGCGTGAGCTCGCCATGGTCGGCGATGGAATGCAGTGGCAGTGGATGATCCGGGCTCTCTCCCGTATCACAACAACGGCGCCGACCCGGCGGGCCCAGCCGTTCCTTCCAGAGCGGTGGGTCCGCAATGCCCAAGCACTTGGGTGGTATGTCCGGCTGGCTGGCCCCCGCTACTTCATCATGTGGCGCAATCGTCTCTCGCCCGACACGGCGCCTCGGATCCTCGTTCTGCCGCATCGAGATTGCGGTCTGTCATCTATGGAGTACCAAGCAGTCCTCGTCGATCTTGCCGGCCGCGCTCGCCTCCCGGTGGCCCCTGAATGGATCAAAGGCCCGGGGCAACACTACTGGCTCGAGCGCGCGGAGCGCCGCCTCGTCGAGAGGATCGCGCCGATATCGGCGCGAATGTCATGATGAAGTGTTTCAGAACGGGAAGAAGATCGGAATGATCACCACCGCGACCACGGCGAAGATCACGTTCAGCGGCAGGCCCACCTTGATGAAGTCGGTGAACTTGTAGCCACCCGCCCCGTAGACGAACGTGTTGGTCTGGTACCCGATAGGGGTCGCGAAGCTGGCCGAGGCCGCGAACATCACAGCCATGATGAAGGGGCGCGGGTCGAAGCCCAGTTCGATGGCCAACGCGATGACGATCGGCCCGATCAGCACCGCGACCGCGTTGTTCGAGACCATCTCGGTCAGCGCGCTGGTCAGAACGTAGACGGCGGCGAGGATAGCAATTGGCCCGATCCCGCCCACGGCCCCCACCACCGCCTCGACAATCACGCGGGCGGTGCCAGTTTCCTCCATGCCAAGGGACAGACCAAGCATCCCGAAGATCAGGAACAGGATGCGCCAGTCAATAGCGTCGAACGCCTCCTCGGGGTCGACGCAACGGGTCATCATCACCACGACAGCTCCGATTACCGCAAGGCCCGCGATGGGCATGACGTTCAGCGCGGCCAGCCCCATCACACCGAAGATCGTGGCGATGGCGATGGGTGCCTTGGCACGACGCTGCGGACGTTCGGTCGGCGTTGACAGGTTGACGATACCGCCATCCTCCATCATCCGTTGAAGTCCCTCGGGCGGGCCCTCGAGCAGCAACGTGTCAGCGAACTGCAGGCGCAGGTCCTGCAATTCCTGGCTGATGTTCTGTTCCTGTCGATGTACGGCCATGAGGTAGACGCCGTACTTCCGACGCAGCTTAAGGTCCTTGATCGGCCGCCCGCGCAGGTGCGAGTTCGGTCCGACACTGGCCTCCATCGTGATCGTCTGGTCGGCGGTCACCGGCTCGACATCGTGATCTTCGCGATCCCGAAATGCGATCTGCCCGTTTTCCTTTAGCCCGAGTATCTCACCCGTGCCGGTCTTGAGGACCAGCCGATCTCCGGCTTCAAGGACCAGATCGTTCATCGTGCGGCGCATCGACACCTCGCCGCGGACCACGTCGAGGATGCGCGTCTCGGTGGTGTTGAAGGGTAGATCGGCAAGCTGCTTACCGACGTATTTGGACCCGTTCGGAATAAGAAGGCGCGCAAGGAACCGACGCTTGCCCTCCTGTCCGAGAAGGCTCGACAGAGAGGCACGGTCGGGCAACAGGTAGCGTCCGGCGAACATCATGTACGCCATGCCCACGGCCGCCAGGATCAGCCCGGGCAGCGTCATCTCGAACATAGTGATGGGGGGTTGTCCGGCCTCCTGCGCCACGCCGCTCATCAGGATGTTGGTAGAGGTGCCGACCAGCGTCAGCGTGCCGCCAAAGATTGCGGCAAAGGACAAAGGGATCAACATGCGTGAGGGTGCCACGCCCACCGAAGCCGCGACCGAGATCATGATCGGCGTCAGGAGGATCACCACGGGCGTGTTGTTCATGAAGGCGGAAGCGCCCATCGTGCCGACCATCATCAGCAGCATTGCCCGCAGGAACGAGCCGCGCGCCTGTTGTTTCAGAACGTCGCCGATGATCGTCAGCACACCCGTCCGCTCCAGTGCGGCCGATATGATGAACATCATCGCGATGGTGATGGGGGCCGAAGAGCTGAACACAGTCAGGAAATCCCGCGTCTCGACAATTCCCGTCGCCAGGAGCGCCGCCGAGGCGGCGAGCGCCGTGACCTCGGGTGGGTAAATCTCCCGGATGAAGCTCAGGAAGACGACGCCGACGAGCGCGAGAACGAAGATCTGGTCAAGACTCATGGGCGGGTACTCTCTCAAGGCAGTGGCACTTTCCCACAATAAACGATAAAGCTACTCGTGTTTTCAATCGCAATCTGTCTGGATGGCCCGAAACCGACGGGACGCGGCAGATCGCTCCTCAGGATCAGCCGTTCACATGCTGCGCAAGCTAGGCACCGTCTCAGGCCTCACCCTGGTCAGTCGCATCCTCGGCTTCCTGCGCGATGTCGTGCTGGCCGCAACGCTGGGTGCCGGGCCGGTGGCGGATGCCTTCATGCTGGCTTTTCGCCTGCCGAACCATTTTCGCGCGATCCTGGCCGAGGGTGCGTTCAACGCCGCCTTCCTGCCGACATGGGCTGCCGCGGACGCAAGCAGGCACGACAGCTCGCGCCTTGGCGCAGAGGTTCTGGGCTGGCTCACGCTGGCCAACCTCATGCTTCTGGCGCTGGCGCTTGGTGCGACCGGCTGGATGCTGGCGGTGCTCGCACCCGGCCTGTCGCCCGCCGACGAGACCTGGCCGCTTGTCGTCACGCTCACGCGGTTCACCTTTCCATACCTGTTCTGCATGTCGCTGGTGGCTTTCCTTTCGGCCATGTTGAACGGGCGCGACCGCTTCGCGGCGCCGGCGTCCGCCCCGATCCTGCTCAACCTGTTCATGATCGGCGCGCTGCTTATGGCCGCGCAGTTCCCGAGCGCCGCCCATGCCGCCGCCTTGGGCGTGATGGCATCAGGCGTGGCGCAGGTTGCGTTGCTGGTCGTAGCTGCGTGGCGCGCGGGCCTGCCCCTGCCGCGTCCCCGGCTGGGCCTGTCGCCCGATACAAGGCAGGTGTTCCGCCGCCTCGGTCCCGCGATCCTGACCTCGGGCGCGCTGCAGGTCGCGATCTTCGCCGACACGATCATCGCCACGTTCCTGCCGGCCGGATCACTCTCGCACCTCTACTACGCCGACCGGCTCTACCAACTGCCCATCGGCCTGATCGGTGTTGCGCTCGGAACGGTCATCCTGCCCGACATCGGGCGCCGCGCGGGCCTCGGTGACGAGGTCGGCATGCGCCGCGTGCTCGACCGGGCGCTCGTGATCTGTCTTGTCGTGGGGGTGCCGGTCGCGGTGATCATGGCGACCCTGGGTGACTGGGCCATCCGCATCCTGTTCGTTCGCGGCGCCTTCGATCTTGCGGCGGCGGAAGCATCGGGGGCCATCCTCGCCGCTTACGCCCTTGGTCTGGTTCCGGCACTCGCGCTGCGCTCCCTCGTCGCCGGATTCCACGGGCGTGGGGATACCCGAACTCCGCTTCGCCTGCTCGTTGCGGCAACGCTCGTCAACATCGCACTGAAGATCGTGCTTGCCCCGATGCTCGGCGCGGTCGGGCTGGCCCTTGCGACATCAGTGGGCATCACGGTCTATGCGACGCTGCTCTACCGGGAAAACCGGGTCCGCGGTTTCCTCACGGGGCCCGCGCCGATCCCGGCGGGCGCACTCGTCGCAACGGGGGTCGGATTGGGCCTGTTTGTCTTGTGGTCACGCGATGCCGTCCTGCGCGCCTTCGAGTATCTGACTCCAGGTCTTGCATTGCCGGTCGCATTTCTGATGCTGATGATCGCCATCCTGGCGGTTCAGGGATTGGCGAGCGCCTTGGTCATCGGACGCCGCCCGCCTGAAGCAAAGGGCACACCGAAGGAATAGCTGCGATACTCCCGTTTTCGAACTCGCCCAAAATCGGAGTATGCGCGAAATACTCAGCGCTCATCTTCCACACAGCGCAAAAAATCATGCGGACCAGTTCACAGGTCAAACCCATAGCCGTGACCGCTCCAATCCGATTTATTGATTGATGGCTAAATCCCCTGTCGTCTTCCCAGCAGCTAGCGCCTCTACGAACCACTGCGGTTTGCGTCCCCGGCCTGACCACGTGAGCGCCGGGTTCTCCGGGTGCCGGTATTTCGCTGCGGCCGGTGCGCGGGAGGATTTCGTCTCAGTGCCGACGAGTTCGGCCAGGGAGTAGCCCAGATCCCGGGCGACAGCTTCTACCTTGGCGCGGGCTTCCGCCTTCTGCCGATCCTCGAATGTGGCAATCGCCTTGGCGACGTCCTTCTGCATTTTCTTCAGCTCGCTTAGCGACAGTGCCTCGAGATCGTAATCAGCCATTTGTGCGGTCCGTGTCCTGAATGTCCCGGTATCGATAGCCCGTCGCGGCAAGGCGCCGCAACTCCCGGAAGGCTGGGGCAGGGGTGGCAAAGGCTGGTGATCGTCGTTTTGCCGCCAGTGAGGTGCTGGGCTTGGGTTCAGGCGGTTCCGATTGGCAAGATGGCAGGGTCTGGCATGGGCTCCCCGCGCCTCTCTGTCTTCTGGTCCATCCCTTCGACTGACAATCCCCTAATCCCGTTCGGCCTCCTGCGCGCAACCCCGCGTCAGCCCGGGCCGTGTTGGCCGCCTGTGGCGTCCTGCCCGCTCCACCCCGGTCCTTTGGGGGTTTCCGGTGTCCATGCTGT
>JBLRWK010000059.1:0-24651 GCA_047921295.1 Rhodobacterales bacterium
CCCCTGACATCTTCGATGTGAACGAAGCGCTCTACCACTGAGCTAATCACCCGGTGCGGCAGCTTTTAGCCTCAGTCGTCCGCCTCTGCAAGTCCCTCTTTATCCTCGCGCGGGCCGCTCACGCCCTGTCTCAATTTGCAGTTCAGGATACGCCCGTTTGGCGATTCCTTGACCCGGTTGATCTTGAGTTTGCCGAACGGTGGCAGGTTCAACTCCTCGCCCTCGGCCAACGCCTCGCCCATCACGGCCAGCATGGCCTCTACCACAAGCTTCGCATCACGCTTCTTGACGCCGGACCGTGTCACGACACGCTCGAGCAACTCGCGCTTTTTCAGCTCGGGTCCCGTCACTACCGGAACCGTCGAGGTCACAAGCACCGGCGACGCCGAGACGGCCTCATCCGAGGCCGGGCTGTCGGTTGTGCCCGCCGTTTCCGGCGCAGCCTTCGCCGTGGCAGAGGCCAGCGGAACAACCGAAGAAACGGATTTCTCCGACGCTGGTGCATATTTCGTTTTTGCAGCAGCAGTGCTGGTCGCGGCGGTTTTTGTCGATTTTGGTTTACCCTGCGAACCGCTTACTTTGGTCATCATACCCGTCCTGTACCTGATTTTACCTGCACAAGGTTTAACGCGGATTAACGCCGCATGCATGGAAAATCTCTGCAAGCGCACCGCACGCGCCAAAAAAAACGGCGGCACCCCCTCAGGTGCCGCCGTTCCTGTCTGTCAGTGCTGCGGCCCACCGAGCCGGACAGCGTCAACGCATCAATGCGTCACCGTGGAGGACGCCTCGGGCCGTGCCGCCGCAGCAGCCGCTGCCGCCGCATCCTCGGCCTCTTCATCCCATTCGATCGGCTCGGGCATCCGCACCAGCGCGCGTTCAAGCACTTCGGACACGTGGCTGACGGGAATGATGGTCAGCCCCTGTTTCACATTGTCCGGGATCTCGGCCAGATCCTTTTCGTTCTCGGCCGGGATCAGCACGGTGGTGATACCGCCCCGCAGCGCCGCCAGCAGCTTTTCCTTCAAGCCGCCGATGGGCATTGCATTGCCGCGCAGAGAAACCTCGCCCGTCATCGCGATATCCTTGCGCACCGGAATCTGCGTCAGCACCGATACGATGGAGGTCACCATCGCCAGACCGGCGCTTGGCCCGTCTTTCGGTGTGGCACCATCCGGCACGTGGACGTGGATATCCGTCCGGTCAAAGCGCGTCGGCTTCACCCCGATCTTGGGGCTGATCGAGCGCACGTAGGAGCTTGCCGCATCGATGCTTTCCTTCATCACATCGCCCAGCTTGCCGGTGGTCTTCATCCGGCCCTTGCCCGGCAGGCGCAGCGCCTCGATCTGCAGAAGATCACCGCCGACAGAGGTCCATGCCAGCCCGGTGACAACACCGATCTGGTCCTCGGCCTCGGCCAGACCGTAACGGAACTTCTTCACGCCAAGGAACTGATCAAGATTGTCCTCGTCGATCACGACCTTGGTCACCTCTTTCTTGACGATCATGGTGACGGCCTTGCGGGCCAGCTTGGCGATCTCGCGCTCGAGGTTCCGCACGCCCGCTTCACGGGTGTAACGACGTATCATCTCGTTCAGCGCGCCGTCCGTGATCTCGAATTCGCCCTTGCGCAGACCGTGATCCTTGATCTTCTTCGCGATCAGGTGGTGGCGCGCAATCTCGCGTTTCTCATCCTCGGTATAGCCCGCAAGGGTGATGATCTCCATCCGGTCCAGCAGCGGGCCGGGCATGTTGTAGGAGTTCGCCGTGGTCAGGAACATCACGTTGGACAGGTCGTATTCCACTTCGAGATAGTGGTCCACGAAAGTCGCGTTCTGTTCCGGATCAAGCACCTCCAGCATCGCCGAGGCGGGATCGCCACGGAAGTCCTGCCCCATCTTGTCGATCTCGTCGAGCAGGATCAGCGGGTTCGTGGTCTTCGCCTTCTTCAGCGCCTGGATGATCTTGCCGGGCATCGAGCCGATATAGGTGCGGCGGTGGCCACGGATCTCGGATTCGTCACGCACGCCGCCCAGCGAAATGCGGATGAACTCGCGCCCCGTGGCGCGGGCCACGGATTTGCCAAGGCTGGTCTTACCCACACCGGGAGGGCCGACAAGGCACATGATCGGGCCTTTCAGCTTCTGGCTGCGCTGCTGCACGGCCAGATATTCGACGATGCGTTCCTTGACCTTCTCCAGCCCGTAGTGATCGGCGTCCAGCACATCCTGCGCCTTGTAGAGGTCTTTCTTGACGCGGCTCTTGATGCCCCACGGCAGGCCGAGCATCCAGTCGAGATAGTTCCGCACCACGGTGGCCTCTGCCGACATGGGCGACATGTTCTTGAGCTTTTTCAGCTCGGCATCGGCCTTGTCGCGGGCTTCCTTGCTCAGCTTGGTTGCCTTGATCCGGTCCTCAAGCTCGGCAACCTCGTTGCCGCCCTCCTCGCCGTCACCCAACTCCTTCTGAATGGCCTTCATCTGCTCGTTCAGATAATATTCGCGCTGGGTGCGCTCCATCTGGCTTTTGACGCGGGTCTTGATCTTTTTCTCGACCTGCAGCACGGACATCTCGCCCTGCATCAGGCCGTAGACCTTCTCCAGCCGCTCGCTGACGCTGAGCGTCTCAAGCAGTTCCTGCTTTTGCGCCACATCCACGCCCAAATGGCCCGAAACCAGATCGGCCAACTTGGCCGGATCGGTGGTCTCCGACACAGCGACAAGCGCCTCTTCGGGGATGTTCTTCTTGATCTTGGCGTAACGCTCGAATTCTGTGGTCACCGTCCGCAGCAGGGCCTCGATCGTGGCCTCCTCGCCGACAGTCTCGGTCAGGTATTCGGCCCGCGCCTCGAAAAAGCGGTCATTGGGCAGATATTCGGTGATCTTGACCCGCGCCTGCCCCTCGACCAGCACCTTGACGGTGCCATCGGGCAGCTTCAGCAGTTGCAGCACATTGGCCAGCACGCCGGTCTGGTAAATCCCATCAGAGGCCGGATCGTCGATGGCCGGATCGGTCTGGCTGGACAGCAGGATCTGCTTGTCATCGGCCATGACCTCCTCCAGCGCGCGGACGGATTTCTCGCGGCCCACGAAGAGCGGCACGATCATATGCGGGAAAACCACGATATCGCGCAGCGGCAGGACAGGATAAGATGAGTTCAGGGGATCTTGCATGCTCGTTCCTTTGTTCGGCAGATGACGCAGCCCCGCCAATCGGCAACTGTGGCATCTCCATGATCAATCGTTAATTTGGGGCGTCATGCTGGTGGTTTCAAGCACCGCCGCCTCTTGGTTCGGGCCAGAATGCCCGTGGCGCGCGCGAGGGGCAAGGCGGTAAATGCCGCCGCAACCCGCGCATAAAGGCTCAACTGCCGGCACCGCGCGCACAAAAGCACGAAACATCGACCGGCAGATCGGCCCGCGCCACGGCAATATCCAGCCTTTGGCGCAACATACACCCCTCGGCAGTATCGGCGGCTCCGCGCGCGGTCAGGCAATCCATCAACCCGCGTAAGGCCCAGATATTGTCGGGATGGATCTGCGCCCGCGTCAACTGGCCGCCAAGCCCCAGATCCTCGCGGTAGACCGCCTCGGCCTCCTCGACGCGGCCCTGTTCAAGCAGCAATGCGCCCAGCGCATGGCGCGTGGGCTGCATCCAGCCCCAAGGCTCGTCATAGGGCAGATTGTCATCCGCCGCGACAGAGGCCCGCAGATGCGCGAAAGCGGCATCGTAATCGCCGCGCCGGTAGGCAATCTCGCCCGACAGCATCTCTTCGGCAATGGCAAACAGATCCTGACATCGGTTGTTGTGCAAAAGCCGCGTCTCGGGAACGCGGGCGCGGGCCTCGCGGAAAAGGCGCTGTTCGGCCAGAGCCTCATCGACCTGCCCCAAAGCGGCATGGGCCACGCCCTTGGCGTAGTGGATCATCGCGGTGAGATTGGCATAAAGCACCGGATCATCGGGCAGATCCTGCGCGATGATCTCCTCCCATTTGCCAAAGCGGACATAGACATGCTGCTTGACTGCCAGATAGCTTTCAAAAAAATCCGCCATGGTGGGCGACGGGATACGCAAGAACGCCTCCGGCATGGTGGCGATCAACTCCTCCGCCGCCGCCAGCGCGGGGCCGTACTGGCCCAGAAACATCGCGCCATAGACGGCGAAATGGTAATCATGCACGCGGTAGCCGGTGTAGAAGTTCATCACCCCTTCCCGGTCGAGATATTTGCGATCCGCGACGATGGCGGCGCGGTTCCAGTGCAAGGCGTCGTGATAATTGCCGCATAGAATGTCGATATGGGTCGGCATATGCACCAGATGTCCGGCATCCGGCACAAGCGTGCGTAACACATCCGCCGCCTTGAACGCCTTTTCGGGGAAGGGCGACATCTCCATCAGATGGACATAGAGATGCAGGATACCGGGATGCGCCATCGTCCCCGGCAGATCGCGCATTGCGCCTTCCAGCATGGCGCGCACCTCGACTGTGCCCGCCCCCTTGGCCGGTTGCCCGCTGCGCAAATCCCACATCTGCCAGGGTGTCAGATCCATGATCGCCTCGGCGGTGAAGGCCAGTATATCGGGGTCGCGCGGGTGCGCATGTTGGGCTGCGCGCATCGCATCGGCAAAGGCCTTGTCCCAGACATGCATATCGCCCAGCGGCTCTGCCTGCGGATAGCGGGCCGCCAGAGCCTCGATCAAGGCGCGCTCCGGCGCTGTGACATTGCCCGCCAAGGCCAGCGCCGCCTGCGCCGCCGCATGAGCAAGGCGCAACGCCTCCGCCCTGCCCGCCGCATCATACCGCGCCCAAGGCATGTTGTAATTCGGCCCCAAAGCATAGGCGATGCCCCAATGCGCCATGGCGCAGCCGGGATCTGCGGCCAGCGCCTTTCGGAAACAAGCGACCGCCTCGGCATGGTTGAACCCGAAGGTCCAGTTCAGACCACGGTCGAACCAAAGCTGCGCCTCGGGCGCGCCTGTCGTCACCGCGCGGGAATACCCGCCCAGATCATAGCCATAGTCCATCCCCTGCCCCTTTGTGCCTGCTGCTGCCGATGGTGGATATTTAAGGCAAGAAGAAACCGCATGTTAAGGTTAATCGGCAAGGCTCGGTCCACGGTACAGGCGGGAACGCCGATGACCGTGCAAGCAGAAGCCCCTTCCGCATCCGCCGCCGGCCCCTCTGCTGATCGGCCTTGTGCGGAAGGGATGCCGCCCTGCGAATTTCATCTTGCTGCAAATACTCATTTCCCAGCACGCGGACAGGCTCAGAGCGGCGGAATGTCACCCTCGGCCCGCTGCGCATGGAAATCCGCCTCGAACGCGGCAAAGCCGCTGGCAGCGATGGCATCGCGCATCGCCTGCATCAGGTCCTGATAGTAATGTAGGTTGTGCCATGTCAGCAGCATGCCCGAAATCATCTCGCCCGAACGGAACACATGGTGCAGATAGGCGCGGCTGTAGCTGCGGCAGGCCGGACAGGTGCAGTTCTCGTCCAGCGGGCGCGGGTCGTCCTGGTGGCGGGCGTTCTTGATATTCACCACGCCGTGGCGCGTAAACGCCTGCCCGGTGCGGCCCGAGCGCGAGGGCAGCACGCAATCCATCATGTCGATGCCACGCTTGACCGCCCCCACGATATCATCGGGCTTGCCCACCCCCATCAGATAGCGCGGCTTGTCGGCAGGCAGCATATCGGGCGCGTAGTCGAGCACGCCGAACATCGCCTCCTGCCCCTCGCCCACGGCAAGACCGCCCACGGCATAGCCGTCAAAGCCGATGGCCTTGAGCGCCTCGGCGCTCTCACCGCGCAGATGCTCGGTGACGCCGCCCTGCTGGATGCCAAACAGCGCGTGGCCCGGACGGTCGCCAAAGGCCTCGCGCGAGCGCTGTGCCCAGCGCATCGACAGGCGCATGGCGCGGGCAACCTCGGCATCATCGGCCGGAAGGGCAGGACATTCGTCGAAACACATCACGATATCGCTGCCCAGCAGGCGCTGGATCTCCATGCTGCGTTCCGGTGTCAGGTGATGTTTGGAGCCGTCGATATGGGATTTGAAGGTCACGCCTTCCTCGTTCAGCTTGCGCAGGCCGGACAGGCTCATGACCTGAAAACCGCCGCTGTCGGTGAGAATCGGCTTGTCCCAGTTCATGAAACGGTGCAGCCCGCCCAAACGGTCGATCCGTTCCGCCGTGGGGCGCAGCATCAGGTGATAGGTGTTGCCCAGCAAGATATCGGCCCCTGTGGCGGCGACGCTTTCGGGCAGCATGCCCTTGACCGTGGCAGCCGTGCCCACAGGCATGAAGGCAGGCGTGCGGATCGTGCCGCGCGGGGTCGAGATTTCGCCCAGCCGCGCCTTGTCATCCGTGGTTTTCAGAGTGAAGCCGAACCGCCCTGCCATCTGTGTCATCTGTCTGCCCTTTGTCGCATCGACCTCCTATGAGGCGTTTTGCACCAAAAGCCAAGACAGCAGGCAGGGCGGCGCAGCGCTTACTTCACAGATTTGCCGCCCACGCTGATGCCGGGCTTGCCCGCGCCGGAATTGGCCGTGGCCAGCACTTTCGGCTTTTCCTGCTTGGGTTTCTTGCTTTCTTTATTGCCGTTCGTCTTGTTGCCTTTTTTGGACATGACCGGTTCCTTCCGGCTAAAGGTCCGGGCGGCGGTTGCCGCGCGGATAGGCTTGGAGGTCTGCGCGCATCGCCTGCCCCGTGCCACCCCGTCAGCATGGGTGCGGGACGTATTCTGGACAGGCCGGGAGGTAAATCATGACGAGAAACATGGCCGCCGCCAAACGGTTGCTGGGGGCCACAGCTTGCAAGATAGGCCCGCGTGCAGAGCGTTACAAGCGCGCAAGCCTGCCTCTGTCGCCATATGCACACCCGATACAACTCTCATGACGCAGCACTGGACGAATCCGGTCCCTATCCTTATATGTTCAGTCAGGAAATCCGCAGCCAGATCGCAGGACAGACCATGAACCAGAATGCCGAACCGCTCGAGGGAACGCCGCTGATCGCGCCGTCCAGCACAGACCATCCGATGTACGAAGACGTGGTTGCCGCGTGCAAATCGGTCTATGATCCGGAGATACCCGTGAATATTTACGATCTGGGGCTGGTCTATACGATCAACATCAACCCGGAGAACGAGGTCAAGGTGATCATGTCCCTGACCGCGCCCGGCTGCCCCGTTGCCGGCGAGATGCCCGGCTGGGTCGCGGATGCGATCGAACCCCTGCCCGGCATCAAGCATGTCGATGTCGAACTGACATGGGAGCCGCAATGGGGCATGGACATGATGAGCGACGAGGCCCGTCTCGAACTGGGCTTCATGTGAAAGAGCGGCGGTGAACCTCTCGCCCCGCGTCACGACAACACCGAAAGGCAGGAACAATGTTCGCCATACCCGGTAAACAGGCCGTATCCATCACCGACACCGCCGCGCGCCAGATCGCGCGCCTGATGCAGAAGGACGGCCACAAGGGCCTGCGCATCGGCGTCAAGAAAGGCGGCTGCGCGGGCATGGAGTATACGATGGAATATGCCGCCGATATCGACCCGCTGGACGAGGTCGTGGAGCAAGACGGTGCCCGCGTTATGATCGCGCCGATGGCACAGATGTTCCTGTTCGGCACGCAGATCGATTATCAGACCTCGCTGCTGGAATCGGGTTTCAAGTTCAACAATCCCAATGTCGAGGATGCCTGCGGTTGCGGCGAATCGATCAAATTCAAGGATGTTGACGAACTGGCCGCCGAGCGCGAGGACCAGTGACCCTCAGAACTCCGCGCTTCCGTCTGGCACAAATCGCGCCCCCTCTGTAAGGAAGACCTGAACAGCACGGAGGCATAAGATGCGGCGCAAACTCGCAGCGGGCAATTGGAAGATGAACGGCATGCTTGCCGATTTGGCGGTGCTGGAGCGGATCGGCACCACCCAACCCGACCCCGGTTGCGATATGTTGGTCTGCCTGCCCGCCACGCTGATCCATCCGGCCGCGAGCCTCTGTGCAGGCACCGCCTTGCGGATCGGGGCGCAGGATTGCCACATCGCAGAGGCGGGTGCCCATACCGGCGATATCGCCGCCGCCCAACTGGCCGATGCCGGTGCCAGCGCCGTGATCCTTGGCCATTCCGAACGCCGCGCCGATCACGGCGAAACCAGCGCCACGGTGCGCGCCAAGGCCGAGGCCGCACAGGCCGCTGGGCTGAGCTTGATCATCTGCGTGGGCGAAACCCTCACGGAGCGTGACGCCGGCACCACGCTGGACGTGATCGGCCAGCAGCTTGACGCCTCTGTGCCTGACAGCGCCGATGCCGCGTCTCTGGTCATCGCATACGAGCCGGTCTGGGCCATCGGTTCCGGACGTGTGGCAACCGCCGCGCAAATCGCCGAGGTGCATGACTTCCTGCGCACACGCCTGACCGCGCGGTTCGGAGCGCAGAATGCAGGCAAGATACGGCTGCTCTACGGCGGTTCGGTCAAGCCCGACAATGCCGCGCAGATCTTCGCCATCAAGGATGTGGACGGCGCGCTGGTGGGCGGGGCCAGCCTGACGGCGGATGATTTCTGCCCCATCGTGACAGCGCTGGCCGCAAGCTGACCACACCGCTTCTTCTTGCCAAAAATATCCAAAGAACCACCCGCACCGCCGTCTAACACGCTGCGGGGGCGGCACCTCAGAGCGGCAACGCGGTGGTCGATTTGATCTCTTCCATCGAGAGTAACGCGGTGACGTTATGCACCTTCACCTCCGAGATCAGCGCCTGATAGAATACGTCATAGGCCCGCGCGTTCTTGACCCGCACCTTCAGGATATAGTCGATATCGCCCGCCAGACGGTGCGCTTCCTGCACTTCAGGGCGGTTCTGCAGCGCCTTGAGAAAGGCCGCCTGCCATTCCGCCTCATGCTCGGAGGTGCGGATCAGCACGAAAAAGCAGGCCTCGAATCCCAGCGCCTCGGCATCCAGAATAACCGTCTGCGGCCCCATGATTCCCGCCTCGCGCATCTTGCGGATGCGGTTCCACACCGGCGTCTTGGAGGAGCCTACCTGCTTGGCAATCTCGTCCAGCGACTGTCCGGCGTCGCGTTGCAGTTCCGCCAGAATTTTCCGGTCCGTGGCGTCCAGTCGGATCGACATTTTTCTTTATCCCCTCTTGGTGGAAAACCTTTGCTCAACTGACACCAGGACGAAACGATATTCCTTATCTGGTGCAGATACTGGCGCTTGGGGGGAAATATTTCCTATATTGCGGTAAAGGTCAAACCGAAACACGCAAGCTTTGACCACGTCAGAAAGAGAGGTTCCATGCGCCGCTTTACACCAAAGGTGGTCACCGCCAATGCGCTTCTGGAAGGCGATGTGATCTATCTCACCGCCGACGACCGCTGGTCGCGCAGCCTTGCCGAGGCCGAAGTGATCGAGGACGAAGCCATCGGCCAGATGCGGCTGCTGGATGCACAGCGGCAGGTGGACCGTGTCGTGGGGGTCTATCTGGCGGATGTGACCCCCTCCCCGCGCGGGCCGCAGCCGGTGCATTTCCGCGAGGATTTCCGCCGTAAGGGGCCGTCCAACTACGCGCATGGCAAGCAGGAAGACGCACCAAATGTATAAGTATACCGAATTCGACACCGCCTTTCTGGCCGAGCGCAATGCCCAGTTCCGCGCGCAGGTCGAGCGGCGCATCGACGGCTCGCTGACCGAGGACGAGTTCAAGCCGCTGCGCCTGATGAACGGGCTCTATCTGCAACTGCATGCCTATATGCTGCGGGTGGCCATTCCTTATGGCACGCTCAACAGCGCCCAGATGCGGCAGTTGGCGCTGCTGGCGGAAAAGTGGGACAAGGGCTACGGCCATTTCACCACGCGCCAGAATATCCAGTACAACTGGCCGTTGCTGCGCGATGTGCCCGATATGCTGGACGCGCTGGCCGAGGTTGGGCTGCATGCGATCCAGACCAGCGGCAATACGATCCGCAATGTGACGGCAGACCATTTCGCAGGTGCAGCGGCGGACGAGCTGGCCGATCCGCGGCCCGTGGCCGAGCTGATCCGGCAATGGTCCACCGATCACCCCGAGTTCCAGTTCCTGCCGCGCAAGTTCAAGATCGCCGTGACCGGCAGCCCGAATGACCGCGCCGTCACCCGCGCCCATGATATCGGGCTGCGGATGGTGGAACGGGATGGCGAGACAGGTTTCGAGGTGATCGTGGGCGGTGGCCTTGGCCGGACCCCGATGATCGGTCAGGTGATCCGCGATTTCCTGCCGCGCGGCGATCTGCTGCCCTACTTGGAAGCCATCGTCAGCGTCTACAACCTGCTGGGACGGCGCGACAACAAATACAAGGCGCGCATCAAGATCACTGTGCACGAGAACGGGATCGAGACGATCCGCGATCTGGTCGAGACGCGGTTTGAAACCTTGAAAACAGCCTTCAACGGCGCGGATCAGGCACTTCTGGCGCAGATCGAGCCGCAGTTTGCTGCGCCCGACTTCGCTGCAAAAGACGTCACCCTCTATGATCAGGCCTATGCCGCCGATCCGATTTTCCGCGCCTGGGCCGACACCAATCTGACCGCGCACCGGCAGGCCGATCATGTCATCGTGTCGATCAGCCTGAAGGCGCATGGCGCGACACCGGGCGATGCCACGGCTGACCAGATGCGGCTGATGGCCGATCTGGCAGCACGTTACGCCTATGACGAGCTGCGCATCAGCCACGAGCAGAACGTGATCCTGCCGCATGTGGCCCGCGCCGATCTTCCGGCGGTTCATGCCGCGCTGAAGGCGGCGGGGCTGGCTACGGCCAATATCGGGCTGATCAGCGACATCATCGCCTGCCCCGGCATGGATTACTGCGCGCTGGCTACGGCGCGCTCGATCCCCATCGCGCAGGAGATTGCCACGCATTTCGACGCTCTGAAGCTCGAGCATGATATCGGCCCGCTCAAGATCAAGATTTCGGGCTGCATCAATGCCTGCGGGCATCATCACGTGGGCCATATCGGGATTCTGGGGCTGGACCGTGCGGGGGTGGAAAACTACCAGATTACCCTTGGCGGTGACGGGACCGAGGATGCGGTGATCGGAGAACGCGCAGGCCCCGGCTTTGCTGCCGAAGACCTGCTGCCCGCCATCGAGCGGCTGGTCCGCGCCTATCTGGAGCTGCGCGAGGACCGGAGCGAGACCTTCCTTGACGCCTACCGCCGTCTGGGTGTGGCTCCGTTCAAGGCCGCCCTCTACCCCGAGGCCCGCGACCGTCATGCCGCTTGAGGCCCCACTTGCACCAGTGGTGGAGCGCGCCGCCGATCTGAACGCGCGCTACCGCCACCATGCGGCAAGCGCCGTGCTGCGCCATGCCTTGTCCGACCCACAGGTGGGCCGGATCGCGCTGGTCAGTTCCTTCGGGGCAGAAAGCGTCGTGCTGCTGCATATGCTGGCGGTGATCGACCGCAACGTGCCTGTGCTGTTCATCGACACTGCGATGCTGTTTGCCGAAACGCTGGACTATCAACAAAAGGTCGCGGCAAGGCTGGAACTGGCCGATCTGCGGATCATCAAGGCGCGGTCCTCCGTCGTGGCCGACGTCGATCCCGACAGCACCTTGCACCGCACCGATCCGGATGCCTGCTGCGCGCTGCGCAAGACCGAACCGCTGGACCGCGCCTTACAGGGGTTTGACGCATGGATCACCGGGCGCAAACGGTTTCAGGCCAGCACGCGCGCCACACTGGAGTTTTTCGAGGCCGATACCGATGGGCGGCTCAAGGTCAACCCGCTGGCCCATTGGGACCAGGCGGATGTGCAGGATTACCTGATCAACAACCGCCTGCCGCGTCATCCGCTGGTGGCGCAAGGTTATCCCTCAATCGGCTGCGCGCCCTGCACCTCGCCCGTGGCCGCCGGAGAGGATGCGCGTGCGGGGCGCTGGCGCGGGGCCCAGAAGGAAGAATGCGGCATACATTTCGTGAACGGAAAAATGGTCAGGACAGGAGCCGGACAATGACACTCAACAGCACTGTAATCGTGCGCGATCACGGGTTTTCATCCGAGGACTGGCAAGGCGCCTTCACCCCGCTGGAAGAGGCATCAGAGGGCACGACAGTACTTGATCTGCCCGCCGATGCCGATCCCGATGCCGTGGCGCTGGACGGCCTGCGGATCATCCGCATCCCCTTTGCCAGCTTTGCCGACGGGCGCGGCTTCACCCTTGCCCGCCGCCTGCGATTGCGCGGCTACACGGCGCGCCTGCGGGCCAGCGGCCATGTGATCGCGGATCAATACGCAATGGCGCGGCGCGCGGGCTTCGACGAGGTGGAAATCTCCGCAGAGCTTGCCGCCCGCCAGCCCGAGGACCAGTGGCTTGCCCGCGCCAACTGGCGGGCCCATGACTATCAGGCCCGCCTGCGCGGCACCGCCTGACTGCCTCAGAAAAGCGCGGCCAATCGCGCGCTTTCATCTGACCTGGATCAAAGATAGGAAAAGGATGCCGGTTTATCTCCGGCAGAGTGATATATGACCGAAAGCCAGACAGTGACCGAGATTTCCATCCCCAAAGTCCCGACCCTGCCCGACGCGCAGACCGTGACCTCCGTGACCCACTGGACAGACAGCCTGTTCTCGTTCCGCGTGACGCGGCCCAAATCCTTGCGCTTCCGCTCGGGCGAGTTCGTGATGATCGGGCTGCTGGGCGATAATGGCAAACCCCTGCTGCGGGCCTATTCCATCGCCTCGCCCAGTTGGGACGAGGAGCTGGAGTTCTACTCGATCAAGGTGCAGGACGGCCCGCTCACCTCAAGGCTGCAACATATCCAGCCCGGCGAAGAGATTATCCTGCGGCCCAAACCCGTGGGCACCTTGGTGCTGGACGCGCTGCTGCCCGGCAACCGGCTGTGGTTCTTTGCCACCGGCACGGGGCTTGCCCCCTTCGCCAGCCTGATGCGCGACCCCGAGACCTTTGAGCGCTATGACGAGGTCATTATGATGCATACCTGCCGCGATGTGGCAGAACTGGAATATGGCCGCACTCTGGTCGAGAGCCTGCCGGATGATCCGCTGATCGGCGAATTCGTCGCCGGCAAGCTGCGCTATTACCCGACGACCACGCGGGAGCACAGCGCGCAGATGGGCCGGATCACCGATAATCTGACCTCCGGCAAGGTGTTCGCCGATCTGGGCATTCCGCCGATCACCCCGGCGCAGGACCGTGCGATGGTCTGCGGCTCGCTTGCGTTCAATAATGACATGAAAACCGTGCTCGAGGGCTTTGGCCTACGCGAGGGTGCCAATTCCGATCCCGCCGAATATGTGGTGGAAAAGGCCTTTGTCGGCTGATCTGATCCACCACCCATGCAAAACAAAAGGCCGCGCCGGATGTCCCGCGCGGCCTTTGCCGTTTCATACCTTAAACGTCACATGCCCAAAGCGGAGCGGACCTGCTCCAGCGCCGCGGGCAACAGGCTTGGATCGGCGCGGGCCTGATCCAGCATCGTCCGCAGCAGAGTCTTGTTCGGATCGCTCAGATCAGAGCTGTCGATGATGGTGACGGCGCGGGTATAGTCGAATGTGTCGACGCTCAGCGCCTGATCGACCTCGGCTGTGGTCATCCCCGCATCAGCCGCGACATTGGCCGTAGCCCTGTCCGCGCTGACAGAGGTCAATGCCTGCCCTGCGTTGCGTGTCAGGCTCTGGATACCATCCGCCACATTGTCTGCCGTGGCACCCAACGCCGCAGCGGCTGTGTTGACCGCGTCGCCGAACGCATCGGCTGCATCCTGCGCGCCGTCCGCCGCGCCATCCGCTGCCGTGGCGGCTCTCTGCTCGATACGCGCGGCGGCTGCCTGCGCGGCATCACGCGTCTCGTCGACAGCCTCGTTCAGCGTCTCGTCCACTGGCTCGGGTGAGGGATCGGTCGCCGGATCGGTCCCAGGCCCGGTGGATGGCTCAACGGGTTCCGGCGCGGGCATCGGTTCCGGTGCAGGCTCGATCAGCGGCGCGGGCTCTGGTGCGGCCTGCGGCACTGCGGTCCCTTCCACTGGCACCTCGTGGTCGCGATTGGACCAAAGCGCAAAGACGGCAGCGCCCACCACAACCACGGCTCCGGCCAGAACGATCTTGTTCATCTTGTCATTTCCCCCATACAATTCAGCGGGCAGCGCACGCCATGCACCCGCCCCGCTGACATGCAAATGGCGATTTGGTGCAATATCATCAAGGTATAATCGCCCAAACCGGCAGTGATCAGCCGATTTGCCGCTTGAAGTAACGTCCGCTCAAGGCTACGTTACGTCCTCGAAATATGCCAACAATCGAAGGATTATCACCATAGCCCGCAGACCGCATAACGCGCCCCCGCAGCGCGATACTGGCCCCCGCATTAACGAACGCATCCGCGCCCCCGAAATCCGTCTGATCGGTGCCGATGGCGAGAACGTCGGCGTTGTCACGCCCGAGCGGGCAATGGTAATGGCCGAAGAAGCGGGCCTTGATCTGGTGGAGATTTCTCCGAACGCCGCCCCGCCGGTGTGCAAGATCATGGATTACGGCAAATACAAATACGAGACGCAGAAGCGCGAATCCGAAGCGCGCAAGAAGCAGAAGATCATCGAGATCAAGGAAATCAAGTTCCGCCCGAACACCGACACGCATGACTATGAAGTCAAGATGCGCTCGGTCTTCAAGTTTCTGGAGGAAGGCGACAAGGTCAAGATCACCCTGCGCTTCCGTGGCCGCGAGATGGCGCACCAGAATCTGGGCCGCGAATTGCTGGAACGTGTGGCCGAGGATACCAAAGAGGTCGGCAAGGTCGAGAACTTCCCCAAGATGGAAGGTCGCCAGATGATCATGCTGATCGGACCGCTGGCGAAGTAATCCAGCCGATTTGAGTTAAAGAAACCGCCCCCGTCTTGCGACGCTGGGGCGGTTTTTGTTTGTGTCCCACCGTGGGACATTTTTCGGATTGAGTGTTTTCAACGGGTTACGCGGGCGTGTTAGGCACTTTTTAACGAAGGTTGAGGGGGTGGTAAGGGTTGGAGCGGTCATTGGCCCACCCGCCTCAGGTTGTGTGACGCAAAAAAAATAGTTGCTACACACAACATACATACGGACGATTTGGCCGAGGCAAACGCCCACGCAGTGACGCAAGGTCCCCGGTGGCGCGAGCGGATGACCGCGAGCCTTGGACGCATGCCCGCGACAGAGGCGCTGCTGAGGGGGCTGGTTAGAGGTGGACCAGCGTAGGACATTTTTCAAGTCGTAGATCATCAATGAATTATGGACTGACCTTCAAAATTCTTTAACTTATGCATGGAGGAAAGAGCCCTCTAAAATCGAATGTTGCAAGATAGCTTTGCTATGTTCCAATCCTCGCAGGTTTCGATTCCTGCGATTATCAGAACACAGGCCTTTCGCTTCATAGTTATTAACAGTTTTTTTCTATCATTTTTTGATTTCTTCTTGTTGTATAATACCTTGAGAACCCAATTGACGCATACTGAAAGGTAATAATAGTATGGTGAATGATGCTTCAGAAACTAAATCTAGTTTCTATTTTCCACCAAACTCAACACTTGTGAGTAGAAATCTGTATCTATTTTTGCTGGATTACTTCAATGTTATAGACCTATTCTTTTTTACACTGAACCTGGCCCACAACGCGGACAAAGTGGTGCTCACCACAAGTAAGGCTCTAATAGTTTTTGAGAAAGACGAGCAAAAGAGGCAGGAATATCAATCTACGATAGACAATCCAGATCGGACTGTAAAAAAACTTAATGGCTTCGCAGCCCTTAATTCAAGGAACCTGACCGTAACCACTGTCGATGCATTTCTTTGGTTCATTTCAGCAACAATACAAAGTGCAATGAAAAAAAGGCCGGAAATGGTCAAGTCTGGAGAGACAATTAAGATAGAAGATGTTTTTGAATTTAAAAACAAGCGTGAGCTAATAGATTATTTAATTGACAGAAAAGTAAATTCGCTTTCTTACGGAGGAATGTCAAAGATTGAAAAGTTCATTCTTGACTCGATGGGGGTAACCATGTTCACGAATGATGACGATAGAGCATTGATGCAAACTTTTGTAGAAGTTAGGAATATTCATGTTCATAATCGTGGCATGGTAAATAGAATTTTTCTAGGAAGAGTTGCTCAGCAAAGTAGATTTGACTTTTCTGAGGGCAAGAGAGCTCAGTTAAACTTTGATGAGTTAGTTGCTTTGACACGTGTATGTGTCCAGACGACTTTAGAACTAGATGCCAAAATATGCGAGAAATTTGGAATAAAACGAAAACGATATTCGACTTGGAAGAATAGCGGTAATTCCCCGAAGAACTCCGTAAAGAGTTGAGTGAACCCTCCAAACTAGCCTGAAAATCTATTCCCCCCCCAAAAAAACAAACGCCCCCGCGGCTTCCTGCGGGGGCGTTTCTCATTCGATCACACCCAGATCACGCTGCGGCGGCGACCGCGCGTTTGGTCATGACGCCGACCAGATGGGCGCGGTAGGCTTTGGAGCCGTGCAGATCGCCGATCATGCCGTCGGCAGGCACGATAAGGCCCTCCAATGCGGATGCGGAGAAATCCTTGCCCAGCGCCGCTTCGGCCTCGGTCCAGCGGAAAACACCCTCCTCCGACGCACCTGTCACGGCCACGCGCACACCATCCGCGTATTTCGCCACGAACACGCCGACCAGCGCGAAGCGTGACGCGGGCTGTTCGAACTTCTGGTAGTTGGACACTTCAGGGATCGGGAAGCGGACCTCGGTGATGATCTCGCCTTCCTCCAGCGCGGTGGTGAACATGCCCTGAAAGTAGTCATCCGCCGCGATCTCGCGCGTGTTGGTGATGATCGTTGCACCGGAGGCCAGCGCGGCCGAGGGATAGCAGGCCGAAGGGTCGTTATTCGCAAGGCTGCCGCCGATGGTGCCACGGGCGCGCACCGCCGGATCACCGATATGGCTGGCAAGACCCGCCAGCCCCGGATATTTGCTTGCCGCCTCGCGCGCGACCACGCCATGGGGGGTTGCCCCCCCGATGCAAAGCTTGCCGTCATCAGACAGGCAGACGCCCTGCATCTCGCCAATCGCCGTCAGGCTGACCAGCGTCTCGGGGCTGGCAAGGCGCTGTTTCATCGTGGGCAGCAGCGTTTGCCCGCCGCCCAGCGCCTGCGCGCCCTCCTGTCCCATGGCAGAGACCGCATCGGCGATTGTCGTGGGCCGGACCAGATCAAAGTTGTACATTTTATGCCTCCTTACGCGTTCATTGCGGTCCACACCCGATTGGGCGAGAGCGGCATGTCGATATGGGTGATATGGGTCTTGCCCGCCGAATGCAGCGCGTCGATCACGGCATTCACAACAGCGGGCGGCGATCCGATGGCCCCCGCCTCGCCGCAGCCCTTCACGCCCAAGGGGTTGTGCGTGCAAGGCGTGACGCAGGAATGATCCACCGTATAGAACGGCACATCAGCGGCGCGCGGCATGGCGTAATCCATATAGGAGCCGGTCAGAAGCTGGCCGCTGTCATCGTAGACAGCTCCTTCCAGCAGCGCCTGTCCGATCCCCTGCCCGATCCCGCCATGCACCTGCCCCGACACGATCATCGGGTTGACGATATTGCCAAAATCATCCGCCGCGCTGAACCGTTCGATGGTGACGCGACCTGTATCGGGATCAAGCTCCACCTCGCAGCAATAGGCACCCGACGGATAGGTAAAGTTGGACGGATCGTAAAAGGCGGTTTCCTCCAGCCCCGGCTCGATATCTTCGAGCGGGTAGTTATGCGGCACGTAGGCGGCCAAAGTCACATCGCCCCAAGCCACGGATTTATCTGTGCCCGCGACGTGGAACTTGCCGTCCTTCACCTCGATATCCGCATCTGATGCTTCCATCAGATGGGCCGCGATTTTCTTGGCCTTGTTGATGATCTTCTCGGTCGCGCGCACCATGGCGCTGCCACCCACGGCCAGAGAGCGCGAGCCATAGGTGCCCATGCCCATCGGCCCCTTGGCGGTATCGCCATGCACGATCTCGATCATGCTCTCGTCGATGCCGAGCATCTCCGCGATCACCTGCGGAAAGGCGGTCTCGTGGCCCTGCCCGTGGCTGTGGCTGCCTGTCATCACGCTGATAGAGCCGGTCGCATTGACCCGCACCGTGGCGCTTTCATAAAGCCCTGCGCGTGCGCCGAGTTGGCCAACGAGGTTCGACGGCGCGATGCCGCAAGCCTCGATATAGCAGTTCACGCCCAGACCGCGGAGTTTGCCCTTGGCCTCGGACGCTTTGCGGCGCGCCTCGAAACCGGACAGGTCGGCGATTTCTTCGAGCTTGTCCATCGTCGCGGTATAATCGCCGGTGTCATAGACCACGGCCACCGGCGTCTGATAGGGAAACTCGCTGATGAAGTTCTGACGACGCAGCTTGATCGGGTCCACACCCAATTCGCGCGCGGCTTTGTCGATCACGCGCTCCAACTGGTATGTCGCCTCGGGACGGCCCGCGCCACGATAGGCGTCGACCGGCACAGTATTGGTGAACACCGCCTTGACGTTCACATAGACCAGCGGCGTTTTATAGTTGCCCGCCATCAGCGTGCCATGCAGCCATGTCGGCACCGAGGGCGCGAAGGTGGACAGATACGCGCCCATATTCGCGTAAGTATCGGTCCGCACCGCCATGAAGTTGTTGTCCGCATCCAACGCCAGTTCGATCTTGGTCACGTGGTCTCGGCCATGCGCGTCAGACATGAACGCCTCGGAGCGGCTGGAGGTCCATTTGACGGGGCGCTTGATCTGGCGCGCGGCAAAGGTGCAGAACGCCTCCTCGGCATAATGGAAGATCTTGGTGCCGAAACCGCCACCCACATCGGGGGCGACCACACGCAGCTTGTGCTCCGGAATGCCCAGCACAAATGCGCCCATCAACAGCCGGATCACATGCGGGTTCTGGCTGGTGGTGTAGAGCGTTGAATCGTCGGTCGAGCGGTTGTAATCGCCCACCGCGACACGCGGCTCCATCGGGTTGGCGACCAGACGGTTGTTGACCAGTTCCAGCGTGGTCACATGCGCGGCCTTGGCAAAAGCCTCGTCCGTGGCCGCCTTGTTCTCCTCGACGAAACCCCAGTCATAGCACAGGTTCGAGGTCAGATCGTCATGCACCAAGGGCGCGCCTTCCTTGACGGCGTCCTTCATGTTGATGACAGCGGGCAGTTCCTCGATATCCACCACAATGGCCTCGGCGGCGTCGCGGGCCTGCTCGTATGTCTCGGCCACGATCGCGGCAATCGGATCACCGACATGGCGCACCTTGCCCTGTGCCAGCACCGGATGCGGCGGTTCCTGCATCGGCTGGCCGTGCTTGTCCGTCACCTGCCAACCGCAGGGCAGACCGCCGATACCTGCGAAATCGTCGCCGGTGAAAATCCGCACCACGCCGGGCATCTTCGCGGCCTCGGCAGTGTCGACGGAGGTCAGCCGCCCATGCGCCACGTCCGAGCGCAGGAAATGCACATAGGTCTGTCCGTAAAGGTTGATGTCGTCTGTGTAATTGCCGTTTCCTGTCAGAAACCGCAGGTCTTCGCGCCGCTTGGGGCTGGCGCCAATTCCATGATCCTTGGGCATGAACTCTCTCTCCCTGAGTGGAGAATGGCTTCCCTCCTCGGACGCAGCATTCCCCGTTAACCTAGGTAATGCGAAGACAGCGCCGCGCGGCGCATCCCTCGATCTTATTCGGCCGCGATGCGGCTCACGTCCTGCCCTGCTGCGGCCATGATCGCCTTGACGATGTTATGATAGCCCGTGCAGCGGCAGATATTGCCTTCGAGATAGTCGCGGATTTCCGCCTCGGTCGGATTGGGGTTTTCCTTGAGCAGCGCGGTGGCTGTCATCACCATGCCGGGGGTGCAAAAACCGCACTGAAGCCCGTGGTGATCCTGAAACGCCTGCTGCACCGTGTTGAGCGAGCCGTCCTCATTCGCCACACCTTCGATGGTCAGAACCTCGGCCCCCTCGGCCTCGGCCGCCAGCATGGTGCAGGCTTTGACGGCGCTGCCGTTCACATGCACGACGCAGGCCCCGCATTGCGATGTGTCGCAGCCGACATGCGTGCCGGTCAGATGCAGATTTTCGCGCAGAAATTGAACCAGCAATGTCCGGCCTTCCACGTCGCCCGACGCGGCCTTGCCATTCACGGTCATCTTGACCTGTACCATGACGCTCCTCCCAGAGACTATTTATGTCGTTCACGATATTAGTCTAAACATGCCCCCGACGTTATGAGAAGCAAGAATTTTCACCTTCCTCGCAACGAAGTGACTTGCAGGCCCGTTTCACAGGCAAAACAGGCAGATCAATCATCCTGTCGCGCGGATTGGTCGCGCGCGTGTCCCGCGCGCGGCATCGGGCGCGTGGGGATTTCCTTGAGCAGGCCGCCAATCCCCATCGCCGCGATATCCGCCCCGCTGACCGGCAGACCGCAGGCAATCCGGCTAAGTACCCAATCCGCCCCGTTGAGCGCGGGGGAGCGCGCGCATCCCGGCAGGCCGATCACCACCCGCGCGCCCAACTGCCCCAGAAACAGCAGGTTGCCCGGATCGACCGGCATCCCGAATCGCTCCACCTGCCCGCCTGCCTGCCGCAGGGCCGCTGGGCCGACATCGTCGATATCCGAGGTGGCCGAGCCTGTCAGGATCAGCACCAGATCGCCACGGGCCGCAGCAATGGCCTGCGCCAGTTCCGCCATGCGGTGCGGCACGGTGACAACGCTGTCCAGCACCATATCCAAGGCGTCCAGCCGCGCCTTGATCGCGTTTTGGCCCTTGTCGGAGGTCTGCGCCTCGCTGCTGTGCAGCCCGCCGCCGATCTCTGTCACGATCAGCGTGGCAGACCGCAACACAGGCCGCGCAAGACGGATCGTGCCTGCGCCCAGCGTGCAGGCCGTCGCCAGCCCGGCCCCGGCCACACCATAAGCGATGATCTTGACCGTCGCCACCATCCCGCCTGTCGCCATCTGCTGGAACGGCGGCACCGTCGCCAGCGTGATCATCGGATCGACCCCGTTCACCGCCACCAGCGCAGGCGCATCCATCACCACAACGCCCGGCCCCGTCGCGATCAGGTTCACGCGCCCCGTGAACGGGTCTGTCAGCCGCAATCCCGCCGCCGCCGGATCGGGCACCAAGGCCGATGCCAGCCGAGCCGCCGCGTCATTCTCATGCACGTCCGATGCGTCCAGCCGCGCCACGATCACCGTCTCAAAGCCCGCAGCGGCCAACGCAGCCACATGCCCGGCCTCCAGCGTCACGCCCTTGCGCAGCCGTTTGCCGTCCAGCGCGACCGAATGGGCAAGGATCGCGCCCTCCGCCTCTGACAAAGGTACCGGACCGAACTTCATCCCTGCCTCAGCACCTGTGTGCACTGCGCCAGAATGGACAGCGCGATCTCCGCCGGACCCGCCGCCCCGATGTCCAGCCCCACAGGTCCGTGGATGCGCCCGATCCGGTCAGGGGAATGGCCCTTGGCAACCAGCCGGTCCACCCTTGAGGCATGGGTGCGTTTCGAGCCGAGCGCGCCGATATAGAACACGTCTGACGCCAGCGCCGCCTCGATCGCGGGATCATCCAGCTTGGGATCATGCGTCAGCAGCACAAGCGCTGTGCGCCCGTCCAGCCCCAGCGTGGCAATCGCATCATCCGGCCAGTCGTTCAGAACCGTCTCGCCGGGAAAGCGCGCCTGCGATCCGAACGCATCACGCGGATCGATCAGCACCGGATCATAGCCCACGATCCGCGCCATCGGCACCAAAGCCTGCGCGATATGCACGGCCCCGACCACGATCATCCTGAGCGGCGGGTTGTGGATGGCCACGAACACCCTGCCCTCCGCCTCGAACCCCGAGCGATCCATGCGGAAACGTTCCGCGTGATCATCCGTCGTCAGATGCCGCGCGCCGCTGTCCAGATCGACCACATAGGCCACCGCGCACCGCGCCGCGCGCGCCTTGACCAGCGCGCCCAGCGTGGTCTCCGGCAGGACCGCCCCGACAGGCTCGACCAGGACGCGGATCGTGCCGCCACAGGCCAGCCCGACCGCAAAGGCATCACCGTCGCTGACCCCGTATTCCAGCAGCCGTTGCGTACCCTGCTCCAGCGCCTCCATCGCCTCGGTCACCACCGCGCCCTCGACGCAGCCACCCGAGACCGAGCCCTCCATCTCGCCCTTGCCGGAGATCACCAGCTGGCTGCCCACACGGCGCGGGGCCGAGCCCCATGTCTCCACCACCGTGGCCAGCACCGCGCCGCGCCCGTCACGGTGCCAGTCCAGCGCGATCTCCGGAATGCGGTCATATCTGTCGGTCATATCACAAACCCTCCCTTGGCCCTGTCGGGCCGCGTCGGTCACTGGCTAGTGGCCGCGCAATGCGGCCATCAGCCGCGTCTTCTCGCCAGTATCATCCTGTTTCGAGATCGCCGCCGCAAGCGCCTCCAGACTGTCGATGGAATGGCCCGCGCGAAAGCTGTCGACATGCGGCAGCATCGCGGCGATCCCGCGCGCTTTCGGCGCGAACCCGTCCCAGCGCAGCAGCGGGTTCAGCCAGATCAGGCGGCGCGACGACAGATGCAACCGCTCCATCTCGCGGCCCAGATCGGCGGCCTTGTCACGGTCCAGCCCGTCGGTAATCAGCAGCACCACCGCCCCCTGCCCCATGACGCGGCGCGACCAGTCGCGATTGAACGCATGCAGGCAGGTGCCGATCCGCGTGCCACCCTCCCAGTCCTGCGCCTCGGCCCCCGCCGCCTTGAGCGCCTGATCCACATCCCGCGTCGCCAGATGGCGGGTGATATTGGTCAGCCGCGTGCCAAAGGTGAAGGCATGCACCTTTGCCCAGCCTGCGCCCTTTTCGTTGGCGACAGCATGGAGAAAATGCAAAACCATCCGGCTATACTGGCTCATCGAGCCAGAAATATCGCAAAGCACCACCAGATTGGGCCAGCGCGGACGCGGCTTTTTCAACGACAGCCCCTGCATCTCGCCGCCCCGCCGCATCGTCGCGCGCATGGTGCGCCGCCAGTCGATCCGGTTGCCGGTCAGGCTGGCTTGGCCGCGCCGTGACGGAATCGGCTTCACCGGCAGGCGCATCCGTGCCAGCATCCGCTTGGCCTGCGCAATCTCGGCGGTGCTCATCTGCTCGAAATCCAGCGTTTTCAGCCTTTCTTCCGTCGAGATCGTCATCGAGGCATCGACCTCGATCATCGTCTCCTCCTCGCGCGGTGGCTCCTGCTCCACGGGCCGGTTCGCACCGTCCAGCAATGCCTCCGCCGCGCGCTTCTCGGCGGCCTGCGACTGGCGTTCCTCCTGCACACCGCGGATAGCGGGCAGCATCATCGACATCATATGTTCCAGATACCGCGGATCGCGCCAATAGAGCCGGAAGATTTGCGAAAACACCGCGCGATGTTCGGGCCGGTTCACGAAACAGGCATGCAGCACCCAGAAGAAATCGCGCTTGTCGGTAAATCCCGCCGCCTGCACCGCGCGGACCGCGTCGATCACACGCCCCGTCCCGATGGGCAGCCCCGCCTTGCGCAAAGCCCGCGCAAAATGCGTGATATTCTGCGCCAGCTTCGGATCATCCGGCAACTCAAGGGGGATGTACTCGGCCACGCCCCTATCCCCGTTTCTTCTTGCGACAAATATCCTCGGGGGGATCGTCGAACAAAGTTCGACGTAGGGGGCGGAAAGCCCCCGCCTTGCCACGCAAAACCATCACGCAGGCTCCAATGAAGCGCGCGCCTCGTCCAGCAGGCGCTTCGCCTCGGACCCCTGCAATTTTGCAATATCATCCTGATATTTCAGGATCGCGCCCAGCGTATCTGCAATAACCTCGGGGCTGAGGCTGATCACATCCAGCGCCAGCAGGCATTTGGCCCAGTCGATGGTTTCGGCCACGCCGGGTTTCTTGAACAGATCCTCAGTCCGCAGGCGCTGCACAAAGGCCACCACCTCGCGGCTGAGCGCGGCGGAGGCTTCGGGCGCGCGGGCCTGCAGGATCTCGATCTCGCGGTCAAACGTGGGATAATCCACCCAGTGATAGAGGCAACGCCGTTTCAGCGCGTCATGCACCTCGCGCGTGCGGTTGGAGGTCAGGATCACGATGGGCGGCTCGGGCGCGACAATCGTGCCAAGCTCGGGGATCGTGACCTGAAAATCGCTCAAAGCTTCCAGCAGGAATGCCTCGAACGGCTCGTCCGTGCGGTCCAGCTCGTCGATCAGCAGCACCGGCGCGCCACCCGCCTGCGGGCGCATGGCCTGCAACAGGGGCCGCTCGATCAGGTAGTCCTGCGTGAACAGTTCCGATTTCAGCGCGTCGCGTTCGGCCCCGCCCGAGGCTTCGGCGGTGCGGATCGCGATCATTTGCGCGGCGAAATTCCATTCATAGACCGCCGAGGACGCATCCAGCCCCTCGTAGCATTGCAACCGGATCAAACGGCGGCCGAGGGCTGCGGCGATGGCCTTGGCGATCTCGGTCTTGCCGGTGCCCGCCTCGCCCTCCAGAAACAGCGGACGGCCCAGCTTGAGCGACAGGAACGTGACCGTGGCCAAGGCCCGCCCGCAGACATAATCCTGTCCGGCCAGCAGGTCTTGCACCTCGTCGATGG
>JBLRWK010000060.1:0-23522 GCA_047921295.1 Rhodobacterales bacterium
AAGGAGTTTTGCCCTGCACATAAACTGTGCGCGCAATATAACCTTGATGCTGCTGATCCTGGGCGTTGGAGCGGCCGGTCCGGCTGCTGCCTGCATTTCCCCCGAGCGACCGTTTCTTCCCCAGACTCAAGAGGACATGCGCACCTACGCGGATCTGATCCGGGGGGATTTCGAGGCCTACATCGCCGATGTTCAGGAGTATTTCCGTTGCCTCGATGAGGAACGCGCAAGGGCCTTTGTCGAGGCCAAGGAGGTGAGCGAGGAGTATGGGCGGTTTGTCGAGGCGTTGGAGTAGCGGCGCGCGCCTCTAGGCCTCATCCTCCCGATCGGGAAACAGCCCCGGCATCCATCGCCCGGCAAATTTGGCGGGAAATGCCAGCTTGAGCGGGGCGCGCGTTGACGCTGACGTCAGCGCCCCTGCCTCCAACAGCGCGGAGGTTACTCGCCGCGCGGTGCGGGCGCTCGCCCCAAGGATGGCCTCGACCTCGCCGCGCTCGATCTGACCCTGATAGAGCACTGCCTTCAGCACGGTGTCGGATTTTGGTAGCAGAGCGCCGGCACGCATCTCTTCTTCAGCCCAGATCAGGATGCGGTCGCGCAGCCGGTCCGGCCGCATGAGGTCTTCCATGAACTCCACCTGGTCAATGCAGATGCGCAGGAAAAACTGCGCGAAGGAGGCAAGCGCTGCCTCACTGAGCGTGCCGCGTCCGTCACGGTCGCCACGGCGGGGTCCGTCACAGGCAGCGAGGTGCACCTTGTAGGCTGCCTCTTGCCGTGCAAGCCCGCGCGCCACTGACCACAGGCCGCGCGTATGAAGCGTCTTGCGCAACATGGCGTAGGACATGAGGCGGGCGACGCGACCATTCCCATCAAGGAAGGGGTGCACCCAGAGAAGCCTGTGATGGGCACAGGCGGCGGCAAGGATCGGTTCAATCCTGCCTGGAAGGCTGTAGGCTTTGTGCATTCGCTCCAGAAAGCGGGGGACGGCACCAGGGCTGATGGCGACATGTTGCCCGACTTCAACGTATCGCTGGCGCAATTCGCCGGGCACAACCGGGATCTTCTCGCCTGTTTTAGGGTTCTCAATGAGAAGAAGCTCGGGCGGCAAGAGCTCGCAAAACCGGCGATGCAGCTCAAAGATCGACGCGGGCGCGGTCGGCGGTTCGGCCATGCCATCTTCGTCGATCCATTTCTGAACGGCGACATGCGCCTTGGCTTCGAGCTGGAGGTTTCGCTTTCTTGGATCGGTGCTGTAGTCATTCCGCATCGCGCGTTCGATGTCGATGGGATGGGTGTCATGCCCTTCAATGAGGTTGCTGTAGTAGCAGTTCATCGCTCGCACGAGATCGGCAAGCGCCTCAGCCATGGAAGCGGGCAAGCTGTTGCGGAAGCCGGCGGACTTCTCCGCCAACTCGAGCACGAGATCATTCAATCCCGCGCGTGCCGGTGAGCCCTCCGAGACCATGAGAGGCTCGAACAAGCCTACTGTTTCGCCGTCATCGCGGACCATCACGTGACCTTCCTTTTGGCCGCTTTTGTGGCCGTGCGTGTTCCCCATAAACAGTATGTTTATCAGAGTAGTGACCGACAGGCTACGGAGAATGCCCCCGGTGATTTGGCCGGTTCTATGTCCGCTTGCGCTGATGCAATGATCCATTGCCTAAACGGTACCTCGAAGCCATTTTTGGTTTCAAGCCGTCATCTGCGTCCGGCAATAGGGCAGACCTCAAATTCCGCGATGAAATCTTCTTGCTATCGTTTGTGTTGTTTTGTATCGCCGCACCATTATAGTAGGAGTCGGCGCAATGAAGCATAAGGTCCGAACCGCGGCGGCTGCCGCAGCCATCACCGTAACGAGCTTGGTGGGTTCGGTCGAGCCAGCGCAAGCCTATCAGGTCGACTGCGCCATCTTGCTCTGTTTGGCCGGCGGCTGGCCGGCGTCGGCACCTTGTGCCCATGCGCGAGCGGTCTTCATCCGCAGGATCACGCCCTGGCCGATCGAGCCGCCCTTGCAGATCTGGCGCTGCCCGATGGGAGCGTCGTTCAATTCCCCTGCCCCGCTGTCGCCGATGGAACGGCTGCACGACATCACCTTCCGCAACGCGACTCAGGTCAGCGGTTCAGAAGACCCGACACCTCCGGTCCAGGTCCAGTCTGACGAGCAGGCCGACATCGACATCTCCGGTGATGCATTCGATTTCGTCCGCAGCATCCGCGTGTTTCACATCCAGTTCAGTCAAGAACGAAGTAGGGGGGGTGAGTGCATTACTACCGACGCGACGCGCCTCGGCACCTATGGGGACCAAGGTGACTATCGTTGGACAGGATCCAGCGTCGCCCAGGTCCCGCCCGCCACCGAGTTGCCGAATACCGGGGACTGTAACTGGGTGAGCTACCGCTCGGTCTTCGTCGACTGGCGCGACCACGAGGGCAACTACAGCTTCGAAGAGGTCCGCTACTGAACCTGCGCGGGCCTGCATCAGGCAGGCCCGCCTCCGATAAATCTTGCACCTGAGACTTTGCACCAAACCCAAAAAGGGAAACGACGCCAGACCGTAAAGCCTGACGCCGCGCTAGAAGAAGCCGTGAACAAGGAACTTCTAGCGCACTGTCCAAACCTCTGCAACCGGCAAAGTTGTTTTGCTGGCAAGAATGTTGTTTGCGCGCGGCATGGGGTCGTCTCACTCTGGAGACTCCGACCATGCAACCCACGACTGGCCTTATCCTGAGACGGATCACCCAGACAGAGTTATCCGTTTCCGCCCATAAGCTGGCAACCGTCATCCTCGACGCCATCGCGTGGAAGGAGGGCTACAACGGATTGCCGCGCGGGACCGCCGCCTTCACCCTCGCTCACCTCGCGTCCAAGATGGGTATCTCGCGGCAGTACCTGACCGAGCTGCTGGCGGAACTCGAGGCGTCCGAACTGGAGCTGAGGCGCGAGAAGCCAAACGGCAAATTTGCACCGTGGCTCTTCCGCTTCACGGTCTTTGACGAAAAGGAAAAAGATCAGGATGTTGAGTCAGGCACAGGCGACACATCACTATCTAAAGAGAAAACTAACAAAACTATATTCTCAGGACAGATCACCATTGATGCTGAATCAAACGTGTTCAAGACCTGTTGGGTCGAGCTGATCAAGGCTGCGAAGAAGTGCCTGCCCTGCTGGAATGTCGACTCCCAAGTGATTTGGGACCGCTTCCTGGCTTTCAACCGGGCGCGCGGCAACGACAAGGTGCCGGCGGGTTTCTTGCTCGGCTTCATGCGGCGATGGCGCACCTCACACGGTGCTAACAGTCGCCCAGAGGAAGCGCCAACGCAGAAGCGGGACCCTGATCCACGTGAGCGGAAGCTGCAGGATCAGATCAAGGCTGCACCGAGTGCAAACCGGCAGTTTCACGCGTCGGATCTGTGTCGGGTCATTGGGCAAGCTGCCTATGACGCGCGTGTCTTGGACGTGATCCGGCAGTTCGGATGCCCGAGGTTTACGGCCACCCTCGCAGTCCACGGTCAGGCTGTGTTGGCTAGAGAGATCGCGCGATGACTTAGGAGCAGGCCTTTCCCGGCCCCGCGAATGCTCGCCATTTATTGCCCAGTCGATGGCTCAAGGCGTATCCAAGCGGTCATGGCGCAACGCGCCGACAAAGTTCTGGGTGCGCCAATGATGCAAGGGTGCATGATCGACTAGGCGCCGCCCACTTGGTGTCCGGCCAGTCGTCTTCGCCGTGTTGGACTTCACCGAGGATTCGTCTATGAAACCCAGTCTTTCGAGATGGATGGTGATGAAGGGCTGGAGCTTATTGATCCGGGTGCGGCGTATGTCGATCACGTCCTTGCATTTTCGTTCAAACGCCTGAAGTTCATTACTGTGTGGCAGCCCGAGCCGGAGCGGACAGCCCCATCAGCATCGCCGCGATGCCAAGAGTGACGGCGAAAGACAGGGGAAATGACAGCGTGTGCAAAAGGTGGTCGGCATAGACGGCCACGGCGAGTGCGACCAGCCCACCACCGAAGAAGCGCAGGGCCAGCAAGCGGCTGCGCATTTCCGAGGGCACTGACCGAGCCACGATGTCGTTATAGGGCACCCCCACGATGTCGCTGAGCCCGGCGTAAAGCGTCCAGAGGATCAGTGTTCCCGCCCCAAGCGCGGGATAGCTCCAGTCCGCCTGCGGCCCCAGCCAGAGCAGTCCGGCCAGAAGGGCGATGGCCACCGCCCTGCCGACTGCCCCAACGATGTAGTACGGCATCGACGCCCCGCTGCGCCCTGCGAAAAAACCTATGAGGATCTGCGGCAGCAACCAACCCATGCGCAAGATGGTCGTGACCGCCCCCACCGCCAGCGGACTGCCGGTCAGTTGAAAGACCAGCGCCGACATCACTGTCGCGCTGTCGGCGCCTGCCGAGCCAGCCTGAAACGCCGTGCCCGCCCCTGCGACGTGCCAGAACCTGCGCCGCAGCGTCATGTGTCGGCCCAATCCGCCGGATCGACAAACAGGCCGAACCAGACCGACCAGAGACCGAGGACGATGAAGACCACGCCAATCAGCCAGCGGCGCGGACGCATCCGGTCCCGCAGGCGACCAAGCGGACTAGCCAGAGCCGGGACAAGCGAGAGTGGCAGCAGCGGTGCGGACAACGCCAACGCGAATACCGCCATCATGGCAAATCCGGTGGCAGCAGACCCCGTCGTGGTGGCAGCACCGAGCAGGCCGAACAGGATTGGCGCGGCGCAAGCCGGGATGTTCAGGCCGAAGGCGGCACCCTGCAATGCGGGGCTTTTCGCGGATTTCCAGGCCTCCGGCGCAATAAGGATGTGGCGGCGCAATCCGCTCCCCGCACCGGTGACAAAACCCAGCCCGATTGCCAGATAAACCATGCCGAACAGCAACCAAAGTCCGGATTGCACACCAAGAAGCTGCTGACCCACCAGAACGATCAGGCCGCCAAACCCGCCCATGACCAGCACACGGGCGGCCAGGAATGTCCCCATCGCGCGTGCACGCTGTGACAGCGACCGTTCGCGTTGGCCATCAAGAAACAGCAGATGCGCACCGATGGTACAGGGCTCGATGAAGCCAAAAAGCCCCAACCCCAGGGCGAGGGCAAACTGCGCAACAGTCAGATCCATGTCCGACGGTCCGGTTGCATAGCGCAGGCGGGTTTGCCACCGGATAGAATTTTACGCCTCATCCCGCACAGCACGACAGTTTTGCCACGTCTTTGTCGAACGTCTGGGCGGCGAGCTTCAACCCCTCAACCGTGGTAAGATAGGGGAAGATCGTCTCGCCGAGCGCCTGTGCCGTCATGCCGACCTTCAGCGCCATGACGAGCGTCTGGATACTGTCAGCCCCCTCCGGCGCCATAATCACGCCGCCAAGAAGTCGGTCGGTCACCCGGTCCGCGACCAGCTTGATCAGCCCGCGCGTGTCACGGGCGGCAAGCGCGCGGGGCACGTTCTCGAGGGCGAGCACGCTGGTCTTGACATCATGGCCTGCTGTGCGCGCCTGCGCCCCGGTCAGCCCGACCCCCGCGACCTGCGGATCGGTGAACACCACCCAAGGCATCGCCGCATTTCCATAGCGTTCCGCCCCGCCCAGCACCGCGTTGCGGGCTGCGAGCTTGGCACCATAGGCGGCCATGTAGACGAACTGGTCGCGGTCCGTCACGTCGCCCGCGGCATAGATGCCAGGCTTCGTAGTCTGCATGTCAACATCAACACAGATCGCGCCGCGCCAGTCGGTCTCGACGCCGATTTCAGACAAGCCAAGCCCCTCGGTATTGGGTGTGCGTCCAGTGGCCAAGACTAGGTGGTCGGCCGTGAGATTGCGTGCGATGCCGTCCATCGTCACGGTCAGGACCGCACCGTCCCCGTCGCGCCGCGCGGCGTCATAGCGCACGCCATCGAGTATCGTCAGTCCTTCTACGCGCAACGTCTCCGTGAGCGTCTCGGATACCTCCGGTTCTGCCTGCGGCAGCAGGCGCGAGCGGCAGACGATGGTAACGCGGGTGCCCATCCGCGCCATCATCTGCGCGAGTTCGACGCCGATGTAGCCGCCGCCGAGGAAGATCAGGCTCTCGGGCAGCCGCTCCGACTCCAGGAGCGTCGTGCTGTCGAGCGTCGGTGCGTCCAAGATGCCGGGAATTTCGGGAACTGCGGGCCGCCCGCCGGTAGCGATTATGACCTTGGGGGCTGTGATCTTGCGCCCACCGACCTCAACACCGCCCTCCGCAAGCCGTGCAGGACCTTCGTCGAAATAGGTAACGTTCTCATAACCCGGCAGCAGATCCGCGTATTTTTTCTGCCGCAGCGTCGAGACGAGATCGTCCTTAGCCGCGACCAGCGTCGCCCAATTATCCAACTGCGCCTCACCCTGCAAGCCGGGAAACCGTCGGGCAGGTTTCGCACCATGCAACACCTCGGCGGCGCGGATCATCGTCTTGGAGGGCACGCAGCCCACATTTACGCAGGTCCCGCCGATGGTGCCATGGCCGATGAGAGCGACGCGCTTACCCCCTTCTGAAGCGGTGATCGCGGCCGAAAACCCAGCCGATCCGGCGCCGATTACGGCCATGTCGAAGTCACGAGCTTCGGCGTCTTCGATTGTGCCGCTGCTGTAGGCGTGAGAGTGCTTATTCATCCTCGTTTGCTTTCTGTATTTTTTGGCACCAATCGACCTCGCAACGCTTCGAAAGTCGTGTGTCAGACCATCCCGCCAATGTCGGAGGCGTAACTCGGATAGGCGAAGATCATCGCCTTGATCTGGTTGGCTGTCTGGCCCGCCCCTATCGCCATGGCGAACAGGTTGATTTGCTCTTCGGCCCCTGGTCCGATCAGGTGCGCACCGAGGATCTTTCCGGTCTCTTTCTCGACCAGAACCTTGTAGCCCGACCATTTCGCGCCGACCCGCAGCGAGGAATACCAGCCGTCGGTCTTCTCGAAATGCGTGTCGAACTTCAGGCCCTTCTTTCGGGCTGCAGCTTCCGACAGGCCGACGGTTGCGACCATAGGCAGGGTGAAGACGACGCTTGGGATCGGCGGGTAGGACACCTCGCGCGCATCCTTGTCCGCCAATAGGTTCTTGCCCACCACACGGCCCTCGTTGGCCGAGACCGGTGTCAGTTGGGGGCCGCTGTCGGCGCAGTCTCCGGCCGCGAAGATCGCCGGATTGGTGGAGCGCATCGCGCTGCTGACCGTGATGCCGCGCGGGCCGTATTCCACCCCGGCGGCCTCAAGATTCAGCCCGTTGATATTGGGCACGCGCCCGGTCGCATGGACCACTGTGTCGCAAATGACGGTTTCCGTGCCGCCCGACCGCTCGACGGTAACGGCGAATTCACTGCCATGTTTCTCGATCTTCAGCACTTTCGCTTCCGTCCGCAGGTCGACGCCGAGATGTTCCGTGGCCTCGACCAGCATGGCGACCAGATCGGGATCGAAATTACCCAAGGGGCGGTCCATCATTTCCAGAACCGTCACCTTGGCCGCCCCGGCGCGCTTAGCGATGTGGGCAAATTCCATGGCGATGAATCCGCCGCCGACGAAGGCGATCCGGTCAGGGCGCTCCGGCAGCTCAAGAAAATCGGTGCTGGTGATCAGATTTTCTTCGCCGGGAATGTCCAGCGTCATCGGCCGCGCGCCGGTGGCGATGTGGAAGTGCCTTGCGCGTAGAGTTTTGCCGTTCAACTCGATCGTGTCGGGGCCAGTGAAGCGTGCCGCACCGTGCAGCGTTGTGACGCCCACCTCCTCCAATCCGGCCTCGATCCGCCCCGGCATGACGTCCGTGAATGTGCGCTTGAAGGCCATCATTTCGGCCCATTCGATGGAAGCCCGGGCCTTGAGGCCTTTGCCCGTCAGGTTTTCGGCCCAGTCCACGCCCTCGGTGACAGCCAACAGTATTTTCTTGGGATCGCAGCCGCGCAGGGCGCACGTCCCGCCATAGGGCAGGCTGTCGATGCTGGCCACGTTCCAGCCCGCCGCCGCGGTCATCCGGGCCACACCGTTGCCGCCGGTGCCGGCCCCGATCACGATCAGATCATGGTCATAAGCGTCACTCATGCTGTGCTCGCGTCGGTCTTGGTCGTCCGGTCGCGCTGCGCATCAGTGCGCCTGGTCACGAGGTAGGTCAGTGCGGCCGTTGCCGCCATCAGGGCGACGGTGAGGGTCCAGCCGGGGCCAAACGCTGCCATAGCAGAAAAGCATTGAGTCATCATGGGTCGTTCCTTTCAGCTGTTGCTTTGGTGGCGTTGTCTGCGCCACACGGCATAGACGGTTAACGCGATGAAGAATGCCAGTGCGGGAAGCATCACGCATAATTTCAGCTTCCTGCCACGGCTGGATATCCAGCATTGGCCGAGGCCTCGGCGATGGCATCGGCACTGGTCGCGGCAGTGTCGAAAATGACCCTGGCAGTTCGCGCCTCAAAGTTGATTTCGACTGCAGTGACGCCTTCGACACCCTCCATCGCGCGCTTCACCGTGATCGGACAGAGCGCGCAGGTCATGTTCTCGACTGAAAAGGTCACGGTCTGTTCGGCGGCGACGGACTGTGCCGCGGCAGGGATGGCGGCCATCGAGACCACGGCGGTCAGTCCAGACAGGGCGAGTGCAAGGATCTTCTGCATGAGGGTGTCCTTTCGGGATCAATAGAGAAGCGACGCCCACCAGTCGATGGTGAGCGCGGCGACAACGAGAATGAGGGAGACCCAAAGCGCGGCCTTGGTTATCCGCGCCGAGGATGGGCGCGCGCAGTAGGAACCGAGCTCGCAGACGGTAGGCTTGCGGAAGTACACCTGCCAAAATCCGGCCCCGATGAAGCCGAGCGCGATAACGGCGTAGATCGGCTTGTAAGGCTCGAGCGCCGTCAGGTTTCCGATCCAGGCCCCTGAGATTCCGAGGGTCAACAGTACCAGCGGTCCCACGCAGCAAGCTGAGGCAAGAAAGGCACCCAGTGCGCCACCTGCCGCCAGCCAGCCATTTCGGGTCGGGTGATCGGCGTCGTCGATGTCCGTTTTATTGTCTGTCACCGCCATGTTGCGCACCTCTCGTCTTTGGCTAACTATTGGTGTAGTGTCTGTAGTAGCTACAGGCTCAAGAGGAAAAGTTGCATGTCAGATCACGAAAGCGCGAGCGGTCTCAAACGCGGGGAGCTCGCGCGAGCGACCGGCTGCAATATCGAGACGATCCGCTATTACGAGAAGACCGGCTTGCTGCCCGACCCGCCGCGTACGGACGCAGGCTACCGGATCTATTCCGCCGCACACGCCACGCGCCTGCGCTTTATCCTGCGCGCCCGCGAACTCGGCTTCTCGATGGAGGACATTCGCGGACTCTTGGGGCTTGAAGATCGCGCGGCACCAACCTGCGCCGAAGTTAAAGAGCGCACCGAGCGCCATCTTGCCGATGTCCGGGCTAAAATCTTGGATCTCAGGCGCATTGAGACGACATTGGCCAGGACTGCAGCGCAGTGCTCAGGCACCGCAGTGCCCAACTGCCCAGTGCTCGACACCCTTGGGCGCTGAGCGCGCAGTATCTTTGACCTGGCGCAATCAGCGCGATGATGCTCAGAACGTCTTGGCTGGGATGTCTTTCGGGATATTCGCAGAAGTGCTGGACCATGTAATTCATTCGTGTCGCGGTGCCCTCAAAGCGAGTCTGCCTCAACCTTTATGGCGCAACTACCTTGAACTGGAAAAATCAGGAGGGATAATGAATTTGAAGGAACGCTGGTCGCCGGGGCGCGATGTTTCGGATCAAGGGGTTGACCGAAGTGATTTCAGCAGGGGCTAGTATCGGGCACTCTGATCGCAGTTGCCCACGAAATTGACTCTCCAACAGCCTCAATTTCCTCAAGCTCACAAGCATTTGATTTCTTTTCACTGGTTTCTCGGATATCTCACTTTGATGATGATGGTTCGGGCTAAAACTTGCCTTCTGGCAACCTCACGGATGGTAGGACTAATACTCTTGCTGGTGATACTAGTGTATCAGTCCTCGACTTACGTTGATGCCTCACCAGACACTCGGGCACCTGTTCATCAAGCTTACTGCCCGATGTTAGCCGCAACTTGGTCAGCGGCAGGGTCCGAAATTTCGTGTCGGGAGCATGCTGCCCTGGCACAATGTTCGATTGCGAAATGTCTATTTCAAAGTACGGACGTTCCTCTAACCACCGAGTTAGAGGTCGGGCTGGTGGTCCAAGATTACGGCTTGGAAAACGACAGCGCAGTCGTCTCGCGCTCATCAAGCCCTCAAGAGCGGCCTCCCCGCCTCGACTGATCGTTCTCTTCAGCGGCTCGTGCATTTCAGGCACCAGCCTTTGATCGATTGGAAACGACCTGTCCTACGTGCAGGTCCATACCGAGGTAACCTATGCGTGGACGATATTCAGCCCTAAGCATACTTGCGCTTATCGCAGGTGCGGCAGGTGGCATCTATTTGGAACGACTGTACCTTAACCCGGCGGATATGGCAGGAGATGATGGACTAGAGGTGCTGTACTGGGTTGCCCCAATGGACCCTAATTTCCGCCAACCCAACCCAGGCAAGTCGCCAATGGGAATGGATCTGATCCCAGTCTATGCTGGACAGGAATCCACCGGCAATCCTGAAGAGGTGACCCTCTCTGCCGCAGAAATCAATGCCATCGGGGTCCGCACTGCTCTCGCACAGGTCTCGGAGATCTCGCATCGGATCGAAACGGTAGGTTTCGTCGGCTATAACGAACACTTAACCAGTCATGTTCACACACGCGTGGATGGTTGGATCGAAGTCCTCAACGTTCGTGCTGTAGGCGATCAGGTGCGAAAGGGCGACGTCATATTAGAGTTGTTCTCGCCGGAGTTCGGCATCGCAAGTTTCGATTTTATTCGTGCCAATGAGGAAAGAACGGGCATCTCTTTGGAAGCCGCGCGCAACAAGCTGCGCAGCCACGGTGCGACGGAAAGTCAGATCGCAGAGATTGAGAAAACCGGCGAGGTCGCGCGACGCATTCGTGTAGAAGCGCCCCGCGACGGTGTGGTGATTAGTCTTGCTGCCGCAGATGGCATGTTCCTGCAGCCCGGTACGCAAGCCGTATCCATCACCGATCTCAGCGAGGTTTGGTTGATCGTGGATGTTTTTGAAAGCGACATCGCGCGTATGACAGACGATATGCGCGCCATTGCGCGTTTTGAACATTTGCCGGGGCGTACCTTCGAAGGCAAGATCGACTACATTTATCCTGAGCTTGATCCGCGGACCCGCACACTGCCAGTCCGCCTGCGTCTCGAAAACGCAGAGGGCGTCTTGCGGCCCAACATGTTCGGCAATGTCAGCCTTGTTCCTGCCCGGACCCGAACCGCGCTGACTGTCCCATCCGAGGCGATCATCCGCACGGGAGCGGCTGAACGCGTGATCCTCAAAACCGGCAACGGCACGTTCATGCCACGGCTGATCACGACCGGTCTACGCGATAATTTCGGTGGTGGCGGGCGCACCGAGGTGGTTCAGGGGCTTGCCCCCGGCGAGGAAGTTGTTGCCTCGGCACAATTCCTGATCGACAGCGAAAGTGCGCTCAGCGCCGGGCTGATGCGCATGGCACCAACCGATGAAGCCCCCGCGCGGGGCACTGGCGAACTGATCGCACTGGACCGAGAGGGCCGGATGGCAACGATCCGGCATGATGCGCTTGACAGTCTGGCGTGGCCCGCCATGACATTCCGCTTTCCGGTCCGTGCCGATGTCGCGCTGGATCGTCTCGCAACGGGAACGCAGGTTGCCTTCCGTGCAACCCGTGGTGCGGACGGTCTTCTTGCTCTGATGGAGCTTGGCAGCGACGATGGCATTGCCGCGACCGGTCGCGGGACCGTTATGGCGGTGACGGCAGATGGCCAGCTGACGCTGTCGCACGGCCCGATCCCCGAGCTTGGCTGGCCAGCCATGCAGATGGATATGCCCATTGCGGGTTTCGATCCGGCCACCGTGCCGCTGGATACCCCGGTTGAATTTGACCTGAGTAAGGGCGACGACGGTCTCTACACCATTAAGGCAGTCCGCGCTGACAAAACGGAAGCCACGGCTGAAACGGTAATGGCCGAGGCAACACCTATGACCACTGACGTACCGACGCCCGATGATCCGGGACCGATTGTTGTAACGGGCACCGTCGATGCAGTGGATGCAGCGACGGGCATGGCGACGATCAGTCATGGACCGATCAAAGAGATCGGCATGCCCGGCATGACGATGCAATTTGCCATCGAGCCTTCGCTCGACCCGGCGGCATTGCCCGTCGGTATCGAGTCAGCACTGACCTTTGCGCGACCCAGTGGGATGACGTTGATCCTTCGCCAGGTCACCCCGGTGAAGCCTCTGATGGAAGTCAGCGGAACCATCAACTCCATCGACCCGGCCACAGGCATGGCCAATATCACCCACGGACCGATGACCGAAATCGGCATGCCGGGGATGACGATGGACTTCGCCCTTGACGAGAGCCTTGACCCTGCTTCCCTGTCGTTGGGGGATGAGGTCACGCTACTTTTGCATCGCAACGCCGACTTCTCCATGACGCTGATCGGCACCCGCGAACATGCGGTGATGCAATGATCCCGGCCATCATCCGCGCCTCAATCGCCAACCGGGTTATCATACTTGCTCTGGCGATCATGATGGGCGTTGCCGGCATCTGGGCGATCCGCGAAACGCCGGTGGACGCGATCCCTGATCTGTCAGACGTGCAGGTCATTGTGCGGACTCCCTTTGCTGGGCAGGCCCCGCAGGTGGTCGAGGATCAGGTCACCTATCCCATTGCAACCGCAATGTTGGCAGTGCCAGGTGCGAGTGATGTGCGCGGGTTTTCGTTTTTCGGTGATAGCTACGTTTATGTTGTGTTCGAGGATGGCACTGATCTTTACTGGGCGCGGACGCGCGTCCTGGAATACCTCGGCCAGATCACCGCAAACCTGCCGGACGGGGTGTCGCCACAGTTGGGACCGGATGCGACTGGAGTCGGCTGGATCTATCAATACGCTTTGATCGACCGCACCGGCGGACACGATCTGGCGCAACTTCGCACCATTCAGGACTGGTTTCTGAAATATGAATTGCAAACCGTGGACGGCGTGTCCGAGGTCGCCACCATCGGTGGCATGGTCAAACAATATCAGGTCGTGGTCGATCCGAACAAATTGCGTGCCTTTGATCTGACACTGGCGCAAATCCGCGATGCGATTCAAAACTCCAACACGGAAGCCGGCGGATCCGTGATCGAAATGGGCGAGGCCGAATTCATGGTCCGCTCAACCGGCTATGTTGATGATCTTTCCGATCTGGCGAAAGCCCCCCTGATGGTGAATCAGCGCGGTGCGGCACTGACGCTCGGGGACGTGGCTGACATCCGGCTTGGCCCCGAGATGCGGCGCGGCGTCGGCGAACTCGATGGTGAGGGCGACGCTGTCGGCGGTGTGGTGATCATGCGCTGGGGTGGTAATGCTCTGGCTACCATCAAGGCGGTCGAGACGCGGATCGAGGAATTGCGGGCCTCGCTTCCCGAAGGCGTCGAGATCATCACGACCTACAATCGCGCCGGTGTGATCGAGCGCGCGATCGACAACCTGCAAAAAAAACTGACCGAGGAGTTCATCGTCGTCATCTTGGTCTGTGCGGCCTTTCTGCTGCATATCCGCTCGTCGCTGGTGATCCTGCTGTCCCTGCCTCTGGGCATATTTGCAGCCTTCATCATCATGAAATTCCAGGGTGTAAACGCCAACATCATGTCGCTGGGCGGTATCGCCATTGCCATCGGTGCGATGGTGGATGCGGCAATCGTGATGATCGAGGCAATGCACCGGCGGCTGGAGCAGGAAAAACTGACGAACGAGAACCGATGGAGGATCGTCACGGAATGCGCGACCGAGGTCGGACCGGCCCTGTTCTTCTCGCTGGCAATCATCACCGTCAGTTTCCTTCCCGTCTTCGTGCTGGAAAGCCAGGAAGGGCGCCTCTTCAAGCCGCTGGCCTTCACGAAAACCTACGCCATGGCCGCCGCCGCGATCCTGTCGATCACGCTCGTGCCTGTGCTGATGGGCTATTTCGTGCGCGGGCGCATCGTGCCCGAGCGCAAGAACCCGCTGAACCGGATCGTGATCTGGATCTACCGCCCGTTTCTTGATGCCGCCGTGGCGTGGCCTTGGGCGACAACGCTTCTGGCGGGTCTGCTGGTGGCCTCCATGTGGTGGCCGCTGCAACGGCTCGGAACCGAGTTCATGCCTGAGCTGAATGAGGGCGATTTTCTCTACATGCCGACGCTTTATCCGGGGGTCTCCATCGGCAAGGCGCGCGAAGTTCTGCAACAGACAGACCGGCTGATCGCAACGGTGCCCGAGGTGCTGACGGTCCATGGCAAGCTTGGCCGCGCCGACACTGCCACCGATCCGGCGCCCCTCACGATGATCGAGACCACGATCCAGTTGCGCCCCGAGAGGGAATGGCGCGAGGGCATGACGATGGACATGATCCGGGCCGAACTTGACCGTGTCGTGCAGGTCCCCGGTGTCACCAACGTCTGGATCCAGCCGATCAAGAACCGGATAGACATGCTCGCCACCGGGATAAAAACGCCGGTGGGCGTCAAGATTTCGGGTGCCGATCTCGGCGTGATCGAACAGATCGGGATTGAGATCGAACGCGTGGTCGGGGGCATAGAAGGCACGGCATCGGCCTATGCCGAACGGCCCGTCGGTGGCCGGTTTATCGAGATCAACGTGAACCGCGACGCCGCCGCGCGTTACATGATGAGCGTGCGCGATGTGCAGGACGTGGTCCAGACCGCCATCGGCGGGATGCAGGTGTCGGAATCCGTCGAGGGGCTGGAACGCTTCCCCATCAACCTGCGCTATCCGCAGGAATGGCGCAACAGCCCCGAACGGCTGCGCGACCTTCCCGTGGTTTCCCCTTCCGGCGCGCATATTCCGCTGGGGGCCATGGCTGACATCAAGGTGGTGGACGGTCCGGGCATGATCCGGTCGGAAAACGCCCGCCGCACGGGGTTCGTGTTCATCGACATCGCGGGCCGCGATCTGGGCGGCTATGTCACCGAGGCGCGGGAGGTCGTCGCGAACGAGGTGACACTACCGCCCGGCTATTCCATCTCATGGTCCGGCCAGTACGAATATATCGAGCGCATGCAGGAACGGCTGAAGCTGGTTGGCCCGGCAACATTGCTGATAATCACGTTGATGCTGTTCATGGCCTTCAACCGCGTCATCGAGGTGGGCATCATTCTTGCCGCCCTGCCGGTTGCGTTGGCGGGGGGCGTCTGGTTCCTGTGGTATCTCAGCTTCGACATTTCGGTCGCCGTATTGGTGGGCTTCATCGCGCTTGCAGGCGTCGCGGTCGAGACCGCCATTGTCATGCTCTTGTACCTAAACCTCGCTTGGGAAAAGCGGTGTAAACGTGCCATCTCGGAGGCGCGCGGGTTGACCATGAACGACGTGGAAGAGGTCGTGTTCGAGGGCGCGCTGTTACGGGTGCGGCCCAAGGTGATGACCGTGGCGACGATCTTCGCGGGGCTGATCCCGATTATGTACGGTACGGGTACGGGATCAGAGATCATGCAGCGGATTGCGGCCCCGATGGTCGGGGGCATGGCGACGGCAACCTTGCTGACACTTTTCGTAATCCCCTCGATCTTCGTGATCTGGAAGCGGTTCGCGCTGACCGGCGTCAATCGCGAACTGCAACAAACCGGCGTGGCGGTACCGGCTGGCGAAGCATTGCGTACCCCGGCGGAATGATACTGAAACTCTTAACCTCAACCTGAAAGGCACTTCATGAAACACTTCAAACTAGCCCTCGTGGCAACGCTGCTTACAGCACCTGCGGCCTTTGGCCAGATGAACCACGGCAACATGGATCATTCCAATATGCCGATGACCGAGACACAGATGGAAGGCGCGGTTCACACCAAGGCGGTCGTCAATTCCATGACCGAGGACACAGCCAATGTCAGCCACGATCCGATCCCGGAAATCGGTTGGCCCGCCATGACGATGGACCTCGCGCTGGCACCGAACGCGCAGATTATGGAAGATTTTTCGGCAGGAAACAGCGTGACCCTGATGCTGATCAAGGGCGATGACGGCATGTATATGATCGGCGCCATCATGCCGGACTAACCTCGGTTATCAGGTGTTCAGCCACGGCATCGAACTTGAAATTTCCGATATGCGGCCAGGTCCGGTTCAACGCCTGTGCTCCGGATTTTCAAAGTCGAATCGGCAGCCCGCCGACCAGGCTCTGCGGTCATTGCCGTGGCTGGAAAAACCGCCGCTATCCTTCAGCATCCGCGCCATGTGCAGCAGGTTCCACGTCATGATCGTGGTGTTGCGCTGCGTGAACTCGTTGTCGAACCCCGCGCCGTCTTCGCCATAGCTGGGGCCGGGTCCGGCCTCGCCGATCCAGCCGCAATCGGCCTGAGGCGGAATCGTGTAGCCCAGATGCGACAGCGAATAGAGCACGTTCATCGCGACGTGCTTTATACCATCTTCATTTCCGGTGACCACCACGCCACCGGTCTTTCCGTAGAAGATGGATTGGCCCTTGTCATTAACAAGCCCCGACATGGCATAGAGCCGTTCGATCAGCAGCCGACAGACCGAGGATTGCTCGCCCAACCAGATCGGGGTGCCGATCACAAGGATATCGGCCGCCTCGACTTTGGGCCACAGATCGGGCCAGTCGTCATGGTCCCAGCCATGCTCGCGCATGTCCGGCTGAACGCCGAAGGCGACGCGGTGGGCCGACATCCGGACCTCTTCGACGCTGACGCCGCTCTTGCGCATGATTTCAGCCGCCGTACCCATCAGTAGCGAGGTGTGTGACGCTTGGTCAGGATGCTTCAGCGTGCAGTTGAAGAACACGGCGACAAGATCGGAGAAATCGGTCTTGTTGTTCTCGCACAAGGCGGTTTGTCTTTTATTTAGTTCCATCGAGGGCTCCATGTTAAGTTTGATCAAACTGACGCTCTACATTGACGCTAGCCGGTCGCGCGCCTAGGAAATGCAGAGGTAAGATCTGGGCAGGTTCACCCTTGTGCTATTCACCCGACAGGGTCGAATTGCGCAGGGCATTATGAGGTACCGCGTTCAACGTATCCTACGCGCTACAGTCGCAATTTCAAGTCTGCTGCTTGAGCGCGGTGACGGCAACAGGAATGATTGAATGTAGTATTGCTGCAAGCAACACGCTGGCTATGACCAAGATGCCCGCTGTGACCCTAACCCTGATCAGTCTAGAACGGTGTTCGTCGTGAACGGATAATCATCGTGATATGTCGAAGCGGGACAGCTAATGCAACCTTGTGCATTGACTGCGTCGTGGGGGGCCTTTCGGCACCAGTCGAGAAAGTCATCAGATAAGTACCTGCCCGGGATCCAGTCATGTCTTTCAGGTGGTTACCCATCGGCTCGGCGGAACATGATCGTCGCAACTGCACGATGCTCGTCGCGCTTGCCAGCGTTATTCCGCCCCGAGCGGAACCCGAACACGCACATACGGGGATTCATTTCCGGCAAAGTTTCTCCGTTTGGAACAAAATGGACCTCAGTCTGTTTTTTGAACTAACGGCAGTGGAAAATCCGAATCCGGACCAGCTGAGCAAATAACCTTGGACTTGACGCTTCGTTGAGATGCTTGCCAGTGATAATGGAGGACCACGTGGAGCAACTGTTATCATTGGTCGAGACAGACACGATGGACAAGGTTGTTCTCACGTGCCGGACGTGGAGCTTTACGGCCTCCCCGGTCCGCGGTTTTGACGGAGCGAGCATAGCCGAGAGCGCTCTTGCAGGCGGCGCAGTTCTGTCGATCTGCTCGCGCTCCTTAAAGCCAATGTCTGCTCACTTCCTGCTGTCACCGTGAAATCAAAAACCGAAGGATACTCCTAATGACCGAATACATGACGCGACCCGGTAAACCGACGCCCCCAATCACCCTTCCGTCCACGGAGGGTGAGCAGATCGAGCTTGGCGGGAAAGGCCGTTGGCAGGTCGCGGTCGTCTATCGTGGCCAGCATTGCCCGCTCTGCCGGAAGTATCTCGCGACACTCAACGGCCTTCTCGATGACTTTCGGGATGCCGGTGTCGACGTCATCGCGCTTTCCAGCGATCCGCGCGAGCGCGCCAAGGACGAAGGCTCCAAGGAGGGCTGGAAATTTCCTGTGGCCTGCGAACTGTCCCAAGACCAGATGCGCCAACTTGGGCTCCACATATCCGAACCGCGCTCGCCGCAGGAAACGGATCGGCCTTTTGCCGAACCAGGACTTTTCGTGACCAATCCGGACGGACTTCTGCAAATCGTCGACATTTCAAACGCGCCCTTCGCGCGCCCTGATCTTCAGGGCCTTCTGAACGGGCTGAAGTTTATCCAGGAGAAGGACTACCCGATCCGCGGAACAGCCGCTTGAAGCAATGGAGGCCCAACATGAACATCAAAAGGTATGCCTATGAGCACGTTTCCTCGGAAGTTCTTTCTGAGGACATGCAGTTCAAAGACACCGCCCCGAAGGCTGGCGATCCTCTACCGGAGTTCGACCTACCGACTGCGGACGGAGGCCACTTAAGAACCGGCGATCTGATAGGCCAACCTGTGCTTCTGGTCACCGGCTCGTTCACCTGCCCAATGACCGCAAGCTCCAACCCAATCCTGAAGGAACTTCACGCGCGGTTCGGCTCGCAGATCAAGTTCGTCACCCTTTACGTGCGGGAGGCGCATCCCGGTGAGCACCATGATCAGGCCAGTATGGCAGAGGAGAAGCGGAAAGCCGCCCGCGCGCTCAAAAGTCGAGACCAGCTTCCTTGGACGTTCGCGGTCGATGACCCGGAAGGTTCCCTGCATCGGCGGCTCGATGAGAAGCCAAATGCCGCCTACCTCGTCGATCGGAACGGAAGAATCGTGTTCCGTTCACTGTGGGCTGGCGACGAGAGCGGACTCGCACAAGCCTTGGAGGCTGTCGCTCAGGGTGAACTGCCGCCAAAAGAAGAGAGCACGCGTCGACTCGTGCCAATGGCTCGCGGCGTCGGCACCATGCGTGAGACGACGCGGCGCGCCGGACCGCGTGCGCAAAGCGACCTTTGGCAGGCAGCTCCGCCTATCGGGATAATGGCCCTTCTCGCTGATCTGTACCGTCCGCTGCCCCCTGTTTGGCGAACTGCGGCTGCGGCAGCGACTCTCGGTGTTGGGCTTTGCGTCGTCGCGACACTTGCTGCCCGTGCCGCGAGCCGCAGGTAGTTGTTTAATAAGATGACAGATGAAGGGAGTGTATCGTGACACCCCTTCAGGCCGGACACAGGAGGATTCGCAGGCGACGGGCTGTTAAGTACCTCATCGTCGGCTCGGGCGTTTGTCGGCCTTACCGCGCCCAAACCTACGCACGTCTTCAACCGGTCCGGACCGATCTAATCGAGTAAGGTGCGATATGAAAATGCATAGCCAAGTCATCAACGGCATTCCAATGCGCTGGCATGAGCGCGGCGAGGCTAGAAGCGTTCCTGTTATATTAATTCACGGCATTCCAACAGGTCCCCGCCTTTGGCGGCATGTCCTGCCAAAGATCAATGGCGCCCGATGCCTCGCTTGGGAGATGGTGGGTTACGCCGGCTCGATCACTGCTGGCAAGGATCGCGACATATCCATTTCTCAGCAGGCCGAGTATTTGGTTGCTTGGATGGACGCGCTTGGGCTGGAGCAAGTTATTCTTGCAGGGCATGATCTCGGCGGGGGCGTTGCCCAGATCGCGGCCGTGCGTGACCGCAACCGATGCGCCGGTCTCTTCCTGACAAACGCGATCGCCTACGACTCTTGGCCAATTCCGAGCGTTAAGGCGCTACGGGCCACGCAGGGTGTCGTGAGACACCTGCCGAATGCAGGGGTCAAGCTGGTCATGGCAGCGCTGTTCCATCGTGGCCACAATCTTGCTGCGCAGTCGCAAGAGGCGCTGGAAACACATTACCCCGCCTATCGCGATAGCGACGGCGCTGCTGCCTTGGCCCGTCAGGTCGCGGCACTCAACGTGCGGGACACTGAAGCAGTCGCACACGACCTGCCCTGCCTCAACATTCCGGCGCGGCTTGCCTGGGGCACCGCAGACCAGTTTCAAAAACTCCGCTACGGCGAACGTCTGGCGAAGGATTTAGCCGCTCCGCTCCGACGCATTGAGGGCGGCAAGCATTTCACGCCTGAAGACCACGCCGAGATAGTCTCCGAAGAAATCAATCTTCTTTTGATGGATGTCGGAAAGGCTTGACCCGCCAGAAGGCCCGATGCCGCAAGAGCAGCTCCACAGTGATCTCCTATCGGTGTTATGCAGGCTTACGTAAATATTTGATCAAGGCCGCCGCTGCCAAGATGAGGACTACGATTAGAAGCAGAATAACAAGCCCACTGCCAAGCATCATACCGGTCATCGAGCCACCCATCATCTGGCCCATACAATCGCCCATCTGTGAATTGTTCATATTCCCACTCATGTTGAACTCCTAATGAGACTTGAAGGATGCCGACGGGATAACCGCGACTGACGGCAAGCGGTCGGCACGAAAATTACTACACGGCTGGTATCGCGCATATGAACACGACCGCACGATTACCCACCAGAATATTCCGCGGCGGCGTCTTGACCCAAAACTAGGTTCGCGCGGCGGCCAATTTTTCTCGTGCCATGCACGGAAGCTTGAGGCCGGTGATGATGTACCAGCTTTCACCATGCAAAGTATCCACGCATTTGTGTAGCTGCGGACTGCCAACCGATACCGTAGCGTCTAGATGTGTATCGACACCGAAGGACGGCGGATAGAGGTTCCGCCGTCCGAAAACTTACGCTGCGGCTATAGAAGTCTTCTTCCACTCAAAGGCTTTGAACGCCTCATCCACTGGTGTGTCGGCCAGATGATTAGTATAGTTAGACATTACCTTCTGCGAAACGCCCAGAATGACCTCAAGCACTTGGCGATGAGTGTAGCCTGCATCAAAGAAAGATTGCAAAGCGCTTTCATCCACGTTGCCGCGACCGCGTACAATAGCGAGTGTAAAATCACGCAGCGCCTCAAGTCGCTCAGTCGGCAGCCGCGTCTCGTTCCTGAGAGCTTCTGTGACAGCGTCGTCGACCTTCATCATTTTCGCGATACCGGTGTGAGCGGGCACGCAGTAATGGCAGGCATGCTCGACATTGATCGATTGCCACACAACGGTCAACTCTTCCTTGTCGAATGTAGTCTGCTCAGCAAACAGCCTATGGATCTCTTGATAGGCTTGAAGCAACGCGGGTGCTTCGGCCATGACACCGTGAAGGCCGGGAATGCGGCCAAAGGCTTTGTTGGATTTCTCGAGTAGTGGGCGGCTTTCCTCAGGCGCGGATTCAACCGTATGGGCAACAAACTTCAGCATAACTGTTTCCTTTTTTCATTTTTGAGTAACCACTCAATAACGCCCTTATCTTTACTTTCCTACGCGTTCAAGGTAATTGTTGAGCGCTCACTCAAACCTGATCGAGGCCAACGTCATGGGAAGAACCAGCAAGTACGAGCGGGACGTGGTCTTAAAGACGGCGATGGATCTGTTCTGGTCACGTGGTTACCGCTCCACTTCACTTAAAGACCTTGAGCAGGCGCTGGATATGCGGCCGGGATCGATCTATGCGGCCTTCGGATCAAAAGAGGCCCTGTTTCGTATCGCACTGCAAAAATATTTTACGATTGGACAGGACTTGTTGGCAGAAACATTGCGCGACGCGCCAAGCCCAATTGCTGGCTTGGCGGCTTATGTTCGGATCTTAAGCGACAAGATGAACGGCACAGCACCATCACGTGCATGCATGCTTGTCAAAACACTGCTTGAAACTTCGGACGATGATCGGGATTTGCGCGATTTTGTTGAAGCTAAGATGCGTCAGATCGAAACGACATTTGCAGATTGTTTTCGTGAGGCCCGCGATGCGGGAGAAATTCGACCAGACTCAGACCCTGAGCAATTGGCGGCTCGGCTGCAAGCGTCGATTTTTGGCTTGCGTGCCTATGCTCAACGTACAGATGCAACCGAGCGCATCGAACAGCTTGCCGAAGACATCGCAAACGATGTTCTAGCGCTTGCTGCATGAGACCGTTTTTGCAAAGCGAAGATGCCTTGCCTTGCTGTACCCTCCAAAGCTCGTCAAATTTCGAGCCGCAATTCTAAGTGCAGGCGATTCCTACAAATTCGACCGAAGGAAAAATTGATGCATGCGTTGTTCTTCGAGATGCGACCAAAACCCGGCCACCTCAAGCATTACTTTGACCATGTTGCGCGATTGCGCCCATCACTCGCCCGCAACAAAGGACTTGTTTTTCTGGATCGCTATGGTTCCCTGACAGATCCCGGCTTGCTGCTCTCACACCAGCTTTGGGAAAGTGAAGACGCAATTGTTGCTTGGCGAAAGGATGCAGAGCACCGCAAAGCGCAAGCGGCCGGGATTAAGGCGCATTTCGTTGACTACCGGATTCGCGTGGGACGACGTGTGTTGCACCAGAAAGCAGCCCGAACTGAAACCCACACCCTTAAAATACCCAATCCAGAACAAACCTGCGTGCTCGCGGTATACGGCGGAAAACCTGTACTGAATCCAATTTTTTCGGCGTTCAAAAGCTTCAATCATAACGACAGGTTCATTTCGCTAGCTAGCTTCGACAGTTTTTCGGAGAACGACATCAGGGTCATGTCCGCGTTGCCGGATTTCGACGAAATAGCCGCGTACAGTATTCGTCGAGATTATGGACAATTCGACCGTACACAAGCTCCGTGTTAACCTAAACAAATAGCCGAGGAGCATTGGAAAATGCCAAGAACCAGAAAACCTTCAATCATAGTTTTTGATGTCAATGAAACGCTGCTGGACCTCACCGCGCTTGAACCATTGTTTGAACACGTATTTGGTGATGCAACAAAGATGCGAGAGTGGTTTGCCCAACTAATTCTCTATTCAGAAGCGCTGACCCTTGCAGAACTCTATACGCCATTCGGTGAACTGGCCGCTTCAACGTTGCGTATGGTTGGTGAAACGTCAGGTATAAAAGTCACGGATGATGATGTAGATGCGCTCAAGCACCAGATCGGAAACATGCCCGCTCATCCAGATGTGGAGTCAGCGCTGGAAGATTTGAGATCGGCAGGATTCAGGTTGGTCACACTTACAAACTCGCCGCCAAGTCCCTCACCGACGTCATTGGAGCGCGCAGGTCTTGCTGCTTTCTTCGAGCGATCTTTCAGCGTCGATCAGGTCGGCCAGTTCAAGCCGGCGCCCAATACCTATCGTCTCGTTGCAACCGAACTAGGCGTTGACCTTAGCGATCTCTGCATGGTGGCCTGCCATCTCTGGGATACGATCGGCGCACAGGCGGCTGGATGTGCGGGGGCCCTCATCAGGCGACCGGGAAATGCTGCTATGTTTACTCATGGGGTCCCGGTGCCGGATATCATTGTGGATGATATGAAGCACCTCGCTGATCAGATCATCC
>JBLRWK010000061.1:0-23481 GCA_047921295.1 Rhodobacterales bacterium
CTGGCATCGCCACAAAGCATAGACTTCCCAAGTGGTAAGGCACAACTGACACCAATCGATGCACGGCGGGTTTTAGTCCAGATCGGGACGACGTTGCGCTCGGCCCAGATGCCTGTTGCCGCGACTTGATGTTCCATAATTTCTCCCCAGGATCTTCAACTTTCGCAGCGGGACTTGGCGAACCCTTGGCTGGCCGAAATCTCAGTCCATGAACTCGCGCATGATGACTGGGTAACGAAACTGATGGATAACGAATCGTCCGCATGCTTTAGTCAGAATGAAGCCCGTTCCACCGTTCGCGCATTGATTGATATCAACAACGAGTCGGGTGGAATTGCGCGATGTCTGATTCCATACGTCAGGGGAGCGTGCGATTTGCGCTGCCATCCATCATCCGCAGTGGGGGCTCCGGACATGACCAACCCGACAACATCGTCTCTCGCTCTGAAGGATGCAGTTAGCCATAGTAACGGCTTGCTGGAGAGGTTGCTCGACTCTCTGCCGCCAAAGGTGACTGCAGAGCTCATGGAGCTTGCGACACTGCACGACGTATGCGCAGGCGAGGCCGTTGTCGAACGGGGCGTGCGTTCTGAAGAGATCGGCTATGTGCTGAACGGCACGCTGGCGATGGTTCAGATCCTTGAAGATGGTAAAAAGCATATCGTCGGGCTTCTTGTCCCAACAGATATTTATGGCAGGGTCTTCAATGGGCCGTCGAATTACCGGATCGAGGCTTTGACGCCGGTTCGGACTCTTTCTTTTCCGCGCGGACCTTTTGAGCAGGTTCTACGTGAAAATCCGGATGCGGAGAGGTTGTTTCTGGTGCATCTTCTTGATGAAATGGACGCTGCAAGAGAATGGCTTTTGTTGATCAGTGGCCGGAAGGCTGTAAACCGCCTGGCTTCGTTCCTGACGATCCTGCACCGACGATCCCAATTTAAGAGGGTTGGAAATTCTGCAATAGTCCATGTCCCGCTTACGCGGAAGGATCTGGCGCACTATCTGGGCGCTCGGCCTGAAACCCTTAGCCGCGCCTTTCATGAACTCGCGGAGAAAGGTGTCTTGCAAATTATTGATGCCTTCCACTTTGAGATTGTTGACGAAGAGGCTTTGATCAAGGCCTCAGGCGATGACCTTACAGTTTTTGACGATTAGGTACGATCGATTTTTCGGGCATGGCTCTACAGTCAACCCTTGGTTGTTTGGCGGCCTTAGTAAATGTGTGCTTGGTAAAGCAGGCTGGTTTCTTGCGTCACTATGCCAGACCAAAGTGGAAGAAACCTTATCTCTGCCAGAATATCATTTGCGCAATTGCCAGATGATTATTCCTGAATCGATTGAATATAGAGGGCAAGTTCCAGAACACGGCCACGCGCGATGGCCTCGGACCCGAACATCATGCTGCGGCTATCGGCCTCGGCGCGGTAGCGGTTTCCGAACACGGGCATCGGATTGCCATGGCCGCGTATCACCGCACGTCCGTCAATCGCCTGAATAACGCTGAGCAATGGAAAGACGCCGTCATTGCGCTTTGCTATTCCCATCAGGTCCGGGATCGGGCTTTTGAACATCGCCGCCAATTCGCCGTTGCCAACGGCGGATCCGCCATGACATGCTGCGCAAGCCTTTTGATATTCATCCTGACCGATGGTAAATTCTTGTGTTGTGTCCTGAGCTGAACTGGCCGTCGCCCACAGCAGACCAGCAGTTACCAGAACCGAAATCTTGAACATTCTTGTGCCTTTCCCTAAGTTTGCCCACATTCAGGTGATGTGTATTGTTCAAGCTATCGCCCTGTCAGACCTTTGCATTGACGACGCGCAGCGGCGTGATGGTGCCTTGGCTTTCGCTGTGTTCTCGCTTGCCATGTGATTGACGCTCATCAATGCCGATAGGCGGGCGTCGCACCACCATAGCGGCATCTGGCGTTTTCGGAGCTGGGACATGTGGACTGCGTTATTCATACGCTTTTTGCGTCGGTTGATCCGCAAAGGCCACCTTGTGGTCAGTGTCGGTGACAGCGGCGAGATCAGCTTTGGTGATGGGGACGGGCCAAAGATTACCGTGCGCATCAAGGATCAATCGACAGCCCGCAGGCTGATGCGCGACCCCGAACTGGCCTTGGGCGAGGCTTACATGGACGGCGCGCTGTCGATTGAAGGCGATGATGTGCAAGGATTGCTTGGCATTGTGATGCGCAACCGCACGCATGCAGAAGGTTTGCCAGCCACGGCCAGAGTTCTGGCCGCTGTGCGCCATGTCAGGCGGCAACTGGACCAGTCCAACCCCGAAGCAGCGGCCCGCCGCAATGTGGCGCACCACTATGATCTAACACCCGCGATCTATGATCTGTTTCTGGACGGGGATAGGCAATATTCCTGCGCCTATTTTGCGAATGACACCATGACGCTTGAGGCGGCACAGATTGCCAAGAAGGCGCATATCGCCCGCAAGCTGTTGATCACGCCGGGGATGCGGGTGCTGGATATCGGCTGTGGCTGGGGTGGGTTAGCGCTGACGCTGGCGCGCGACTACGGCGCGCAGGTGACAGCGATCACCTTGTCACAAGAGCAGCTCACCATTGCGCGTGAGCGTGCGCAAGCCACGGGGCTGGCCGATCAGGTGTCTTTCAAGCTGATCGATTACCGCGCCATGACCGGGCAGTTTGACCGGATCGTGTCCGTGGGCATGTTCGAACATGTGGGCGCGCCGAACTTTGCAACATTCTTTGACGTGATACAAAACCGCTTGGCCGAGGATGGTGTTGCACTGATCCACACCATCGGGCGCACGGCGCCGCCTGATGCAACCAATCCATGGATCGCCAAATACATCTTTCCGGGCGGTTATGTGCCATCGCTTTCCGAAGTGTCCCAGGCCATTGAGGAAGCGGGGTTGCGGATCGGGGATATTGAATGCCTGCGCCTGCATTACGCGCTGACGCTGCGGTGCTGGTTTGATCGTTTCAATGCCAAAGCGGATGTCGCGGCTGCCTTGAAGGATGAGCGGTTCGTCCGGATGTGGCGCTATTATCTGGCGGCATCGGAACAGACATTTCGGCACGGCCCGCAAGATGTGTTTCAGTTTCAATTGTGCCGGAAGGTGGATGCCGTGCCGATCACCCGCAATTATCTATACCCACCCGCAACGCAGGATATGCAACAGGCTGCAGAATAGCATCCATGCCAGCGTGGGCGTGAGATGTCCGTTACAGCCGTGTGCCGTTACAGCCGCGTGGCTTGCGTCAGTGCGGCACATCATCATAGCGGCGCGCTGCTGGCGCGGCACCGATGCCAGCGGTTGCGGCCTTGCCCATCAAGTCAATCATCTTACGTGTTTCGTCGACATATTGTTCCCGCGCCTTGCTTATGAATGCGGCATGGACCTGCTGCATATCCTCCAGACTGGTGCAGGCCAACAATTCCTTTTGAGTTTTGTAGTCATGCTGCATCCGGTTCCAGATAAAGCGGATGGTTTCGGTTCCCATATCCATCCACGCCTGTGCGGAAACGGCGCCGACCATCAGCGACCATTGGTGGTGTGGCGCGTTGTGTGTTGGGTTTGGTGTGGCGGGCGCATCGGTTTTCTGTTTCTTGTTAGGCATTTCGGTTCCTTTTTGCATCATGGCGACGAAGGCGGGAAATCCGGCCATCTGGCGGGCGGATATCTGCATCCAAGACATGTGTTGCCTGTTCATCGCAGCGGTTCATTGATCATCGTCAATCACCGGGCAGCCAAGGCGATCTGATCGGGCGGCAGCCAGTATGGTGCGCACTTGTGCATCATCCACTTGCGCAAAGCACAGGTAATGCGGGCCAACAGCGATGAAATTGGCAGGCGCGTGTAGGCAGATGACCTCATCGGCAAGGGCTGACAACTGGTTCAGCGTGTCGGGGGCCGCAACCGGCGTTGCCACGATGATGCGGCGCGGGTCACTGGACCGGATAGCCGAGATGGCCGCGCGCATTGTGGCCCCTGTTGCTATACCGTCATCGACAAGGATCACCGTTTTTCCCGTTAGGGTGCCGAGGTGCAGATGCGTGCCCCAAAGCTCGCTGCGGCGGGCCAGTTCCGCCCGTTGTGGCGCGGCCTGCGCCGTGATTGTGTCGGGATCGATGCCGTAACGCTCCACCAGTTCGGTGTTCAGGACCAGCGTCTGGCCCTGCGGGCCTGCGATAGCCCCCAGCGCTAATTCGGGGTTCATCGGCATGCCGATTTTGCGGACCAGAACGATGTCCAGCGGGGAGTTGAGGTGGCGCGCCACTTCATCCGCGACAGGCACGCCACCGCGTGGTAGGCCCAGCACAACCGTCTGCGCCCCGGCAAGATGCACAAGCCGTTCTGCCAGCTTGCGCCCCGCCGCGCGTCGATCAGGAAAGGGAGGAGTCATCATTCAATTCCTGCAAGATCGCATCTCGCAGGTCTGTCGCCGAAAGTTGCAGCAAATTCTTCGGCATCTCGCAGATCACCATATCGCGCAGGGTTCTTGGCAACATCAGTCGCAGGTGACCCAGTATCTCATGTTCGGCAAAGACCGCCAGCCGGTCATATTCGCCCGCGCGCCTGTGGCTGTCCAAAAGCGCAATGACCTGACGGATGAATTCGCGCTGATCCTCGGTAACCGGGTCGCTTGAATACTCCATGGCTGACCGCCGCCCGCCGCCCATCGAGGAGAACGAGCGCCACGGCTTGTCTGACATGATGTCGCGCAGGTTTCGGAATTCGGACCGCAGGACCAGTTCCGTAAGGGTATCTTCCTTGGCTGTGGCAAGCCCGCGTAAAACCCGGCAACGCGTGCCGTTCATCACCAGTGCCCATGTGCGGGAATTATTCCTTGCCATGATACTGCCGCACCCCGACCTGAAGCTGCCCAATGATCTATTATTTCTCAAACAGGGCAGTGAGGCATTGACTGGCGTCAACATGATTGCGCGGTAAGGCCAGCATGGCAGCGCCCTGCCGGATAGGTTTTCATGCGGTCTCTTTGCCATGATCCGCAAGGTATTTTGCCAAGGCGGCAACACTGGTCAGGCGTGGATAATCGATTTCCGGCAGCGGGATGCCAAGCCGCATTTGCAGCGCTGACAGAAGGTTGACGAAATCCAAGGAGTCGATCCCAAGATCGTCCATCAGATGGTCCTCGTCACCGATATTTCCTGCATCAAGGTCAGGGGCGACGTTGACAAGTTCCTCAAGGATGGCCTGTCGCAGATCCGCCGCGGTCATGTCACTACCAACCCTGATGGGGCCTGTTGCAGGCATTCTGCTGCGCGTTTGGTCATTTTTCCTCTCCTTCCAATGTGGATAGATCGCCCTCGGGCAGGCCAAGTTCGCGGGCGCGCAACAGCCGCCGCATGATCTTGCCAGACCGCGTGCGTGGCAGACTGTCACGAAAGAAAATCGCGCGCGGGGCCACAGCGGGGCCAAGACGGCTTCGGGCATGGCCCCGCAATGCACGCTCCAGCGCCGCATCTGCCGCATAGCCGACATTCAGGGTGACGAAGGCCTTGACCACCTCACCAGCGGTTTCGTCAGGGATCCCGATCACTGCCGCCTCGGCCACGGCGGGATGTTCGATCAGCGCGCTTTCCACTTCGAACGGTCCGATCAGATGGCCGGAGGACTTGATCAGGTCATCCGCGCGACCCACAAACCAGTAATAGCCATCGCTGTCGCGCATCGCCAGATCGCCGGTCAGATACCAGCCGCCCGCAAAACAGGCGGCATAGCGTTCCGGCTGTCCCAGATAGGCCCGCATCATCGAGGGCCAGCCGGGGCGCAGCGCCAACTCGCCGATGGTGCCATCAGGCTGTTCGGTCACCCCGTCACCGGTTCGCGCAACGATCCCCGCTGTGATGCCGGGCAGGGGTTTGCCCATCGCGCCGGGTTTGATATCCATCTGGGCGGTATTGCCGATCATGATGCCACCAGTTTCAGACTGCCACCAGTTGTCATGGAATGGCAGGCCGAACACCTGATGCCCCCACATCACGCATTCAGCGTTCAGCGGTTCCCCGACCGAGGCCAGAAACCGCAAGGCGCTGAAATCGCGCCCCTTGGCTGCATCGGCCCCCGCCCGCATCATCATGCGGATCGCCGTGGGCGCAGTATACCACACCTGCACATGTTCGCGTTCCAGAATGTTATACCAGCGGTCAAGGTCGAACTCGGCCTCGTCCACCACGATCGTCACGCGGTTGCACAGCGGCGCGATGATGCCATAGCTCATCCCCGTCACCCAACCGGGATCAGCGGTGCACCAATAGATATCACCGGGCCGCAGGTCCAAGGCCATCCGCCCGGTTTCGGTATGGGCAACAACCGCCTCATGCACATGGACCACGCCTTTGGGCAGACCAGTCGTGCCGGAGGTGAAGTGCAACAGCGCCATATCCTCGGCTTGCGTCAGGTGGGTGTCAAAGCGTGCGGGGGCCGCAGCCATCGCCGGGCCAAGCGCGACACAGCCGTCAGGGGCCTCATCCCCGATAATCAGCACAAGCGTCAGCCCCGGCATCTGGTCGCGCCATGCGCTGACCTTCCGGGTATAGTGCTGTGTGGTCGTGACCAGCACAGCGGCATTGCCGATTTCCATCCGGGCGCGCACGGGTTCGGGGCCGAAGGCTGCAAAAAGCGGGCTGACCACCACCCCCGCCTTGAGGGCCCCCAACGTCGCGGCGTAAAGTTCCGGCACCCGCCCCGATAGCAGGAACATCCGTGCGCCTGGCTCGATACCATAGGCGCGCAACACATGCGCAAAGCGGGCGGCATCGGCGGCCAATTCGGCATAGCTTTGCACCCGCCGCGTCTCATCGCGCCCCAGCCAGAACAACGCGGGTTGCGCGCCATGGCCTGCCGCCACATGACGATCTACCGCCTCATGCGCGATATTGAGCCCTCCACCAGGCAGGCCAGATAGCCGCGCGCGTGCCGCGTCCCAGTCCGTTGGAAGCGTGTCAGCGGCGGCTGGTGCCGATTTGCGGATGATCCGTTCTGTCACGCAAAGCCCCCCTTCATTATGCGCTGTCAGGCGGATGCGCCACGGCCCGCGATGCGACCCATCACCAGCGCATTGGTCAGGGCACCGCCGCCAATATAATCGTGGAAAAACGCTGCTCCACCGCATTCGCCAGCCGCGTAAAGGCCGGAGATCACGCGCCCGTCAGCCTCCAGCGCGCGGGCCTGATCGTCAATCATGACGCCGCCGAAGGTTAACGTGATCCCCGGCACCAGTGGCGAGAAGGCGTAGAAGGGCGGTGTTTCAATCCGGCTGGCCAGTTGCGCCTTGGGCGGCACGGCACCGGGGGCGCTGCCATCGGTGACGGCTGCATTGAAGGTCGCGATGCTCGCTTCCATCGGTTCGGCGGGCAGACCTGTCATGGCCGCAAGTTCTGCCAGCGTATCGGCCTGATGCACCGTCAGCCCAAGGCGGTCAAACGTGGTGATGACGCTTTCGGCGGCCCGTTCGCGGATCGTCTGGTCAAAGACAAGCGTGGCCCTTTGTTCCGGTTGGTCAAGAACGGCCTTGCCATGCATGACATAGCCGCGCGACTCGTCCACAAAGCGTGCGCCCTGCGCATTGAGGCTAACAGCATGGGGCACAACCGATGCGGGCTGCCCGGCGGCGGTTTCAACCCCGTCAACCGCAGCAATATGCAAGGCCATCAGCCCGCCCATACCTTTGAGCCCGGCGCCTGCCTGTTGGGCCAGAACATGCCCGTCACCTGTGGCCCATGTGATGCCGCGCACCATCATCGCACCTGCGTTGGGGTCGGAATAAGCTTCCAGTATCTGGGTGTTGCCCGCATAGCCTCCTGTTGCAACCACAACGGCGCCTGCACGGTAATCAACTACGCCAGCGGGACCAATCGCCCGCACCCCGACTACTGCGCCGCTGGTACTCATTAACAACTGGCGGGCCTTGGTTTCAAAGATGACATCGCAACCGATCTCCGCCAGCCGCGTGTTCATCCGACGGAAGAAACTGGGCATGCCGGCAAAGAAACCGGGGGCCGCGATCGCCATCTTGATCCGTGACGGGGGCCATGGGGCAGGATCGTTGAAGGCGATGCCATGCCCCTGCAGCCAGGCAAGATCCGCGTCGATATTCTCGGCCATCAGCCGGAAGATCATCTCATTGCCACGGCCAAGGCAGTAGTTGATGTGGTCCTCGACATAGTCGTCACGCGCGGCGGCTGTGGTATCAAGCGGCAATGAAAACCCGCCACCGGCCAGCAGGGAATTCCCGCCCATCCAACGCTCGGACGCCTTTTCCAGCATCACTACCCGCGCACCTGCGTCTGCCGCTTCTAAGGCTGCGGCGCAACCGGCGGCACCTGACCCGATGATGACCACATCAAAGTCAAGCGCCTGTTCCGGTTCCGGCAGGATCGCGGCCTGTGATGCCGACATCGATGCCAGCGTCAGTGCTCCGGTTCCGGCCCCCAGACTGGCCAGCAGACTCCGGCGGTTTATCCCTGTCACGGGTCGCATATCGCGTTTCATGGTCATGTCTGGGTCTCCCTTTCAGCGAAAATCGAAATTGAAGGCGCGGTGGCACATGGTGCAGCTTGCCTCGGAGGGTTGGTGAACCTTGTGGCAACTGGTGCAATCGGGTGTCTCTGTCAGTGCCAGATGCGGCGAGCGGTGCGGATCGGGGCCGTGTACTGGAACCGGGCTGTCTGTTCCCAGCATCGTGCCATGGCAGGCCACGCAAGACGCAAACCCGGGCCGGGGTTCGGGCGTTATTTCGGTATGGCAGGCCGCACAGAGAACGCCCGTCGCCATGTGGACATCCAGCAAGAGCCAGTCTTGCGGTATCCCCCCGGTTGTTGTTTCGGCGGTGGGCGGGACCTTGTCAGATATGCCCCCGTTGGCACCTGCAAACTGTGCCCATGCTGCGATCAGAATGAGCAGTAGGCCCAGAACAAAAGCAAAACGGAAGTTGTAAAAAACCCTCATTGGTGGAATTCCTGACCGTTGGACTGGGCAGATAAGCAGATACGTTCTATGCAATCTGACACCGGGGGGGCGGTTGCTGCATTGATGGTTGTCAATGGCGCGCAGCATCGCTTTGCCGCTGGGCGGCAAGAAGTGGCGCCAGATGCTCCTGCAAGAACCGCGTGGCCCCGCGCCGGTTCAGATGGTCGGCATCGAAATAGAACTCTGGCTCTGGAAGTGCTGCGGTGAAGTCGTGGAAAGTGACGTCCTTTCCGGCAAGATGCGCGCTGAGGGCTGCATCAAACGCGGCTTCATGCGGCAGCAATGCGGCGAAACGGGCCGGGACTGGCGGTTTGATCACCACAACCTGCGCCCCATTGGATTGGGCAAGCCTGATCAAGCCTGTCAGATGGTCGAGGTATCGCGCCAGAACGGCGGCATCGTGCGGCTGCGGGTACAGATAGGCGATCCTTTCGCGGTCGGCATGCGGTGATGGCCGGGGCGCGCGGTCAAATTGATCCTCGGCCTCCCATCGGTCGGATGACAGGCGGTTACGGTTGTTGATCTTGGAAAAGCCGACAGCATAATCCAACAAGGCGCGCGGATCGACACCGTGGAGCAGATAGTTTGCCAACAGCCGCAGCGTCAGCAGATCAAACGGGGTCCGCGCCAGCAGATCGGTATCGGCAAAGCGGTCCTCGTTCCATTTGGCAGCGTAAAAGCCGAAGCTGTCCACCACCACAAGCACTCCATGCGTGCGATGACTCGCAAAGAAACGGTCAGCGATAAAGCGGTGATAAAGCGGCCCCGTGCCTTGGACAGCAAGGTTCAGGATGTTCAGGCCCGTGGTTTCGGTGATTTGCGTGCCGAAGTCCTGAAAGCCCAGCGGCATCGCATGGGACGCACCCAGAATGATCCAGTCCTGGCTGTCAGGATCGGCGGAGATGATGCGGTGCACCGGATTAAGGTCCGCCATCTGCCGCGTCAGCCGCTCGGCTCCGGCATAAAACAGCGTGTAAAGCAGCACCCCGAGCGCCACAAAGGCAATCGCCCGCGCCGGACGTGGCGGGGTAGAAGGGGCCTCTATGTGGATGCTGCGTCTGGCCATCAGAACCCCTGATAAATAAAAGTGCCATCGCCCCAGCGGCCCAACAGCAGCAAGGCGGCCAGCCCGCAATACCAGACTGTCCAGCGCAAGGCGGCAGGCGCGCTGCGCAACCGGTCGATGATGGGGTGACGCTCTGAGACCAGCTCGATCGTGAGCAAGGCCACAATCAGCGCCGCGCCAAGATAATGCTCGGTGGTGAAAGGATAGCGCATCACCAGTCTTGGCAGGTCTGGCAGCGCCAGCGCGATGCGGCGCAGTATCGTCAGCGCATCCCCGACGGTTTCGGCGCGAAAGAAGGTCCATGTGATCAGGATCAAATGAAAGGTCACCAGAACGCGCAGCACGGTCATCGCCGCAGAGTTCAACAGCCGCGGAAACCGCTTTGTCAGCCGCCGTCCGGCTGGTTGCAGCAGCTTTTCCGCCGAGACATAGGCGCCGTTCAGCAGCCCCCAGACCACAAACGCCCAACCAACGCCGTAGCCCTGTCCGGCATGCCACAGACCGCTTGCGGCAAAGACGGACAACAGCGCCATATGCTGGCGCATCGCATGCGATTTGGCCGTGCCGGTCAGCGGAAAGAAAAGGTAGTCACGAAACCAGTTACCCAAAGAGATATGCCAGCGCCGCGACCAGAATTCGCTGACCGAGACAGACAGGAAAGGGCGGCGGAAGTTCTCATGCAGCGCGATGCCGAACAAAAGCGACAGGCCGATGGCCATATCGGTATAGCCGGAGAAATCGCAATAGAGCTGAAAGGCGAAGAAATAGAGGCTGATCAACAGCTCCATCGGTGCCGCATAGGCCGGAATGGCAAAGGCCTGATCGACAACGGGGGCCAGATTATCTGCCACAACCACTTTCTTGACCAAGCCCCACAAGATCAGTTGCAGCCCCAGCATCGTCTGCGCCGGTTTGGCCTGCATCGCATCGCCAAGCTGTGGCAGGATGGCCCCGGCCCGTTCAATCGGGCCAGCCAGAACCTTGGGAAACCAGCTTAGTTGCAAGGCGGTCTGCATCAATGAGGCAGGGCGCACCATGTCGCGCCAGACATCGACCACATAGGCAATGGCCATGAAGATATAGAAGGAAAATCCCGGCGGCGGCGTCAGCCCGGTTTGCAGCGGTGCGGTGCCGGTCAGGGTGGTCAGTTCCATCAGGGCGAAATCGCCGAATTTGCTGAAACCCAAGGCGGCAACCAAGGTGCCAACGCCAAGATACAGCACCGTCTTGCGCCGCAAGCGGTTTGCCGGGGCCACAAGGGCCTTTGCCGTGGCATGGGCAATCCCCACCACAAAGACAAGATGCAAAAAGCTTTCAAGGCCATAGCCCGCGTAAAACAGGACCGAGGCAGACAGCAGCCAGAGCAAGCGAAGCTGCGGCGGCAGGATGCGAAACCCGACGGTGATGACAGGCACGAACAGGAAAAAGGCGAATGATGTAAACCCCATGATGCCCTGTTTTCCCTTGTTGATCCTGTTGTCAGTAGGATGCGCCTCCGGCCCGCAATTCGCGCGGGATACGGTCAATCGGGATTGCGGCATTCAGGACCAGATAATCGGCGATCTCGCTGTGATCGCTTGCGCTCAGGGCAATCTCGACATGGCTGGGGTTACGCAGCGTGCCCAGCCACGCCTCGCGCGGGCGGTCCTGCGTGACAGTGACGGTGATGATGTGGCAAGATTGGCAATGGCGCATGATCATGTCGCGCCCGTCACGCGGCAAGGCGCTGCGCAAAGCATCGCCTGCCAGCCCCTCGGCCGTGGTTGGGGCGACATTGGCCAGATAGGCGGCCAGCGTTTGCATTTCCCAGTCGTCCAGAGCGGCCAGACCGGCGGTTGAAGCGCCGTCGTCTTGCAACCAGTCCAGCCAGTCCAAAGCATCACGACTGGCACTCAGAATGGCGGCAATGTCCTGATCCGGCGCGCCTGCCTCCAACAGGTTGGCCAGCAATGTGCGCCCGCCTGCGGGAACAAAGCCAAAGATCGGGTCTTCCTCAGCCATGGCCGGCGGGAATGGCATGGCGATGATCAGCCCAAGGGCGAAAAGGCGGCTTATGGCTGCAAATCGGCGTTTCGGGGCGGGTTTACCCATGGCCAGCGTTCCTTTCGTTGCGTCCTGCGGATCAGTGCCGCAGGTCTGGTGGCACGTCTTCAAGGCGCATCGGCAGATTGATCGCCGAATAATGCGCAAATGTGAGCCTTTCTGTCCGGTTCATGGGGATTTCCGTGTGGAAGGGCGAATTGAACATCACCATCCAGCCGTTGGCATCCCTGTCATGACCCAGATAGGCGGTGTAAAAACCGTGACACCCCTGACAATTCCGGACCGCCAGAACCTTGCCGTCCCGGGGCAGGGCAGCGGCCAGATCTTCGGGGCCAAGCGCACCAAGCGCCTCCGGATCGGCAAGCGGCAGGTTCAGCGCCATATAGCTGGCAAGGGTCATGACCTCAGCCTCGGCCAGTGCGGTATGGGCATCTGTGCTTTGGCCCTCAGTGATCCATGCCTGCCAACCTTCAGCATCAAGGGTCATGGCTGCGATCTCCGCCAGCCTGCCGGGGTCTGCGTCTAAAACCTGCACCATCAGATTGCGCCCGCCATCTGGCATGAACTCAAAACCGATCTTCTCCAGCGCCACGCCTGAGGCCAGCGCAAGCGCCGCCATGGCGAGAATGCCGCGCCGCGCTACCCTGCGCCGGGGTTTTGGGCGGATATGAGTCATGTCTTGGCCGGGGTGTCTGCCGGTAGAGTATCTGCCAGGGTGGTTTTTGTCGGGATGGTATCGGCAGGAAAGGCAAAGACGGGCACGGTCATTTCTGTGACGATCGGTGCGCCTGCAAAGCCGCCCGCGCGCATCAGATCCAGCCGCATGACCGTGTCATCGGCAAAGAACTGGTCGTGGCAGGCGCCGCAGACAAGGGCGGGCACACCGCGCACCAACGACAGGGCGTCACCTTCCCACAGCACGGCGCTGACATGCGCGAAGGCGACCTTGCCACCGCAAGCGGGGCAAGCGCCGCCCTGATCCGGGGCGCTTTGATCCGCTGCGTGTTGCGGTGCCGCGTCGGCTTGCGTGATATCCGTCATCGGCTTGATGTTCATGGGGTTCATCCTTTCAGGGGCGTCGGCAGGTCTGGATCGGCAGGTCTGGCCCCATGATTGCGGGGCCAGACAGCGATCAGCCGATCAAACGCCGTGCGGCGTCGAATATGTGATCGGCATTGGGGCGCATATAAAGGAACATTTCCGGCGAGGCTGGCGGCGGCGCATCGGGAAAGGCGATCCGCTTGTAGCGGGCACCATCGACGTTTTCGGCGGTGCGCGCGATAACCTCGGCCCCCGGACACAGCGTGTAATAGGACATATCGACCGTCAGCAACCGCTTGGTCTTGGCCACCGAGTTGATAAAGGTCTCGCTGTCCATCTCCTTGAGCACGCGCAGATCTATAACCTCGACCCCGGCGCCTTCGGCCTGCAACCTTTCAGCCGCTTCAAGGCTGATCTGCATGCCCGGACCGGAACTGACGATGGTGATATCGCTGCCCTCGGTCCGCACTGCGGCCTTGTCCAGCGGCACCTCATAGGGTTCATCGGGAACATCCTCCATCAGCATCCGCAACCCGGCGGGATAGATGAACACAACCGGATCGGGGCTACGCAGGGCCGCATGCATCATCCCCTTCGCATCATAGGGCGTTGAGGGCACAACCGTGCGGATGCCCACCAGATGGGCAAAGGTGGTGTCCATCTCGTAATCCGAATGCTGCCCGGCAAACCCCGGCGTCTGGCCGGTAAATTCCATTACATACACCACCGGAATCGAGGCTTTGCCGCCTGTCATATGCCGCAGCTTGCCAGCGTGGTTCTGCAGCATCTGAAAGGTCATCCCGATCCCCTGATACGGGATGTAGGTGGCTGATCGTGATCCGGCCAGACCGGCGCCGGTTACCGCGCCGACCATCCACATCTCGTCAATGCCGGTATTGACCACGCGCTTACGGCCAAATTCGGTTTCCAGATTGATCACCGGCCTGCCGGGCGTTGACGCGACAGGCGGTGTCAATTCAAAGATCCAAGTCATTGCGGGATCGGTGCGCATCTCGGCCTGCACGGCTTCGAGAACGGCATACATCCAACTTTTTTCTGTCATCGGTCGATCCTCCTTGAAGCCGGTTCATCCGAACTGGCGTGCGATTGCTTTGCCTTCGGCATAAACATGCATCAGGCCATCTTCGGGGTTGCACATTGGCTGTTCGGCGGCCCAGGCAAAGGCGGCATCCACCTCTGCGCGGATCTCGTCCTCGATCGCCTCTGCTTGTGCGGCGTCCATCAGACCCCAGTTGATCAGCGTGGCGCGGGCGATGTTGACCGGGTCGCGTTGCATCCATGCGCGGACCTCACGCTCAGGCCGGAAAGACGAGATCGCCAGCGGGTCATAGCCAAAGGCTCCAAGCTCTCCCACTCTTGCCCCCGGCGCGCCCCAGTGGTTGTAGTAGCGGTAGGTCTTGGCCTCGATAAAGCTGGGCCCCTTGCCCGCGCGGGCACGCTCGACCGCCTCATGCATGGCATTGTAGACCTGAAAAACGTCCTGACCGTCAACCACACGCGCCGGAATGCCATAGGCGCGGGCCGCTGTGGCGATGTCTGTATGCGGGCAGGAAAACGAATAATGCGCGTATTGGTGATAAAGGTTGTTTTCCAGCACATAGATAAAGGGCAACTCCAGAATGCGCGCATTGTTCAGCGCGCTGTGGAAATGCGGCGTGGCATAGGTGCCATCCCCGCCGAAGAAAACCGCCACCTGATCGCTTTCACGGGCGCGCATGGCAAATGCGGCCCCTGTCGCCAGCACAGGGCCGGGGCCGATCATGCCGTCCGCACCGGCAAATCCGACGGACGGGTCACTCAGGTGCATCTGCGCGCCATAACCCCCGTTCAACCCGGTTGCACGAAAATCATTCTCGGCGCACATCAGCTTCAAGTCCACGCCCTTGGCGATTGCATGTCCGGTCGGGCGATGGGTTGAGAACACCAGATCGATCTGGTCATAGGCCCCGGAGTTGCGCAATGCAGCGCAGCATCCGGCGGCAACTGCCTCTTGTCCGGCGTAAAAGTGGTTGTAGCCACGATAGTCCGGATCGCTGAGCATCTTGTCTGCCATCGTGCGTTCGTGCCAGCGGATGCGCAGGATGGTCTTGTACATATCCACAAGCTTGTCATCCGGCAGATCCTTGGCCCAGAAGCCAATTTCTGTGTCAGCCTTTGCCGCAGCAGAGGCCAAGGATAGGCTGACGCCGGCCAGACCTGCTATACGCAAAAAACCGCGCCGCGATGTCGTGGTCAGGTCTTTGACGTCATCGACATGTCCAATCTCGTCTCGTTCGTATCCCATTACATCTCCTCCCGAGCGATGTGCGCCACGGCAGGTGAATGCGGCGCAATGAGTGCCGGTATGGTGATCGACAAATCATCGTGGTTCATTGATGACCGTCAACGGGGGTGCGTTTGGGAGCGTCTGTAAAAAACGGCGGATCCAAGCATGCGTGCGGCGAAATCAAGTCGTGAGATACCGACCTGGGACATGGTGACGCGCGCATGGGATCAAAGATTCATCAAGGCCAGCCGTGTTGCATCAGCCCCCTTATAATCGCACCGAAACACAAGCACATTGCGTTGAACGCGCAGCATCGGAGAAATTAAGTTACTTCGGTCTGATATGAGTGGGCGGTTTAGGATTTTCGGTGATGCAGGGCACCTCAGGTCCAGAAGAGTGAGCGCTTTCGCAACAAGCGCCACGCCTTTTCGGATTTTGCCAAAGCCTTGGCTGTCTTTTCTTCCAGGCTTTCCATTGCGTTCCTGTCAGGCTCGCAGGTTTCCTTGATCATTGCGATATCGTTGAGAATTCCTAACTGTTCCTGCAACGATTTGAGCCTCCTGAAAAAGCGGTCTTTGGTTCTGCCACTCCAAAGGTTGTCAAAGTACTCAGCCAGATATCGCAGCGCCTTGAGATCCTTCCTGAGTGAGTGACGGTCAGGCAGCGACAAATCCTTTACAGATGGTCCATATGCGCGACAGTCCGACCATGTCCGGTTCAATGCGCGCACCGCGATCTTGCGGACCGGCGCTTTGCGCCAATTTTTGGCCTTCCTGCCCTTGCGCTGCCAATGCCTTGTCGCAAACAGGTTGCAAAGCCGCTCCGCGTAGGTCGCTGCTCGCTGTGTGATCATCGCTTCGCGCAGTGCGATGCGAATTCGGCCGAGTTCGTCTTGCGAAGATCTCTGCCCCCGCGCCGATCCGCGGCTCTCAGCCCGAACATCGGCATCGCGGAGGGTACCAATCAGGCGGAATAAACGACGTGCCTCGTCCTTTTGGGCAGCAAGAACGTCCTTGTCGATTAAGGGCGAAAAACCTGAGAGCGCCGACCTTATCCGTCGCAGAGCAATGCGGGCCCCATGCGGTCCTTCGGGATCATCGGATGTCATGAGCTGATTAAAAAACTTGTCGAAATCGGCGCTTGTCGACACGATAATCAAACGCAGCGCCTGCCGGGCGGTGTTGTCCTTGCTAAGGGTAGTGTTGTGTAAAGGTGTCATTTGCCTGCGCTGGATCAGTCTACGAGCGACCGGCCTTATGGGGTGAGGTTTGCACGGATGTCGCGTTCAATCGCTGCAGGGCCGATGATATGCTGTCGGACAATGAACCTTTCGTGACTATGGTTTGCCAATCCGTGACGGTGCGCGCGCGCGCGAGTTGTTTCGCCAGCACCTCGGCATCGGCATCGGAGGCACCGGGGTCGCGGGTGTTCATTCGCGAAAGCAAAAGTTCCGGATCGGCCTGCAGCCATAATCCGTCGAATCTTGTATTGACGTTTTGTGCTGCTGCTTGGATTTGCGCGCGATCCTCGCTGCGTTCATGCACCCCATCTGCAATCACTGTGACGCCCTTAGACAGGAGCTTTTGCGCCCGTTGTCTCATGGCGGCATAGACCCGCGCCGAGACTTCGAGCGTATACGCCTCCGGGGGTAGGGCGATCTCTGGTGCGACATTGAACATCGCTTTTCGCGTACGGTCACTGCTGATCACTCTGGCGCCTGGCGCGCAGTCCAGATGCGGCGCAAGTGCTTCGGCGAGCGTGGACTTGCCAGATCCACTCAGCCCACCAATGGCTATCAGTCTGGGGACTTTCGATGCGAGCAACTGCTCTGCCAGATCGAAATAGGATCGTGCTTCGTCCGCCAGCGCCTTACGGTTCTGTTCTGTAGATTCCGCTTGGGTTGCCGTCACATGGGCGCGAACAGCCGCGCGCAACGCTGTAAAAAAGGGCATCAGATTATAGCCGTCCTCTTGGTCGGACGTGTCGAAGTAACGGTTCGCGACATGGGACGCCTCAGCGCGCAGCCCCAGATGCCACAGGTCCATGACCAAAAATGCCAGATCATAGAGTAAATCGACGGTTGCAAGCGCGTCGTTGAATTCGAGGCAGTCGAAAAGGCGAACGTGTCCTTGATAGAGGCAGATATTGCGCAGATGGAGATCTCCGTGGCAGCGGCGCACCTGTCCTGCCTTTGCTCTGTCATCCAGTTGCGCGGCATGGGTGTACAGGCGCGCTGCGAACGCAGAACCGAGACGGGAAATTTCATCCTCAGTGAACACTGTGCTTTGCCGGAATCCGGCCTCGTTAATGTTCAACACCGAGGCGATGTTCTCTGCGCCCGCAGCCGTTCCGACCATCGGAGCCACAGCATGAAACGTTGAGATCTCGCGCGCCAATGTGTCAAGAAGCCGTAACGTCAGTTTCCCTTGCAATGCCATTTGATCAAAAATGTCTTCCTGATCAAAACGTTGCATTTCGACCACTGCATCGAGAAGCGGGCCGGCCCCGTCAAATTCGCAGCCCGTCGCGCCACCGGTGATGCGACGCACCCCCAGATAGAGTTCTGGTGCCGTACGACGATTGAGAGTCAGTTCTTGTTTGCAAGTTTCAAAGCGACGATCTGGATTTGAGAAATCCAGATAAGGCAAGCTGACAGCCCGTTTGAGCTTGAAAGCTCGCGTCCCGATCAAAAACAGATGGGAGATATGGGTGTCGATCCGCTCGACAGGAGCTGTCATCCCATATGTCGAAGGGTTCGTCAGAAACGCTATCACCGCCTTTTGATCGTGATTGACCATCTGTGTTCCCTACAGCTGTGCTGGGGAAAGAATAGCCACTGACACCGACGTGGTCTTTGACAGGGATCAAGCGAGTAGATGTCTTTCCTGATGTTTATCCCACGGCTTCAAGTCGACGGGTCAAAAAAGGCGTTTCCAGACGACAACCCCTTATGGACGATCCACTTGCTGACTTCAGAAGGTTTGCCACATATTGCGACTACTGCTTCAATGGCCTCCGCTCAGCCCGTGGTTTTACGCCAGCGTCATCATCTGGCTTTGAAAATTACTATGTCCATATTCCGTTTTAAGAAAAGTCTCAGAAGCTTTTGTGCTGTCACAGACTCTACCCGAAAGAAGAGTGCTAAGCATCTATGATTAGAATCAGAGAAACTTCCCCTGAGTTTCTCCTATGAAGCGCAAACCACGACGGTCGGAGACTGCAAATGGGCAACAAAGCCGAGACAATAGCGGCACGCATTCGCGCGCTTCAAGATCAGCTTCAAGACGAATTTGAGAGGCGTAGTGCTGCCTTTCGCTATCGGCTGGAGAATGGTCGCGTGGTGTTCGAGGAGGAAGCCCGCCGACGCCACCGTGAGTTCCGGATCAGTCTGATTGATTTCCTGCGCCAGACCCGTCCTCTGGTCGTGTTGGTGGCGCCGGTGATTTACTCCCTGATCATTCCTTTTGTGCTTCTTGATATTTTCGTGACGATCTATCAACGAGTCTGTTTTCCTGTGTATGGTATCCAGCGGGTGCGTCGGTCCGATTTCATCTGTATCGACAGACATCATCTGGCCTATCTGAATGCGCTGCAAAAATTCAACTGCGTGTATTGTGGTTATTGCAATGGTTTAATTAGCTATATTCAGGAGATCGCGGGGCGAACAGAGGCATATTGGTGTCCTATAAAACATGCCGCACGCGTCGGTGCGCAGCATGCCTATTATGCGGAATTCGTGGATTATGGTGACGGTGAGGCGTTTCTCGAAGGGCTCATTGCCAGCCGGAACCGTATCACGCAAACGCCTTCGTGATCTACCAAAGCCGGAGAGGGACAAAGTTTATTACCGGCCCTGATTGTGCAACGTTCTCGATGGCGCTACCTTACCGTTGACTTACCTTTTGGAAAAAAACATGAGTGTTTACAGAACCACGACGGTTTCCGCCAAGGGCCAAGTCGTACTGCCAAAGGCTACCAGGGCAGAGATGGGTTGGGAATCCGGCACTAAGCTACGGGTTCAGAGGACGCCAGATGGTGTCCTTCTCTCTCCAATCCATGGATTTCCAGTCACAACAATAACGGATGCTTTCGGCTGCCTGTCTTATAAGGGTGATGCCAAAACGATCAAGGAGATGGATGTTGCGCCTATGGAAGATGCGCGGTCCCGCACATGATCTCACTTGATACGAACGTTATTGTCCGTTTTTTGGTGAATGATCGACCGGAACAGGCACTGATTGCCAAACGCCTTGTCGAAGACAACGAGGTATTCGTATGCATGACAGTTATTGTCGAACTCGACCGTGTTTTGCGAACGGCATATGGTTTCAGCGGCAAAGAAGTTGCCGCCGCGATCGGGATATTCGCCGGCCTGCCGACGGTCGAGATAGAAGCGCCGCAGAGACTTGCCCGGGCTTTGGAGGCAGCCTCTGCCGGTATGGACCTTGCTGATTGCCTTCATATGCTCGCAAGATCCGATATGGAATTCGCGACATTTGACCAACCATTGGCAAAGCGTAACGAAACAAATTCTCTTGTGCCGGTGATTGCCTTGAAATCTCTTTGAGGGGAGCGTTGCGCTCCAATCGATTTCGATCCGACGGGGCGATGCACCGAGCAGTGGTGTTGCATGGACGCTGTTCCTCGCACCGGTCGCTGCCTACTTCGTTCTCGCTTTCGCTTTCGGCGTGCTCTGGCTTTATGAGTTTGGTGGCAATCCGTGGCCTGCAGCGATCGACTGTACGCCTACTGCAAAGATCGTGTCGACCGGAATTCCGCTCAACTGCGGCGCGATCTGAAAACGAGTATTCCAAAAAATACCGGTCATTGGTGGATGGTCTTTTAAGGGGGCGGGGTTTTTTAGTATGGCAGTATTTGAGAGTGACCTTTTCGGACGATCCCTGCCTTGGGTAGTTGAAGTGAACCTATCAACAGCGAAGCGGTAGGCGGAAGTTGAAGCGGCGGGCGGAAATAGTTAAGAACGGGCGCCATCCATCCCGTGCGGATGCAGACATCCCGTTTTTAACTGCCTGCGGAAATAAAGGAAATACCGGCGCAGAACGGCGACGGGCGGGACTGCGATCAAGGTCATAAATCGAGATTCAGATTGACCGGGCAGCTTCGTTGACGGTCGATGAAAGCGCCGAACTCGCGTGTCGCTTTCATCCCGTCCGAATGATCGTAGTGATCGCCTGTTGCAATTTCGGCATGATCCAGCAGGCACTTTGTTGCCCGCCTGCCACCGTCGAGGTTCTCGCTTGCCTCGGTTGCGACATTGTCGCGCATCCGGTGAATGGGAATTCTGACCCCGAGCCGCGCCTCCGTGATGTCGCCCGCGAGGACGCCAAGTTGCATCTCGCTGACTGAATGGCCTCGCGCATGAACCGAGGGAAAGAGGCACGACCCGTCGTCGAAGATCGGGCGGAAGTCGTGACGATATTCGAGAAGAGCTGCGGCAAGTTCAGCGTTCTGAAACACTTGATCGAACGGTTCCCCGTCGTCTTTTTCGTCTTCTCGCATCTTCAGCATGTCAGCTGGAATCCGGACATGGATGGCACCCCCACCTGGCAGCATGAGAGTCGTCGCAAAATCCAGCGCAGAGAGCGCCCTTGCCCGCTGTGGGAGCGCCGCAGCGGTGGCGAGAAGAATGCCGAGACGAAACTTCGCAGCCACATGCACGCCGCGCATAGTGCAACTGCGGGCCTCATTCATCAGCGTGAAACCGAGGTCATAGATCGTGCTGGCACCCACCAGCTGTGAGCCCGTCTTCGTCGTTGCGCCAAGCACATCCGCGGCCTCCCGCAGATCCCGTACGACAAATGTCCGCGACAGCGACGTTGATCCGGGTGCGACCACCGCCAGCCCGGCGTGGATGCGCGACAGGTAATCCGATGCAGTCCTCAACGTCACTGGACTCGGCTCATGCGCGCCGCTTCTGAGCCATTGCGCATAACCGTCCAGCGTTGATCCAAGCGGAACGAGCGACAGTTCACGTGGCTGGGCATACCGTGCCCACCGGCTCAGCGCCACTGTGACGGCGAAGGCATAACTCGCGCTCCAGATCGTGAAATCCGGAATAGTGCTTCTCCGACGTGAAAGTTCAACCTGACGCCGCATCGGCGCCTGCCACTGATCGGGTAGATGTGCGATGACATCCTCCGCTTTCTGCCATTTTGTCTTGCGCGGCGGCTTGACGCGCGCACGCGCATCGCGCAGGACGCGCCCGAAATGGGCAGTCGGCGCAGCGCCCCAGACGACGGCCGCGATCTCCTGCAGATAGGCGAACTCGACCAGGGCCGCTTCGCCGACGACAGCCCGGCGGTGCCTGAGGTGATCCGCGAGTGCCGCAGCCGTCGGAACAGGGTCTTTCGGGTGCGCGGATTTGATGCGCTCGCGCATTTCCAGATGCAAATTTATCATGACCTGTCCTGACTGCTGCATGCTCGGATCACGCAGCCTTGCGTTTTTGCGACGCGCGTTTGTTATTGAGATATTCATTCCACTCGTCGAAAACGAGATCGGCATCCACTTCAGCGTAATAGTCGATCGTCGTTTGCAGACTCTTGTGCCCAAGAAGTCTCTGCACCTTCGGCAAGTGGTTGAGGCTGTCTTTGAGCCAGATCCACCCGATCAAATGGCGGTAAAGATGCGGGTTGATCTTAATCCCGACAGCGCGATGCAGAAGTGTTACCACGCGCTTCAGGATAGTATTGTAAGGCTGGTTGATTCCGCTTCCGGACTGACGCGGGAACAAATAAGGATTTACATCATCATTCTCGAGCAGCGCTTTCGCACGCACGTAGTCCAGATACATCCGCAGCAACTTGCTGACCCTTCCCCCCAGGGGAAGTCGCAGATCTTCATCATCCGCGTCCCGCATCTTGACGTCGCGCGCTGGTATCGTCAGCACCGCCAGGTCATTCTGCCAGCCGATCCAATCGAGACGCGCATTGATCAGATTGTCACTGCGCGGCGCGCAGCGCAGGAGCGTCTCATGCGCGATCACCGCCATAATGTCCCGCGCGAGTTCCCGGTCGATCACGTCGGATCTTTTGGGGAAGACGCCGTGTTTGCGTTGATGTGCCTTGCGGCGACGGTCGATTTCCTTGTTGACACCCGTGATGATCGTGTCGCCGAGGTCGATGGTTGTCTGGATACGCTGCGCGTCGAACTTGCGCAGCTTTGCGCGGTTACGCGGCGCAATGCCCCTTTTCTTGTTCGTATAGCGCTCCGCCAGGTTTTCAATCCGTTTTACCTCTCGCTCCGGCCGGCATTGAAAGTCAACCGCGATCTTGCGGACGCATGTTAGGATGCTGCCGATGTAGCCGCTGGGGAACTCCTTCGAATTGGCGGTTAAAATAGCCTGTACAGCAGCGTCCAAAAATTCGGGATCAAGCAGCTCGTCCAGGGTGGCAGGCACGATGTCCAGAGAGGCAACAATGCTCTTTGCCAGCGATGCGATATAGCCCCGGCGCGTCGCAACGGTTCGCGCGCTCCAGCGATCTTTCGCCGTCAGGAACCCGGAAGCCGCGAGCAACTCATCGTGTGAGACAGAACTCTCATGATTGGCCTCACCCGGACGGGCAGCCAGCGCAGCTCTCTTTGCAAGCAGCAGCGCCTTCCTGTCAGTTGGCTGCTGTTCGGACTCGTCAAGTGCGGCGATGAAAGCTTCGCGTGTCACCCCGTCACGTGACATCTGGCCCAGCGTCCATGGGGCGACTTTGAGATCGTACTCGGCGAGCAGGTGGGCGATCATCGTGCTTTCGACGCCATATTTGCCGTTGAATTTTTCGAACGGATGCGGCACAGCCCGAAAGCCAAACCCCGATAGGATAGTGTCTTTCGACACGATCCGCAGGAACAGAGCGATTTCTTTGACGTGATCTTGGCACCGTTTCTCCGACTTCGTCGAGATCGTCAGGCGGTAGGCGTAGTACTCTCCCAAGGTTTGGCTGGATACCTCCGCCGGCGAAATGCCGCGGTCATGCAGAAATACAAGGAAGGTGCCGGCCTGAACCGCCCCGGCTTTACCGGAGGGCAAAACTCTCGGAGAATTGCCCATTAT
>JBLRWK010000062.1:0-23016 GCA_047921295.1 Rhodobacterales bacterium
CGCCTTCCACCAGAACCTCGTCGATCTCGCGGCTGTAAAGATCGCGGATCGAGCGTTTGATCAGATCGCCTTCCTCGTAGATTTTCGCGGGCGCGATGGATTTCAGCGTGAGTTCGCGGATCTGCTCCCACAGGCGCTGCAGGTATTCGTAATCGCGTTTGATTTCGGTCTTGGTGCGCTTGGCACCCGCCGTCCGTACGATCAGGCCCGCACCGCGCGGCACGTCGATCTCGGTGGCGATTTCCTTGAGCTTCTTGCGGTCCACCGCATTGGTGATCTTGCGCGAAATGCCGCCACCGCGTGCGGTATTGGGCATCAGAACGCAGTAACGCCCCGCAAGCGACAGATAGGTTGTCAGGGCAGCACCCTTGTTGCCGCGCTCTTCCTTGACGACCTGCACCAGAAGGATCTGGCGGACCTTGATGACTTCCTGAATCTTGTAGCGGCGCGCACGCGGCTTGCGGACGGGGCGGATATCTTCGGAATCGTCATCATCGGCCACGGATTCGATGCTGTCATCGCGGTCCATCGTCTCGACGGCGCCACGATCATCATCATCGTCGCCGTTGTCATCTTGATCATTGTCATCCTGATCATCGTAGGACGCCTCTTCCGGCTCCTCGACAGGCGTCTCGCCGACGATTTCCATCGGAGAGGTGCCCTCCGCGATATCGTCATCGTCCAGATCGATCGTCTCCATACCGGAAATCTGGCCGGAATCGGACTGGTCCTCGGTCTCGCGGGTGACCACGGCATCGTCGCTCTGCACAGATTCGGAACGGCTGCGGCTGCCGGAGCGGTTGCGCGAACGGCTGGAGCCACCGCGCGGCTTCTCCTCGTCATCCTCGCGGCGCTGTGCATCCGCATAGGCTTGTTCTTCCTCCATCAGCGCCTGACGGTCGGCGACGGGGATCTGGTAGTAATCCGGGTGGATTTCCGAGAAGGCGAGGAAGCCGTGACGGTTTCCGCCGTAATCGACAAAGGCCGCCTGCAGCGAGGGTTCGACCCGTGTTACCTTTGCAAGGTAGATATTGCCAGCTAACTGGCGTTTGTTTTCAGATTCAAAATCAAACTCTTCGACTTTGTTTCCATCCACCACAACGACGCGGGTTTCTTCCGCGTGTGTGGCGTCGATCAGCATTTTCTTGGCCATTTTTTCCAATTGCACAGCGGCGCAGCCCCGGCCTGGTTGGGCGGAGGCCTTGCGGCAAGTGTCTGTCAGGGGCGAGGGAAGTGGCGCATGCAATCCGTCCTAACATCCTGCGTCCCGCCGTCAGGGGCGTATGCCCCGAAGGGGGCATGAAGATGGGATCGGTTGCTCTTGCGCGCCTCATCGCGTTTCTTCTCCGACGCCCTCATGTCATGGGGCGCCCGTTCAAGGCCGTCACCACATCGCTTTCACGACGGGTTTCAGGTTTCTTCAGTCCCGTTGCCGGGGCTCTATCGGTCTGCATCAGTCGTGCCGGAAACACCCTACACAGCGCTGTTGCAGCGAAACTCAATGGCGGGTCACATCTTGTGCCACAAACCATGCCTTACCATAGCGGCAGGGCCATAGGTAAGACAATGGGGAAAATGGACAGCGATCAACCGCAGCGGGCATTGCATCGCCCTGCCCGCTGCAAATGCCTAAATTACAGGTAATCGGAGCGCTGCAGGCCGTATTTGGCCATCTTTTCGTTCAGGGTCCGGCGCGGCAGGCACAGCTCGTCCATCACCGCCGCGATAGAGCCCTTGTGGCGGCGCATCGTATTGTCGATGAGCATCCGCTCGAACGCCTCGACATATTCCTTGAGCGGCTTGCCCTCGGTCGTCATCACGGGCTGCATTTCCTCGTTATCCGTCATCAGGAGCGAGGCGATGGTGCCCGAGCCGCGCCGCGATTGCAGCACGGCACGCTCGGCCACGTTGATGAGCTGGCGCACATTGCCCGGCCACGGGGCCTGCAACAGTTGTGCCGCTTCCTGTGCGCTGACCTTGGGCGCGTCGCAACCGTATTCATCGGCGAACTGCTCGGACAGCCGCGTGAACAGCGTCAGGATATCCTCGCCGCGCTGGCGCAATGGCGGCAGGGTCACCCGCAACGCCGCCAGCCGGTAGAACAGATCGGAACGGAGCGCATCCTCGCTGGTGCGGTCCTGTTCCTGCAGGTTGCTGATCGCGACGATCCGCGTCTCGGCAGGGGTGCCCTGCTCGTTCATGAAACTGGTGAGCCGCGCCTGTAAACTGTCTGAAAGCGCTTCGATATCTTCCAGCACCAGCGTGCCGCCCCGCGCCTCTTCCACGGCGGGAAGCTGGCTGTCCTCGGGCATCATCGGCCCGAACAGACGCTTGCCCAGCTTGTCCTCGTCCATCGCCGCGCAGGAGATCAGCACGAACTTGCGCCCTGCCCGCGCGCCGACGGCATGCAGGGCATGCGCCACCAGCGTCTTGCCGGTGCCGGTTTCGCCATCGATCAGCACATGGCCATCGGCCTGCCCCAGATCCAGAATATCCTCGCGCAGCCGCTCCATCGCGGCGCTGGAGCCGATGAGCTTTTTCATCAACTGGCTGCCATCCGACAATTCGCGCCGCAATGCGCGGTTGTCCAGCGTCAGGCGGCGCGTATTGGTCGCCTTGCGCGCCAGTTCGTTCATCCGGTCAGGGTTGAACGGCTTTTCCAGAAAGTCGAACGCGCCTACGCGCATCGCCTCCACCGCCATGGGCACATCGCCATGCCCGGTGATCATGATCACTGGCAGGCTGCTGTCATTGCCCATCAGCTTCTTGAGGAACTGCATCCCGTCCATGCCGGGCATCTTGATGTCCGAGATGACGATCCCGGGATAATCCGGCCCCAGCACCTTGAGCGCGTCTTCCGCGCTGGCGAATGTCTCCGTGTCATACCCCGAAAGGGCAAGCCACTGGCTGATGGATTGCCGCATGTCCTGTTCGTCATCGACAATCGCAATCTTCATGCCTTTGGTCATCAGCTTACTCCGCCGCTTCTATGTCTGGTTCGTTATTTAAGATCGGAAGCTGAACTTCAAAGACCGCCCCGCCATCTTTTGCGTTGCGCGCCATCAGCCGCCCGCCTAGGTCGTTCACGATCCCCGAGGAAATGGCAAGGCCCAGTCCGACCCCCTCGCCCGGTTTCTTGGTCGTGTAGAAGGGCTCGAAAAGGTTATCGAGATCCTTGATCCCCTCGCCATTGTCCCGCACCGTCAAGGTAGCCGTCTCGCCTGCGGCCAGAATGATGTCGATCTCCGGATCGCTCACGTTCTGGGTGGCATCGATGGCATTGCGCAGCAGGTTGATCATCACCTGCTCGATGCGGATACGGTCCCCCATCACCATCACAACACGGTGCGGCAAGGCCCGCGTGATGCTGATCCGCCGCTGTTTCAACTGCGGCTCCATCATCGACAGCGCCGAGGCCAGCGCCTCGCCCATGTTCACCGGCGTCAACTGGTCGCCGCTTTTGCGGGCGTAGGATTTCAACTGGCGGGTGATCGCGCCCATCCGCTCGATCAGGTCGTCGATCCGCTGGAAGGATGACAGCGCCTCGTCGGGCCGGTTGCGCCGCAGCAGCAATCGTGCCCCCGCCAGATAGGTTTTCATCGCCGCCAGCGGCTGGTTCAACTCGTGGCTCACCGCCGCCGACATCTCGCCCAAAGCGGCGAGTTTCGAGCTTTGCGCCAAGGTTTGTTCCGCCACGGCAAGCGTCTCCTGCACCCGCTCGCGCTCGGCGATTTCGCGCTGAAGCCTTGCGTTCAACTGGCGGAGTTCAGCCGATTCGCGCTGGAACAAAGCCATCCGCACCGCGTTCTTGCGGCTCACCATATAGAAGGCCAGCGCCAGCAGGATCGCGAATCCCATGATTTCCAGCGCCAGAACGCCGTTCACCCGCTCGCGCACGCTGGTGTAGGTGGTGAAACTGGCGATCCGCCAGCCGCGAAACGGGATGCGGCCTTCCATCCGGATCACAGCCTCGCCGCGCACATAGGCATCCGCTGGCAGGGCGGTCCAGTCTGCGGTGGCCTGAATGGCGCGCTGGATGGCGCTTTCGGGTGGTTGCTGCGCCAGCGCCTCGGCCTCGGTCAGGCCGCGCCAACGCGGCTCGGTCGCCAAAATGATCCGCCCTTCGGAATCGCTCACCAGCACGGCATCCGAGATACCGGCCCATGCGCGCTCGAACTTTTGCAGATCCACTTCCACCACAACCACGCCAAGCGCGCGGCCCTGCTCGGTGATCCGGCGCGAATAGGAGAAATGATAGCTACCCGAGTCGCGCCGGTTGGCCGTAAAGATGGTCTCGTTGGCGCGCAAAGCCTCGATGAAATAGGATTCACCGCGATAATTGGTGCCCAGCTTGTTGCGATCGGTGGAGGCCACGGCGCGGCCCTCACGGTCCAGCAACATCAGCGAGGCGGCGCCGATCTCCTCGACAAAAGAGATCAGACGCTGGGTCGACAAGGAGTAATCACGCGACGACAGCGCCGAGATCAATGAGGGGTCACGCGCCAGAAGCTGTGGCACAATCGCGTTGCGCCGCAACTCGCTCAGCAGGTTGCCGCTATAGAGCGCCAGCCGTAATTCGGCGCGGTTGCGTGTGGTCTCGGTAAAGCGTTCCGTCAGCAGATGGTTGGTGACCGCGATGGTCACCACCGCCGTCAGCATCAGCAGGCCAAGCGCGATCCGGCCCCGCCAACTGACCGCCCCGCTCTGCCCCACACGAGACGCTGTCCGGCGGGACCGGGCGGCGTCGCCTTCAGGCTGGGAGGTGCGTGCGGGTTTCATCGCCGCACATTACGCGGTGACAGCTCTGCGCTCAAGTCAAGCCGCCGTCAACGCCCCGGTCAGAGCGGCGAATATCTGCCGCCCGTCGGTGCTGCCGTGGCTCTCGTCGTTGGCGCGTTCGGGATGTGGCATCATGCCCAGCACACGACGGTTCTCGCTCAGCACACCGGCGATGTCGGCCACAGAGCCGTTGACCGGCGTGCCATAGGTAAAGGCGATACGGTCTTCGTCGCGCAGGCGCGCCACAAGATCGGGGCCGGCTGTGTAATTGCCATCGTGATGCGCCACAGGAATCCGCAGGCTCTGCCCCTGCTGGTACTGCGCGGTAAACTCGCTCTGCGTGGTCGCAACCGTCAGATCGACGCTGCGACAGATGAATTTCAGCCCCGCATTGCGCATCAGCGCGCCGGGCAGCAGCCGTGTTTCCGTCAGCACCTGAAAGCCGTTGCAGATCCCCAGCACATAGCCGCCGCGATTGGCATGGGCCACAACCGCGCGGCAGATCGGCGAATTGGCGGCAATCGCGCCGCAGCGCAGGTAGTCGCCAAAGGAAAAACCGCCCGGAATGCCAACGATGTCGACATCCTCCGGCAGGTCGGTATCCTTGTGCCAGACGCGGGTCACGCGGGCACCCGCCGCCTCGAAGGCCACGGCCAGATCACGGTCGCAGTTGGAGCCGGGGAAAGTGATCACCGCCGCATGCATCAGCCGATCTCCACGTTGTAGCTTTCGATCACCGTGTTGGCGAGCAAGGTCTCGCACATCCGCGTCACCTGCGCGCGGGCGGTCTCGGCATCGGTCTCGTCCAGGTCCAGCTCGATCACCTTGCCCTGACGCACGCCCTTGACCCCGTCAAAGCCCAGCGTTCCCAGCGCGTGGCGTACCGCCTCGCCCTGCGGGTCAAGCACCCCGTTCTTCAGCATGACATGCACACGTGCCTTCATCGGTCAGTCTCCGGTCTCAAAGGGCATGGCGGCCCCTGCTTCTTCTTGCTGCAAATATCCAAATCCGCCCCGCGCGTCCCAGGGCAGCCGGATCAGTTGATCAGCGTCGGTTTGGTGATCGGCGTGGCGTTCTTGGGCATCACACCCAGACGCCGCGCCACTTCGGAATAGGCGTCCGTCAGGCTGCCCAGATCGCGGCGGAACACATCTTTGTCCAGCTTGCGCCCGCTCTCGATATCCCACAGGCGGCAACTGTCGGGGCTGATCTCGTCGGCCACGACCAACCGCTGGAACTCGCCCTCATAGACGCGCCCGATCTCGATCTTGAAATCGACAAGCTTGATGCCCGCGCTGAACATCACGCCCGACAGGAAATCGTTGACCCGCAGGGCAAGGCTCAGGATATCGTCCATATCCTGCTGGCTGGCCCAGCCGAAGGCGGCGATATGCTCCTCGGTGACCATCGGATCGGCGAGTTTGTCGTCCTTGTAGTAATACTCGATGATCGGGCGCGGCAGTTGCAGCCCTTCCTCGATCCCCAGCCGTTTGGACATGGAGCCTGCGGCATAGTTCCGCACGACCACTTCCAGCGGAATGATCTCGCAGGCACGCACCAGTTGTTCGCGCATGTTGATGCGGCGGATGAAATGCGTGGGCACGCCGACCGATGCCAGTCCGGTCATGAAGAACTCGGACAGCATGTTGTTGAGCACGCCCTTGCCCTCGATCACGTCCCGTTTCTCGGCGTTGAACGCGGTGGCATCATCCTTGAAATACTGGATGATGGTTCCGGGCTCCGGCCCTTCATACAAGGTCTTGGCCTTGCCCTCGTAGATTTTCTTGCGCCGTGCCATGGCCACTCCGGTGCTGAGGACAGGCATGAGTCCCGTCCAGTTGGTCAACCCTTTAAGCCATGGGCGGGTTTGTCGCAAGATGTGCCCTGCCCCTTGCGTCAAGCGGTCCGCATGTGCATATCTCGAAAACAGAATTCCAGCCATCAGGGGAACAGACAAATGACAGGCTTTGACGACCGCGCGCGTGCTTTTGAAGCGAAATTCGCCCATGATGCAGATATGACGTTCAAAGCGACCGCACGGCGCAACAAACTGCTGGGCCTCTGGGCTGCGGACCTGCTGGGCAAATCCGAAGACGAGGCCGCGGAATACGCCCGCGAGGTCATCAAGTCCGATTTCGAGGAAGCCGGTCACGAGGATGTCGTGCGCAAGGTTGTCGGCGATCTGGACGGTCGCGCCGATGCCGATGCCGTGCGCGCCAAGATGGACGAGCTGCTGGTTGTCGCCAAAGCACAGTTGCTGAGCGAACTCTGACCTTTTTCAGCCCTTCAGGGGCTGTGCGGCCAGCGCTGCTTCATGCTTTGTTCACAATCATTATGATCAATATGAATTTGCCCGGCCCCGTCAAACGTGACAGGACCGGCGCAATTCTTTGACTATCAAACCGCGAACCGAACTCACGTCAGGAACCACAATGACCGATGCCCTGTCCCGCCTTCTTGCAACCCGTGACTGGCTGATGGCCGACGGGGCCACGGGAACCAACCTTTTCAACATGGGCCTCACCTCCGGTGATGCGCCCGAAATGTGGAACGAGGAGCATCCTGACCGGATCACCAAACTTTACAAATCTGCCGTGGATGCGGGCAGCGATATCTTTCTGACAAATTCCTTCGGCGGCAATGCCAGCCGTCTGAAACTGCACGGCGCGGAAAAGCGCGCGCGCGAACTGTCGCGTATCAGCGCCGAACTGGGCCGCAACGTCGCCGATAAATCGGGGCGCACCGTGGTTGTGGCAGGCTCTGTCGGGCCGACGGGCGATATCTTCGCGCCGATGGGTCCGTTGACGCATGAGGTGGCTGTCGAGATTTTTCACGAACAGGCCGAGGGGCTGAAAGAGGGTGGCGCCGATGTGCTCTGGGTCGAGACGATTTCGGCCCCCGAGGAATACCGCGCCGCCGCCGAAGCTTTTGCACTGGCGGGGATGCCGTGGTGCGGCACGATGAGCTTTGACACAGCCGGGCGCACCATGATGGGCACCACCAGCGCCGCGATGGTCGAGATGGTCGAGGCGCTGCCGAACCCGCCTCTGGGCTTCGGCGCGAATTGCGGCACGGGGGCCTCCGATCTTCTGCGCACCGTGCTGGGCTTTGCCGCGCAAGGCACCGAGCGGCCGGTCATTGCCAAGGGCAATGCGGGCATTCCCAAATATCACGACGGGCATATCCATTACGATGGCACGCCCGAACTGATGGCCGAATATGCCGTGCTGGCGCGTGACGCAGGCGCGCGGATCATTGGCGGGTGCTGTGGCACCATGCCCGATCATCTGGCGCATATGCGCGAGGCGCTGGAGACCCGCCCGCGCGGCGCGCGCCCGACGCTGGACCGGATCACCGAGATGCTGGGGGCGTTCAGCTCGGCAGGCGATGGCACGGGCGACGATACCGCCGCCCCGCGCCGCAGCCGCCGGAGCATCAAACGCGACGGATAACCCATGCGGAACGCGTCATAAGCGCCACGAACGGCACAATTCTTGGGCACAGGTCGGAAGCGTTTGCGACCATGTCGCAATCCGGCCAGTGCCTATTAAATAATAGCCCCAGATGGGCTGATGACAGCAAGCCGGTGTGCAGCACCGCATGAGCCAAGGAATTCGTAATGGCCGAAGATCAAAACGATATCATCCTCGCCGATCTCGATGACGAGGAACTTGTCCAGCAGATGTTCGACGACCTCTATGACGGTCTGCGCGAGGAGATCGAGGAAAGCGTCAACATCCTGTTGGAACGCGGCTGGCAACCCTACGAGATCCTGACCAAAGCGCTTGTGGCCGGCATGACGATCGTCGGGCAGGATTTCCGCGACGGTATCCTGTTCGTGCCCGAAGTGCTGCTGGCCGCCAATGCGATGAAGGGCGGCATGGCCATCCTCAAACCGCTTCTGGTGGAAACCGGCGCGCCGAAACAGGGCAAGATGGTGATCGGCACCGTCAAGGGCGACATCCACGACATCGGCAAGAACCTTGTCGCCATGATGATGGAAGGGGCCGGATTCGAGGTGATCGATCTGGGTATCAACAATGCGGTGGACAGCTATCTGGATGCGCTGGAGGCTGAAAAGCCAGATATTCTGGGCATGTCCGCCCTGCTCACCACAACGATGCCTTACATGAAAGTCGTGATCGACACGCTGATCGAAAAAGGTGTGCGCGATGACTACATCGTGCTGGTCGGCGGTGCGCCCCTGAACGAGGAATTCGGCCGCGCCATCGGTGCCGATGCCTATTGCCGCGATGCCGCCGTGGCGGTGGAAACCGCGAAATCCTATGTTGCGCGCAAGCATAATCAGGCCGCGATGCGCGCCTGACAGCCGCTTTGCGCCGACCTGACACAAAGGCCCGCGCCGCGATGCGCGGGTCTTTTCACATGAGGGGACGGACATGGACCTGCCCGATGACGACAAACTGACCCGCGAGGGGCTGGCGCTAGACGCGGCCCCTGCCCCCGCCCCTGCCCATGCCGCGCCGGACAGGCTTTTGCTGATCGCCTGCGGCGCCTTGGCCCGCGAGATCCTCGATCTGATCCGCCGCAACAGTTGGGACCATATGGACCTGACCTGTCTGCCCGCGATCCTGCATAACGCGCCTGACCGGATTCCCGATGCGGTCGAACAGGCGGTGCAAAAGCATCGCACCACCCATGCCCGCATCTTCGTGGTCTATGCCGATTGCGGCACCGGCGGCAGGCTGGCCGCCACCTGCGCGCGGTTGGGCGTGCAGATGGTCGAGGGGCCGCATTGCTACAGCTTTTTCGAGGGCAATACCCGTTTCGCCGCCACTGCGGAGGAGGAGTTCACCGCCTTCTACCTCACCGATTTTCTGGTGCGCCAGTTCGATGCCTTCGTCTGGGAGCCGCTAGGGCTGGACCGCCATCCGCAACTGCGCGACACCTATTTCGCCCATTACACCAAGCTGGTCTATCAAGCCCAGACGGATGATCCCGCCCTGACGGCCAAGGCACAGAACTGTGCGGCGCGTCTGGGGCTTGCGTTTGAGCGGCGGTTTACCGGATACGGCGATCTGGAAACGGCATTGGCCTCTGCCTAATCCAGACTCGCAACCAGTCCCTTGCCCGGAACGGCGGCTTTAGCCGCCCGGGCAGCGCCCGACCGCCCCCCGGGCGGGCGCTTTTGAGCCGACGTGGCAGCCCCCATGTTTCAAGTATGCTGCACGATAAATTGCCTCTCACAAACGTTACGACGCCCACCCGCGGTCGGGCACTGCCCTCCTGCCTATCAGAACCGCCCGATCATCCCGCTTGCGCGGCCACCAGACGGATACGCTCGATCATTGCGCGCAAGCCGTTGGAGCGCTGCGCCGAAAGGTGGTCGTTCAACCCAAGCCGCGCCAGTTCGCCCGGCGCATCCACCTGCCCCACCTGCGCCACCGGCACCCCGTTATAGAGCGCCCGCAGCACCGCGATCAGGCCGCGCACGATCATCGCGTCGCTGTCGCCCTCGAAACGGAAGGTGCCATCCTCGATCACCGGATGCAGCCAGACCTGACTGGCGCAGCCGTCCACCTTGGTGGCAGGCACGCGCAAGGCGTCCGGCAAGGGCTCAAGCGCCTTGCCCTGATCGATCACGTAGCGATAGCGGTCTTCCCAATCCTCAAGGAATTCGAAATCCTCGACAATCGCCTCAAAGCTCTGCGTCGCCATGTATCATTCCTTCACCTGCGCCCTGTTCAGTTAGGCAAGCCGGACCCAAAGGTCCAGTGCGGCCCAGTGTCTTTCCGCCGCGATCTTCTTTGCGCCCTTGTGTCTTTTCAAGCCTGATCCGATAAGATAGGCAGATGGCAATGCAACAAACGGATGGGGCAGCACGGGATGCGTAACCTAACTTCGGCCCTTTTGGTCTCGACCCTCGTTCTGTCAGGTTGCGGCATGTTCGGCGGCTCTGGTCGCTCGCAGCCGGCCCCTGCTTCCAGCGCCGAGGTCAACCCCCTGATCCCCGCGACCGCGCGCAGCGGCCTGTTCAGCTTCCGCCGCTCCGCCCCGTTGCCCGCGGCACCGCTGGCCGCGCAGGTCTCCGATCTGATCGTGGAGCCTGTGCCCGGCGGCTCGCTGATACGGGCCACAGCCTTATCCGATTCCGTAGGCGCTTTCCGTGTGTCGCTGGCCCCGCTCAACAATGGCAGGCCGGTTGATGGCGTGCTCACCTACGAGTTGCGCGCCGCCATTGCCCCCGCCGGAACCGTGCCGATGCCGGAGCGCGCCCGCAGCCATGTGGCCGCCGTCAAGCTCAGCAATGCGAAACTGGCCGGTGTGCGGGAGATCCGCGTTCAGGCCGCGCGCAATGCGGCAACCGCCCGCCGCTGACCGGACAGGGCCAGCCGCGCTGACATCAGCGGCGGCTTGACCTTACAGCGTGACGATACGGATATCGTTGCCCTTGGCCGACAGCGCGATCTTGCCCTCGCAAAGCAGCAAAGCATCCGCGCCGAACACCTCGGCCCGCCAGCCGCGCAGGGCCTGCACGTTGCGCTCGCCTGCGGCAATCGCATCCAGATCGGCACTGGTCGCGATCAGCTTGGAGGCCACGCCGGAATCCTCGGTCTTGGCTTTCAGCAAGACCCGCAACAGATCGGCCAAAGCCGGATTGACCTGCATCCGCTCGCGGCTCAGATCCGGCTGCGGCAGTTTGTCGGGCGGGCAGTCCATACCGGCCTTGATCGCGGCCAGAATACCATCCGCGATCTCGCCGCGCCGCGCTTCGCGCAGCAACAGGCGCGAGCGCCCCAGATCGGCCAGCGTCACCGGCTTGGTCGAGGCCAGTTCCACCAGCGCATCATCCTTGTAGACACGGCTGCGCGGCACGTCATGCGATTGCGCGTAATCCTCGCGGAACCGCGCCAGTTCGCGCACGATCGCCAGAAACTTGCCCGAGCTTGTCCGCGTCTTGACCCGCTCCCACGCCTCTTCGGGGCGCGCGATATAGGTCTCGGGATTGGTCAGGATTTCCAGCTCTTCCTCGACCCATTTGGCACGGTCGCTCTTTTGCAACTCCTTGGCCAGATACTCATAGACCTTGCGCAGATGCGTCACATCCGCCAGCGCATAGATCTTCTGTGCGTCGCTCAGCGGGCGGCGTGACCAGTCGGTGAAACGCGAGGATTTGTCCACGCTTGCCTTGGCGATCCGTTTGACCAGCGTCTCGTAGCCTGCCTGCTCGCCAAAGCCGCAGACCATCGCCGCGACCTGCGTATCGAACAAGGGCGTCGGAAAGACGCGGGCATTGACGAAGAAAATCTCCAGATCCTGCCGTGCCGCGTGAAACACCTTCACCACCGATGTATCGCGGAACAGATCGTAGAGCGGCTCCAGCGACAGCCCCTCGGCCAGAGGATCGACCAGCACCGCCGTGCTGTCATCCGTACCCGGCATGGCCATCTGGATCAGGCAGAGTTTTGAATAATAGGTGCGTTCGCGCATGAATTCGGTGTCGAGCGTGACATAGTCATGGCGGCGTGCCTCTTGGCAGAATGCGGCGAGGTCTTCGGTTGTGGTGATCGTTCTCATCAATGGCCCTGTTGCGGCGGCACCGCGAGGGACGCGGCGCAAGGTCTTTTCGGTCGTTTCACAAATGGTTGTTCGCTCTTACGGCATTGCGCAGACAAAGGAAAGTCCGCGCGACTGTTCGCCACCTGACGAAAAGTTCGCAGTGACTGCTTCGAGCCTGAGCGGACGGTCAACCAGCCGTGCATCGCAGGGCCGCGGTCGTGCGATCCGACGTCGCAAAGTGGCAGTTTATAGCACAGCCACATCCACCCTTTGGCCGTGGCACTTGCGGCAGCCAAATCGCATGGCCGGGGGGCGGCCCTGCGATGCCCGGGCCGCTGCGCGGCTGTTCCGAGCGAAGAGACAAACGCAACAACTCGCCCGGTCTTGACATTCCCCACCGAAACGATGCCGCTAGGCGCAGCACTCCACCAGCGCAAGCGACTGTCCCGATGCCCCTGCCCGTCTTTGCCGCAAACCCTGATCGCTGGCTTCACCTCCGATTGGTCACGGGTGTCGGAATCACGCAGATCATCGGGTTCGGCACGATCTTCTACGCCTTCGGCAGCGTCGTGCCCTCTCTCTCCGAGGATCTGGGGATCACACCCGGCACCGCGTTTGCGGCCTTCTCGCTCGGCTTGCTGGCGGGCGCGCTGGCGGCGCCCACGGCGGGCCGCTGGGTGGACCATTACGGCGCGCGTCGTGTCATGTCGGCGGGATCGGTGCTGGCGGCGCTGTCGCTGACGGCCCTCAGTCAGGCGCAGGGCCTTGTCACGCTGGGGCTGGCGCTGATCGCGCTGCAGGTCACGGCCACGCTTGTGCTGTATGATGCCGCCTTTGCAGCACTAGCACAGGGGCTTGGGCCTGCCCGCGCACGCCGCGCCATCACGCATATGACTTTGCTGGGCGGCTTCGCCTCGACACTGTTCTGGCCGCTGACCCAAGGCATTCTGGTCTGGGCAGACTGGCGCACCGCTTACCTGGTCTTTGCCGCGCTGAACCTGTTTATCTGCCTGCCGCTGCACCTGACCCTGACCCGCGCGCCAGAGCTTGCGCCTGTCGAGGGCGCTCCCCCACCGCCCCCGCCGCAATTCGCCCCGCTGTCCGCCGACAAGCAGGGCCGCGCGATGATCTGGGTGGCCGTGGCCTTTGCGGTGGCGGGGCTGGTGTTCTCGGCGCTTTCGGCAAGCTGGGTCACGACGCTCACCGCCTTTGGCCTGCCCGCCGCCGCTGCCGTGACCGCAGGCACGCTGATGGGGCCTGCACAGGTGGGCGTGCGGGTGATGGACATGATGTTCGGCCTGCGCCTGCATCCGCTGACCACGAGCATGATCTCGACCCTGCTGCTGGTGCTGGCGCTAGCGGTGCTGTGGATCACAGGGCCGACGTTGGCAGGTGCGATGGTCTTTGCCGTGCTGTTCGGGCTGGCGCAGGGGCTGACATCCATCGTGCGCGGCACCGTGCCGCTAGTCCTGTTCGGTCCGGTGGGCTTTGCCGCGCGGCTGGGTAAGCTCGCCGCCGTGCGGATGGTCATGGCCGCCGTCGCACCCTTCGGGATCGCCCTGATGATCGACACCTGGAGCGCCAGCGCCGCGCTGCTGGCGATGCTCTGTCTCGCTGTGCTGGGTGCGATGGCGCTGAAAATGATCCCGCGCTAAAGCATGACCGGCGTCAGATCGCCCCGCGCGAACCGGTCCAGCACCAGCGGATAAAGCCGGTGCTCCTGCACCAGCACCCGCGCCGCCAGATCGGCCTCGGTATCGCCCGGCAGCACCGGCACCCGCGCCTGACCAAGGATCGGCCCGTCATCCAGCGCCGCTGTCACCAGATGCACGGTGCATCCGGCCTCGGTATCGCCCGCTTCAAGCGCGCGGGCATGGGTGTGCAGGCCTTTGTATTTCGGCAAGAGCGAGGGATGGATGTTGAGCATCCGCCCCTCCCAATGCTGCACGAAACCCGCCGTCAGCACCCGCATGAATCCCGCCAGACACAGGATATCGGGCGCGGCTTTGTCGAGTTCCGCCTGCAAAGCCGCCTCGAACGCCGGACGATCCCCCTTGAAGGCGCGGTGATCCACCGCCGCCGTGGAAATCCCCATCGCGGCGGCGCGCTGCAGCCCCGCCGCCGCCGGATCGTTGGAGGCGACAAGGACGCAGGACGCCGGATGGTCGCCCGCCATGCTCTCCACCAGCCGGATCATGTTGGACCCGCCACCTGAGATCAGGATCGCAACCCGTTTTGTCACAAAAGCGCGCCCGTATAGGTCACGCCCGCCCCGTCTGCGGTGACATGGCCCAGCGGCGTGACCGTCTCACCCGCCTTGACCAGCAGCGCCGTCATTGCCTCGGCCCGCTCGGGTGCGACCACAAGGATCATGCCGATCCCGCAGTTGAATGTCTTGAGCATCTCGCCCTGATCCATCCCGCCGGTCTGCGCCAGCCATTGGAAGACGCCGGGCAAGGCCCAGCTGTCCAGATCGATCGTAGCCCCCAGATCATCCGGCAGGACACGCGGCAGGTTCTCGGTGAGCCCGCCGCCTGTGATATGGGCCAGCGCATGCACCCCGCCCGCGCGGATCGCCGCCAGCACCTGCGTCACATAAAGCCGCGTCGGCGTCAGCAGCACCTCGCCCATCGTGCCGGTGCCGAAGGGGCAGTCATCCTGCCAGCTAAGGCCCGAGACTTCCACCAGTTTGCGCACAAGGCTGTAGCCGTTGGAATGCACCCCGTCGCTGGCCAGCCCCAGCAGCACATCGCCCGCCGCCACGCCCGCAGGCAAATCCTGCCCCCGCTCCATCGCGCCCACGGCAAAGCCCGCCAGATCGAAATCACCGCCATGATACATGCCCGGCATTTCCGCCGTCTCGCCGCCGATCAGCGCGCAGCCAGAGCGGGCGCAGCCCTCGGCAATGCCCTCGATGATGCGGGTGGCGCTGTCGAGTTCCAGCTTGCCTGTTGCGAAATAATCAAGGAAAAACAGCGGCTCTGCGCCCTGACAGACCAGATCGTTGACGCACATGGCCACCAGATCGATCCCGATATTGTCGACGTTGCCGGTATCAATCGCGATCCGCAGTTTGGTGCCCACGCCATCGGTGGCCGCCACAAGGATCGGATCGCTGTACCCCGCGCCTTTCAGATCAAACAGCGCGCCGAACCCGCCCAGCCCCGACATGCTGCCCTTGCGCATCGTACGCTTGGCCGCAGGCTTGATCCGCTCCACCAACGCATTGCCCGCATCGATATCGACACCCGCATCGGCATAGGTGATACCGTTCTTCGCGCCTTTGGTTTGATCTGCGCCCTGCTCTGCATCCGACATGGGGTTGTCCTTTCATCGCCTGCGATGCGGGTTAATCCAAACCCCGCCGCTTGGCAATCTGAAAGCCTTTTTCGGCGCGCCCGCCCCCAGACCGCTTGACGCGACGGGTTTGTCTGCTAGCAAGTCACTCAGGTCGGGCCTGTAGCTCAATTGGTTAGAGCAGAGCGCTCATAACGCTTTGGTTGGGGGTTCGAGTCCCTCCGGGCCTACCAATTACTTGGGTGCACCGGTCAACCTTGGGGGATCCACGTCGCGCCAATTTTGGCCTCACCCCAAATCACCAGCCTGCGTCGGGGCGGGGATCGGGAAGATCACATCGTAGGCCCAGTTGAAGCCGAAAGCATAGACCAGATAAAAGCCCGCGAAGGCCAGATCCATGATCAGCGCGGTCCAGAGGTCCACCCCGAGATAGAGCGCGATGAAGGGGATCAGCACCACGAGCAGCCCCGCCTCGAACAGCACAGCATGCAGCACGCGGATCGCGGGGGTTTTGCGCAGGTCGCGGCGCCTCCGCAGCATGGCGTGATCGAACAGGACGTTGTAGCCGTAGTTCCACAGCGTCGCGATTGTGGCCGCCACGATGGTGACCACGCCCATCTCCTTGATCGGTGTCTCGAAAAACCACGCCCCCGTGGGGGTGATGATGGCCAGCGCGATCAGTTCGAAGCTGACAGCATGGCGGATACGGTCTGGTATGGTGCGCATGACGCTCTCCCGGTCAAACCGGGTCGTCCCGGAGAAATCGCCCGTGTCAGGGGGAGGTCGTCCTCGCTTGGGCCGTAATATAGCACCTCTGTCACCGCAGGCAACGCCTCAAAGCGGCGGCTCAGCGCGCCACCACGATATCGGCACGCAGCCCGCCCAGACGGTCGCTTTGGCCCAGCCGCAGCACACCGCCATGGGCGCGGGCGATATCCGTGGCGATGGCAAGACCAAGGCCGACGCCTGATCCCGTGTTCTGGTTGCGGGCCTGATCCAGCCGCGTGAACGGCTTGATCGCCTCGCCGCGCATGGCGGGCGGAATGCCCGGCCCGTCATCCTCCACCCTGATACGCAGGGATTTCTCGCTCAGCATCACCGAGACCTCGGCACGGCTGCCGTAGCGCACCGCATTGGTGATCAGGTTCTCCACCGCGCGGCGCATCGCCTGATCGCGCAGCAGCACCGTCCCTGCCCCGTCAACCTCGATGAGGTCCACCTGCTTTCCGGCGCGGGTGAAATCCTGAATGAGATCGCGCAACATCTGCACCGGGTCAACCGGCTCCGGCTCTGCCTCCGACGTGCCGCGCGCGAAGTTGAGAAACTCGTCCAGCATCCGCTGCATCTCGTCGACATCACGCTTGAGATCGGCAGTATCCTCCTCGTCCAGCAGCGACAGGCCCAGCTTCAGCCGCGTCAGCGGCGTGCGCAGATCATGGCTCACCCCCGACAGCATCAGCGTGCGCTGTTCGATCTGCCGCTCGATACGGTTGCGCATGTCCAAAAAGGCATTGCCCGCCGCGCGCACCTCGACCGCACCCGAAGGCTTGTAGGCCATATGCCGCCCCTTTCCGAACGCCTCCGCTGCCTGCGCCAGCCGCGTAATGGGGCGCAACTGGTTGCGCAGGTAGATGAAGGCGATCAGAGTCATAAGCCCGCCGAAAAACAGCATATTCACAAAAAGCTGGTGCGGATTGGAGGGCGACACCCGCCGCCGGTCGATGGAAAGCTCCGCAAGGCCCAAGGGTGTCTCCATGATCAGGATCACCTCATGATCGTCGGCGAGCTGCACCGCACGCAGCATCGGTATCAACCGCTCGAACGTGCCGATCACCTCGCGCCCCGACAGATCGAACCAGCGCCGCTGGTCCTGTGCGGCCACGGGAGGGTCGGGAAACCTCAGGCCGATCTGCAACAGATCCGTGAGCGGGGACAGTTGCGCCAGCGCCTCCTCTGTCGTGTCGAACTCGGACAAATCCTCGAGAATAAGCTGTATCTCGCGTGCGGCGACCTGCGTCATCTGGCGGGTGACCCCCTCGAAATGGCGCTGGATGAAGACGACAGAGACCACCAGTTGCAACGTCACAACCGGCAGAACCAGGATAAGAGCGGCACGGCCATAAAGACCGCGCGGGGAAAAGCGTTTGAGCCAGCCGAAGAACATGCGCTAAACCTAGCCTTGGCTCTCACGCAAAGGAAGCGGAATGCAGATCGACATGTCTTTTGACCCGACCCCCGGACAGGACGAGGAGGTGGCACCGCAGGTGCGCCGCATCGTGGCACCCAATGCCTCGCCGATGACCTTCCGCGGCACCAACACCTATCTGGTCGGCCGGAACGACATCGCGGTGATTGATCCGGGTCCGGCCTGCGACGTGCATCTGGCCGCGATTCTTGCAGCCCTGCGCCCCGGCCAGCGCGTCAGCCACATCCTTGTCACCCATGCCCATGTCGACCACTCCCCCCTCGCCCGCGATCTGGCGGATGTCACGGGGGCGCCGGTTCTGGCTTACGGCGATGCAGGCGCGGGCCGCAGCGCGGTGATGCGGCAACTGGACGGAGAGGGTCTGGCCGGCGGCGGCGAGGGTGTGGATGCCAGCTTTACGCCTGACATATGCCTTGCCGATGATGAGCTGGTACCCGGCGACGGCTGGCAGCTTCAGGCGATCTGGACACCCGGCCATTTCGGCAACCACCTGTGTTTCGCGCTGGGCGATGTGGTCTTTACCGGCGATCTGGTGATGGGCTGGGCCAGTTCGCTCGTCTCGCCACCCGATGGCGATCTGGGCGACTTCATGGCCTCCTGCCGCCGCCTTCTGGCGCGCAGCGACAGCCTCTACCTGCCCGGCCACGGCGCACCGATCACCGATCCAGCGGCCCGCACCACATGGCTGCTGACCCACCGGGAGGGTCGCGAAGCCTCGATCCTGCAAGCCCTGAGCGCCGGCCCCGCCACCGCCGCCGCACTGGCCGCGCAGATCTACACCGACACCCCCACCGCACTCCTGCCCGCCGCGACCCGCAACGTCTTCGCGCATCTCGTTGAACTACAACAGAAAAACAAAATCGTCCCGGTCGGGCCCCTGCGCTGGAGCGCGCCCTTCCACCTGATTTGAACAGCCGGTGAAGGTTTTACAAAAATATCCCGAATACCTCTGGACGCCACAAAACCCTGTTGCTATATCCCGCCTCGTGGTCCGGCGTAGCTCAGCGGTAGAGCAGTTGACTGTTAATCAATTGGTCGTAGGTTCGATCCCTACCGCCGGAGCCAATTTTCAAGCAAACCCCTGAAAACAAGGGATTTCCGAGATCCGGAATCGGAGCTCGACGACGAGGTGCACATCCAGGTGCACACGGCGGTGCACAACGACGTGCACAAGAGGCATCGCCATGCCCCGGAATCGCAGCCTGCCGCCCCATCTCGAAATTCGCAAAACCGGCTACTTTTGGCGCAGACGCCTGCCCCGGTCCCTACGGGACCGGGGGGCCATACCACCCGCTGATCCGAAACAGGGGAATGACGCCCCTTCGGAAAAGTCGTTCCTGTGTTTTTCGCTCCGCACCCATGTTCTGCGCGATGCGAAGATCCTGGCCCGCCGCCTCACCGAGATGAGCGATCTGGTCTTCGCCGCAGATGCGGAGATGACGATGGCGATTGCGCTCGAAACACAGATCTGGATGCTGGAAAGCCTCGTTCGCTTCGAGATCGAGGCCTTCGAGCGCACCCGCGCCGTTGCCGGCCCGCGCAGCCCCGAGGCGGCCGCCCTCGGTTTGCGGCGGGAAGAAGCGCTCCAGGGCACTTTGCGTCAGGCGCTGTGGCTTGGGGATCGGGGCGTCGCGCGGCAGCCGCTGCGCCATGTCGCGGCGCAGCTCGGAATCGCGCTTGATGAGGCCGACGAGGATTGGACGGCACTGGCTTATGAGGCCACAAAGGTCCTTCTCGATGTGAGCCAGGAACGCGCCCGCCGCCAGCAGGGCCTTTACGATCAGCCGACCGTCTTTTTCCGCCGCGCCATCGCCACATCAGCGGCGGGCGCCGCGGCGGCGGCTCCCGGACCGCTTGGCGCGATCGTCGAACCAGCCTCCTTCGCCTGCCTCGGCGCCCAGCCCCTGCCTGCGCCCGCCTCTGCCACATTCGTCGCGGCGCAAGCGGCCACCTGCGCCCCGCCAACCCTCGCCGCGGGCACCGACGAGGCGGAGGCGACGCCGGCCGGTCAGCCTGCCGCAGCCGTCCACCTGGCTTCGTCGCCTCTTCACGCCGCTATCGCCGGCACGCAGATCGTCGTGCCGGCCGGGTTCGACCTTCCCGAAGGTTACGACGAGGAAAGCTGGCAGAAGGCGCGGATCGCAGCCCGTCCGCCCCGGATCCTCGTCGACCGCAAATTGCTCTCGGAAGGATCCTGCGCGGCACTCGCGAAACAGCGGGGGATCACGCTCGTCGAGGCGATCGAGCTCTATTACGAGCTCGTGAGCTGGGGCTACAGGGCGCCCTTCAATGCGCATCAGAAGCGCAAGGCGATCCCCGAGAAGCTGAAGACCGGCTCTGTCGAGGCGCGACTCTGCGAAGATCACCGGGGCAAGCGCCGGCTGGCGCTGGATTACTGGCCGGCCGCTCTGGGCGACGAGCCGGTCGATGAGATTCATGTCGACGACGTGAATGATGCCCTCGAGCGCTTCTGGCGGGTTCCGGCAAACCACGGCAAATCCGAGAAGGATCGCGGCAGGTTCAGTCTGATCGAGCTGATCGAGAAGGCCGATGCCAGAGCCGCGCAGCTCGACAGGGACATCGCGGCGGCGCAAGCCCGCGGCGCAGGGTCCGAGGCGATCGACAGGATGCGCCTCGAAGGCCATGAGGCCCGGATATCGGTCACAACCTATATCAAGCACGGGCGCGTGATGCGCGCCGTGGGGGAAATGCTGGTCGACATGCAACTCATTGACCAGAATCCGTTCAGCATCTGCAGTTGGAGCAACAAGGACGAAAAGGCGCTCAAGAGCACCGAAGGCGACCGCAAGCGTCAAGCCTGGGACGACCGGATCGACGATCTGCACGGCTCGCGCATCTTCCAGGAACCCCTCGAGGACGTGGGCGAACCGCTGTTCTGGGCGCCACTCATCGCACGGCATGAGGGCATGCGCATGGAAGAAATTCTCCAACTCGGCCCCGATGACTTCGGATGCGACAAGGGAATTCCCACCATCACCATCCGCCACACGATCATCAATGGCGTGAAGACCCTCAGCAGCGCACGGACGCTTCCGGTTCACCCCCAGCTGGTTGAGCTTGGCCTGCTGAAACTTGTCGCACTGCGCCGGGACCAAGGTCACATCCGGCTCTTTCCGTTCCTCAACCGTGGCAAGGTGAAAGACACCTTTTCGGCAAATTTCAGCAAGTGTTTCGGGTATTACCGGCGCACCAATGCGTGCTACTGGCACGGTCTCGACTTCCACGCGCTGCGCACGACATTCCACCATGACCTTCTGGGTGACGACAAATCGGATGCGATCCGGTGTCGTCTGATGGGCCACAGCTATACCGACGAGGGCGACCGCTCCTACGGCCAGAATCTCGGGATCGAGAAACTCGCGAACCGGATGAGATCCGTCGTCGTGGACATCTCGATGATCCGGTCACCCTTCGCCGACCCCGCCGTGCTGGCGGTGGAGCGCGCCTCCGCGCGCGGCCTGCGTCTCGTCGGATGACCGATGGCGGCTTGCGACCCGGGTGACGCACCCGCCGCGCCTGGCGTCTCAAGGAGACCGCCCATGTGCCCGGGCGGCAGGCCAGGGCGGGGCCTCCGACACGTCGGGGGCCCCGTTCCGTTTCTGTTTCAACGCGATGATCACATTTCATGGTCACGACAATCCCGTCGGACATCTTGAAAGGAATGATCATGAAGACTAAGTCGGTCCTCTCTCCGCAGATCGAACATGGAACGGAAGAGTATCAAGAAGTCGTGGCAACATATGAGCTGCCGCGCACAGTGGTGCCCATCACGGTCTGCACATATCAAGGCCGCCATGTCGCACACACGCTGCGTAAGGGGTCATGTCAGCTCTTGAAAAACGCACGAGCGGCGGGCGATGTCCGCTCACCGGAGAAGACATCCTCATAGTGACAAGGCGCTTATTCCAAGGAGATCTCACGCGCATGCCCAGGGACCTCCCCGCGCGCGTCGAGACAGCGTTTTGCGAACGGATTGCTCAGGTCCTTGCGGCTGCCGGCGTCTCGAACCACATGCGCCTGCATTTTGCAGCAAGGACTACGGAGCAAACTGGCGATCGCAGAACGGTCTTGCCCGCCGGCATGGATCGGCCAGGACTGACACTCCCGCCTGTCCCGATCAGCCGGCCAACCCAATCCGACCGGACACCATGCTTCGCAACGTGCATCGGTGAAAGGTCCCAGCCGGCGAGGCAGGCCACCGCGCCGGATGCATTCATCCTGTCCGGCAAGACCCACCGACAGCCCGGCTGGAGACGCTGCCGGGTCCCCATCAATTCAGAACGCCTCCTCCCCTGTGGCGGGACTGATCGACATCATGTTTTTGCGGCGCCCGACGCCGCTGGTGATCACGCGTTGTGCAGCATCCCTGCCTCGCGCAGGGCCCGGGCCAATTCGACGACGCTGGCAATCGCGACCTGCAACTGCCTTATCCCCTCGCCGCTACGGCTGCGAGTTCGGCGATTTCCTCACCGCGCATGACGCTACCCTAACCATGTTGCGTCGATCTCAGCGCCGCGATTGCAACACGCCACTAAGAATGCGCAACTCATATCATCGCACCGATATCAATCGACGCCAGAGATCGCAGACAGCGTTGATGAGCGCGGTCGCGACAAGACGCACCTGTGCATGTCCCATGACCGCGACGGCGCTCAGGCTCTCAGCCCGCCGTCAGTGAAGCTGCGTTTTGCAGCGATGACGGTCCGTCTTCAGCGCCCTATCCTGGCGCAGCGCGCGTTCGTGCCCCCGTAACTCCCAAGACATCAAAGGAGTTGAAGTAAGTGGGGTCTGGTTCCTGGCGGTTGTCCGGTCGGAACCGCCAGGTACCAGACCCTTGGAAAATGAAGGAAGAAGCCGGAAAAGGAAAATTTTTATCACGCACAATGCACAGCTGAACTCACACGACTTGACCCTTCGAAACCAACTTCGAGGGACCCTCAGCTGGAGACAATCATGAAAATCGCAACCTTCCCTGCCAGCGGCCACATCCTGCCGCTTCCCGTTCACGCATTCTTCGATCGCAATCAAGACGGCCTACGGCACGCCGCGCGACTGCTTGGCGGATACGAGTCGATGCGCCTTGTCGACCAAATCCACGAAGCGCTGCAACGTGACGGAGACATCTCGTGTCGGGCTGGCTGAACCGCCCCGGCTTTACCGGAGGGTGGTTTGTTCAATGTCAGGCTACTTTA
>JBLRWK010000063.1:0-22712 GCA_047921295.1 Rhodobacterales bacterium
CCAGCGCGAAGTCAGGCTCGATGCCGGTGGTGTCGCAATCCATGACCAGACCGATGGTGCCAGTGGGCGCAATCACGGACGTCTGGGCGTTGCGGTAGCCGTGCTTTTCGCCTAGGCGCAGCGCCTCGTCCCATGACGTTTTGGCCAGCGCGACCAGACGCTGGTCGGGGCAGTTGGCGTGATCCAGCGGGACCGGCTTCGTCGCCAGCGCCTCATAGCCATCCGTTGCACCGTAAGCGGCGTTGCGGTGGTTGCGAATGACGCGCAGCATGTGCTTGCTGTTGCGCTTGTAGCCGTCAAACGCCCCCAGCTCGCCCGCCATCTCGGCGGATGTAGCATAGGCCACGCCGGTCATGATCGCGGTCAGGGCACCCGCCATCGCGCGGCCCTCGTCGCTGTCATAGCCAAGGCCCATGTTCATCAGCAGACCGCCGATATTGGCATAGCCCAGACCCAGCGTGCGGAATTCGTAAGACAGTTGCGCGATTTCCTTGGACGGGAATTGCGCCATCGTCACCGAGATTTCCAGCGTCAGGGTCCACAGACGCGTGGCATGCATATAGTCTTCGACCTGAAACTCGCCGTCCTTGTAGAAGGTCAGCAGGTTCATCGAGGCCAGATTGCAGGCCGTATCGTCAAGGAACATATATTCCGAACAGGGATTCGAGCCGCGAATCGCGCCGTCCTCAGGGCAGGTGTGCCAGTCGTTGACCGTGTCGTGATACTGGATGCCCGGATCGGCGCAGGCCCATGCGGCATGGCCGATATCTTCCCAAAGGTCGCGCGCCTTGATGGTTTTGGCGACCGTGCCATCGGTGCGGCGGATCAGTTCCCAGTCGGCATTGGTCTCGACAGCCTTGAGGAAGGCATCCGTGACGCGGACCGAGTTGTTGGAGTTCTGGCCGGAGACAGAGGCATAGGCTTCGCTGTCCCAATCGGTGTCATAGGTCGGGAATTCGATGGAGCCGTAGCCCTGCTTGGCATAATCCAGCACGCGCTTGACGTAGGTTTCGGGAATCATGACCTTTTTCGCGCCGCGGATCGCATCCTTGAGCTGCGGGTTCTTGGCGGGATCCACCGAATCCTCGGTGCTGCCGTCCCAAGCCTTGATCGCGGCAAAGATCGCGTTGAGCTTCTGCTCGTGCATCTTGGAGCCTGCGACGATGCTGGCGACCTTCTGCTCCTCTTTCACCTTCCAGTTGATGTATTCCTGAATATCGGGGTGATCCGCATCGACGATGACCATCTTGGCCGCGCGCCGCGTGGTGCCGCCCGATTTGATCGCGCCCGCCGCGCGGTCCCCGATCTTGAGGAAACCCATCAGGCCGGAGGATTTACCGCCGCCCGACAGACGCTCGCCATCGGCGCGCAGGCTGGAGAAGTTGGTGCCGGTGCCGGAGCCGTATTTGAACAGACGCGCCTCGCGGACCCACAGGTCCATGATGCCGCCGTCGCCGACCAGATCATCCTTGACCGACTGAATGAAGCAGGCATGCGGCTGCGGGTGCTCGTAGGCGCTGGTGGATTTTGTCAGTTCGCCGGTTTTGTAATCGACATAGTAATGGCCCTGGCTCGGGCCATCGATGCCGTAGGCCCAATGCAGGCCGGTGTTGAACCACTGCGGGCTGTTGGGCGCGGCGCGCTGGCTGGCGAGCATGTAGCGCATCTCGTCATAATAGGCGCGCGCGTCTTCTTCAGTGCTGAAATAGCCACCTTTCCAGCCCCAATAGGCCCATGCGCCCGCGAGACGGTCAAACACCTGCTTGGAGGAGGTCTCGCCCACTTTTTCGACATTCTCGCCATCGGGCACCGAGCGCCACAGGAACTTCGGCACGCCCTTTTCGGCGACCCGCTTGAGCTTGACCGGAATGCCGGCCTTGCGGAAATATTTTTGCGCGATGACATCGGATGCCACCTGCGACCAGCTTGAAGGAACCTCGACCTCGTCCAGACGGAACACCACGGTGCCATCGGGATTGCGGATTTCAGACGCTGTCTTGACGAAATCCAGCGCCGCATATGCGTCCTGCCCGGATGTCGTGAATTTTCTCTCGATCTTCATGGTCTGCCCCATCTTTAGCGTTCATTATCGATCCCGCGTCTGTGCGCGACACCACCGCACCGAGGGTGCAAGCAGACAAAACATCCCGCTGTCCGGGCTTTCATCAAGCCGGTTCAAGCGCAGGTCAGTTTGACCTTTGGGCGATATGCCCGGTCTCTGCCCGATCTGGTTTTTGTTTTTGTCCCTCGCCGTGACCCATTCGTTAAACACTACATATAGTGGGTCGCAACCTCAGCCCCCACAATCTGACGTATCAGGGAGGGTATCGTCAATGTAGAATTTACCGTTTAGGGAGAGAATTTCTGCTTGACCGGATTTGCGCTGCGTCCGGCCAATCAGGTTCACCGCCCCAAAGATTCGCCGCGCTGGGGACAGATTTGTGGATATGCGCGGAAAGCCTTTGTATCTGCCGTTCTTATAAGCCAACTCTCAGGGGATAGGTTCACACTCAAGAGCATCGGCGATCTTATGCTCATGTATCGGGCGAACTGTCGCATGATGCGGAAAGGACACGGGGAAGACACCATATGTTGATTATGAAACACCCCGATCCCTCCGACTCACCCAAGGCCGCGCCGCGCCGCGCACGCGCATCTGTGCCCCTTGCGCTGTATCTTGTGCCCTATCTTGTGCTGGCCGCTTGCACGACCCCGGAGCCGCCGCCCGCCGCCACGCAACAGCCGTTGCCAGAGCAACGCGCCATTTTCGCCGAACCGCCCGATGACATTTTCGACGCTTTGCGCGAAGGCTGCATGTCGCCGACACAGCGCCTCGTGCAAGTGAGCGACAATGTCATCGAATGCCGGATGCTGATGCCACCCAATGCCACGGCGGGGGCGATCCTGCGCTATGATGGAACGATTGACGCTTTGCCGGAACTTGTGATCCGTTTGCGGCTTGAACAGGTCGCCGGGGGCTTTGAGCTGGGCGCGGCGCAATTTCTGGAGGTGCCGCGCGCGGCGGGCGGCGTGCTTCACGTGGTCTATCCCGATCCCGTGCTGGACCGTCGCCTGCAGGTGATCCTTACCGCTTTGGGCGGCACGATCACCGAGTGACCGCAGCCCGCCGATGCGGGTCAAAAGACCTATAGGTTTTTTTGAATTTGGTCGGGGCGGAGAGATTCGAACTCCCGACCCTCTGTTCCCAAAACAGATGCGCTACCAGGCTGCGCTACGCCCCGAACCGAGGTTGCGTTTAAACCGGCTGAACGGGATTGAAAAGCCCTTAAGCTGCCGTGACGCGAGGATCGTAAAGTTTTTCGGCCCGCCAAGGTCGGCCAACCGGAACAGACAGTCGCTGGCTCAGCAAGGCCAGGCGGCTGTCTCGGTATCAAAGGCCGGATGGCGCAGCTCGCTGCCCTCGGTGATGCCCATCGCACGGGCCAGCCCGCCGTTGATTTCCAGCACCGTCAGAATGCCGTCACCACCGTCAATCGTTGTCTCGTCACCGGGAATCGCGCGGTGGTGCACATGCTGCACCACGCCTGTGTCATCGGTGAAGATCATATCGAGCGAGATCAGGGTGTTACGCATCCAGAATGTCGCGCGCTGCGGCGCGTCATAGATGAACAGCATCCCCGCGCTTTTCGGCATCGATTCGCGGTGCATCAGGCCCTGGCTACGGGTTTGCGGCGTATCGGCCAGTTCCACGGAAAACCGTGCCTGGCCCCAATCGCCCCGCAGCATCACGCTGTCCGCGCGACATGCTGCCCCGGCTGGCTGCGCCTGTGCGACCGCCGCGCTGCAAATAAATCCAAGGACTAGCAGCGCCTTGCGGATCATTCAGCCTGTGCCTTTACCGCGGCTTCCCACGCGCAAACTTCGGTCGCCATGCGACCACGCTTGCCGTCGATCACCTTGAGGCACACTGCCTCCCCAGGCTGCAGATCGGCCAGACCGGAGCGGCGCAGCACTTCGATGTGAATGAACACATCCTCGCTGCGTCCGAACACGTTCCCGAAGCCGAAGCCCTTGGCTTTGTCGAACCACTTCACACGGGACGGTTCCAGAATGGCGGCGCGCATGATTTCGGGATCGATATCCTCGAAGTCCGCCAGCATGGCAGCCTCGCTTCCGGCCGGTGGTTCGATTTTGAAAACCTCCACCGCCTGAACACCGCGAGCGGTGTCTTGAACATCGATCTCGATCTTCGCTCCGTCCGCGACGGAACTCTGGCCGAAGTTTCGCAGCACATTGGCATGCAGCAGAATGTCAGGACCACCTTCGTCGGCAACTACAAAACCGAACCCTTTGACGGGATCGAACCATTTAACTGAGCCATGCACTCTGCGGGTCGTTGTCACATCTTGTGTCACTGTTTCACCCACATCTCATCTTAACTTATTGCTGTGTCTACACACGTAGATAGTCATCGATACTTCAAGCCTAAACTTTAGTCTACCGCATTGCATTTCCATTCACGTGACGTGAGTGTCACGCCATCTGGACAGAAAAACGCTCACGGATTAAGCCGAACAACCTGCCACTCGTCTAACTTCGAGGCGCGGCGCCAGACAAACCTGTCGTGCAACCGAAACGCGCCATCCGCCCAGAACTCGATTTCCACCGGATCGAGCCGGTATCCACCCCAATAAGCCGGACGCGGCGGATTTGTTCCCTTGGTCGCGGTAATTTTTGCAACTTCCGCCATCAGCTCCGCCCGCGAGCCCAAAGGTTGCGACTGGCGCGACGCCCATGCACCCAGTCTGCTTTTGAGCGAGCGTGACTTGTAATAGGCATCCGCCTTGGGGCCGTCTTCCTTGCTGATCAGCCCGCGCACACGGATCTGGCGCCGCAGCGATTTCCAGTGCACGACAAAAGCCGCCTTGCCCGCGCTGTCCAGCTCGCGCGCCTTCGCGCTCTCGTAATTGGTGTAAAATACGAATGCATCCGCCTCGATCTCCTTGAGCAGAACCATCCGCACATTGGGCAGCCCCGTGGGGTCCACCGTGGACAAGGCAATCGCATTTGCATCGTTGATTTCGGCCGCTTCCGCTTCCGAAAGCCATTTCCGGGCAATCTCGAATGGATCATTGCCCGCAAAAATTCCGTCACGTTCACTCAAAGCCACACATCCTCAGCACTATACGCCCGCCGACCAGCCGGCACACGTTGTATTCCAACGCATACAGCGCAAGTGTAGCACGTAAATGCGGCATCAATCAGGAAACAACGAAAAAAAACGAACATGCGGCCCTACTGGCAAGAGTTTGCCGGAAAGAGCCGTTTATGCCACAAGATGGCCCGCACTTGATGCGCCATCATCATTGCCCTAAAGGACTAGCAAGGTTCATCATGGGCGAGGATTGCGCGATGTCAAATACACTTATGGCCGGAAAGCGCGGTCTGATCATGGGGCTGGCGAACGACAAGTCGATTGCATGGGGGATCGCCAAGGCCTGCGCCGATGCCGGGGCCGAGATGGCCTTTACCTATATGGGCGAGTCCTTTCGCAAACGCGTGGCGCCTTTGGCCGAGAGCATCGGAGTGACAAAATTGCTCGATTGCAACGTGTCCGACATGGCCTCCATCGACGCGGCCTTTGCCGAGATCGAAAAGACTTGGGGCAAGCTGGATTTCATCGTCCACGCCATCGGCTTTTCCGACAAGAACGAGTTGCGGGGCCGCTATGTGGACACCAGCCGCGATAATTTCCTGATGACGCTGGATATCAGCTGCTACAGCTTCACCGCTGTGATGCAGCGCGCCGAGAAGCTGATGACAGACGGCGGCAGCGCCCTCACCCTCACCTATTACGGGGCCGAGCAGGTGATGCCGCATTATAATGTCATGGGCGTGGCCAAGGCGGCGCTGGAGGCTTCGGTGAAATATATGGCCGAGGATCTCGGCAAGGATGGTATCCGCGTCAATGCGATCAGCGCCGGTCCGATCAAGACACTGGCCGCCTCCGGTATCGGGGATTTCCGCTATATCATGAAGTGGAACGAGTTGAACTCGCCGCTGCGCCGCAACGTGACGATCGAGGATGTGGGCAAATCCGCGCTCTATCTGCTGTCCGATCTCGGCTCCGGCGTGACGGGCGAGACCTTGCATGTCGATGCGGGCTACCATGTCGTCGGCATGAAGGCGGTGGATGCGCCGGATATCGACGCCGTCAAGAACCGCAACGACGCCTGAGCCCCCGCCTTCGCGAAAGGAATGCGCCGATGACCGACCGCCTGCCCCATGAAAAAGGCTTTCACATCAGTTGGGACCAGATCCACCGCGACAGCCGTGCGCTGGCGTGGCGGTTGCAGGGATACGGCCCCGACAACGGGGCGTGGCGCGCGGTTGTGGCGATCACACGTGGCGGCATGGCCCCGGCCATGATCGTCAGCCGCGAGTTGGATATCCGCGTTGTCGATACGATCTCGATCAAATCCTACGACCACCAGTCCCAGTCCGAGGCGCATGTGCTCAAAGCCCCCGACGCCGAATTGATGGGCGATGGCACCGGCATCCTGATCGTCGATGATCTGGTCGACAGCGGCAAGACGCTGGAAGTCGTGCGCCGGATGTATCCGAACGCACATTTCGCCACAGTCTATGCCAAACCCAAGGGCCGCCCGCAGGTCGATACATTCATCACCGAGGTCAGTCAGGACACGTGGATTTTCTTTCCGTGGGACATGGCGCTGCAATATGTCGAGCCTTACCGCGGGCGCGACTGACACCGCTTCTTCTTGCCTTAAATATCCATCGCCCCACCTGCCCCATGCGCCGCGCCTGACGGAGGCTTCCATGACCCAGACCCGCACCAGCGTGACCTTCTCGCCCCCTGTGATGGAGGCGCGGCGCTGGCTGGACGGGGTCGATTTTCCGCCCGACCGCCCGCTGATCAACGTCAGTCAGGCAGCACCCGTCGATCTGCCGCCGCTGCCGATGCGCGAGGCGATGGCCGATGCCGCCCTCAACACCGCGCAGGCGCATCTTTACGGCCCCGTACTGGGCAGTCCCGAACTGCGCGCCGAAGTGGCGGCGCGCACGGGACGGCTCTATGGTGGCAGCGTTGTGCCTGCGCAGGTCGCGATCACCTCGGGCTGCAATCAGGCTTTCAACGCAGCCATTGTGACACTGACCACCGAAGGGGATGAGGTTATCCTGCCAACCCCATGGTATTTCAATCACAAAATGTGGCTCGACATGGTCGGTGTACGCGCGGTTGCGCTACCCACCGGCCCCGATCTTCTGCCCGATCCCGAACAGGCCGCAGCCCTGATCACCCCGCGCACCCGCGCCATCACGCTGGTCAGCCCGAACAATCCCGCAGGCGTGGAATATCCCGCCGCCCTGATCCGTGCCTTTGCCGATCTGGCGCGACGTCATGGGATCGCACTGATCGTCGACGAGACCTACCGCGATTTCCATTCCATCAGCGGCCCCGCGCATGATCTGTTCACCGATCCCGACTGGGACGAAACGCTGATCCAGCTTTACTCCTTCTCCAAAGCCTACCGGCTGACCGGCCACCGTGTCGGTGCAATGCTGGCCAGCCCCGCGCGTCTGGCCGAGGTCGAGAAGTTTCTCGATACCGTCACCATCTGCCCCAACCAGATCGGCCAGATTGCGGCCCTTTGGGGGATGCAGCACCTTGACCAGTGGCTGGCCGGAGAGCGTGACGAGATACTGTCGCGCCGCGCCACGATCGAGGGCGGCTTCCCCCGTCTGGCGGAACTGGGCTGGCAGTTGCGCGGTGTCGGGGCCTATTTCGCCTATGTCGCGCATCCGTTCGCGCTGCCTTCCGACAAGGTGGCCCAGCAGATGGTGGCCGCCGCAGGTGTGCTGGCCCTGCCCGGCACGATGTTCATGCCCGAGGGCGATGCCGCAGGCGGGCGGCATCTGCGAATCGCTTTTGCCAATGTGGACAGCGCGGGCATTGCCACGCTCTTTGACAGGCTCGCCGCGCTACGGCTCTGACCGCCCGATCGGCCTTGCCCCGCGCCCAAGCAACGCGTAGACAGCTTTGACACGTAAATTCCCCGAAAAAGAGGCGATAATGGCACGCGGCGGTATCTCGAAAATCTTTGTCTGGATCCTTCTGGGCCTTCTTATTGTCGGGCTTGCCGGTTTCGGCGCGACCAATCTGACAGGGGCGGCGCGCAGCATCGGGTCTGTCGGCGGGCAGGATATTAACATTGACGATTACGCCCGTGGCCTGCAGGAAGAAATCCGTGCGATCGAGGCCCAGACACGCCAACCGCTCAGCTTTTCCGAGGCGCAGGCCTACGGGCTCGACCGCAATGTGCTGTCGCGTCTGGTGACGGCGGCGGCGCTGGATAACGAGGCCGCACGGCTGGGCATTTCGGTCGGCGACGAGGTGATTGCCGAACAGATTCTCGATATTCCCTCGTTCCAGTCGATCAACGGCAGCTTCGACCGCGACGCCTACCGCTTCGCGCTGCAACAAGCCGGTCTGAGCGAGACCCGCTTTGAAGAGCAGTTGCGCCGCGAGACCGCCCGCAGCCTGCTGCAAGGCGCGATGCTGGAAAGCGCCGTGATGCCGCAAACCTATATCGACACGCTGGTCGCCTATGCCGGAGAGCGGCGCGCTTTTGCATGGGCCGCCCTTGACGCGACGCTGCTGGACAGCCCTGTCGGCACGCCCGACGAGGCGGAATTGACCGCGTTCTACGAGGCGAACCCCGAGGAATTCACCACGCCTGCGGCCAAGCGGATCACCGCAGCCGTTCTGACGCCGACGATGGTTCTGGACCAGATCACCGTGGACGAAGACGCCCTGCGCGCCGAATACGAGGCCCGCAGCGACGAATACAACACGCCCGAGCGCCGTCTGGTGGAGCGTCTGGTGTTTTCCAGCGACACCTCCGCCGAGGCTGCGATGGCTGCGCTGACGGCGGGCGAAACCGATTTCGAGACCCTCGTGACCGATCGTGGCCTTGTGCTGGCCGATGCCGATATGGGCGATGTGGGCCGCGACGATCTGGGCGCCGCTGCCGATCCGGTGTTCGAGGCCGAGGTTGGTGCTGTCGTCGGCCCCCTGCCCACCTCGCTCGGGCCGGCGCTGTTCCGCGTGAACGGCGTGCTGGAGGCGCAGACTATCACATTCGACGAGGTCCGCGGCGATCTTGCCGCCGAACTGGCCCCCGACCGGGCGCGCCGCATCATCGAGGCGCAGGCCAGCGGGCTGGACGATATGCTGGCAGGTGGTGCCACGCTGGAGGAACTGGCGGCGGATAGCGACATGGAATTGCAAAGCATCGACTGGTCCGAAAATGTCGACGAAGGGATTGCCGCCTATCCGGGGTTCCGCGATGCCGCCGCTGCTTTGGGGCCGGATGATTACCCGACATTGATCGCTCTGGACGACGGCGGCGTCGTTGCCATGCGTCTGGAAGACGAGTTGCCGCCGCGCCTGCTGCCGCTGGACGAGGTGCGCGCGCAAGCCATCGCAAGCTGGCAGGAAGCCGAGACCGCGCGGCTGTTGCGTGTGCAGGCCGAGGCTGTGGTCAGTGGCGCTGATGGTGATGTCGATCTGGCCGCACAGGGTCTGGGTGTGATCGAAGAGGTGAACATCACCCGCGACCAGTTCATCCCCGGCACCGCACCCGGTTTTCTGGAGCGTGTCTTCCAGATGCAGCCCGGCGAGTTGGCCGTGATCGACGGCCCTGACGAGGGTGCAGGCCCTACGGTGCTGATCGTGCGGATGGACGAGGTTCTGCCCGTCGACGAATCCAATCCCGGCGTTGCCGCCTTGCGGACCCGTCTGGCCGAAAGCGCCCGTGCCGGTCTGTCGCAGGACCTGTTTCAGGTCTATGTTGGCCAGCTTCAGGCCGAGGCAGGGGTTCAGTTGAACCAGCCCGCGATCAACGCGGTCCATGCGAATTTCCAGTAAGGGCGCGTCTCGTGGAACTGACACCGGATTTCGACAGCTTCGCCCGTGCCTATGAGGCGGGGCAGAATCAGGTCGTTTTTGCGCGGCTGGCGGCGGATCTGGACACGCCCGTCTCCTTGATGCTCAAGCTGACCGGCGGGGCCAAGGACGCCTTCATGCTGGAATCGGTCACGGGTGGCGAGGTGCGGGGGCGCTATTCGATCATCGGGATGAAACCCGATCTGGTCTGGCAGTGCCACGGCAAGACCAGCCGGTTGAACCGCCACGCCCGCTTTGATCCCGATGCGTTCGAGGACCTGACCGGCGATCCGCTGGCCCATCTGCGTGATCTGATTGCCGAAAGCCGGATCGACCTGCCCGAGGGCCTGCCCGCCGCTTCTGCGGGGCTTTTCGGCTATCTCGGCTATGACATGATCCGGCTGGTCGAGCATCTGCCGGATGTGAACCCCGATCCCTTGGGCCTGCCCGATGCGCTGATGCTGCGCCCCACGGTGGTGGCGGTGCTGGACGGGGTGAAGGGCGATGTCACCGTGGTCTCGCCTGCTTGGGTGAGCGACGGACAATCGGCGCGCGCCGCCTATGCACAGGCCGCCGAGCGGGTGATGGACGCGCTGCGCGATCTGGACCGCGCCCTGCCGCAGGCCACGCGCGAGATGGGCGAGGCAAGCGATGCCGCGCCACCGGTGTCGAATTTCGCGCACAAAGCCTATCTGGCGGCTGTCGAGAAAGCCAAGGATTACATCCGCGCGGGCGATATCTTTCAGGTCGTGCCCTCGCAGCGCTGGACGCAGGATTTCCCGCTGCCGCCCTTCACGCTTTACCGTTCGCTCCGGCGCACGAATCCCTCGCCGTTCATGTTCTATTTCAACTTCGGCGGCTTTCAGGTGATCGGTGCCAGCCCCGAGATCCTTGTGCGGGTCTTTGGTCGCGAGGTCACGATCCGCCCCATTGCAGGCACGCGGCCCCGCGGGGCCACGCCGGAACAGGACCGCGCTTACGAGGTGGAACTGCTGGCCGACAAAAAGGAACTGGCCGAGCATCTGATGCTGCTGGATCTGGGCCGCAACGATGTGGGCCGCGTCGCCAAGATCGGCACGGTGCGCCCGACCGAGCAGTTCATCATCGAGCGCTACAGCCATGTGATGCATATCGTCTCGAACGTTGTGGGCGAGCTGGCAGAGGATCAGGACGCGCTGAGCGCCTTTTTCGCGGGCATGCCCGCAGGAACGGTATCGGGCGCGCCCAAGGTGCGGGCGATGCAGATCATCGACGAGTTGGAGCCGGAGAAACGCGGCGTCTATGGCGGTGGTGTGGGCTATTTCAGCGCGGGTGGCGATATGGATATGTGCATTGCGCTGCGCACCGCTATCGTCAAGGATGCCAAGCTCTACATTCAGGCGGGCGGAGGTGTGGTCTATGACAGCGATCCCGAATCCGAATATCAGGAAACTGTGCATAAATCGAACGCGATCCGGCGGGCGGCCGCCGATGCGGCGCGGTTTTCAGGCGGCAACAGCTAGGGCGGTGTGATGCAGCCTCCCTGCCATTCATCTTGCTGTAAATACTCAAATTCCTTAGTCGCAACGCGTGCTTTGGCCCGCTGTGGTAGCGCTCGACCATGCCACGGCTGATCCTGTTCAACAAACCGTTCGACGTGCTGTCGCAATTCACCGATTCCGGCAGCACCGACAGCCCGCGCCGCACCTTGTCGGATTACATCGACATCCCCCGCGTCTATCCGGCGGGACGGCTAGACCGTGACAGCGAGGGGTTGTTGTTGCTGACCGATGACGGCAAGTTGCAGGCTCGCATCAGCGATCCCAGACACAAGCTGGCCAAGACCTATCTGGCGCAGGTCGAGGGCGTGCCCGATGAGGCCGCATTGCAGGCATTGCAGGGCGGTGTCACGCTCAAGGACGGGCCGACCCGCCCTGCAAAGGTTCGCGCCCTGCCTGCGCCGGACTGGCTCTGGCCGCGCGATCCGCCGGTCAGGTTCCGCAAAACGGTGCCGGATAGCTGGATCGAGCTGACCATCACCGAGGGCCGCAACCGTCAGGTGCGCCGGATGACGGCGCATGTCGGCCATCCCACGCTGCGCCTGATCCGCATCCGTGTGGGCGATTGGGGGCTGGACGATCTTGCCCCCGGCGCATGGCGCGAGATCCGCCTGCCTTAGGGAGTGAACGGCCCTGCCCCGCGCTCGTGCGGACAGTCGCCCTTAGTCCGTGCCACCCAGCACGGCAGAGACAGGGGCCAGTGCCACGCGGCGGGCGCGGTCCTGCAAGCCCCAGAGCAGCAGCGCCGAGATCGTGTCGGGCCGCAAACGGCCCATCATGATCACGCTTTCGTCCTCGGTGCCGTCGATCGCCTCGCGTTGTCCGGCCTTGAACGCGCCCTGATCGAGAAACCGCCTTATCGCGGCGGCGTCCTGTCCCGCGCCGTCGAAATCGCGGAACACCGTGGCCGAGGGCACTCCGTTTTTCGCCGCAAGCTTCTGCGCCGTGTTCAGCCCGTTGGGCATCATCACCAGACCGTAACCGCGATCCAGCAGGATTGCGGTCACCTGATCGGCCACCTCGCGGCGCGCCTGAAAGCCTGTCGCATCCCCTTCCATCACCGCCACCGCATCGGGCACGGCGGCCAGTGACGCCTCAATGGCGATCTCGGCGTCCTGCGGCGTTGATTCGGGGTCCAGATCGACCAGCGCCATCACCTCGAAACCGGCATCGCGGTAGCGCGCCGCCGCCTCTTCCGCGTCGGGACGGGCCGCATCGACGGCGAAGGTCAGCGGATAGGGGAAATCCTGCAAGGCCGATGCGTCGATGACGCTATCACCACGGTCGATAAGGATGATCGACAGGCGCGGGCGGCCTTCGGGATCGTCAAAAGGGACAGCATTGCGATGGAACGGCGTGTCGGGGCCTGTCGGCTCCGCCTCGGCCTCTGTGGCAGGTGCGGGGCGATCCACCAGCGAGGTTGCCGGTCTGCCGATGGAGGGGCGCGTTGCGGGGGCCATGTCCGGCACGGCGACGGGGGCGGTCGGGCCGGTCTGGTCGGGCATCACGGCGGGCGGGGACGGCTCGATCACCGGCAATGCCTGACGGCGCGGCGCAGGCTCCGGCGTTGGCAAGGGCGAGAGCGCCGCCATGCCGGTCTGCTCTTCCGCCGGGGCGGAGGGACTTTCCGCCACCCCGCCCGAGAACGGCCTGCGGGGCGCATCGCTGGAAGGCCCCTCGTCGGCAGCGGCCTGCGCCTGATCGGGCTGATCCGGTCCGGTGGAGATGATCGGGATCGAGGTTGCGCGGCGCGCATCCGCCTCGCGCGGGGCGGGGCTTTGCGGCTCGGCGGGTGCGGCGCTGCGCGGGGCGGATGATTCTGCCATCGGCACGGGCGTGGGTGCATCGATCGCGATGCTGGGCGCGGCGATGCTCTCGGCGCTCTGATCGGCCAGCGGGGTGGCGGCAGGATCACGGTCCGCCTGCGGCAGGGCCGCTACCGTGGGGCTGGACTGCCCGCTGAGCGCGGGAGCCTGCGCCGTATCTGGTGCGGTATCGGGACGCGGCAGCACGGCTTCCTGATCCTCGCGTGTGGTGTTGAACACGCTGCCTGCGGGCACTTCCACCGTCGCTGTGTCGGGCGGGGCCTGGTCCGGTGTTTGTTCCTGTCTCCGGTCGGGTGTTTGATCCAGCACAGGCTGATCCTGTGCGGGCTGATCCTCGGCAGTGTCAGACAGTTCCGCCTCGGTTGCCTCCGGCTCGGGTGTAACGGAAGGCGTCTCGCTTTGCGCGGGCGGTTGCGCCGCCTCGGACGGTGGTTGCATGGCCTCCGGCGCGGGTGCCGTCTGCGCTATCCGGTCCGGTTGCGCGGATTGCTCGGCGGGCGGACCAGCCATGATCGACACTGCGGACAGCCCGATTACAGACACTGCCGTTCCCATCAAAACGCCGCGAATTCCCCCTGTCGCCATTAGCCTGCCTCTCTGTTGGTCTTGCCTGCCAGCGGCCCTATTCCGGGTCACGCCCCTTGACGCTCCGGCGCAAGCCTGAACAAGTATACCGCGACCATGATGCGGGCCTCCAGCCCCCAAAAGGAAAAGATAGGCCAGATGCTGCTGCTCATCGATAACTACGACAGTTTCACCTATAATCTGGTGCATTACCTGGGCGATTTGGGGGCCGATATCGTGGTGCGCCGCAATGATGCGCTGGATGTGCAGGCCGCGATGGCGATGAACCCTGCGGGCATCATCCTGTCCCCCGGCCCCTGCGACCCCGATCAGGCGGGGATCTGTCTGGCGCTGACAGCGGCGGCGGCCGAGACGCGGACGCCTTTGCTGGGGGTCTGTCTGGGCCATCAGACCATCGGGCAGGCCTTCGGTGGCAAGGTCATCCGCTGCCACGAGATTGTGCACGGCAAGATGGGCGTGATGCACCACGCCGCGAAAGGGCTGTTCGCGGGGCTGCCCAGCCCGTTCGAGGCGACGCGCTATCACTCGCTGGTGGTCGAACGTGACAGCCTGCCGGAGTGTCTCGAGGTCACCGCGTGGCTTGAGGATGGCACGATCATGGGGTTGCAGCACCGCGATCTGCCTATTCACGGGGTGCAGTTCCATCCCGAATCCATTGCCTCGCAGCACGGCCATGACCTGTTGCAGAATTTCCTGAATGTGATGAAGGTTCCGGCATGAGTGATGCGCTGAAACCGCTGATCGGGCTGGCCGCCGAACGTGCCCTGTCGCGTGCGGAGGCCGAGACGGCCTTCTCCATCCTGTTCGAGGGCGAGGCGACGCCTTCCCAGATCGGCGGGCTGCTGATGGCGCTGCGGACACGCGGCGAAACGGTCGAGGAATATGCCGCCGCCGCCTCGGTGATGCGCGCCAAATGCCACGCGGTGCGCGCGCCCGCGGGGGCGATGGATATCGTTGGCACGGGCGGTGACGGGATGGGTACGCTCAACATCTCCACCGCCGCTGCCTTTGTCGTGGCGGGGGCCGGTGTGGTTGTGGCCAAGCATGGCAACCGCAACCTCAGCTCGAAATCCGGCGCGGCTGACGCACTGACGCAGTTGGGTATTCAGGTGATGATCGGCCCGCAAGTTGTTGAAAAGGCGTTGGATGCCTGCGGAATTGCCTTCATGATGGCCCCCATGCACCACCCTGCGATGGCCCATGTCGGCCCCACCCGCACCGAGCTTGGCACACGCACGATCTTTAACATCCTCGGCCCGCTCACCAATCCGGCAGGCGTCAAACGCCAGTTGACCGGCGCCTACCGGCGCGATCTCATCCGCCCGATGGCCGAGGTGCTGGGCGCGCTTGGATCGGAACGCGCGTGGCTGGTGCACGGATCGGACGGCACAGACGAGATGACCATCACCGGCGTCACATGGGTCGCCGCGCTTGAGGAGGACGGCAGCATCCGCGATGTGGAACTGCATCCCGAGGATTTCGGCTTGCCCGTGCACCCTTTTGAGGAAATTTTAGGCGGCACCCCCGTCGAGAATGCCGCGGCCCTGCGCGCACTGCTGGAGGGTGCTCCGGGGGCCTACCGCGATGCGGTCGTGATGAATGCCGCAGCGGCACTTGTGGTTGCAGGCCATGCCGCAGACCTGCATGAAGGTGTTGCCCGCGCCCGCGAGAGCATCGACAGCAAAGCGGCGTCTGCCAAGCTGGCGATGCTGGCCAAACTCACATCGGAGACAAGATGACTGACACGATTCTCGACCGCATCAAGGCCTACAAGCTTGAGGAGATCGCCGTCGATAAAGCTGCAAAGCCGCTGGCCGAGGTCGAGGCCGAAGCGAAGGCCGCCGCCCCCGTGCGCGGATTTGCGGATGCGTTGCACGCCGCCAGCCGCTCCGGCTACGGGCTGATCGCCGAGATCAAGAAGGCCAGCCCCTCCAAGGGCCTGATCCGGCCGGAATTCGATCCCGCTGCCCTTGCCGCTGCCTATGCCGCAGGCGGCGCCACCTGCCTGTCTGTCCTGACCGACACGCCCAGCTTTCAGGGCGCGAAGGAGCATCTTGTCGCCGCCCGCGCGGCCTGCGACCTGCCTGTGTTGCGCAAGGATTTCCTCTATGATCCCTATCAGGTCGCCGAGGCGCGCGCGCTGGGGGCAGATTGCATCCTGATCATCATGGCCTCGGTCGATGATACATTAGCGCAGGAACTTGAGGCCGCAGCGCAGGACTGGGATATGGATGTGCTGATCGAGGTGCACGATCTGCCGGAGCTTGAGCGCGCTGCCCTGCTCTCCTCGCGTCTGATCGGCATCAACAACCGCGATCTGCGGACCTTCGAAACCTCGCTCGACACCACGCGGCGTTTAGCCAAGCAGGTGCCTGTCGACGGGATCATGGTGTGCGAGAGCGGGCTGTCCACGCCGAAGGATCTGGCCGATATGGCGATCTACGGCGCGCGCTGCTTCCTGATCGGGGAAAGCCTGATGCGGCAGGAGGATGTCGAACAAGCCACGCGCCAGTTGATCGCCAATCCGCTCACCGCCGGGGGCATGTGATGGCCGACAAGGCGGGCTCACTACAGGGCACTGGCCTCACGCATTTCGATGCGCAGGGTCAGGCCCATATGGTGGACGTGTCGGAAAAGGCCGTCACCTCGCGGGTTGCTGTGGCCGAAGGCTGGATCAGGATGGCCCGCGAAACCTACGATATCATTAGCGAAGGCCGCGCCAAAAAGGGCGACGTGCTGGGCATTGCGCGCCTCGCAGGCATCATGGGGGCCAAGCGCACCGCCGAACTGATCCCGCTATGCCATCCGCTGCCGGTCACTTCGGTGAGCGTCGATCTGGTGCTGGACGCGGCCCTGCCGGGCGTGCGGATCACAGCCACGGTCAAGACCACGGGCCAGACCGGCGTCGAGATGGAGGCGCTGACCGCCGTCAGCACAGCCGCCCTCACCGTCTATGACATGACCAAAGCTGTCGACAAGGCAATGGAGATCGGCGGTATCCGCGTCATGCTGAAAGATGGCGGCAAATCCGGAAGGTATACGGCGGGATGACACCACGGGGCCGGTCTCTCGAACTCTTTTTTATCGACGGACGGCCCGATGGCATGCTGACTGCCGAGGTCTTTAACTGGACCGGACATGTCCTTCGCGTGCCGCGCACGCAGATTGTGGAAGGGCTGGCCCGCCCCGAGACCGGATATACCGGTATCTACGTTTTAATCGGAGACAAGGAGGGCATGCCTCTCGCCTATATTGGCGAGGCAGAGGAAATGCGATCAAGGATCAAGGATCACATCATAAGAAAAGATTGGTGGAATTATGCGATCTTGATCACGTCTGCGTCGAACAATCTTCACAAGGCTCATGTGAAATACCTCGAGTCACGCTTGGTGGAAATCGCTCGAGAAGTCGCGACCATATCGTTAGAAAATGGGAACACACCGCCGCGCAGCAGCCTATCAGAGGCCGCAATCTCTAACATGGAAGGGTTCATTGATACTCTTTTGATGGTCTTACCAGCGATCCGAGTGGATATGTTCCTCAAAAAGACACGCAATACGGACTCTAGCCTAGCCGCAGTGGTCGAAGCGCAAGGCTCTCCTGTCTTTGAGTTTAAAATACCGAAACATGGCCTGACAGCGACAGCCATTCTCAAAGCAGGAGAGATGATTGTGCAGGCTGGATCGGGAGCAAGATCCTCTTGGGAAGGAGATCGCAATCCGAAAACCTATTACTTCCGTCTCTACGACGAACTCGTTGCAGGTGGCGTTCTCGTTGAGAATGGCGATCAAAGAGTATTTACACAAGATTACGCTTTTTCCAGCCCCTCAGCCGCGGCTGCTGTTGTTTCTGGGCGCTCAGCTAATGGACGAACAAGCTGGGTGCTGAAATCAACTGGTCAAACCTATGCCGATTGGGAAGGAGCGTGGGTTATAGCAACTGAAAGTGTTTCATTATGATCACCGTTGATGCGGCGCAGGCGCTTTGTCTGGAACTCGTGAGGCCTCTGGCTGTTGAAACCGTGCCTTTGGCGCAGGCCGCAGGGCGCGTGTTGGTGCGCGATGTGCAGGCCGCGCGGGCGCAGCCGCCGTTTGCAGCCTCTGCGATGGATGGCTATGCCGTCAGGGATCAGGATTGCCAACCCGGAGCTTTTCTGACCGTTGTCGCGGAATCCGCGGCCGGTCATGGCTGGGCCGGAGAGTTGGGCGCGGGTGAGGCGTTGCGTATCTTTACCGGCGCGCCGGTGCCGCAGGGCGCTGATCGCGTTGTGATACAGGAGGATGTCAGCCGTATGGGCGGGCAGATCATGCTGGGTGACAGTTTTGACAAGGGCATGAATATCAGGGCGCAGGGTGCTGATTTTGATGGCGATTTCTGCCTGACAGCGCCGCGCCGTCTTGGTCCTGCGGAACTGGCTTTGCTGGCTGCGATGAATGCGGGCCACCTGCCCGTCTCGCGCAAGCCGTTTGTCGCGATCATCGCAACCGGAGACGAATTGGTGATGCCGGGCGAAGACCCGCGCCCCGACCAGATCATCGCGTCCAACCTGTTCGCGCTGAAAGCCATGATCGAGGCGGCGGGCGGGCATGTCAGGATGCTGCCGATCGCGCGCGACAACGAGGCGTCCTTGACGACGGTCTATAATCTGGCGATGGGGGCCGATCTGATCGTGACCATCGGCGGCGCATCCGTTGGCGATCACGATATGGTGGCGCAGGTGGCGGCACAGTTCGGGTTGCGGCAAAGCTTCTACAAGATCGCCATGCGTCCCGGCAAGCCATTGATCGCGGGAGCTTTTGGCGACGGCACCCCCTATCTGGGATTGCCAGGCAATCCTGTCTCGGCCATCGTCTGCGGGCACCTGTTCCTGCTGCCGATGTTGCGCGCCATGCAGGGGTTGCACGATGTGCTGCCCCCCGTCCGCAGCGCAAGGCTGGCGGCACCCGTCGCCGCCAACGGCCCCCGCGCCCATTACATGCGCGCCCGTCTGCACGATGGCGAGGCGGGCCGCGAGGTCACCGCCTTTGACCGGCAGGACAGTTCCCTGCTGACGGTGTTGTCGGAGGCCAACGGCCTGCTGATCCGTCCCAAGGATGACGGCCCGCAGCCCGCAGGCGCCTTGGTGCAGGTCATTCCCTTCCTGTAAAGGCTGACACAGCGCTATTGCGTCAAACCTGTTGACACAAAACGGGAACAATGGCAGAACAAAGGCGAATTTACCTGATTACACCTTTGGTCTGCCGGTTTGATCTGGCGCGAACCACTCCGGAGAGGATGATGTCATGCTGACCAAGAAGCAACGCGATCTGCTGGAGTTTATCCAGACCCGACTGAACCGCGACGGCGTGCCCCCCTCTTTTGACGAGATGAAGGAAGCCCTTGATCTGCGGTCGAAATCCGGCATCCACCGCCTGATTACCGCATTGGAGGAACGCGGCTTTATCCGCCGCCTCGCGCACCGTGCCCGCGCTATCGAAATAGTCAAACTGCCCGATGCGATGAACGGCAAGACCGGCGGTGCCGGCTTTACCCCTCGTGTGATCGAGGGTGACCGCCCCGATACGCCGCCGCCCGCCCGCGCGATGGAAGTGGCAGTGATCGAGGCGATGGAGCTGCCTGTGATGGGACGCATCGCTGCCGGTGTCCCGATCGAGGCGATCAGCCATATCTCCCACACCGTGACAGTGCCGAATGCGATGATCAGCGGCCGTGGCGAACATTACGCGTTGGAAGTGCGCGGCGATTCGATGATCGAGGCCGGGATCAATGACGGCGATGTCGTGGTGATCCGCGAAACCTCGGTGGCCGAGAACGGCGATATCGTGGTCGCATTGGTCGAGGATCAGGAAGCGACGCTCAAGCGGTTCTCCCGCCGTGGCAGCACGATTTCGCTTGAGGCCGCAAATCCGGCCTATGAAACGCGGGTCTATCCCGACCATATGGTCAAGGTGCAGGGCCGCCTTGTTGGTCTGATCCGGACCTATTGAGGCCCAACCTGTTGAAACCACTGCGGGGCGGCGGGCGGCCATTCCACAGCCGCTCCCCTGTCAAATCTCGCATCGTGGTGACAACTGGCTCCCCCCGCACAAGATGAACCGCAACCGCGCCGCTGCGGCGCAAGGAACGGCTGTCAAATACGCGGCATGGCAGGCCGCGCGGCGCAGGCCGATCAAGGATCAGCCAATCCTGCGCGTCGCACGTGGCCTGGTCCGCAGCTTTGCCGCGCAGATGGATAAGGTTGCCCCCAGTCCCGAACGGCAGCGACATCGGCTCTTGCCATAGTGCAGCGGCCTCCTCCTGCGCGGAGGCATCGCCGTCGTGATCGAGCCAGTTTTGCGCGACAAACCCGGCCCCCTTTGCGCGGCTGAGGGCGCGGCCCTGTTCTGTCATCGCGCCGACAAGCGCACCATCGGCGGCAATCAACAGAACGGGACGCTCCTGCCCGGCCCAGAGCGCCAAGGATAGCGCAACGGGCACAAGCCCGCTCCAGCGCATCGCCCCTTGCCAGAGAATCACGACCAGCGCGCCAAGCGCCATCAGGGGCAGAACCGCAGCGGGCGGTGACCAGACCGCCCCGCGCGCGCCCTCAAGGCCCGAGGTCCAATGCGCAACGGAGAGGATCCACGACAATCCCTGCCCCATCACCCAGAGCGGCACCGCCTCAAGCCCGAATGGCATGAGGCAGGTCGCCAGCACCGCCGCCGGCATGATCAGCACCCCCATCAGCGGCACGCTCAGCAGGTTGGCGATCAGGCCGTAATGGGCGAATTGATTGAAATGCGCGGCCCCCAGCGGCGCTGTCGCCAGTCCGGCCACGGCGGAGGAGACGACCACCGCGGCCACGGGCCGCATCCATTTCGGCAGGCGCGGCAGATCGGCCTCGCGCAGCCAAGCGAAGACGGCTACCAGCGCCGTTGTCGCGGCAAAGGACATCTGGAACCCCGGCCCCATCAGCGCATCGGGCCGCAGGGTCAGGATGATGAGCGCGGCCACTGCAACCGCGCGCAAGGTCAGGGCGCGGCGATCCAGCATGACGGCCACGAGCACCACACCTACCATGACAAAAGCCCGCTCTGTCGCGACATTCCCGCCGGAAAGCGCCAGATAGAAGGCAGCCACGATCAGGGCGAGGAAGGCCGAGAGTTTTTTGGCAGGCACCCGCAGGCCAAGGGCAGGCAGTGCGGCAAAGCTCAACCGGAACAGGCTGAAGATGAAGCCGCTGAGCAGGCCCATATGCAGCCCGGAAATTGCCAGCAGATGCGCCAGATTGGAGACGCGCAAGGCCTCCAGCGTGGATTGCCCCATGCCGGAGCGGTCGCCCGCCATCACGGCGGCGGCAAAGGCGCCGCTCTCTCCCGGCAGAGCAGTTTGGACGTGGTTCGACAGCCACATCCGTGCGGTGAAGACGGGCTGGTCTCCGGCGGAGGGGGCCAGCAGCAGGACAGGCGTGCGGGTATAGCCCACCGCCCCCAGCCCCAGAAACCACGCATGGCGGCGGAAATCAAAGCTGTCCGGCTCCACCGGCCCGTTCGAGACGGACAGATGCGCCGTCATCATCACGACATGCCCCGGTCGCAAGGCGGCAAAGCCCTGTTCGCCGTGCAACGAGACGCGCACGCGGCGGGGTGTGGCTTCCGGTGCGATACGGTCCAGCACCACGCGGTCCAGCACCAGCCGCACGGCATCGGAGGCGGAGCGGTCCATCCCCACGATCCGCCCCTCCACGGGGCCGTAATACCGCCAGCCGACCTGCGGCCCCGCCACCAGATGCGCCCGCGCGCCCGCAAGGCAGAACCCCGCCGCCACCAGCGCCAGCGTCCAACATAATGGCCCCATAACAGGGCCACCGCGCCAGCCCGCCACGCTTGCCACCGCGCAGATACACAAAGCGGCGGCGTAATGGGCGGGCTGCGGCTCCCATCTCAGGGCGAAATAGAGGCCGATCCCGATGGCCAGAAACACCGGCGCCCATGGAAACAAGGCCCCGCGTTGCGCCAGAAACATCTGTTCGATCCGGCCTGCAATCTGCAACCTTGCCCCCTGCCGCTGGCGTCGCTAGACATGCGCTTAGGCTAACCCGGCCATGCTTACCGAAAGGTTAAACTCTCCCATGTCCTCGCCCGTTGTGACCCGCTTTGCCCCTTCTCCGACTGGATATCTGCATATCGGCGGGGCGCGGACGGCGCTGTTCAACTGGCTTTACGCACGGGGCCGTGGCGGCAAGTTCCTGCTGCGGATCGAGGACACAGATCGCGAGCGGTCCACACCCGAGGCGACTGAGGCGATTCTCAAGGGGCTAGCTTGGCTCGGGCTGGACCATAACGGCGAGGCGATCAGCCAGTTTGCCCGCGCGGACCGTCATGCCGCCGTGGCGCTCCAGCTTCTGGCCGAGGGCCGCGCTTATAAATGCTATGCCACACAGGAGGAGATCGAAACCTTCCGCGAGCAGGCCCGCGCCGAGGGCCGTTCGACGCTTTACCGCAGCCCGTGGCGAGAGGCCGATCCGGCCACGCATCCCGAGGGTGCCCCTTTCGTGATCCGCATCAAGGCCCCTGAAGAGGGCGAGACCGTGATCGAGGATCAGGTGCAGGGCAATGTCACCATCCGCAACGACCAGTTGGACGATATGGTCCTGCTGCGCGGTGACGGCACACCCGTCTATATGCTCGCCGTGGTGGTGGATGACCATGATATGGGTGTCACCCATGTGATCCGTGGCGATGACCATCTCAACAATGCCGCGCGCCAGATGATGATCTATCACGCGATGGGCTGGAGCGTGCCGGTCTGGGCGCATATCCCGCTGATCCACGGCCCCGACGGCAAGAAACT
>JBLRWK010000064.1:0-20711 GCA_047921295.1 Rhodobacterales bacterium
GTCTGGAACCCTGTTCGAAATCGTGGCGCGACTGCGGGCATCCGGCTATTCTCGCTTGATGAACAAGGACAATGAAAAGCGCATTGCGGCAAGGCTGGCCAAGATCATGGCCATGCTCTGCGTGCGCAACACCCAGCTCGAGACGCTGCATGCCGGACTGACACCCGTCACCCGGACCGGCGACTACTCGGATGTCTTCGTGGTGGACGCAGACGGCACGCGCATCCCCTGGACCGAGGTCTCGCACATCGACGACAACGAGATGCGTGCGCTGATGCAGGACATCGTCAACCGACTCTACACCTTCCATCTCGAGGCCAACGATCCCAATCTGCAAGCGACCATCGAGCGCTGGATGGGCGCGGCGATGAAATGGGACGAGCCGGAAATCGATTATCGCATGTTGTCACCTGAAGTCCGGAAATGACCATCAAAGTATCTACAACTCCACCAGACCTACCGCATGAGATACTCGACACGATTGCCGCCGTCGGGGTCTCCACCAAGGGTACTTTCAAGGGTGACCCTCACCTCGACAAGGCGCTCGAAGCATGCAAGGAGGGGCTCAGGAACTTCGCTGCTGAGCTTGGTGCCGATGCGGTGGTTTCCTGTCAGTTCGAGACGCATTTCGACAACCAGGTGATCAACGTCACTGGCTTTGGCACCGCCGTGCACTGGAAATGACGCTCATCAGAGCAGCCCGCGGTCGACAAGTGCGTCCTCCCCGATGAGATCGACGATTAGGGCGATGTGGTCAGGCGACAGCGCGAAATGCTCGGCGCGCGGATCTGCCGCCGGCACAAGCTGCGCCATTTCCGCCTTGAGAAGATCGCGGGCCACACCGTTCTCGATCACCCCCTCTACGCCCTCGTAGACAAAGCTCCGCGGGATGCGCACTCCGGGCTCGAGGGTCAGGCCATGGGCGCTGGCGCTGGCGATCAGCGCATAAGCGCAGCGCGGGGTCGGTCGGCGCGGCGACGGGTGCGGCGTGCTTGGCAGGATGCGGGCGATCTGGCCGACCGGCTTGACCGGAACACTTCGGACGGGACCGATACCCTGCAGGAACCGGTTCAGCACAGCCCGCTCCGGGTTGTCCTCCGGTTCGCCCGAGAGTGTGGCCTCGTGCCGCGCGACACTGAAGGGCGAGGAGCCCGCCGCACGGCCGACCCCGCCTGCGAGATTGGTCAGCGTGCCGCCCTCGTGAAGCCGACCAATCAGGGCGATCAGTGTGGCTTCGCGTTCAAGGCTCGCCTGCTCGCGCTCCCGCGGGAAGACGCTGTCGATCGCATACAGAATCGTCGATCCCTGACGCAGGATCTTCCGGATGACATTGCATTTGAAGGGATTGGTTTCGCCGATAGAGTGATTTTGCCGCGCCTCGGCCTCATGAGCAAGCACACGACGATTCACGCCCTTGCCGACATAGAAGGGTGTCCGGTCCGGCCGGCAGAGAACGTAGACGTAACTGTGACCGGAAAGCGTGACGAGATAGCGCTCGAGCTCAGGCCTTGGGCCGAAGAACACCGCACGGTCGAGCTCGGGATGCGGCCCGCTCATGCTGCCAGCCCGAGACGTTCGCGTACATCCTCGAACCCCGGATCCTCGGCATAGACGCGCTCCAGCTCACGCCGCGCCTGCGCCCTGCGGCCTACCTGGTCGTAGAGCACCGCGCGCTCGTAGCGCAGCTGGCGCAGCAGGCTGTCGGCACGGTCCTTGCGGCGGCGCAGTGCGAGGGTGAAGACGTCAATGGCGGCGTCAGGCAGGCCGAGCCGGGCGTGCGCGCGGCCCCGGTAGAGCAGGAGTGCCGTTTCCACCGGCGTCTCGTTCGCAATCCCGGCGGTCAAGACGACGACCCGCTCCAGCTGCGCGCGGTCCGTATCGCCCTCGAGGGTCAGTTCAGTGAAGGACAGCAGCACCACCGGATCACCCGGTTCGATCGCCAGCAGCCGCTCGACATGGCGCATCGCCGCTGTACGGTCACCGGTGAGCTGGGCGATCTCGACCAGCGCCAGCCGCGTGCCGCGCTCGCGCGGGCGGGCATGGGCATCGACCTCGGGCGTCACCGGAAAGGTGACCTGTGCGGCGATCCCGTACTTCTCCAGCAGCCTCCCCAGCCGGTCAAGCCTGCCCAGCGCGGCCTCAAGATGACGCTCCGCGGGCGCGAATTCCTCGCGCCGGAGCCGCAGCATGCCCGCTATCCAGGCCGCATCGGGCAGGCCAGCGGCCTTCTCGCACTCCCCGAGCGCGGCCCCCTCGTCGCCCAAATTCAGCGCCTTCAGCCCGTCGACCAGCGCGCGCTCATCCGCAGGCGTGAACAGCCGCTGGAAGAACCCGAGGTTGAGCCTGTCGCGCTGGGCGACACTCGGCGCATTGGCGGCTGACGGGCGGCGTGGCTCGCGGACGGTGTAGAAGAGGCCCGTCCCGGGCAGACCCGCAGTGACCCTGTTGCCGCGCGGGCTGACAGTGTATTTCGCGCCGCGTGGGCCGAAGGACAGCGAGGCCGTCGATTTCGACAGGTTCAGCGTGACCCCAGGAGCAATGCGGATGCGGCGCCAGAAACGGAAGGACATCCGTTCACTTCACCAACTTGTCGACGAACCCGAGTGTGGTTGCGTTCTCGACCAAGGTCCGCACTTTTGCTCGGTCGAGGCCGCCAGGCACCTCCGCATCGATCTCGAGCTTGATAGAAACATCGGCACCCTGCAGCGTCGTCAGCTGCTCGATGATGGCTTCGACGATCTGGTGGCGGTTCTCGTCCTCGATCGCCTTCATCTGGCTGACCATCGACGCATCCATCCCGCCATACTTCGCCCGCCATTTGTAGAACGACGCATCGCTCATGCCATGTTCACGGCACAGCTGAGAAACCGGCACTCCGCCTTCGGCTTGCCGCAGGATCGCGATGATCTGCGCTTCAGTGTATCTGCTTGTCTTCATTCGAATTCTCCTCGTTCATCTTGCCGAGAAAATTCTACTTTTGCAGCCCCTTAATTTCGGGGGAGATTACCGTGCAAAGGCTTGCAGAATCGCGCGCTGGCTGAGCTTGCATCAGTCACAGTATCAGCATCGTCAGAATCTGCGGATCGCATCCACGGAGCGCCCCAGAGCGCCTGGCGGTAAGCTTTTACAGTGGTGCTTCGTCGAGCGTGCTGAGACGCTGGGACATGGCAACCTGGAGAGGTACCTTGTCTGCAAGGATGTTGGACGGGTCAGATCGGAGGGAGACGGCGAGTTTTGTCCAAGAACCGGGATCATGTATGGGAGCGCGGTGACACAGGCGTGCCCCATTTTCTAGGCCCAATTAACTGTCTTGGCCCTCCTGATGTGGTCCGACCCCAAAGTTGGACCGCCTGTTCACAACCCACATTCACTCTCATCGAGCCCCCCAACGGGTTGCCACAAATACTGTAAACTCAATTATTGAATTGGCGAATGGCAGAATGATGAATATGCGAACGACGTGAAATGCCGTCACAATTGCCAATCCGTCCTCGAGTATCTTCGCCGTCAGGGCCATTTCAGTCACGCTCCCAGGAGCCGTTGCCAACAGCATGACCTGCCATGTTTGATCGGTGACCCAAGTCAGCACGAGGCCCATGGCAATACACAAGGCAATGAGAAAAAGAGAGGCTGTTAGAGCACCCGGAATGAATCCGCGCGCACGGCGCAAAAGATCACGATCCAAAACGGCTCCCAGCCAGACACCGAGGAACACTTGCGCCAAAACCAACAATGGATATGGATACGCGGTGATCGGCAGGCTCAGCGCAGCGGCGAACGCCGCCCCGCCCAGTGAGCCTACAAAGAATGGATTGGCAAGACGCACCACTCGTGCGGCCAGAGCACCGATGACCCCTGTCGCAGCCAACAGCAAAGCGCCCGAAACGGTCCAGTCCATACGGCTGAGGGCCGCAACCGGATCTTTGACCGTGCCGTCGATCGCGACGATTGCAGGCGGGATCAAGACGACCAACAACAAGATTCTAAGCGTTTGTGCGAAGACGACCGGCCCGGGAAGCACGTTGTGCTTGACCGCCAGATTTGCACTTTCCACAGGCCCCATCGGAATGGAGGCCAAAACCGCCGTGATGACATCGACCCGGGTCAGGCGCATCAGAAATGCGGCAACCACGAAACCAAGACCAATTGTTAAAACCGCGGCGCCAACCATTGGGATTAAAAGCGAGACCATGGCACCAACTGCCTCGGGCGTGAAGGAAAGCCCAACCGATGTTGCGACAAGAACCTGCCCGATCTGCCGTGTTTGCCCGGGCACCCGAAGAGGCAGTTCTGCCATTCGGACGGTCGAGGAGAACACCAGGGCCCCGATCATCCATGGCAGGGGAAACTGCATCCAGTGGGCAACAAGTCCAAACGCGAGAGCCCCAGAATAGATGAGCAGCAGATGAACGAGGCGGGTGAGTGAAGTGTCACGTTTCATTTTGATGATCGTTCGAATGGACCGCGCGTATATCATGCGTTCTCGGGCCTGAGATTGGCCTGTCGAGACCGGAAACGCGCTCAGTCATCTGGCCGCAACAATTCCCATGCGTTCTGCACAGTCGTGTAGTCGCGATATCCCATCCGTGCTATGGGCCTTGCTCCAACCGTGTCGAAGCGCCCATCCTTGACGAACTCATCGCGAATGTGGGTTCTTACGACCTCTCCGATGACCATATAGCGATCAATCAGTTTCCCGGTGCGGTCTTCAAGCTGCATGGTATGGATCGTGACACATTCAAAGGCGGCAGGGCTTGCCGCAACGAACGGGGTGCGGATGTTTACCGGCTGGCCCTTGTCCAACCCCGCAACGTCGAACTCGCTGACGCCGTAGGGCAGGGTCGCAGCGGATTTGTTCATGGCCTGCGCAAGCTCTTCGGTGGCCAGCGAAAAGGTGAACTCTCCCCTGTCACGGGCATTCACATAGCTATGCTTGGCCCCATCGCTCGCAAAGAAAACCTGATCGGGATAGGCACCCAACCCGTTGAAAAACGAATAAGGCGCAAGATTGGGGGTGCCTTGATCATCCAGAGTTCCAATCCACCCAATCGGACGGGGTGTCACGATCGCTTTGAAAGGGTTGAAATCGAGACAATCAGGTCTGGTGTCGCCGTAGTTCATCTAGTGCCCTTTGCACGCGTAGTTTCAAGATTGCGACCGGAACAGTGTCAGCTCCAACTCGAACAGGGCTTTATGTCGGATGATCTGACCCGGTAGGCCACGCCATCTCGTCCCGGATCGGCCATTCCGTCGATTTTGCCAGAGGTCAGGCCAATCGCATGCACCCAGCCAATCGTATGGCTGTAAGGATTGCGGATCACCGGACGACCCTCCGCCTCGAGTGATCTGGTCACGGCGCGCGGAATACGGTTCGAGACATCAATGGCATTGCTGGTGGAGGAAAAGCGCGGGGCGATGACCGCCTCGGCAACTGACATGCCGAAATCTACGGTGTTCAAGATAGTCTGAAGTACCCCCATAACGATTTGCGTGCCTCCGGGTGCGCCCAAAACCAGCGTCGGGTCATCCTCTTCGAACATGATGGTCGGACACATCGCACTGAAGCGCGATTTACCCGGGGCGATTGAACCGGCGCGACCGGGGCGCGGATCGAACACTCCCATGCATCCGTTATACATGAAGCCAAGTCCCGGCGTTATCACTCCGGAGGGCATGCCGAGTGAGTGGGTCATGGCAACGCAATTTCCATGAGCATCCACGACGGAAATATGCGTGGTATCTCGCGGAACAACGTCTGTGGCCTGCAACCTCTGGACTGTCGCCCGTTCGCCCCGGCGGATCTCACTCGCCAGATTCGCCGCATAGTCCTTGCTGATGAGTTGTGCCAAAGGGATATCCACAAAGCGAGGGTCGCCGACAAACTGATCCTTGTCGATCGTGGCGCGCTTCATGGCCTCGGACACGAGCGCGATGTATGCCGTGCTGTTATGCTCGTATTCCGAAAGCTCGAAGTTCTCCAGGATATTGAGCATCTCGAGCAACATCACACCACCGCCCGGAGGAGGGTTGGTGACAATGCGCCGCCCCCGATAGCTTCCCTCGAGCGGCGCGCTCCAGTCGGCGGTGCAGCCGTCCAGATCCGCCGCGGCAAGCAACCCCCCATTTTCCGCCATGTCGGCAAGAATACGTTCCGCAATCTGCCCTGAATAGAAGGCTTCAGCACCCTCTTTAGCGACTACACGCAGGGTCTGGGCATAGTCGGGATTGTGAATTGGTGCTCCGGTCGGTTTGGGGCGCCCATCCTCCTGACAGTAAAGCGCGCGGCCTGCTGCGGTGAATGCCAGCCGTTCCGCCGTGGCCGCACGCCCCATGGCAGACCCTTCCGCGAAAAATGTCTGCATCGCAGGTCGGACGAAATAGCCATCCTCCGCCCAACGGATCGCAGGCTCGATGAGCGTTTCCCAAGGCAGCGAACCATGACGGCGATGCGCCTCGGCATAGGCACGCAAGGCTGGCGGCGCGCTGATGGACTGATAGCCCAGATCATTCACCCGTCCCTTCAGGACAAAGCCGAACCCATCCCGCGTCTCACCTTCTATCAGGTTGGCCCACATATCAGGTGTGGCCGCCTTTGGTGCCTTGGCGTGGAAATCCAGATAGTCGGTCTTTCCTGTCTGAGGCGTGAAAAGAGCCATGCTTCCAAATCCTGCGATACCGCACATCAACGGATCAACGACACCTTGCGCAAACGCGCACGCGATTGCCGCGTCGACGGCATTGCCACCCATACGCAGAATATCCGCCCCAGCTTCCGCGGCTTCGGGTTGCGGGCAAACGATCATTCCATCACGTGTCATGGCCGGGTGTCTCCGTCATCGGGGTGGTATGTGTCTATAGTGACCGGCAGGCGCGTCAGATGACGGGGGCGGCCCCAATCGCGCGATAGGGCCACGCAGTTCTGAATGTCACTTTCCAGCATATGCCCGCGGGCCACCAAGTCTTCCGCCGCGCGGCCGATAGCCTCGCTATAGGCCTTCGAGTCCTCAAACCGTGACATGATAGAGGCGCGGGGGTCGCCGATTTGCTGGCGCTCCTCTTCGATATCGGGGAACGGGATATAACTGCCCGTGATGCCGACCATCGCGCCATGTCCCGCATCGCGGCGCCGCAGGCTCCACCCCGTGTAAGTGCCGAGCGGAGCGGCCGCCATCGGAGCACGCAAACCGCCAAGATCGTTTCCGTCCTCATCGACCGCAGGCACCAGAACTGCGTATTGACCATCCGAAAGCCTGAGCGGCGGTGCGGAAACCACGCCGCTCTCCTCGAACGCAGCGCCAAAGTCGAGATGCTCCAAACCGCTGGGGCCAAGAGGTAAGGCAATGCCGGGGATATTGGGAAAGGTTTCGCGCCACTCTTGCGTGCCAACAAGGGTTCCGTCTGCCCGTCTAGGGTAACAGCTTGGCGGCGGCGGAATATCCTCACTCGCCCAGTTGTCCAACTGATCAAGAACCGTGCGGAAAAAGTAATGCGTGGCCACGACGTTGCACGGTGTTTGCGCAATCCCCGTCGGGGGCACACCCAGCTTGGGATCGGCGAAGTGCTGCGAACTGGCCCAGAAATAGATCCGCACGCCTTCGGGCTGTTCCAGATCGGCACCAGTCGTATCGGTATGAACCAGAGAAGCTCGGCGGTGCCAGTATTCGCAGGAGGTATCGGTGTGGATCACCAAGGGATCCGTATCCGGCCGTTTTAGAATGGCATCCTCGGCACCGGTCAGGTGATCCCTGCTCTGAGCGTAGGAAAACGGGAAGCGATCGACCGGTGAGAAATGGTTCTCATGCTCTTGGCCGGGTAGGAGCGTGATGTTTGCAAACCGGTGATTCATCCACATCTTTCCTGCTCCCGCCACATGCGGCAGCACGCCATCGAAGACCCGCCTCCCTTGCCCGTCGGAATTGAAGCCCTGGTAGATGAAATCCCGGATACAGCGCCCGGATTGAGAACGCCCCCACGCATAGGCCTTGTTGAATGGGACAGTTGCCAGTGCCGGTTGACCCTCGAACGTCGCAGCACCGTTTTTCAAGAAGCTGATGAAATCACGAACAGCGATATGCCCAAGCCCGAGAACAAGCGGATCCTTAGCCTCATAGATAAGCTCATAGATCCAGCCGGGCTCAAAGCCGTCCCTAAGGTACAGGTTACTATGCGAAGGAACGACCGCCGTATCAGTTTTCCTGTTGTCGACGGCGCCGCCGCGTTCCAGCCGCGCGAACGCCCAGGCGTCAGCGGCGATTTCCTGTCTGGATGCATGAGCATAAGGCCGTCGGGTCAATCTCGTTCGGGATGTGTCGAGGGATGTGGCGGGATAGCTCCGGGTCGAGGCCAAGGAACTTAACGGCATATCGTGGCAACCCGCCTCTGGCGCTATGAACTCAACGCAGGTCGTTCCGGTGATTGGCTGCCCGTGCCGTGTCGCGACAGGAACATCCAGCACAAGGCGCCCGTCCCCTGGAAGCAGATCACCCTGCCATCCCAACCAGACCACTGTATACCCACGACGCATCAGGAAGCCGTCACCGGCGTGGTGTTCATCCAGCGGATCATTGCTTGGCATTGCTGCGTTGAAGAACTGCAACGCACGTTTGTCGCCACGATTGCCATAATCATAAAAAAGCTTGCCGTTGCCCCGCTCTGGGTCAACCGGGCGCAAGATGCAAAAATCCGCCTCGAACCTGACCTTGCCGGTTTCGTCGCGGGGTGCCCATTCGATGTCGGTTACATCTCGGACCCCTGGGGCAGAGGAGTCGACATGAAAGGTCGCGCGTCCTTTTAGGCGCTCATACGAACCGGCTTCACCAAAACTCATGCCCTTGGCAAAGGGACGGTGGTCGGTCACGCGATAGTCGATCAATGTCGCAGACATTCTATTTCTTTCAGTTATTGGGAAAATGACAGCGATAGATGTGCGCAGTGCCACTTTTGTCCGGCATCTGCCTTGCACACAGTGCCTCGGCCTTGGGACAGCGAGGGTGAAAGGTGCAGCCGCTCGGTGGATTGATGGGGCTGGGAAATTCTGCCTCCAGCCCCATCTCCGGCAGGCGCGCCCCTGCGCGTGGGGGCAAAACAGCTTTCAAGAGGGCCTCGGAATAGGGATGACGGGCCCGTTCAAAGATTTCGCGACTTGGACCACGTTCGACAATCTGGCCCAGATACATCACCGCGACCTCATCCGCGAGATGGTGGACCACCGCAAGGTTGTGGCTGATCAGGATCATCGTCAGATTCAGCTGACGCTTGAGGTTGTGCAACAAGTTCAGGATCTGGGACTGGACCGACACATCGAGTGCCGATGTCGGCTCATCGCAAATCAGGATCTCCGGCTCACCAATCAGGGCGCGAGCGATAGCAACGCGCTGACGTTGGCCGCCAGACAGCTGGCTTGGATAGGCCTCAACCAGATGGCGAGGCAGGCCAACTTCGCCTGCAAGCTCCCGGACCCGGGACTGCAGCGCCCGTCCCCCCTCGCCGCGCACACGCATCGGCGCGGCGATAATCGCCTCGACGGTCATCCGAGGGTTAAGCGAGGAATAGGGGTCTTGGAACACGGGTTGGATCAAACGGGCACGCGCGATCCGGTCATAGGAATCAATGGACCGGCCCCCAACCAGAACCTCGCCTGAAGATGGGTTCTCAACCCCCAGAAGAATACGCGCGAGTGTGCTTTTGCCACACCCTGACTCACCGACAAGCCCCAGGGTGCGCCCACGCTCAAGACCCAGATCAATTCCGCGCAAGGCACGCAGGGTTTGCTTGCGCGCAAAGCTTCCGCCGACGCTATAGTCGCGGGTCACGCCCCGCATTGACAGAACTTCGGCCATCAAACGCTCCCGTAACTGATTGGGCTTTCGGTGTTTTCTTCGTCAGGTAGCAACCAGACCGCCGGGTCACGCCCGCTGCCGTCTGCTGGCATGACGCATCGCATGACCCGTCCGTCCCCAGCATCCCGGAGGCTGATCGGTCCGGCGCGACACGCATCAGCCGCGTAGGGACATCGGTCGACGAAACCGCATGTCTTGAGTTCGCCGACCTGTCTGGGAACTACGCCGGGAATATAGCCGAGGGTCTCTCCCTGCTGGGTCTCACCAGGAACCGGAATGGATCGCACGAGCCCTTCGGTATAAGGATGCAGCGGTTTCGCCAGCACCTGATCGCAAGTGCCGACCTCGACCACCTCGCCGCCGTACATGACGACAATCCGGTCGGCCATCCCGGCAACAACGCCCAGATCATGCGTGATCAACAAGAGACCGATCTTGGTCTCCCGCTGGATATCCCGCAAGAGCCGCAGTATTTGCGCCTGAATGGTCACATCGAGGGCGGTTGTCGGTTCATCCGCAATGATCAATTCCGGCTCACAAAGCAGCGCCATTGCAATCATCACACGTTGACGCAAACCGCCTGAAAGCTGGTGGGGATACTGCTTCAATCTTTCTGTGGGTGCAGGAATGCCCACCTTGCCGAGCAGGTCGCGTGACCGAGCGAGCGCATCGGACCGCGACATCTTGCGGTGCTGCAACAGTATCTCGCACATCTGATCCCCGATCCGATAGCACGGATCAAGAGCCGTCATGGGATCCTGAAAGATCATCGCAATCCTGTCACCGCGCAACTCACGCCAGCGCTTGGCACTGGCTGCGTCGAGAGATTCACCATTCAGATCCAATGAGGTGGACTGCACCTTTGCCTGACGCGGCAAGAGCCCCATGATGGCAAGCGCAGTCAGGCTTTTCCCGCAGCCGGATTCCCCGACCACCGCCAAGGTTTCACCGCGACCGACATTAAGGCTGACATCACGCACCGGACGCAAGGTTGCGCCGGGAACGGGTATTTCGACATTCAGGCCAGCGACACGGAGAATTGAGGTGTCTTTGGTCATATCAGGCTTTTCCTTCGGGGGTTGTCACATCACGCAGCGCATCGCCCACGAGGTTGATTGCAAAGACCAGCAGCACCAGTGCGACGCCAGGAATGGCAATCATCCAGGGCCGGAACAGGAGCTGCGCCTTTGCCTCTGCGACCATCAGGCCCCACGACACATCAGGCGGCTGAACACCCAGGCCGAGGAAAGACAATGCTGCCTCGAGCAGGATGGCGTGGGCAATCTCGATTGAGGCGACGACGACCAGCGGCCCGGTGATGTTCGGCAGAATCTCGCGAAACAGAATGCGTGGGGTCGAACTGCCGATGGCACGGGCTGAGGTGATGTATTCACGTTGCGCAAGCTGCTGCGTGGCACTGCGCACAACGATAGCAAAGCGGTCCCATAACAACAGCCCAATCACCAGGATCAGAAGCCAGAGCGAACTGCCGATCAGCGCGACCACCACAAGAGCAACCAGCACCACTGGCAAGGTCAGCCGCACGGTGATGAAGAAATTGATGATCATATCCGGCCAACCACCCCAGTATCCGGCGGTGATCCCCATCGCAGTGCCGATAGTCCCCGAGATCAGCACTGTCAGGATACCTATACCAAGCGAGATGCGCGCTCCATACAGCAGACGTGACATGTAATCGCGTCCGAGGTTGTCGGTGCCAAGCGGGTGTTGCCAGCTTCCGCCTTCCGCCCAGAAGGGTGGCACGTACCGCTGTGCCAAGCCCTGAACGGAGGGGTCATAAGGCGTAATCAGCGGCGCGAAGACAGCCATCAGAATGATCAGCAGAATGATCGTGCCGCCAATCCAGAAGCCACCATGGCGTAATGCGCGCCGGAACGCCACGCGACCAGGGGATAGTGAAACAGGCACCGTATCTTGAGCGGGGTTTGTCATATCAGTCATGAAATCCGTATGCGCGGATCAAGGGCCGCGTTCAGTAGGTCGGCAAGAAGCGTGAGCACGGCATAAGCCGCCGCGATGACCAGCAGGATCGCCTGTATCACCTCGATATCGGCGCGCTGGATCGACTCCCAAGCCAAATGGCCGATCCCTTTGAGTGAGAAGATCGTTTCGATCACGATCGATCCCCCCAGCATGAATCCAAGCTGCACGGCTGCGAGAGAGACGACGGGAATGATTGCATGGCGAAGACCGTGACGCACAACCACGCGCCAAGGCGCGAGCCCATAAGCGCGCGCGGTGCGCACATGATCGGATTGCAGGACGTCAAGCATGCCCGAGCGTGTCAGGCGCATGATCGCCGGGGTCGCATAGTAGCCCAAGGCAATCGACGGCATGAGATAATGCAGCCACGTGTCGCTGCCGGAGATCGGCAACCAACGTAGATAGACACCGAAGAGATACATGAGGCCCAAGGCGAACAGAAACGATGGCAGAGCCTGTCCTGCGACGGCCAGCCAAAGTGCGAACCGGTCAATCATGGTATTCGGTCGGAGTGCGGCGAAAACACCAAGCGGGATCGACAACGCAAGCGCAAAGCCCAGAGCACATGCACCCAGCGTTGCGGTGACCGGCATATGCCGCGCGAGAACCTCGGTGACATCAGCACGCAGATAAGTCGAACGCCCAAGATCACCTGTCAGAACGCGGCCTGCCCATTCCAGGTATTGAACGTAGAGCGGACGGTCGAAGCCATAAGTTGCGCGCACGGCCTCGATATCGGCGTCGCTCGCGCCTTCGCCAGCCATCGCCGCCGCCGGGTCACCCGACAAGTGCACAAGCAGAAAAGCGATCACCGAGGTCACGGCAATCACAAGGACCGTCATGAATAGCCGCTTTGATAGATATACGATCATGTCGTCTCCTGACCGAACATGTGGAGGGCAAGCCGCCCTCCACACGGTCTTTTGCTGGATCGGGAAGGCTTACTTCCACTTGGCCATGTAGAAATGCGCCATTTCATCAGGCGTTACCGGATAATCCAGGTCCTTGTTGAAGGCATAGGTCCGGCCATAGATGAAAAGCGGAATGTAGTAGGCCTGATCCGCGATCTTGTTCAGCGCCTTCGAGTACAGTTCCTTGCGCTCTTCCTGATCTGTGGTCCGATCAGCTTCTTCAAGCCATGCGATCACCTCTTCATCACGGGCGTAGTCATCCGAGCTTCCGGTGAAGTAGTAGCTCGTCGAGGCAGACACATCGAGAATGCCGTTCGAGCCAAAGGTCAGGTGGCCGATCTGCACCTCGTCATCAACGATCTTCGGACGCAGGGCACGCCACTGCAGGAATTGCAGATCAGTATTGATGCCAACCTGGCGGAGATCATTCAGAACAGCCTCGGTGTAGACGCGATCACGGTAGGCGTGAAACGGCACGCTGAAGCCGTCCGGGTATCCCGCTTCTGCCAAAAGCGCCTTGGCCTTTTCCGGGTCATAAGGGTATTGCTTCACATCGGTTTCACAGCCGAACTGAACCGGTGCGCACATCGATTTCTGGACCTCGGCACCGTCTCCGACGAGGTTTTCGGTGATGGCTTCGCGGTTGATGGCGTGGGCAATCGCCTGACGCACCTTGATGTCGGTCATCGGGGTATCCCCGGTCCGGCCTGCGGCATCCAGTGACAGGAACGACATCCGCATCGTGGGCGCGGACACAACTGTCAGATTGCCCATCGTTGCGAGCATCTCGGCATTCTCTGGCGGCACGCCCCAGATCCAGTCCACGCCACCGGTCACGACTTCGGCGATCTGCGTCTCCGGATCCTTGATTGTGCGATAGACAAGCGTGCCGATCGAGGGTTTTCCTTTCGGGCTATCTTCGAAATAGTCGGGGTTCGCTTCAAGCGTCAACGACTCGCCCGCAACGTAATCCGCCAGCTTGTAGGGGCCTGTGCAGACCGGTTGCACCGCGCCCCAGTCTCGCCGTTCCGCACCGTCAGATCCAGGCACGACGGGTGCGTCCTCATAGTGACCGGACGGATACATCGGCGACGTCCCTGTCAGATATTGCAGCGCAGCCGGCGTCGGGCGCTTGGCATTGATGCGCACCTTATGCGGGTTGACCGCCTCGACGCTGTCGATCCAGTCCACAAGCACCCGAATTTTCATATCGCTGTCCGGGTCCGCCACGTGATTTAACGTATAGGCCACGTCCTCGGCATCAAACTCGGTGCCGTCGTGGAACGTGACGCCCTCACGCAATTCCAACTCCAGCGTGGTGTCGTTCGTCCACTCCCAGCTTGTGGCCAAAAGAGGCTGGAACTCGTTCGTGATGGGATCCCGATGCAAAAGCCCGTCACACATCGCATAGGCGTTGATCAGCGCCTCACGCTGATTGCCGTAGTAGATGTCGGCGGTGTCCATTTCGGTTGAGGTTGACCAGACAAAGGTGTCGTTTTCCTTGCCGGCATGGGCAGACGCGGTTGCGACCGCAAGGATCCCGCTCGCCAGTATCGTTCTTGAGAGTAACATTCGTTATCATCCTCCTTGTTGGTGGTTCTTCGTCAGTTGATGGTCTGCCAAGGCAGTTCGATCCACGATGCATGTGCATCGGCGTCACCCCCGCGCTGGATCGCAATCTCCGGTGGACGACCATATGGCAGTTGCACGTAGTGGTCGCGATCCGCGGCAGCCACAGACACGCGGATGCAACTACCCTTGGCAAAGCGCCACGCGGTCGGCAAAAGCGCAAAGCGTAGTTCGGCAGTCTCGCCGGGGACAAGCGGGGCGCTGTTCTTCCTGCTGTAATCTCGATACGGCCATGACCAGTTCTGATCCGCAGGCGCAGGAATGAGTTTGCGATGCAACGCACGCAGAACGCCCTCGGTCACATACCGCAAGGTTCCGTCTGCCTCCAACTCGGACAGATAGACGTGCAAAACCGCATCCGCCTCGCTGGCGGAGATGTTCAGGTTCACGATCGGATGGCCAGCGATGTCGGCATCGGTGCCAAGCGGGTGCGTGGTCCATGACAGCATGCCGTGCTCTCGCTCCGTCCAGTCGGTATAATAATCGGTGATGGGCAAAGCCGACAGTCGCTCGTGCCGCGTCGCCGTTCCGGTTCCGCGCGTGAAATCGGCGCGAAAGCTATCCTGATCCGCCCCCCCAGGCGCTGCGGACAGCTGGCCATTTCCATCAGTATAAAAACGCCGTGTCTCGGAAATTGGCGGCCATTGTTGCGCTGCTTTCCACGTCTCGGCATGCATGCTGAAATAGTGGATCGGCGCTTCGTCCTGCAGCTTGGTGTCCAACTGCATAAGGTAATGGTCAAAGAACCGCAGGACGGCTCCCATCAAGGGAAACTCGCTGCTCACAGAGTCGCGCCAAGGCGATGCATTGCTTCGCGCGCCATGATCCCAGGGGCCAAGCAGGACATGCTGGTTTGGGTTCGGCAAAGACAAGAACCGGGCGATCGAGCCGTTGGCAAAGCCAGCACCGTCCATCCAGCCGGAAACAGACAGGATGGCCACGTCGGGCCGAATATCGGCCGCATAGTGATAGGGGCTAAACGAATGGCTCCCGAAGCTCGGGTCATAGGGCAGGCGATCATCGGTAAAGCGGAACTCGGTGATGAAATCCGGCATGTGAAAGTTGCCAAGATGCTCTTGGATTGCCGCGCGTTTCAGGGTGCCGTCCGGATCATCATCCACGGGTTGTGGCCCGGCATAGTCCGGATTGTTGAAGTAGGAAAACTTCGCCAGGACATCGCGGCGGTCGTGATCCAGCCCGACCATGATATCGTCATAGGTGGAGGCCAGTTGGTTCAGCAGAACCCCGCCCGGATAGAAGTGATCTGCATAGGTGTTCCACACCGCGAATAGAGGCGCGATCGCCTTGACCGCCGGGTGGCCAGTGCTGGCAAGGAAGCAAGCCGCCGCGCCCAGATAGGAGATGCCCGTCGATCCGATTGTGCCATCCGACCAATCCTGCGTGATAATCCAATCCGCGATCTCGTGGAAATCGTCGCGCTCCGTCGGCGAACGAAAGCTATCGCGTGTTCCGAAACTGGCCCCTGTGCCACGCACATCGACGACTACAAGCGCATACCCGCGAGACACGAAGAAATCCCGGTAGAGTGCAATGTTGGGGCTGGGCTCGGTAGCTGAATCGTATCCTTCACGCAGCGCAAACCGCCTGTAATAAGGCGTCAGAATAAGTATTGTGGGAACACCCTGTTCGGGGATCCGACCACCGTCGGGGACATAGATGTCGACGGCGAGCCTGCAACCATCGCGCATCTCGACATATTGCGACACCGGCCGCTCAGGCAGCGTGAAAGTTGCCGGCCTGCCGGTCAAATATTGCGACGGACTTACCGCCCAAGCTGCGCCCTTGTGATCGCTATCTGACATTCAGTACCTTGTGTTCTCGCCGGATCAACGCCGACATTTAAGCTTTGCGCCAAGGTGCAGCAGCTCTATCATATGTGTCAAATTCGGTTTTTGCAGATAAACATGCGTAAAACGCATGTTTTACGGAGATGTCCACGATGAACCACAAGAGCCTTCTTGCGTTCCGAGCCTTCATGGAGGGAGGTTCTGTAAACGACGCCGCTGAACGACTTCACCGGACCCAGCCACAGGTGAGCCGGCTACTTGCTTCCTTGGAGGATGAGGTCGGCTTTTCGCTGTTCGTACGCAAAGGACGTCGGCTCAACCCGACTCGTGAGGCGCGCAAACTCTACTCCCAGGTTGAGCGTGCGCTATCATCATTGGATGAAGTTGAGAATGAGGCCCGTCGGATCAAGAATCACCAGCGCAGCCATGTACGTATTCTAACGGCGCCGCATGTAACCAATGTTCTGGTCGCCGAGGCAATCGCAACGCTTACGGAAGAGACCCCACAGTTCACTGCAACCATTGACAGTCGCACCCGTATCGACATCGACATCTGGCTAGGGCGTGAGCAATTTGACATAGGCATATCTGTTTTGCCCCTGGATGATAGTTCAATCGATATCGAACCGATGACTTCGGTGAATGCTGTCGCAGTGATGAACAAGGACAATCCACTCGCTACGCATGCCGAAATAACGCTGGAAGACCTGATCGACGAACCTTTGGTGATCAACAGTCCACGTACCGTGATGCGTCAGCGTATTGATGCGCTCTTTCGCAAAAAAGGTGCGAGTCCGAATATCCGACTTGAAACACCGAACGGAGTTATCGCGTGTGAACTCGCGGCACGTGGACTTGGAGTGTCGATCGCAGACGGGTTTGTTGCCAGGTCAAGCATGCGGCCTGACATGGTCATTCGCCCCTTCTCGCCAAAGCTGACTTTGGATTACGTCCTGTTCTTCCCCCGTTGGCGAACACGAACCCAATCGGTCAACAGGTTGGCTGAGCTTATCACCCTCTCTGCTCAACGGGTCAGCGACGAAAGCTAGGAAGATTTCAGTCCAAGATCTGGGACTCCAAATGTTGCTCCAAAGCCACCTTGTTTCATGACATCTCGTTTCTCGGTGCGTCAGGACAGAACGGACGCGAAACATGAATTGATGTTTACAAACAGTCGCATCTATGAAGAGTTCGCGCTGTGGCCTTACCCAACAAGGCCGCCACTGAACGCCCATCAAGGACCGCTTCAGTGATCCTCACCACATCTAGAATAAGACCCGCCGACTCTCGGTCAGAGACAGGATTGCTTGGAGCGGGGTCCACAAAAAGAAGAAAGCCAGACGTCATGACCTCTTACGCGGCAACCCCACAACTCCAGACTGTCGTCGATTTTGCATTGGCGCATGAGACAGCTTGGCCGCGCAGCATGCATTATCCTGACGGCTCCTATGTCGGCAATGTCGAGTGGAATGAAAGCGGCCCCTGGACCGAGATCATTGGCCCTGTTGCCGAACGTGGCGGGCCCGCGGGGGTCATCCTGCACGGCGGGGAACGGGTTGCCGCGTGGGGTGACACGGGGCGGGCGGACATGACGTTCTCGATCGCGAAGAGTTATCTTTCGGTGCTTGCCGGCCTTGCCGTGAAGGATGGGCTGATTTCAGACCTGGACGCCCCAATCAACAACACGGTGGACGGCCCCTATTTCGCAAGCCCTCACAATTCCAGGATCACCTGGCGTCACATGCTTCAGATGAACAGCGAGTGGCGCGGCGAAATTTTCGGCAAGGATGATCAGGTCGACCACTACCGTCAGATAGGCGTGGGTGCCGACAATAGCCGCAAAGGGCAACTGCGCGATGTCGGTCCTCCCGGCAGATATTATGAATATAATGATGTCCGCGTGAACGCGCTTGCCTACGCTTTGCTGAGCCGGTTTCGGCGGCCATTGCCAGAGGTGTTGCGCGAGCGGATCATGGACCGCATCGGCGCGTCTGATCAATGGCGTTGGGAAGGTTATTCCACCTCCTGGATCGAGATTGACGGGCAGCGCATGCAGTCGGTCACAGGTGGCGGTCATTGGGGTGGCGGGCTGTTCATCAGCGCCGACGATCATGCAAGGTTTGGCGCATTCATCAGCCAGAACGGCGCTTGGGAGGGTGAGCAGATTTTGCCGGAAGACTGGATGAAGCAATCGCTGGAGCCGACGCCGACACTCGACAAATACGGCTACCTCTGGTGGCTGAATCGCGGCCGTGACGCCAACCCCAAGCTGCCATCGACGGCGTTCAGCGCCCTTGGAGCGGGAGGAAACTGTCTCTGGATCAGCCCGGAACAGGATATTGTCGCCGTGATGAGATGGCTCAACCCCGCAAACACACAAGAGTTTCTCGAAGCTTTGGTCGGCGCAATTCGGCGCTGACTAAACTTGATGTCTTCAAATGTACCCAAGACACGCCTTGAACTCAGGCGTATGTGTCTTGCTCTTTGCCATTTCGGATCGTCTCTCTTTTCATACGATCCACCTTAACGACTGGTCCAATTTCCGCGATCACCTCTATGTCGTTGCTACCGGATATCTCGACCGGCCGACGGTTGCAGTGGTCATCCCTGCCGGTAGACGGACCACCGCGCCGGGCTATGTGCAACGCGGCAAAGGAGAAACGAATGGCCCTTATCGTCCTCGTCGTCGTCACGGGGTTGATCTTCCTGATCGCCGACGCCGTCATGCTCTCGAACGTCATCAAGCCGATCTTCGCGCAACACCTGGGCGATACGCTCCGTGACGGGATACGTCCCCTGCCGGCCGTGCTGTTCTATGTCATCTACATGGCTGGCGTGGTCTGGTTTGCGGGATGGCCAGCGCTGCGAGATGGCGCGCCCAGTATGGCGTTGATCAACGGTGCTATCCTGGGCGTTATCTCCTACGGCACCTACGAGCTGACCAGTTGGACGGTGATGCGTGAATGGCATGTCTCAATGGTTGCCGTCGACATGGTCTGGGGCGCGACGCTGACTGCGGTCTCCGCCTGGGGCGGGGTCATGGCTGCCCGGGCGATCGGTTGAATGACTAACCGTTGGTATCTTCAGAAGGCGGTTCGGTCCGAGCATTATGCGGAATCAGGAATGGCTCGACTTCCGGGCATAGACACCAGCCAAGACGCACGGGATCCGGCGAAGTCCTAGAATTTTCCATCAAATGTGATGGGGATGGATTCTGGCGGCGACCATCGTGTCGTGCAGCCATGCGGATCAGTTATCTGAGACGTTGTCTTCCGTCGCGTGCACGCGCTCCACGGTGGCCACTAAATCTTGCATGCTGATGCGGAGGCCCAGGCTGAGCGCGTGCAAGGTAGAGAGCGATGGTTGCCGACGACCTGTTTCCAGGAACGATATGAAGCGCGCCGAGACATCCGCGCGGTCGGCCAGCTCCTCCTGCGTAAGCCCGGCCTTCTGGCGTTCCTCGGAGAGTGCGACCGCGAAGGCGGCGATCAGGGAGTCGTTCTGGCGGTCCATGCGGATAGCCATTCCGCATGGCTTGACAACGCGCCACGAACAGTTGTTCTAGTTGCCGCAAAGACCATCAGCGCCATCCGGAAATTTAAGAGCAGATGCCGACTTCACGACGACCCATGGCGCGCGAGCACAGCCTCGCATGACTGTCTTTGCGCATGACCCGCCACACTCTCTTCATCGCCGCCAACCCGTCTGGACATGCTCCATTCGACGGGATCTGTCGGCCATCACTCCAGGTGCCCAATGAGCTACGCGACCATCACGATCGGAGATCTTCTTGCAGATGTGAACAGCAGGTATTTTCTGCCCGCCATCCAGCGACCCTATGTCTGGAACGGGGATCAGGTGATCACCCTGATCGACTCGCTCCTGAAGGGCTATCCGATCAGCTCGCTGATGTTCTGGTCCGTCGATGAGGAGCTGAAGCGAGAGTTGAAGATCTACAATTTCATTGAACACTGGAAGCCGGGAATGCAGAATCCCGTCGCCTCGGTAAATGGCCGGGACGTGACGCTGGTGCTGGATGGCCAGCAGCGGATCACATCACTGTTGATCGCGCTGCGCGGCAGCTTCGCCGAAAAGGCCAAGCACAAGCGCCGCGCCAGCCCGGATGCCTGGTCGGAGAAAACGCTCTATCTCGATCTGCTTGCTGATCCCGACGCGGAGTTGGAAGAGGAGGATGTGGAGTTTGGGGTGAGCTACGGGCTGCGATTTCATGCTGTGGCACCGCGCAATGACCATCGCCATCAGTGGTTCCGGGTTGGGGATATGCTCATCCATGACATGGGTGACGGCGTCGTCGATATCGGAGGGGCCTGGATCATAGCCGCGTCCAGCCAGAAGATGGCCGATGGCATGCAAGCCGACCTGCGCGGCAAAAGCTGGCTCCTTGATGACGAAATCCCTAGCTGCGCGAATGAGTGTCGGAGGCACTGCACTCGGTTGCGCAGCACAATCGAGCGCGATGTCGAAATACTTCGCGGTCTTGGCAGCGGCAAACCACTTGC
>JBLRWK010000065.1:0-3841 GCA_047921295.1 Rhodobacterales bacterium
AGAAGGCAAGTGCATCGTGAGATGATGGCAAATGACGGACATATCGCCAAGGACACCCTGTTCGAACCGGAGCGCTTTAAAGCGCGTGCCATTGATTGGGACCAAGGCGAGCGCGGACTTTCGCTGCGCGGACCTTCGGTTCATCAGGGCGCGCAGTCAACGTGCTGCAATCCAGACGCCGCATACATAGCCGCAACCGAAATCATACCAGCATCAACCGAAAAGCCCTTGCCCTGCGGGAGCCATCCATACACGGTTCGAGGCTGATGGCGAAAGCGATGCGCATCTGATACTGGATGGACCGCAGCCGCCGCTCTTCGGTCTCGGCTTTGATCAAGGTCTTCAGTGCAGGTGTCAGGCTTGGTGGCGTGCGCGCGGCCAGCATATCCTGCGCGCAAGCTGCCATCCCGTGAAGCCTGAGGGCGGCGAGTTGGTCGATGAGGGATTTCATGCTGCGACCCTCCTTGCCGCACAGAGCGCTTCATATCTCTTGCAATCGGCGTCTGGACGCAGGGTCAGCTGTGGATACGCAACCCGAAGCAGTGGATAATCCTGTCTGCCGGAGAGAAAGCCGAGCTACTGCGCATCGGGGCCGATTTTGGGCATGATATCGACGGGCTCATGGATGTGGCAAAGCCCGCGACTTACAAGCGCTGGTTTGCTCAGACGCGCAGTGAACGCCCCTTCAAGGCTGACCGAAGAGCTGAGGGAAGTCGGTGTCGATGAGCGGCAAAGGCAACTGCTATGACAATGCGGCATTCGAGACGTCCTTCAAAACCATCAAGGCCGAGCTGATCTGGCGCAGGCCATGGGTAACCCAGCGTCAGGCCGAAATGGCAATCTTCGAATACATCAACGGCTTCTATAATCCGCGACGACGCCACTCAGCACTGGGCTGGAAAAGCCCGGTCGCTTTTGATCGGAAAGTGGCTTGTAAACGAGCACCCGGAGCGGCGCAAATACGCGACATGTCCACAAGCCCTTTGGACCGACGCGATGAAGGCTGAGATTACGCTCCGCACAAGCCGCGCGCTAACCGCGCGGCAAAGCGCCCCACGAATGCTCTATTGCAGCCAGTTGTTCCCGTGCAGGACATCCAGCGAGATATTCGATAGCCCGGAATGCAGGATGAATCGCTGCAATATTGAAGGTTAAGCTTAAAATTCAAAAAGTGTTAGCGAATGTTTACAGACGGCGTAGGAGCTTTGACATGTCAATTCCAAGCACTTTGCCCCGGAAAAGTTAATTCCAGCAGATAGAAGCATGAGCTTACCCGCCAGCGGGAGCCTCGAGAATAATCACGGAGCAGGCCGCCTCGTCAAAGCCGATGACACCGCCACCGTTTTCGGCCAGCGCAATGCGGGCACGGCTTATCTGTCGCGCCCCTGCCTCTTGGCGTAGTTGCAATGTCAGTTCATGGATCATTGACAGCCCCGTCGCGCCGACCGGATGGCCTTTGGAAACCAGACCGCCAGAAAGGTTAATCGGCAAGCGGCCACCCAGTGTGGTGGCTCCTGATTCAATCAAGGCACCGCCCTTACCCTCCTCGCAGAAGCCGAGCATCTCGGCCTGATATATTTCGCAAAAAGAGGTGGCGTCATGCACTTCGGCAAGGTCGATGTCAGCGGCGGTCAGACCGGATGCGGCATAGGCTTTCTGCGCGGCGATGCGCGACAGGCTTGGCTCGTCCGGTGCGCGGTATTTGCCCCCCGTCAGGACACTTGAGCGGACTTTGACGGCACGCTTTTGCACCGCAGCAGGCTGAGCGCGCAGGAAATCCTCCGAACACAGGATCGCAGCCGCCGCCCCGTCCCCGATGGGCGCGCACATGGAGCGCGTCAACGGGTAGGAAATGGCCCGGTCAGCCAGCACATCCTCCACCGGAACCTCGAAACGGTATTGTGCCTTCGGGTTCAGTGAGCCGTGATAATGGTTCTTTGAGGCGGCAACCGCAATCTGTCGCTGCGTGGTGCCGTATTTACGCATATGCCACGCGGCCTGCATCGCATAGGTATCCATGAACACCGTGCCGCCACCTGCCTTGGCGTCAAAGGGTTTGCCCGCCTCGGCGCCGCGCTCGGCGTAATATGCGTGCCATTCTGCGGGATCGAGTTGGTCGATGCCACCGTCAAAGATTTCCTGCGTCCGGCCTGAATCGCCCGGAAAGAAGGTTTTCTCCACGCCGATCGCCAGCGATAGCTCGGCCTCCCCCGACAGGATGTCTTTCCACGCCCCGTGGAAGGCCATCGACGCTGTGGCGCAACCGCCTTCGACATTGATCATTCCCACGCGCTCCGGGTAAAGCCCCTCGCGCACGAGCGGGGTGAAACAGACCTGCCCCCGGATGTTGCGCTGCCCGAATGTGCCCATACCGCAATTTCCGAACCAGCCCATCGCGATATCCGCACCTGTCTCAAGTCCGGCATCTTGCAACGCATCGATATAGGCCTCGCGGGTCAACTCCTTGAAATCCGTCTCAGGGCGTTTGCCGAAATCTGTGCAGGAGGTGCCAAGGATGTAAACGTCTCGCATGGGATGATCCTTCCGGTGAGGCGAATGGGAGAACTAAACAAACAATCGTTTGATTTATGACAGGGAAAGACGTTTACTTCAAGACGGATGCCTCGGAATATCCAAAATATGAGGGATTGAGCAAACAGTTGTTTGGCGTTACCAAATTACGACATGGGTAGCTGCTTCAGGGAGGAATGAGGCGGAGGCCGCGAGATGACTTCAAACAACGATCAGGGAGGACGTTGAAATGAATAAAGTTTTTAGAACATTAGCTGTCGCCGGAGCAGTCTCCGGAATTGTCGCGGGATTCGCGGGATCCGTTTCGGCGCAGGACTATCCGACCCTGTCATTGCGCATGGCACATCCCTTGCCACAAACATGGCCAGCCGCGGATTGGGACGCATGGTGGGCCGAAGAGGTGACACGCCGCTCGGACGGAAAGATCCAAATCGAGGTGTTCTGGGCGGGACAGATCGGCGGGTTGACGGAAATCAGATCGCTTGTGTCCAACAATGCCGTGGACATGGGTGTTTTCGCGCAGGCTGTGCATGCCGAGGAAATGCCGCTGACTGCAGTGTCGGCGGGACTTCTTAACCGCGTATCGGCCACGCCCGGCACGGCCGATCAACTGGCCCGCGAGATGTATGCAACCGATCCGATCCGCGAGGAACTGGCCGCGCAAAACCTGCATGTGCTGAAATGGACCGTTCCATCAACCTACACCCTGCAATGCAACCAGCCTGTTAACAGCACTGCCGATCTGAACGGTCTGCGGGTGCGCGCCGTTGGCGGCGCCTATGTGCCGATCTGGATGGAAACCTTTGGCATGGTACCAACCCGTGTGCAGGCCACCGAAGTACGTGAAGGGCTGACGCGCGGCACGCTGGATTGCAATTTTGGTCCGATCGAATGGGCAACTTTCTCCGGCTTCGAGACAGCAGCGCCCTATTGGTCCGACATCAACACAGGCAGCTTCACAACCTTCCAGCTCTACGTCTCGAAAACCACATGGGACGGCTTTCCGCAGGAGGTGCGCGACCTGATGACCGAAGTGGCCGCCGAGGCCATGGCCAAGGATCAGGCGGCGCTTGAGAGTGTGGCGTCAGCCGCTGTCGAGGCATATGAAGCCGCTGGCGGAAAGATCGTCAACCTAACGGATATGGACGCGCTTGTGGCGAAATCACCTGATATGATCAGTATCTGGGAGGAGCGCATGACCGCCGCCGGCATGGGTGAGCGGATCGCACCTCTTGTGCCGCCGATGCGCGAGGCGCAAAAATCCTTCGAGAACTGAGGTAACAAGGGATGCGGCAGGGGATGCGGCAGG